>JANYFL010000026.1 GCA_025362735.1 Betaproteobacteria bacterium | reverse complement strand
CTTCGTAAAGATTCACTCATCAATCAAGACCACGCCCGCGATGGAAGCCGGTGTGACGGATTTTCTTTGGGGTATCGAAGACATCGTTTTAATGTCAGAAACTAATTCGTAACTGAAAACGATTCAAAGTGAACCATGACCCATTTTTGTGAACCCGTGCAATGCTGTTTCGGCTCATGCTAGAATTCGAGCTCTTTTAGGCGCGTAGCTCAGCTGGTTAGAGCACCACCTTGACATGGTGGGGGTCGATGGTTCGAGTCCATTCGCGCCTACCAAATACATTTGGTCAGGCAAATAACTTTGTAAATTGAGGATGAAAACGTGATGATGAAAACGCTGCGAACTCACCTCTCCACCCGGTAAACGCGCGCCATCAAGGTTTATTCCATTACGATCATTGAAAAGCGCGGCTCGTCCGCGCTTTTTTATTTTTCAGATTCCACTGACCATGACCAATATCAAACTTCCTGACGGTTCCATTCGCAGTTTTGAACAGCCGGTTTCGGTCGCGGGCGTCGCCGCGTCAATTGGCACCGGACTGGCCAAAGCGGCCTTGGCCGGGAAGGTTGACGGCAAACTGGTTGACACCTCTTATTTGATTGATCGCGATGCCGACCTATCCATCGTCACGGATAAAGATGTAGATGGACTTGATCTGATTCGTCATTCCACGGCGCATTTGCTGGCCTATGCCGTCAAGGAACTCTATCCCGATGCACAGGTGACAATCGGTCCGGTGATCGAGAATGGCTTCTACTACGACTTCGCTTATAAACGCCCCTTCACGCCCGACGATCTGGCCGCCATCGAAAAGAAAATGGGCGAGCTGGCGAAAAAGGATATTCCGGTGACGCGCGAGGTTTGGCAGCGCGACGATGCAGTGACGTTTTTCAAGTCGATTGGTGAGCAATACAAGGCGGAGATCATTGCGTCGATTCCGGCCGATCAGGACATCGGCCTGTACCGCGAGGGCGATTTCATTGACTTGTGCCGCGGCCCGCATGTGCCATCGACCGGCAAGCTCAAGGTCTTCAAACTGATGAAGGTTGCCGGTGCCTATTGGCGTGGCGACAGCAACAATGAAATGCTTCAGCGTATCTACGGCACAGCCTGGGCAAAAAAGGAAGATCAGGACGCCTATTTGCACATGCTGGAAGAGCAGGAAAAGCGTGACCATCGCAAGCTGGGCAAGCTGCTTGATCTGTTCCATCAGCAAGAAGAGGCGCCAGGCATGGTGTTCTGGCATCCCAAGGGCTGGACGATCTGGCAGGCGGTTGAGCAGTACGTGCGCAAGGTGTATGAGCAGAGTGGTTATCAGGAAGTACGTGGCCCGCAGATTCTGGACGTGAGTCTCTGGAAGAAATCCGGCCATTGGGATAACTACCAGGAGAACATGTTCTTCACAGAGTCGGAGAAGCGCACCTACGCAGTCAAGCCGATGAACTGTCCGGGCCACGTGCAGATTTATAACGCGGGCTTGCATAGTTATCGCGATCTGCCGATTCGCTACGCTGAGTTCGGTGGCTGTCATCGCAATGAACCGAGCGGTGCGCTGCACGGGATCATGCGCGTGCGTGCGTTCACGCAGGACGATGGCCACATTTTTTGTACCGAAGCACAAGTCGAAGCCGAAGTCACGGCCTTCCACCGGCAGGCGATGCAGGTATACGCGGACTTTGGTTTCACCGACATTTCGGTCAAGCTTGCATTGCGTCCTGACAAACGCATCGGCACTGACGAAGCATGGGATCGCGCCGAGACTGCTTTGCGTAGCGCTTTGCGGGCTGCGGGCGTGAACTGGACCGAGTTGCCCGGCGAAGGGGCCTTCTATGGCCCGAAAATCGAATACCACCTTAAGGATTCGATTGGCCGTCCCTGGCAGGTCGGCACGATCCAGTTCGACCCGATGATGCCCGAGCGCCTGAGTGCGACCTATATCGACGAAAATTCAACGCGTCAGCAGCCGATCATGCTTCACCGGGCGATTGTCGGTTCAATGGAGCGCTTTATCGGCATTTTGATTGAGCATCACGTCGGAGCGATGCCGCCCTGGTTGGCGCCAGTACAGGTGGTTTTGTGCAATATTTCCGATGCCCAGGCCGAATATGTGGCTGAAGTAGCACAAACGCTGAAAAAACAAGGTTTTAGAGTGCATGCGGATTTGCGTAACGAGAAGATCACGTATAAAATTCGCGAACACAGCGTGCAGAAAGTCCCGTATATCCTCGTTGTTGGGGAAAAGGAAAAGCAGGCTGGTACCGTGGCCGTGCGTGCCCGTGGTGGTGTGGATCTGGGTGTCATCCCCGTTTCCGAGTTCGTGGAGCGACTTCAGCATGAAGTCATGGAACGAACCAATACCCTTCCCGAAGGACACTGAATCACTCTGGTGATGCAGTCTGCGCGGTTATTCATTCATTTTTTGGAGTCTTGCAATCGCTACAGAAAAATCGCATCGCCTGAATGGTGAAATCAATGCGCCCGAAGTACGCTTGGTCGGCGTGAATAATGAACCGCTTGGAGTCGTCAACATTGCAGACGCTTTGAAGATGTCGGAAGAAGCGGAAGTCGATCTGGTTGAAATTGCACCGCAAGCTGATCCGCCCGTGGCGCGCTTGATGGATTACGGCAAGTTCAAGTATGCGGAGCAGAAAAAGGCGCATGAAGCCAAGCTCAAGCAGAAAATCATTCAGATCAAGGAAGTGAAGTTCAGGCCGGGTACCGATGATGGAGATTACAACATCAAGGTTCGCAACCTGACGCGTTTTCTGGAAGAGGGCGACAAGACCAAAGTAACCTTGCGTTTTCGCGGTCGCGAGATGGCGCACCAGGAAATCGGGATGCGCTTGCTGGAGAAGGTGAAAGCAGATTTGGAACCTGTTGGTACTGTTGAACAGTTTCCCAAGATGGAAGGTCGGCAGATGATCATGGTGTTATCGCCGAAAAAGAAGAAATGATGGACGGGGTGATTCGTCGCCCTGACCAACATCCCCGCTGACTTTGATTCAGCTGGGCTGATGAACTGCCAAGGCGGTTCATCAATAACAAGTGCTGTTACGGTCAACAAGTATCCCGTCGGGATCACCGGTCAGCATCGAAAATGGAGTTAGTCATGCCGAAGATGAAAACCAAGAAAAGTGCTGCGAAGCGCTTTGTGGTGCGGGCTGGAGGCAGCGTCAAGCGGGGCCAAGCCTTCAAGCGCCACATCCTGACCAAGAAGACCACCAAGAACAAGCGCCAGTTGCGTGGTTCCGCCGCCGTTCATGAAAGTAATATGAACAGTGTGCGCGCCATGATGCCTTACGCTTAATCTGAATATTCTTGAAAGGATAGAAAATGTCCCGAGTTAAACGTGGTGTAACGGCACGTGCCCGTCACAAAAAAGTTCTCGACGAAGCCAAAGGCTATCGCGGCCGTCGCAGTACCGTCTTCCGGATTGCCAAAGAAGCCGTCATGCGCGCTGGGCAATATGCCTATCGCGACCGTCGCAACAAAAAGCGTGTGTTCCGTGCGTTGTGGATCACCCGTATCAACGCTGCTGTGCGTGAGCATGACATGACCTATAGCGTTTTCATTGCCGGTCTGAAAAAAGCTGCGATTGAGTTGGATCGTAAGGTCCTCGCCGATATGGCCGTCATGGACAAGCCAGCATTTGCGGCGATTGTGAGTCAGGTTAAGTCAGCAATGGCTTAATTGTTCGACCACACGGTTCGTGTGACTGAATCGTAAACGGGGCTTGATTCAAGCCCCGTTTTCATTGAAGACCTCGAAGTTCTTAACCGCAAACCAAACGCATTGAACAACGGCAAGCACTCATGATTGATTTGGAACATCTGGTCGCTGAAGCACAAACTCGTTTTGCGGAGGCGCAGGACACCACGACGCTGGAAAATCAGAAGGCACATTATCTCGGCAAGACCGGGGTGTTGACGGAGCTTCTGAAGGGTTTGGGCAAGTTGGACCCGGAGGCGCGTAAGACTGAGGGCCCACGTGTCAATGTGGCCAAGCAGCACATCGAACAAAGTTTGAATGCACGTCGCCAGGCGCTGGCCGACATGCAAATGAATGCACGGCTCAATGCCGAAGCGATTGATGTGACGTTACCGGGACGTGGTCGCAAACGGGGCGGTATTCATCCGGTGATGCGCACCTGGCAACGGGTTGAAGAAATTTTTGGCTCGATGGGTTTCGACGTCGCCGATGGCCCGGAGATTGAAACCGACTGGTACAACTTCACCGCGCTCAACAGCCCGGAGAATCATCCGGCGCGTTCAATGCAGGATACTTTCTATGTGGAAGGTCATGACAGCACTGGCAAGCCGCTGCTGCTACGCACTCACACGAGTCCGATGCAGGTACGCTATGCGCGTACCCATCAACCGCCGATCAAGGTGATCTTGCCGGGCCGCACCTATCGGGTTGACAGCGATGCCACGCATTCGCCGATGTTCCATCAGGTTGAAGGCTTGTGGATCGACGAGAATATTTCCTTCGCCGATCTCAAAGGTGTTTATACAGAATTCCTCAAACATTTTTTCGAAACCGACGATCTGGTCGTGCGTTTCCGCCCGTCTTTTTTTCCGTTTACCGAACCATCAGCCGAGATCGACATGATGTTTGAGAGTGGCCCGAACAAGGGGCGCTGGCTGGAGATTTCCGGTTCCGGACAAGTGCATCCAACGGTTGTGCGCAACTATGGTCTGGACCCGGAACGTTATATCGGTTTTGCTTTCGGCAGTGGTCTGGAACGTTTGACCATGCTGCGTTATAGCGTCAACGATCTGCGTCTGTTTTATGAAGGCGATCTGCGCTTCTTGAAACAATTCAACTAAAACGATCCTATGCAATTTTCTGAATCCTGGTTGCGCAGCTTCGTCAATCCGCCGCTGAGCAGTGCCGAGCTGTCGCATCGTCTGACCATGAGCGGACTCGAAGTCGAAGAAGTGACTTCGGCTGCGCCACCGTTTAGCGGCATTGTCGTTGCACAGGTGCTTGAAGTGGCGAAGCATCCCGATGCGGATCGACTCAATGTTTGCAAAGTCGATGCCGGTACGGGAACGATCCTCAATATTGTTTGTGGCGCACCCAATGTCACCCCTGGGATCAAGGTCCCGTGCGCACTGGTCGGCGCCAAATTGCCGCCAAGTGAAGATGGCAAGCCCTTCGAAATCAAGTTGGGTAAATTGCGCGGTGTGGAAAGCCAAGGCATGCTGTGCTCGGCGCGCGAGTTGGGCATTTCGGAAGAGCAGGGCGGTTTGCTGATTCTGAATGAAGACGCACCGTTAGGTACCAATGTGCGCGAAGTGCTTGACCTCGACGATCAGTTGTTCACGCTCAAGCTCACCCCGAACCGTGCCGACTGTCTTTCCATACTAGGTGTCGCGCGCGAAGTCGCCGCGCTGACCAGCGTCGAGTTGAAACAAGTTGAGTTCACTCCGGTAACAGTCAACACCGATGAAAAACTAACTGTCAAGGTTTTGGCGCCCGACCTTTGCGGCCGTTTTACCGGACGCATCATTCGTGGCTTGAATGCACGCGCAGAATCGCCGGAATGGATGAAGCAACGGCTTGTACGCAGTGGTCAACGCAGCATTAGCGCTCTGGTTGATATATCCAATTACGTCATGCTCGAACTCGGTCAACCTTCGCATGTGTTTGATCTCGCCAAGATAGAAGGCGAGATCGAAGTGCGCTGGGGCCGCAAGGGAGAAACGCTGAAGCTGTTGAACGGCAAGATCGTTGAAGTCGATGAGAACGTCGGTGTGATCGCGGGCGAAAAGGAAATCGAAAGTCTGGCTGGTGTGATGGGTGGTGATTCGACTGCGGTGACATTGGATACGACCGACGTTTATCTCGAAGCTGCATTCTGGTGGCCGCTCGCCATTCAAGGCCGGGCCAAGCGCTACAAATTTTCTACCGATGCCGCACATCGTTTTGAGCGTGGCATCGATTATGCCGTTAGTGCCGAACGGATTGAGCGGATTACTCGTTTGATCGTCGATATCTGCGGTACACAACAAACCAAAGTCGGTCCTGTTGACGATCACATCGTTAACATTCCAAAAGCCAAATCAGCAGTGCGTATGCGGGTCGCGCGCGCGGTTCAGGTGATCGGCATCCCTATTTCTACTGAAGAAGTCGCTGATATTTTCACGCGCCTGAATTTTCAGTTTACTCAGGAAAGCGATACCTTCCTGGTCGTGGCTCCTTCATACCGTTTTGACATCGAGATCGAAGAAGACCTGATTGAAGAGGTTGCACGTTGCCATGGTTTCGAGAATATTCCCGCCAGTCTGCCTGTGGCTCGGTATTCGATACGGCATCAGCCCGAAACACAGCGTAGCCTGCATGCCATTCGTGACCGGCTCGCGGCTTGCGACTATCAGGAAACGCTGAATTACAGTTTCGTCGAAGAAGAGTGGGAGCGTGATTTTGCTGCGAATGCTTCTCCGGTCAAACTGCTCAATCCAATTGCCAGCCAGCTTGCGGTGATGCGTTCCAGCTTGATCGGTAGTCTGGTTGCAAACGTGCGTTACAACCTCAATCACAAGGCGACTCGGATCCGCATGTTCGAGATCGCCAAGATTTATCAAAAAAATCCCGCTGTTGTTGAGGGCGAATTGTCCGTGCAAGGTCTGGAGCAGCCTTTGCGGATTGCCGCAATTGCTTATGGCCATGCCGAGGAAGATCAGTGGGGCGCAGCAGCTCGCCTTGTCGATTATTACGACGTCAAAAGCGACGTAGAAAATTTGTTTGGCGATCTCGATATTCGATTCGTCAAGCCGGAGGCTTCTCATCCAGCCTTGCATCCTGGCCGCAGCGCCCAGGTTCATCTGGACGGCAAGGCGATCGGCTGGATCGGCGAACTGCATCCCCAGTGGTTGCAGAAGTACGAGCTACCGCAAGCACCAGTATTGTTTGAAGTCGATGCGACTGCTGTGCAGCAATGTCAATTGCCCCGGGTTCAGGAGATTCCAAAATTTCCCGCAGTAACCCGTGACTTGGCGTTTGTGGTTGAACAAAACATTGAAGTACAAAGATTCTTCGACGTTATAGCATCAGTACGCCAACAAACGGATGCCAGTGCGACTGTGGGTAATGCCATACAGAATGTGATCCTGTTTGACGAATATCGTGGTAAGGGGTTGAAAGATAATGAAAAAAGTCTTGCCTTCCGGTTTCTCTTGCAAGATACTAAACAGACGCTGAATGATCAGGCCATTGAAGCGGCTTTGGCGCCGGTGATCGAAACTCTGCGTGTAAGACTGGGTGCAACACTGCGTGTTTAAGTCAAGCTGTGAGACAAATTAATCCATAAAACTATGAACGCTTTGCTCGACTCAAGATCACCTACAAACCCACATTGCGAAGCTGGCGATGGATCCGATTCCACCACGTTGACCAAGGCTGAACTGGCTGACCTGCTGTTCGAAAAAGTTGGCTTGAATAAACGTGAAGCCAAGGATATGGTCGAAATCTTTTTTGAAGAAATTCGTCACGCCTTGCAACGCGGCGATAGCGTCAAACTTTCGGGCTTCGGCAATTTTCAGTTGCGTGACAAACCGCAGCGCCCGGGTCGTAACCCAAAGACGGGCGAGGCCATTCCCATCACGGCTCGTCGAGTCGTCACCTTTCATGCAAGCCAGAAACTGAAGAGCATGGTGGAAGAGGCAACGGCCAAGCCATCGCGTTGATGGTCTACGTGACAATCGGCATATGCTCAAGAGCGAAGCACTCCTTCAACCTCTGCCGCCAATTCCGGCGAAGCGTTATTTCACCATTGGTGAAGTGAGTGAACTGTGCGGTGTCAAACCGCATGTGCTGCGTTACTGGGAACAAGAATTCACCCAGCTCAAACCGGTCAAGCGTCGCGGTAATCGGCGCTATTACCAGCATCATGAAGTTTTGTTGATTCGCCGAATCCGCGAACTGTTGTACGAACAGGGCTTTACCATCAGTGGCGCCCGCAACAAGCTCGATGCGCGTGAACAGAACGGTACCCATGTCTTATCTGAATCTTCAGATGGAACGGCCTCTTCTGATTTGGGATTGATTTTGTCGCCGGAGCTTCTGCGCAAAGAACTCTCCGATATAGCGGACTTGCTCAAGGCCTGATTGCGAGTGGCTTAGGTCGTTATCGTGGGCAGCCTCTGCTATAATTCGCAGCCTTCTCGGGGCGTAGCGCAGCCTGGTAGCGTACTTGCATGGGGTGCAAGTGGTCGGAGGTTCAAATCCTCTCGCCCCGACCAAAAAAATAATGAGTTAGGTGCGCCGCATCTAACTCATTTTCATTTTGTGGGACCAATTGTGGGGCCACTGACATGGGGCACGTGCGCATGATGAGTCGTGGCCGGGATGACTGAAAATCCAAGCCGATTACCGTATGACTGGCCGAACCGCGCGTTCAGTCAGTCGATACGGATAGGCAAGATTGAATGGCATGTACAGATAAGCGGCACCGGCCCGGTCGTTCTTCTTCTGCATGGGACCGGCGCATCGGCCCACTCATGGGCTGAGGTAATTCCAGAACTGGCCAAGGTCTCAACCGTGGTTGCGCCGGACCTGCCCGGACATGGTTTTACGCGAGGTGCCAAGATTGCATCGCTCACCTTGCCGCAGATTGCCGCAGAACTCGATGCCCTGATCGATGCTCTGAAAATTTCATCTCCAGTACTGGTGGTTGGGCATTCAGCTGGAGCACCACTGGGATTGCGCTGGGCATTGAATACACCCCGGCGTCCGCAGGCTCTGATTGGATTCAATCCGTCACTGGTCGGACCCCCTGCTGTCTATACGCGTTTGTTCGCGCCGTTTATCGTGCCGCTGGCAACCTCACCCATTGTGGCAAACATCGTCGCAACTCTGGGCGCACGCACGCGCATGGTGGATCGCCTGCTGGACTCGACTCGCTCCAAACTTTCCCTTCTACAGCGAGCCCGCTATGCGACCCTGTTCAATGATCCCTCGCATGTGCGTGGCGCCATGGGATTTATGGCGGCGGCGGATCTTCCGGCCATCATGGCC
The DNA here is from genome assembly GCA_025362735.1 of Betaproteobacteria bacterium. Taxonomy (GTDB): domain Bacteria; phylum Pseudomonadota; class Gammaproteobacteria; order Burkholderiales; family Burkholderiaceae_D; genus JANYFL01. The sequence goes on along the minus strand of JANYFL010000026.1, from coordinate 18,596 downwards.
AGCGCGGCGACTCTTGATGTCGCAACGACTTTCGTTCTCGGTTCGAAAGATGAATGGATACCTGAACGGCCTGTGTGCGTAGTCATGTCCAGGTATTTTCCGGGAGCGAAGATTTTGCAATGGGACGGCGGTCATGTGTTGCATGAAGAATTTCCGGGAGAGGCAGCAGCCCTCGTTCTCGAAACCTTGAAATCCCTAAGCCTTGACGCACCAACATAGTCGAAACTGAACGGGAGTGGATATGGAAACGATGGCTGTCGTACTGGAAGAACCTGAACGTCTTGTTCTGCGCAATCTCGTACTGACCCCGCCGGGCGATGAAGATGTCATCGTGGAGATTGAATGGAGCGGGATCAGTACCGGCACCGAGCGCCTGCTCTGGTCTGGACGCATGCCGCATTTCCCGGGTATGGGTTATCCGCTGGTGCCGGGTTATGAGTCCGTGGGATGCATTGTTCAAGCCGGTGTGAAGTCGTCTCGAAAAGTGGGCGATCAGGTATTTGTGCCGGGCGCACGATGTTTTGGCGAGGTGCGTGGACTATTCGGTGGGGCCGCTGCAAAGCTTGTGGTGGCGGGTCTGCGAACGACCGTCATCAATGAGCAACTTGGCGAGAAGGGCATTCTGTTGGCCCTGGCCGCAACGGCTTATCACGCTATCGCAGCACCTGCTCTTACGCATCGTCCCACACCGCCCGATCTGATTATCGGCCATGGCGTTTTAGGGCGTTTGCTGGCTCGGGTGACTCTAGCGATGGGACATCCTGCGCCGGTAGTATGGGAACGCAATGCGGCACGTTCCCAAGGTGCCATCGGCTATACCGTCATCGACCCTGCAAATGACACGCGGCGTGACTATCGTGCGATCTACGACGTCAGCGGAGATTCGGCGATTCTGGATACACTGGTTCCCCGTCTGGCTCCGGCCGGGGAAATTGTGCTGGCCGGTTTCTATACCGATCCCTTGTCATTTGCATTTGCGCCAGCCTTCATGCGCGAAGCGCGGCTGCGTATTGCCGCCGAGTGGAAAGAGTCCGATCTCGTCGAAGTCAATCAACTGATCGGGTCGGGGGCGTTGTCACTGGATGCTTTGATTACGCATCGAAGCGCAGTTGCCGATGCAGCAGAGGCTTATCGGACGGCGTTCAATGATCCGGCTTGTCTGAAAATGATTCTGGAATGGAAATCACGTCCTTGAATTTAATGTGACCAGTTTGGTAACGACATCGGCATCAGTCGACGCGGCGCCAGAATCCTTGCTACTGTTTTTCAAACTCCACTTCCACAAAGCCGATGATGGCAATGGCAACACCATGAACCAGTGCTCCAGAACCGCCAGGGACAGCAGGGTACACAGGAAGTTGAGACTTGCCGATTCGAAGCTGTTGGCATCGTGCAGAAAAACCTCGAACCAGCCAATGACGGCGACCGTGGTTGCGGCGCTGACTGAAACCGGAAACAGCAGGTTCATCGGTCGGCGGGTAAAGTAAGTTTCCAGATAGCGCAACTTCTCCGGCAGAAAATCTTCGCTGAGATTGCGCGCGCCGAGAAACAGGTTGAGCTTGGCGCTCAGGCGCATCACCCAGAGAATCACAAAAGTCCACAGCCCCACCTGATTTGTTCCACCCCAGGTCAACGCTGCAATCAGCGCCGTCAAAACAATCAGCGCCAGTTCCTGATACAGGATGGTCTGTGTGGCATAAACAAAGCGCTGCCACTCGCTGCAGTTGCGCGGGCAAGCGATGCAGCGCGGGCCGGTCAGTAGGCCCCGCAGAAAGGCCATCTCCTGCCAGCCCCACACCAGAACGGCGCAAGTGAAGGCGCAATAGGCAGCGCTGATGGTCGTGCTGTTGCTGCTGATCGCCAGACCGTATAGCGAGAGGACAAGGATAACGGTCGTAGCCAGCATGCTCCAGCGATGAGTGCGGGCAGGCAGGCGATCCAGATACAGGATTGCACCGGTGCTGAACCACCAGACAAAAAGAGTGTAGAGCACCGGCAGACCGTAAGTGGTCATGATGAGTCCTTCGCTGCTACCAAGTCGGTGCGAGCCGCACATTCTGTGGTTGGGCGTTCGGCTTGGCGGGCAGCAAATAAAGGCGAACGAAGACGGCAGCTGCGGCAACGCCAAGACCTGCACGTTTGAGCGGAGCCAGCCAGCCGCCTTTAGCCTTGGCGGCTTCACCGGCTTCGGCCAGACGGCGCAAGCGCTCAAGACCCGCAGCAAAACGCGGATCGTCCAGATTCAGCGTCAGCGGAAAAATCTGGCGCGAAATTTCCGAGGTGATGCGGAACACTGTGAAGTCATACTCGGTCGGTTTCAATCCGAGTGCGTTGTGCAGTTCCGGTCTTGTATGGTCGCGTACATACATCGTGGCAAACACGGCAAGCACGAAAAAGCGGATCCAGAGCTTGTTCAGTCCTTTTAGATATTGAGGATTGGCACGCATCAGTAATGCAAACGCTTCACCATGACGAAACTCGTCATTGCACCAGGCATCGAACCATTTGAAAATGGGATGAAAGCGCAACTCGGGATGACGCTCGACCTGACGGAAGATGGTGATGTAACGTGCATAGCCGATTTTCTCAGACAGATAGGTCGCGTAGAAAATGAACTTGGGTCGGAAGAAGGTGTACTTCTTGGCACGCGTCAGAAAGCCGAGATCGACACCGATGCCGAAATCCTTGAGCCACTGATTGATGAAGCCGGCATGGCGCGCTTCGTCGCGGGTCATGTAGCCGAAAAGTTCCTGTACATCCGGATTCCTGGCGTTCTTCTTGATGTCGGCATACAGCACGCATCCGGAAAATTCAGCAGTGACCGAGCTGATCAGAAAGTCGACGAACTCGCGATACAAGCCTTCGGGCAAACCGGAAAAATCAGCGCTCATGTCAGCCGGGCGATGAAAGTGTTCACTGTTGGCATCGCGCTTGAACTCTTCCATCAGCGCATCCCATTGAGGCCGTATCGAACTGACATCAAGTTTGTCCATCGCGTCAAAGTCGGTGGTGTAGAAGCGCGGGCTAAGCAGGGTATCGGCCTGAGCCTGACGCGTCGCTTCGTTGGGCAGCCGTTGTTCCGGCAGGGCTTGAGTCGTTGCGTTCATGGGCGGTTCCTCTGAATGATCTTTACAAACTGGGGAGCTGGGTGACAAGTATGTTCAGCGTGCAAAGAACGGCTGTCCGGCACCATCCTGGTTTCCTGCGATGATGACTGGGCCCGGGCTGTTGGCGCTGATCATCAGCAGTTGACCGAAAACACCGCTGTTGGTCGGCCCGAATGAGTCCAGTGCGATATGCCGTCCGGTGGCAGGGTCGTCGAGGGTGAGTCGGCCATCGCGATGCCCTGCCAGCCGGAAGGGCTGTTCCGGGCCGATGCTCTGGCGCTTGCGTTCTCTGGCCAGGCCGCGCAAGGTTCCGCGCAGAAAGCCATTGGTGCCGGGCGCAATGCTGGCCACGACCTGGTTTTGCGCGGCGTCAATCACGCCGATGCTGCCATCCTCGCGATCCTCGAAGCGAAACTCGCGCACCACCACCACCTGCGCGTCCTCGACTTTGCTCGCGCCGATTCCGGTTAATCGTACGGTGGCCGAGCCGAGCAGGACTGCGCCCATGAGAACAGCTGCGCCATAAAGCGGTGCACGCGGGAAAGGAGTGTTGCCGAAATCGCTCATGGGTGAACCCTCTTCAGGATGCGGTGACCATCGGTTGCTGATGCGGGTGCTTGGTTGCCGGTAGCGTTGCCGCTATCGGTGACGCTACCGGTGAAGATATCGGCGCCGGTGTATAGCCTGGTTGCAACAGGTTCTGCGCATAGTGAACCGAGTCGCCAACATGCTCCGCCACGGCGTGAGCCAGAAGCGAGCCGACTTGTGCTGCATCAGGAATGGCACGCAACATCGGCTCGGGTCGCGCAAAGCGCCAGGGCCGTGCGTGCGGCCAGAGATGCACATAGGCGATTTTGTTCGGCGCTTTCAACTGAATGGGAATATCGCCCATGCCATTGTTCGCAGTCTTCAATCCGGCCTGTTCGATTCCATCAAACGGAAGATTGAGGGTCAGGTCGAGCACGACGCCGATATGCAAAATGACGCGCTTGTTAGTGATTGTGTAGACCGTTGTTCTGGAAGTCAGCCAGGCCATCAGCACCAGCATGCCGATGGCTGCAACGGCGAGCGGCACCAGCCACAGTACCGCCATCATGGCCGCGCTGACGGAACCGCCTCCGGAAAGGATGGTCGTGGCACGTAGCAGAAAAATAATGCCGAAGTAGACCACGAGCTTTTTGGCATGGAAGGCCGAGCACGCCAGCGTCCGCCAGTCAGGCGCGCCCTGCCAGAGCAGGCGTTCATCAGCGGGCAGCGGCTCCGGCAGGCCGCGTACCGGCAGTTCGTCGTGCGGCCTCATAGCCAGGGTCCCAGACGTGAAGGCTTGGCGTAGAGATGACCACTGCCGTAGTAAGCGACGATGCGTTCTTCTTCAAGGAAGGTCACTTGATCCGGATTGCGCAAGGCCGGAACGCTGGCGAAATGTTCGGCCAGGATCGACTTGACCTGCACTTGCCGACGCCGACCATTGATGCGGCTGAAGTTCATTGGCAAGAGAACCCGTCTGAGGCCAGTGGGCGTCAGCACTTCAACCTCGAGATAACGAATGATGGTTTCAGAACGATCCACCCAGATGTCGCGCACGACGCCGCCAACTCCGCCATCGGCTCCGATGACTTCCATGCCGCGCGGATCGGGGTCGCGTGATTCGACCACGAAATCTGTAGCGACGCGCATCGGCACGATCTTCGGAAAACCATCAACGGTGACATCAGGTACATCAGCACGATTGGCATAGGAACCAGGGCCAACACAGTCGAGCATGGGGTTGCCCGTCGGTTGCAGTGGCGCGCCTGGCCAGCCACCGATGGGTTGTGCTGCAGGTTCGGCACCAGACAAGCTTTGCTTCGCCGCAGGGGAGGGAACCACACGTGTTTCCCCATGCTGCAACAGAAAAGTTTTGGGCTTGGGTATAGGCGGGAAGCCCTGACCCACACGACGCGGGAAATCGGTTTCGAGCGGATAGCCTTCGCGCTTGTCTTCACTGCGCAGGTAGTAAATCAGACCGGCGAAGAAAATCCAGAAGCCGTAAAGGGCAAGCTGGGCAACGTCGATGTATTGAGTGATGGCGCCGGTGGACATGATGAAACCTCCAGAAAGTTAGCAGGGTGTTGAAAAACTACTGCGCGACTGTGATACAGCGTTGGGCAGTGCTCGAAATCCTCGTGTACACCCACGTACACTCCGGTTTCTGCGCGCTGTCCGCCTTGTCTCCCAGTCGCTCGCTACGTTTTTCAACACCCTGTTCGCTAAAAAAACGGGGTGAAACAAAGTTGGGTGACGGGTTCGCACCTGGTTGAATTGATGACTTGCGCACCAGTGGTCCGATAGCAATCAAAGTGGCAAACAGCAGTGCAATTTCAATGTGATACACGACCGAGTAGCCGGTGGCCGGGTTGAGCAAGGCTTGACCAAGCGCGCCGCTTTCGGCGAGACCGGAGACCGCATCACGGATTCCGCCACCCAGCGCAATCGCCAGTCCTGCAGCCGTTGCTTGCGCCGCACCCCAGGCACCGAGGGCAAGGCCGGTACGGTCACGGCTTTCCAGATCCATCGCGGCAGACAGCGTGCCAACCGCGAAAAAGCCGCCACCAAAACCAATGAAAAGTGTGCCGATGCGGAAGATCAGGGCCGACTCCAGCGGTGCGGCAAAGATCACTGCTGCAAAGCCGATGACACCGGAAAGAATGCCAAGCGCGGCAAGACGATAAGGATCAGTACCACGCTGCAGGAAGCGTGCAGAAATGGCGCATGAAGCCAATGCACCACCGGCCAGCAACGCGGTCAGGGCTGTGGTTGCGCCGACTTTCAGATTCAGGATCTGGCCGCCATAAGGTTCGAGAATGATGTCCTGCATATTGAAGGCTGCGGTGCCGAGCCCGACTGCGGCCAGGAAACGCGTGGCCTGATGCTGTTGCTTGAATATTTCCCACGTGGCGCTGAAAGTAGGCTGCGGTGCAGCTTTTTCCATGCGCGTCGCGGCCCGCTCGGGGTCACGTGGTTCCTGCTTCCAGAGTGCAATGATGTTGAGGATCATGGTCAGCAGACCTGCACCCTGAATGACTTGAATGAGCTTGATCTGGGTGAAATCAGCCAGCAGCACACCGAACGCAAGACCACTGATGACCATACCGAGCAGCAGCATCACAAACATCAGTGCAACCACGCGCGGACGTGATGTGACCGGCGCCAGATCGGTGGCCAGTGCCAGACCAGTGGTCTGCACCGTCTGCATGCCGGCACCAACGAGCAGGAAGGCGAGGGCTGCACCGGCGTGTCCCACCCAGATGGGACCGTGACCATCGCCGGACAAAACCAGCAGCGCGAAGGGCATGATCGCAAGGCCGCCAAATTGCAGCATTGTGCCGATCCAGATATACGGCACGCGTCGCCAGCCCAGTGCCGAAAGATGAATGTCGGAGCGAAAGCCGATCAGGGCGCGGAAAGGGGCAAAAATCAGCGGCAGTGAAACCATCACGGCGACCAGCCAGGCTGCCACATGCAGTTCGACGATCATCACGCGATTGAGTGTTCCAATCAGTAACACAGTGGCCATGCCGACAGAAACCTGGAATAGCGACAGACGCAACAAGCGACCGAGTGGCAGTTCGTCTGTGGCCGCATCGGCAAATGGCAGCAGACCGGGGCCGATGGCGATCCAGGTGCGCGCCAGCTTGGTATTGACGCGCCCAGGCAGGGTGCTGATGGAGGGCGGGTTCATTGGCGGATCAGTTCAAGAGCTTGAGAGGTATAGAAGCTACTCGCAATGCGCTGGGTACGGCCGATATTCCAGTCTGCGAGCTGTGTTTCGTAGCGCAGTAAGCGATGCATTTTTTTCTCGGCAACCGGGACAATGGCCGGAGAGCGATCACCGCGTGGAAACAGCTTGCCGACTGCTCGAAATATTTCGAGCGCCGGGCTGCTTGGCGCATAAGTGAAAAGCATTGCAGCGCGCGTGCGTTGCGCGAGACCTGCGAGTACGCGCACGGCATCGGTTGCTTCGTAGTGAATGACTGAATCCATGCCGACCACAAAATCGAAATCTCCGAGGGCAGGGTCAAGCATGTCGCCATAACGAAAGTCGATGGAGCCACCACTACGGATAATCGGTTGACGTTCCCGTGCCAGATTGACGAGTGTGGGCGAGAGGTCGATGGCGAGTACCGCCGCGCCACGATGGGCTGCTTCCACGGCCATTGCGCCGGTGCCGCAACCCGCATCAAGCAAGCGCATGCCATGCATGTTCTCCGGTAGCCAGGAGAGCAAGGTAGAGCGCATGCGGTCGCGTCCTGCGCGCACGGTGGCGCGCACGCGACCCACCGGTGCGTCCGAGGTGAGCCTTGCCCAAGCCTGCACGGCATTGCGGTCGAAATAGGTTTCGATCTGGCTGCGTCTGGTTTGATAGCTGATCTGTGTCATGCGAAGTACTCCTGAATTCCCTGTTCAATCCCGGTTCAGTCAAAACCCAGCAGGTCAAAAATATCGCGGTCTTTCATTGGTATGGCATTGAGCGGTTCGGTACCGACCCACAACGATGCCGCCAAACGCATGTATTCCTTTTGCACCGCTTCCAGTTCCGGCGAATATTCCATTTCGAACAGCGTCGATTTTTTCAAGCGGCTGCGCCGGATCACGTCCAGGTCAGGGAAGTGCGCGGCCAGCTTCAGGCCAATGCGGTCGTTGTACTTGTCGATCTGGTCGGTGTCTTTGCTACGATTGGCGATCACGCCACCGAGCCGTACGTTGTAGTTCTTCGCCTTGGCTCCAATCGCCTGCACGATACGGTTCATGGCGAAGATTGAATCGAAGTCGTTTGCGGTGACGATCAGTGCGCGGTCGGCATGCTGCAAAGGCGCGGCAAAGCCACCGCAGACCACGTCGCCGAGCACGTCAAAAATGACCACATCAGTATCTTCCAGCAGGTGATGTTCTTTCAATAGCTTGACCGTCTGGCCGACTACATAACCGCCGCAGCCGGTGCCTGCGGGCGGACCGCCAGCTTCCACGCACATGACCCCGTTGTAGCCCTCGAATACAAAGTCTTCGACGCGCAATTCTTCCGGGTGAAAATCGACCGACTCGAGTACGTCGATGACGGTCGGAAGCATTTTCTTGGTGAGCGTGAATGTGGAGTCGTGCTTCGGGTCGCAACCGATTTGCAGGACGCGCTTGCCCATTTTCGAGAAGGCCGCGGAGAGGTTGCTTGAAGTGGTGCTCTTGCCGATGCCACCTTTGCCGTAGATCGCAAATACTTTTGCATTGCCGATTTTCAGATTGGGGTCGAGTTGCACCTGGACGCTGCCTTCGCCGTCCAGACGCAATTTGTCGAGCATGCGCGGACGCTTGATTTCCTGGAATGGGACAGTGGTCGTATTCATGCGGCTGACTCCGGTGTTGCTGAATGCTGTTGAACTACGAATTCATCAATTCACTTATGCGGCTTGAGCTTCAAATACACCTTCCAGTCGATCCTCCAACTCTTCCCCGGCACGACGTAAAGCAGCCAGCATCGTGGCGTCTGGCTTCCAGAACTGTCGATCCGATGCTTCGAGCAATCGATTCGCCACGCGTGCCGATGCGGTTGGATTTAACTTCGCCAGACGTTCGCGCATCGCCGGGTCGAGCAGAAATGTTTCGGTGAGTTTCTGATAGACCCAGGGCTGGACCTGACCCGTTGTGGCTGACCAGCCCATCGTATTGGTCACATGCACTTCGATCTGACGCACACCTTCATAGCCGTGCTTGAGCATGCCTTCGTACCATTTTGGATTGAGCATGCGCGTGCGCGTTTCGAGTGCAACTTGTTCGGCCAGAGTGCGCACCGTTCCACCGCCATCAGTACTCATGGTCTGATCGCCGATGTAAACCGGTGCCACTTCGGCATCGACTCCTTCTGTCGTTTTCTTGGCGCGCTTGATGGCGCGACTGATGCCGCCCAACGTGTCGAAGTAGGTGTCGATGGTGGTCACGCCCAGTTCGACCGAATCCAGATTCTGATAAGCCAGTTGCACGCCGGCCAGTACGCTTTGCAGCAGCGCGGCCTGCTTGACCGGGCGACCAGAACGCCCGTAGGCAAAGCCTTTGCGGCGCGAATAGGTCTCGGCGAGTTCGTCTTCATCGTCCCAGCGGCTGTTGTCGATCAGGCTGTTCACGTTCGAGCCGTAAGCTCCTTCGGCATTGCCGAACACGCGCAGAGAAGCGGTTTCAAGATCGCCACCATGTTCGGCTTGATACGCCAGCGCATGCTTGCGAATAAAGTTCTGCTCAATGGGCTCGTCAGCGCTGGCGGCAAGGAATGCCGCTTCGGCGAGTAGCTTGATTTGCAGCGGCATCAGATCGCGGAAGATGCCGGACAGCGTGATGACAACATCGACGCGTGGCCGACCGAGTTGTTCGAGGGTCATCAACTCGGCGCCGGCCAGTCGACCGTAACTGTCGAAGCGTGGTTTGGCTCCCATCAAAGACAGGACCTGCGCGATGGGGCTACCTTCGCTTTTGAGATTGTCGGTACCCCACAGCACCATCGCTATGGATTCCGGAAACGCATGGACATCATCCATGTAGCGTTGCAGCAAGCGGTCCGCCTGACGTGTCCCATCCTTGACCGCATAGGCACTCGGAATGCGGAAGGGATCAAAGCCGTGCAGATTGCGTCCAGTCGGAAGGATAGCCGGTGTGCGCAGCAGATCACCTCCGGGTGCGGGCCGTAGGAAACGGCCATCAAGCGCACGCAGAATGCCATCAATCTCGTGATCCTCGGCCATCAACTGGTCGATGGCAGCAAGCTCGCGCAAGAGGGTCAGCGCCTCAGGATCATGTTCGTTGACAAGCTCATCCGGACTGCGGCCTGCTACCAGTGCTTCGATCAGGCTGCGTTCGGGTTTGCTTCCGTGTGAGGCATCCGCGCAGGACAGCAGCAGATCGACTCGTTCCGCTTCAGAGGGGGCTTGACCGACGACATGAAGACCGTAAGGGATCAATGAGTATTCGACTTCAAGCACGTCGTTATTCAGTTTGGCAATGTGGGTGTCCGCGGCACTGCCCCAGCCTGGTTCAGCTGCTGCCAGTTCCAGTTCAGTGGCCTGAGCCTGGATCATCAGGCTCAATTCATTCCGTTCAAATTGGGCCGAGGGGTCCAGGTTGCGATAGCGGTCCAACGCTTCTTTCAAATCGATCAGTCCCTTATACAAACCGGCCTGAGCAACGGGTGGTGTGAGATAACTGATCAGCGTGGCTGCAGCACGGCGTTTGGCAATCGTGCCTTCCGAAGGATTATTGGAGGCGTAAAGATAAAGATTGGGGAGGTCACCAATCAGACGGTCAGGCCAGCAGCGGGCCGACATGCCACTCTGTTTGCCCGGCATGAATTCGAGTGCGCCGTGTGTGCCGAAATGCAGCACTGCATGGGCGTCAAAATCTTCCCGCAGCCAGCGGTAGAACGCCGAGAACGCATGGGTTGGTGCAAAGCCCTGTTCAAACAGCAGGCGCATCGGATCACCTTCATAGCCGAAGGCGGGCTGGATGCCAACGAATAAGTTGCCAAAACGTTCTCCCAGAACAAACAGGCTGCTGCCGTCACTTTGTTGCTTGCCAGGAGCTGGGCCCCACTGGGCTTCAATCTCGGCCAGATATTTTTCGCGTCGTACATGGTCGTCGGCACTGATGCGGGTGTGTACGTTGGCAATCGCGCCGTAGCGTTCGGCATTACCGTAAATGATGCGTTCGCGCAGTTCGTCCACACTGGCGGGTAGCGTGATGGTGTAGCCCTCGCGCTGCATCGCTTTCATCGTATTGAATAGGGATTCGAACACGGACAGAAAAGCGGCTGTACCCGTAGAGCCAGCGTTGGGTGGGAAGTTGAAGACCACTGCTGCTACCTTGCGCTCGGCACGTTGCGAGCGACGCAGATCAACGAGCTTGCCGACGCGTGCCGCAAGCATATCGGCGCGTTCGATGCAACTATGCATGTCGTGCGCACCGACAATGTTCTCGAATTTGCAGGCATGGGAGCAGCCGGTACAGGCAATCTGCGTGGCACTACCGCGGCCACCAAACACCATTCCTCCGGTCGCTCCGTCGAGTTCGGGAATGGCAACCATCATCGTCGCTTCGACCGGCAGCAAACCGCGTGACGAGCCGCCCCACTGGTCGAGCGTCTGGAATTCGACCGGGGTGACAGCGAGGTAGGGTACGTCGAGGCGGGCGAGGATATCCTCAGCGGCTTTGGAATCGTTATAGGCTGGGCCGCCGACCAGCGAGAAGCCTGTTAACGAGACGAGCGCGTCGATGATCGGACGACCGTTTTCAATAAAGTGCGCATCGATAGCGGGGCGCTGATCAAGCCCTGTGGCGAAGGCTGGAAGTACGCGCAGGCCGCGCGCTTCCATCGCGGTGATCACGCCGTTGTAGTGGTCAGCGTTATTGGCCAGCAGGTAGGAGCGCATCAGCAGCAGGCCGACCGTTCCGCGCTTGTCGGTCGTGGCGACTTTGGGTAGTGCATTCACCGAACGCGCCATACAGCCAACCGCGCTCTCGTGTTTCATCTTCGGGTGATAGACGCCTACTTCCGGATACTCGACCGGTTCATGCGTTTTGGCAACACCACGGAGACGTTTGCGCGGACCATCCGCATACCGGTCCACCAGAAAATGAACCATGCTGGAAATGTTCTGTTCCGAGCCGGCCAGCCAGTATTGGAGTGTCAGGAAGTAGGCCCGTACATCCTGTGCTGTGCCGGGAATGAAACGCAAAATTTGCGGAATTCTGCGCAGCATTTTCATCTGCTGGGCGCCGGTATTGATGCTGGGCTTGCCATCGCTGCCTTCTTTACCCTTGGGCCGCAGGCGCTTGAGCCAGGCCATCGGTCCGCTGATGCTGCCATCCATGCTGAACTTGCCCATGCGTGTCAGCTTCATCACTTCACCGGCAGACATTGCGCAAACCATTGCGTCGCATTGATCACGCCGCGCTTTGAGTGCGGGCAATACCGGCAGAAAGTGATCTTCCATGAACAGCATGCTGGCAATAACGATGTCGCCTTGTGCAATGTCGTCACAACAGTGTGCGAGTGCCTTGGGATCGTCCGACCATTCGGCGGCAGCATGCACACTGAGGGACAGCCCCGGCATCAGCTTGGTCAGCGCGCGCTGGGCGCGTTGGGCTGCACCGGCAAGATGACTATCCATGGTCACGATCACAACACGCATGGGCGCGATGTCGGCATTCTGCACGGGACTGCTAACGGCCGAAGTGCGCTTTGGCGTCATACAGAGTCTCCAGTGTGATCGTTGCAACACCACGTTCGAGAGCGAAGCGTTCAGTATTACGGCGAGCTTTTCCGCGTACGAAAAATGGAATCTTGTTCAGCTCTTTTTCTGCATCCTGAGCCCACGCGGCGACAGTGTTGGTGGCATCAGGACTTGCTGGCTTGGTGATAATTGGTGTGATGTCTGGTGTGACGATTGATTCGCTGGATGCAGCGATGATTACTTTGTCCACCGAAGCAGGCGAAGTGGTCGGCCTGCTGTTATGACCTAGATGCGAAGCCGCAGCATCGTCATGGAATTCAAAATCACCACGGAACATCGTCAGTAGATGTTCTTCCAGTCCCATCATCAATGGATGAACCCAGGTGTCGAAGAGTACGCTGGCTCCTTCGAAACCCATTTGCGGCGAGTAACGTGCAGGGAAGTCCTGCACGTGTACCGGTGCGGAAATTACGGCGCAAGGGACGCCGAGGCGCTTGGCGATGTGTCGCTCCATTTGTGTGCCGAGAACGAGTTCCGGCTGTAACTCCGCGACGCGGGCTTCAACGTCGAGATAGTCATCCGTAATGAGCGCTTCGACGTCATAGAGTTTTGCGGCCTCGCGCACCTCGCGCGCGAACTCGCGACTGTAGGTACCAATACCAACAACGGTGAAACCAAATTCCTCTGACGCAACGCGTGCAGCGGCCACGGCATGGGTTGCATCACCGAAGACAAAGACGCGCTTGCTGGTCAGGTAGGTTGAATCCACGGAGCGCGCATACCAGGAGGAGTGCGATTGCAGATTGGCTTTTGTTGCGGCCTTGTCCAGTCCGGCAAGGGTCGTGACTTCGTCGATGAATGCGTGCGTGGCCTTGGCACCGATCGGAATAATTTTTGTGCAGGGCTGCGCGAAGTTGCGCGTTAGCCAACTGGCTGCTTGAGATGCAATTTCCGGATAAAGAACCACGTTGAAATCGGCCTCACCAAGACGGGCTAGATCCGCCGGTGTGGCGCTCAGTGGAGCGACTACATTTACCTGAACGCCGATTTGTTCCAGTAGCTCGGTGATTTCGCGCACATCGTCACGATGCCGGAAACCGAGAGCAGTCGGACCAAGCACATTGCATGTCGGCTTCTGTCCTTCTGCACGCACTGGCCGGGTCGCTCCGGGAGGAAGTACCGATGACCCGGCAAGATTGCGAACCATCTGATAGAAGGTTTCCGATGCACCCCAGTTTTCTTTGCGCTGATATGAAGGCAACTCCAATGGTATGACTGGTATCGGCAGATTCAATGCCCGCGCCAAACCGGCAGGATCATCCTGGATCAGTTCAGCGGTGCAGGAAGCACCGACCATCATGGCCAGTGGCTTGAAGCGTTCATACGCATCGCGTGCGGCGTTCTTGAATAACTCGGCGGTGTCACCGCCCAGATCACGCGCCTGGAAGGTTGTGTAAGTAACGGGCGGGCGTTTCTGCAAACGCTCGATCATCGTGAACAGCAGGTCGGCGTAGGTATCCCCCTGCGGCGCGTGCAACACGTAATGCACGTCTTTCATCGCCGTGGCAATGCGCATGGCACCGACGTGCGGTGGGCCTTCGTAAGTCCAGAGGGTTAGTTGCACGGCGTGGACTCCATAGCGCTCAGGCAACCAGCTTCATGCGGCGTATCAGGGGCCGCGTGAACAGTTCGGCCAGATCAGCGGCCTGGTCATAGCCATGGATCGGTGTGAATACCAGTTCGATGGCCCACTTGGTGGTCATGCCTTCTGCCTCCAGCGGATTGGCCAGTCCGAGACCGCAGACGACGATGTCGGGCTGGGCAGCGCGGCAGCGGTCGAGCTGGTTTTCGACGTGCTGTCCTTCCGATAAAGTCGTTCCTGCAGGCAGCAAAGCCAGCTCTTCGGCCAGATGCTGACGATGCAGATAAGGCGTTCCCACTTCCACGAGAATCATGCCCAGCTCACGCGAGAGGAAACGCGCCAGCGGCACTTCGAGCTGTGAATCAGGGAAGAAAAATATGCGCTTGCCCGCCAGCTGGGCACGGCTACGCGCGAGTGCGCTGATTGCTCTTTCGCGCGCGGCATTCGTGACTTGTTCAAAGCAGCGCTGTTCAATTCCAAAAGTTTTTGCGGCGGCCTGCAACCACAGTGTCGTGCCTTCAGCTCCGAGCGGGAAGGGCGCTGCAATGCGTGTGGCACCACGCTCTTCAAGAGCCCTAGCCGTATCGGCGAGAAAGGGCTGGGCAAGCAGGAAGCGTGTGTTTGGCCCGACTGCAGGCAAGGCCGACGCATGACGCGGTGGCAGAAAGCGCACGGAGCCCAAACCCATTTGCGTGAACAGTCGCATGAACTGATCTTCCACTACATCGGCCAGTGCGCCGACCACGAGTAGCGATGGTTCTGCGTTGGTGTCTTCTTGCGGCAGTGAAGGTACCAGCGATGCCAGGCAGGCGTCTTCACCCTGCGTGAACGTGGTCTCGATGCCGCTACCCGAATAATTGAGCACGCGCACCTTGGGCGAAAAGCTTCCCGACAGACGCGCTGCTGCCCGCGACAGATCGAGCTTGATGACTTCAGACGGGCAGGAACCGACGAGGAACAACAGGCGGATATCGGGCCGACGCTCCAGCAGGCGCGTGACCACATGATCCAGTTCAACGTTGACGTCAGCCAGACCGGCCAGATCACGTTCGTCGATGATGGCCGTGGCGAAGCGTGGTTCGGCAAAAATCATTACACCCGCAGCTGATTGAATCAGATGGGCGCAAGTACGTGAGCCCACGACCAGAAAAAAAGCATCCTGAATCTTGCGATGCAGCCAGATGATGCCGGTCAGGCCGCAGAACACTTCACGCTGACCTCTCTCGCGTATTACGGGCGCATCCGCGCAGCCGCTTTCGGGAGTCGTCGTGCGAATCGGAATCACCGGGCTCATGCAGCCATCTCCGGTGTCGGGCCCATGTTATTGAGCCTTGCTTGATCCAGTCGTGCTGCCCGCAGCTTGAGCAGGAATTGCGTGGCATTGATGACATAGGTGGCATAGGCAGCCAGCGCCAGATACATCAACGATCTTGCGTCAAGGGTGCCAGTCGCCAGTGCGACCAGATAGGCCGTGTGCAACGCAAGAACCAGCATGCTGAAGACGTCTTCCCAGTAAAACGCTGGGGCAAAAAGATAGACGCCGAACACATCCTTTTCCCAGATGCTGCCCGTGATCATGATCGCGTAGAGGGTTATGGTCTTGATGACGACAGAGAAGATGGCGGCATCATGCCCCGCTCCGGTGGCCAGATATCGCAGCACAAGAATCAGGCTGACCAGGAATACCAGGAACTGAATCGGAGCCAGGATGCCCTGCACCAGCGTCCATCGAGAGGCATCACGCCGCAGGCGCTCCTCGGGCGTATATAAAGACTGGCGCCTAACCTGATTCGACTGCCCAACCTGCATGTTGCCGTCTCCTGCTCATTGTTGGACTGACTGCGGATGTCTCCAAATCTAGACCTGTTCAATTGGACTGTCAAGTAAGATAGACGTAAATTAAAGTTGACATTTCTGGTATTTTGAATGAATCTGTGATGAATGCTTTGACGTTTCGAACGCGGAGTGCAATCATCCGGCGGCGGCGTTAAATTGAAGCAATAAGGAAGCAGGAAAAGATTCCGAGAGCAGCAATTGCGGCAAAAATAGTTCGGACAGGGTACTGAGCACCGGTTCCAAGTGCACCCTTAGTCAGGCGTCTACTCGGGTTTCAATCATTGGTCTCTTGGAGGAGGCACCATGGCTGGGTTGTCGCAAAATTATTTGACGCAGGTAGCTGTAAATCGGGAATGCTGGACTGGAGCTGGGGTCACGCGAAAGCAGGGACTGATCGAGCACCGTTGGGACGGATCGAAGACCGGCTCAGAAGCGGATCGCCTGACGTGGTTGTCCCGGACGATTGAGAACGAAATCATTCCGCGTCTGATGCTTGCGCATCGAATGTCGCCGAATGGCTAGGCGGTACAGGCAGCAGATCCGAAGAGGAAGGAACTGGAAGAAGTCGTTGAATTTACAGGCATCATCCTGAATCAGGAGGTGGCTGTAGCTTCGAGTTATATCGAAGCGATGCGAGCGCGAGGTTTTGCGCTGGAAACGATCTACCTTGATCTGCTGGCACCTACGGCGCGGAGACTCGGTGATTTCTGGCTGGCGGATTTGAGCGACTTTACGGAAGTGACGGTAGGCTTATGGCGCTTGCAGCAAATTTTGCATCAGTTGAGTTCGGCATTTACGCATGACGAAGAATGTACTTTGCATGGTCGGCGTGTCTTGCTGATCCCGGTTCCAGGTGAGCAACATACCTTGGGCTTGTTCATGGTTGGCGAGTTTTTCCGCCGTGCCGGATGGGATGTCTGGGGCGAGCCGCCGGGAGCGCGCAAGGGTGTCATGGGTATCTTGCGGACTGAATGGTTTGATGTAGTTGGTTTGTCTGCGGGTTGTGAAGCGTGTCTTGAATCGATGGCATCGGTCATCTCGGATATAAGGCAAGCTTCGCGCAATAAAGCAATTGCCGTCATGGTTGGCGGGCCATTGTTCATTGCTCATCCTGAGTATGTGGAAGTGGTTGGTGCAGATGCAACTGGCGCAGACGCCAAAGAAGCGATCAGCCAGGCTGAAAGAATTGCAGCATTACGAGAGCGGCCTTCTTGATATTGGAGAATTGAATTTGAGCGTGACACGTGGTCAGGGTGAGGTTTTAGAAAAAGAAGCAGAGGGAGGCTTGTCATTGAAGCCATTTGAAACTCCCAAACAATCGCTCGGTGGTCTTGATGCGAGTACCGCCGCATCCCTGATCGAAGCTGCAGCCGATGTTGCTCTCGTCATCGACAAGGACGGCGTGATTTGTGATCTCGCTTTCGGGAACGATGATCTTGCGCAGGAGGGCTATCGCAAATGGATTGGTCAGCCCTGGGCTGATACCGTGACTTCTGAATGCCGCTCAAAAATCCAGGCCCTGCTGGAAGACGCCGGTGTTCGCGGTAACAACAAATGGCGTCAGGTTAATCATCCATCCGCCAATGGAGCGGATGTTCCCATCAGCTATGCAGCCGTGCGCATGGGATCAACCGGTCGCACCCTGGCCTTCGGTCGCGATTTGCGCGCGATTGGCGCCATTCAACAGCGTCTTGTTGACGCGCAGCAGTCGATGGAGCGCGACTACTGGCAGTTGCGTCATCTTGAAACGCGTTATCGCCTGCTGTTCCAGATGTCGTCCGAAGCGGTGCTGATTGTTGATGTGCCCA
Organism: Betaproteobacteria bacterium; assembly: GCA_025362735.1. Lineage (GTDB taxonomy): Bacteria > Pseudomonadota > Gammaproteobacteria > Burkholderiales > Burkholderiaceae_D > JANYFL01. The sequence continues at coordinate 955 of JANYFL010000026.1, read as the reverse complement.
CCGGGAAAGTGATCGAGGCGAATCCCGCTGCGGGTCGCTTGCTCGGCGATACTTCGAAGCGCATCGTGGGCCGCTCCTTTCCTGAAGGATTCGATGCCGAAAGCACCAGTGCCATTGAAGCGATGCTGGTCAGTGCCCGCGTGGTCGGTCGCGCAGAAGATGTGCACGCACGGCTGGCAGATCAAGGCAAACAGGAATTTCTGGTCTCTGCTTCTCTGGTGCGACAAGACAATTCATCGCTCTATCTGGTCAGGATGACTCCCCTGGCGGCCGAGGTGAATCAGGCAGTCGTCCCGGTCGCCAAATCGATGCTGCTCAAGGTCGTCGAGAGAGTGCCCGATGGCATGGTAGTGACCGATCCGGATGGACGCATCCTCGTGGCCAATCGTGCCTTCATTGATCTGGCCCATGTGGCGAGCGAAGATCAGGCACGTGGTGAATCGCTGGATCGCTGGCTTGGTCGGCCCGGTGTCGATTTGAATGTCTTGATTTCCAACTTGCGTCAGCATGGCTCGGTACGCCTCTACGCCACCACGCTGCGCAGCGAACATGGTTCGATTGCTGAAGTTGAAATTTCAGCGGTCTCTGTTCTGCAAGGGGACAACCCATGCCTCGGCTTCACGATCCGGCATGTGGGGCAACGCCTCAATGCCGATCCCAATGCCGGAAAACGTCTGCCCCGTTCGGTCGAGCAATTGACCGAACTGGTGGGTCGAGTTTCATTGAAAGATCTGGTGCGTGAATCGACCGATCTGATCGAGCGGCTCTGCATCGAAGCTGCGCTCGAACTGACCCACGACAATCGGGCTTCTGCTGCAGAAATGCTCGGGTTGTCACGACAAGGGCTGTACCTCAAGTTGCGTCGCTATGGTTTTGATGCGGCGCCGGAATCGGACAACTAAGTCGCGCTATTCCTCATTAATTCAAAATCTGACGCATAGGCGCGGAGAACGCA
>JANYFL010000024.1 GCA_025362735.1 Betaproteobacteria bacterium | reverse complement strand
CTTCGTAAAGATTCACTCATCAATCAAGACCACGCCCGCGATGGAAGCCGGTGTGACGGATTTTCTTTGGGGTATCGAAGACATCGTTTTAATGTCAGAAACTAATTCGTAACTGAAAACGATTCAAAGTGAACCATGACCGAATGCTTGTTGAATTATCCGCTCCATTAGAAGCATTCACGGCGCCAAGATCGGCGGCTTGTTGGGCTTGTGAAGCTAAAGGCAAGGAAACACACAGGACTGATAAAGCGTGCAGGATATTGACGGTAAAGGGCTTAAGCGAAGGCATGATTGCGTAGATCTTTCTAAAAAGGGAAAGAATCTACCGAGCGATTATTTCTTCGTAGTGACAATCTGAAATATCGGTCTGCAATCTTTTTGAAACGATTCAATTCATAAAGTTGTAGTAATCGAAGTTCAAAATGAAAAGTTGATTTAACTCTTTTGATTTGGACTGACTGTGAAAAAAATATCAAATTGCCTTTGTCTTCTGGTGCTTTTATTCGTATGCGGTATCAGCGGTGCAGCTGAAAATAAAAATCCATTTATCACGGCGAAGGATTTAGATTTGGTGCATCTGTTGCCCCAGCCGCCCGCCAATGATTCGGCCCAGACCAGGAGGGAACTGGGTGAGGTACTCACTTTGCAGGTGACCCGCACGCCAGCGATGGAAGAGCGTTCCATTGCCGACGCGGTCGAGGACATCTGGCGCTTCAGGGAGGTCTTGCCGCTGTCGATGCAAGCGAAATTCAATAAGGAAGCGCTACCGAAGTTAGCTGCCTTTTTCGAGCGCGTTAAGGCGTCGGAAGGGGCTGTGGTCGATCCAGCTAAAGATTACTGGAAGCGTCCTCGTCCCCATCAACTTTCAGATCTGGTGAAACCTTGCGTCAAACTCTCCGCTTCAGGAGCCTATCCTTCTGGGCATGCTACAGCGGGCTATTTGATGGCTACTGTTCTTGCTGAAATGATTCCAGAGAAACGAGTTGAGATTTTTGATCGCGCAAGCGAATATGCCGAGAACCGGGTCATTGGTGGCATACATTTTCGCTCGGATATTGTGGCCGGCCGTACGGCGGGGAGCTTGATTACAGCTGCCTTGATCCAGAAGAACGATTACAAAACGGAATTTGCTAATGCAAAAACAGAGCTGAGGGCGCAGTTGGGCTTGTAATCGGTTGTCCTGCTATTGCGATGTACGTTGAGTTAAATATTTTTCCGATTTTTAAGAATATATTCAGGTTTATCAATCACAATCAATTCTGATTGTTATTTCGGAAGTTAACGAAACAACAAAAAATATAAAAGAACGACTCAATAATATTCTGAGGCAGGATTGGTCTGCAAAGTATCAATCCAAAATTCGCAAGTCCCAAAAAATGTCTCAACGATACGACCAAAAAACTATTTTTCTCCACTGGCTGGTTGTTGTATCGCTTGCCTCGGTTTGGGGTTGTGCTCAGATCATTGATTTTTTTCCAAAAGGCTCGCCAAAGATCAATGTACGAAGCATCCACATGACACTTGGGCTATTGCTTGGTTTTGTGATGTTTTATCGATTGTTGTGGCGTGGGAGGCATGGATATCGTTTCGAAGTTTCCAAAACTGGAATATTGCATGTGCTATCTCGATCGGTTCACGTCGTACTTTATTTTTTAATTTTTCTTGAAGTGACGCTGGGCCTTGCCAATGTTTGGGCACGAGGTGACGTCATTTTCAATTTATTCAAAGTGACTGCCTTAGACCCCGGCAATAAAGTGCTGAAAGGTCAGATCGAATTTATCCATGCCACGGTCGCCAATATCATCCTTATTGTCGTCGGGGTTCACGCCGCTGCAGCTTTGATTCATCACTTCCTTTTGCGTGACGATATTCTGCGAAGGATGTTGCCCAATCGTTCCACAAGAAATATCAATGCAGATGGTTGAACATTACTTCGAGATTAAGATGGATTGTCAGTCTCGGGTCCAATTCAAGTCGAAAACCAAACTGGAGATCAAACGTCATGAATAATTTACGACGCATTTTTGTAACCGCTGGCATCATGCTTGGCATTACCTTGTCTGGTTTATCCACTGCTGCGGTCGTAGATCCAGTTGTCGCCCGGGGTAAAAAAGTACTTTATGTTTACAACCAGATCAAACTCGAAAAAGCCAAGGCAATGGTGCCGCCACCAGCCGATCCAAAGCGAATTCCAGCATTGGAGACTTGGCGTCGCAATGACAATAAGGCCATCGATTTTCTTAAGTCGCTGGGTTTTGTTGTCACAAGCGCGGATGAGAGTTCACCTATCGAGGCTGCCCAGAATCAGGATCTGATTATTATTTCTGAGTCAGTCGATGCGCTCGATATCGGGACGAAATATCGCAACGTGCCCGTGCCATTGATTACTTTCGAAAACGATCTGCTGGGCGAACTTGGCATGACCGCATTGAAGAACGGGCGTGATTACGGCACCGATGAGAATCAACGCTTTCTGTGGTTGGTCAACGCACCACACCCGTTAGCAGCGGGATTGGCAGCAGGCATTCAAAATGTTCTAAATGATGAAAACCTCAAGATGAACTGGGGCAAACCAGGATTGGGTGCCATTACGATTGCGACCTTGCGTGGTGAGCCCGACAAAGCGGCCATCTTTGCCTACGAAAAAGGTGCGACGATGAATAGTGAGTTTCTGGCCCCCGCCAGGCGTCTGAGTTTTTTCCTTTGGCAGGATACGTTTGAACAGCTCCGTCCAGAAGGCTTGGCACTGTTTCGAGCTGCCGTACTCTGGACTGTGACGCGTCCAGATTAAGGGATCAAGTGAACCGGTGGCATGGCACGAACTGAGCGCCAACTGAACTAGATGGGAATTTCTACGACCACACTCAATCCGTTACCGTGAATGCTTGATACAGCGTAAATCTTTCCTCGATGAAGTTCGACGATACTGCGGCAAATCGCCAGACCGAGGCCGCTGCCTTTGTGATTGTTAACGTCTTGATCAAGCCGGACGAAACGCTCGAAAATATTTTGACACTGTTCATCTGACAGAGATGGCCCTTCGTTTTCAACGCGCAGGCACCACAGGCCGTTTTTAATTTCAGACCGTAGTGCGATTAGTCCACCGGATGGCGAAGCGTTAATCGCGTTGGTCAATAGATTCAGCAAGACCTGGCGAATCCATTTCGCGTCAAAAGTGGCCTTGTCATGGCCCTCATGCGTATGTTCGAAACGGCGGCCATGATGTTCAACCAAGACCATGGCGTCAGGCAGAAAGCTCTTCAGGAACTCGTTGGCATCTTCCGCCTGCAAGTTCATCTTGACGACTCTTGCATCGGCTCGCGAAAGGAACAGGAGGTCATCAATGATCATGTTCAGTCGGGTAATTTCCTCCAGTTGCACATGCACGGCCTCTTCCTCGACCGGTGAAAGTTTGCCGCTGACCAGCATGCGCTCGGCATGCAGCCGAATCAGCGAGAGGGGTGTTCTCAATTCATGCGAAGCATCTGCAGTAAATCGACGAATCTGGTTGAACGATGATTCAAGCCGATCAAACATCTGGTTCAATAATTTGGCCAGGTCAGAGATTTCATCCTTGACCTCGCCGACCGGGATACGTTCACTGAGATTATCGAAACGGATACGATTGGCTGTTTCCCGGATTAGCCGCACCGGACGCAATACGAGTTGACTCAAACCAAATCCAATGACGATGCTGATCAGCATCATCGCTACAATCAATGCAACACAGACTTGGATGTAACGACGCATGACCTCGCGCACTTGCCCAAGTGGTGTTCCGATACTGATATCAAACGGTTGCATGATGAATTCACCGACTCGTAATTCGCCAATGCCGTCGACCTCCACATTGAAAACATGCTGGCCTTTTACGTCCGGCATCGCCTGCCCATTCATATTGGTGGAGCGAAAAAGAATGCCAAGTTTTGGACTGTCAATTTCAATGTAGAAAAGCACCGACGCATACTCGGTCGTTTCGCGTATGCGTTTGTCGATGACCTCGGGGGTCAGGGAGGTGTAGTCGGTACCCAGGCGTGCCTGGATCTGACGAATTTCAGCCGCGTTGAGGAGATCCAGGCCGGAAATGAGACGGCTTTCAAGCAGGTAATAGCCAGCCACAAACAGGCAAGCCAGTGTCGAGGTTGCGGTCATTGCATACCAAAGAGTCAATCTTGCGCTGATGGATTTCATGCGAGCTGATAACCAATACCACGTACCGTCTTGAACATCGGGTCTTCTGCGCCTTTATCAAATTTTGCACGCAAGCGACTCATGTAGACATCGAGAAGATTGGTATCGACATCGTACTGCGATGACCATATCTTTTCGGAAATCAGGGTGCGGGTCAGAATCCGGCCAATGTTCAGCATGAAGATTTCAAGCAGGGCGTATTCTCGCTTTGTGAGCTCGACGGGTTGATCCAGAAAACTGACTGTGTGGCTGCTTAAATCCAGCCGGATACCACGGTGTTCGAGTACCGCAAGTTTGACCGATGATTGACGTCTGACCAGTGAACGAACTCTGGCACGCAACTCTTCGAAACTGAAGGGCTTGGGCAGATAGTCGTCTGCGCCGAAGTCCAGACCTTTGATCCGATTCTCGACACTGTCACGTGCACTCAGAATTAAAACTGGTTCATTAAAGCCCGCCTTGCGCCATTTGTGCAGCAAGTCCAATCCATCCCCATCGGGCAAGCCTAGATCAAGCAATATGGCAGCAAAGTCTGTTTCAGCGATGGCGTCCATGGCCGCACGACAACTGCGTACCCATGTCACTGTGTATGAACATTCCGTCAGACTTTTTTCCAGAAACTGCCCCAGTCTGGCCTGGTCTTCGACGATCAGAATTTTCATGTTGATGTGCCTCCTATATGTGTCGCTAGCGCATCTCCATGGTTCGCTTTTTAACGCATGGTTTATGCATTGTGCAGCAAAATTAAGCGGAAAGATCAGGATTAAATTTATTTGATTTTTTTCAGGATTTATTCAGGTTGAGGTACCAGACTAATCGCATTACACCGCCAGACATGGATCTGCTGCTGTAAAAAATTAGTAAAAAAATTTTATCCGAGACCGAAGTATTTTAGGAGGAGCATCAATGTTACGCATCATATCCGTGCTGCTGGCTGCCGCATTCGCCATGCCTGCCTATGCACAAATCCTGCAGAAAAATTATGCTCAGGAACTGACCGATGAAGTCATGGCGAAGAACCCCGACATCCTGGTGATCATGATGCATGTCACCCCACCGGGCAGCAAAGAAAACGTCATCATTGCATCGAACATCGGTCGCATTGGCAAGGCCGGTGATGAGGACGATATGCGGGTGATCAATACCGGCAAATCAAATCTCGAAGTAGCGCACGGGGGCACCCGCTTTGAGGTTGAGTCCACATTGCAGGAGGCATCGAAGTTGACCGTGGGGGCACTAGGGATCGTCTTCTCCTTCAAAAATGGTGATGACAAGTTAGCCCTGGAAAAACGTGCGCTCAAGATCAGGGATGATCTCTCGAAACGCATCCTTCATGCAAAACAGTTGATGGAACCTTGGCCCTATATCGCAACGGCCACTACCAAAACCCATGCACAAAAGTTGGTCGATGAGACGATCGCCAAGCACCCGGAATTACTGATCCTGGCATTGCACGTTTCCGATGGCAAGGATTACCCCATCATGGGTTCGACCATAGGTCGCCATGGCAAGAAGGCCGATGACGATGACATGGCAGTTATCAAAACGGGCAAGCCCAATCTGGAAATCAATGAGAATGGTCTGCGTTTTGAAGTTGAGCTCCAGCTTAAAGATATGGCTGGCAATGTCATCGGCGCCTTCAGTACGGTGTTCCCCTACAAGAAGGGGGATGCCGAGACCGGCTTCCTGAAACAAGCCGAGGCGGTCCGTGATGAGCTACAAAAGAAAATTGCTTCGGCAGCAAAACTTGCCGAGCTTGATCCCTGATCCTGGTATTCATGCTGGCAATTTGCAGCACATGAATGAAAGCTGTCCTCTCCACAGGTAATGCAGGTGTCACTGACATGGCTGGAACAAGCCGGAATGCCTGCGCCTTAACTCCGTAACCGTAAAGCTGCACTACAAAATTAAGGAATATTGCAATGTCCAATTTCAAATTAACCTTGATGTCCGTTGCTGTTTCATTGGCCACCAGTTTCTCGATTGGGAATACTTATGCCCAGTCGGCTCCGACCTCAGCTAAAAAAGCGCCTGCCAGCATGAGCAGTCCGCTCAAGTTGACCGGCCGCACCGAGTTGCCGGGTTATGACGAAGGCGATTTCGACCATTTTGAAGTTGACCTCAAGGGCAATCGGCTCTTTCTCGCTGCTGAAGACCATGGTACCTTAGAAGTATTCGACCTCAAGAATCTCAAGCATCTGAAGACGATCAAAGAAGGCATCGAGGTGCCGCACGGCCTGCTCTACCTCCCCGAAAAAAACCGGTTGATCGTAACCGACAGCGGCAAAAGCATGAGCAAGATATTTGATGCAAGCACTTATAAAGTGGTTGGCACGATCAAGCTCAAGCAGGGCGCAGATTCGATGGCTTATGACCCGTCGACCAAGCGAGCCTATATTGCCAATGGTGGAAAGGACGGCGATTTGCCGGACTCGTATCTCACCTCAGTGGACCCATCGACTGGCAAGGTTCTGGCCGAATTGAAATTTGATACCAACAAGATTGAGGCGATGGCGATTGAGCAAAAGGGGAAAAATCTGTTTATGAACATCACGGGCAAGAACTACCTGGCCGTGATCGACAAGGAAAAGCTCACCATCACCTCCAAGTGGCCGATCAAGGAGGCTGAACAGAATGCCCCTCTGGCTTTTGACGAAGAGAATCATCGCCTGTTCGTGGCGACGCGCAAGCCGGGCAAGATGATCGTAGTCAATGCAGCTACAGGTGCTACGGTGGCCAGCTTCAATGGGCCGTTGCGCTGTGACCAGATTATTTTTGACCAGGCCAATCATCTTATTTACATGCTGGGCGGCGAGGGCTATATCGGCGTCTATCAGCAAAAAGATGCCGATCACTACGTCGAACTGCCGCATGTAAGCTCAGCGCCTGGCGCAAAGACCGGCATCCTGATTCCGGAAATGAATCGTCTGCTAGTGATTGCTTCGCCCGGCGAAACCAAGGCAACTGCTGCGATCCTGCAATATGAGGTATCTGCACCGTGAAGCGGATAGTCCACAACGATCAAAACGGAATGCGCTTCCGTCTTAGCATTGCTGTCATCGCGCTTTGGGCCGGTATTGCATTCACAGGCTGTAGCGAGGCAGCGTCGTTTTATCAACTGGAATCGGCCGTGACGATGAAAAGTGCGTCGCCGGATTGGGATTATTTGACCCTCGATCCGACGCGTCCTTATTTGTATATCGGTCAACGTGGCGATGGCGTGACCGTCTACGATCTGCGGGAAAAAAAAATACTCCGCACCATTGATCGATCTGAAGATGCCAACGCGACGACGCTCGTGCCCGAGTTCGACCGTGGTTACACCACGAATGGTGATGGAACGACGACTATTTTCCAGCTATCGACCCTGAAGACACTTGATCGCGTCAAATTCGGTGAAGACGCCGACAACATTTTCTACGAACCGGTCACCCATCAACTTGTTGCCATGATGGGTGACAGCAAGGCGATTGCGTTTCTGGATGCGAAGACGGGCCGTATCCTGGGTCGCCTCGAAATGGAAAGTCACAAACTCGATGCTTCCGTACCGGACGGACAGGGCAATTTATTCGTGGCTGAACGTGATCGCAATGCGATTGCACGCATCGATGTAAAGAACCATCGCATGACAGCGGAATGGTTAACCGAGGGCTGCGATGAACCCACCGGTCTGGCTTTGGATGCTGTGGGCAAACGTCTTCTGATTGGTTGTCGTGGAAAGTCTCCAGTCCTGGCGATCATGGATTCGGAGTCCGGCAAGATGATCACCACGAAGGTGATTGGCAGAGGCAACGATGGAGTGGTCTTTGATGCTGAAACCCACAAGGTCTATACCTCCAATGGTGTCGATGGAAATCTGGTCATTTATCAGCAGACCAATCCCGATACCTATCAACTGGCTGAAGCTGCCACGACGCGTCCTTATGCACGGACGATGGCCTTGGACCAAAAGTCGAAGAAAGTCTACATGGTCACTGCAGAAGGGACGGTTGATCCCGAGAAAAAAATTAATACTTCAGTGACTGCTTTTTATCCAAACAAATACTTTGCCAATACATTCACTTTGCTGACCTTCGTGCGCAAATGATGTTCCTTGTGACGATTCTTTAGTTGAGCACAAGAACGCCGTGAAACGAATTCTCAGGTTCAGGTTGTTATTGCGTGCTTCGTGGATTCGCCTGTCGCAAAGCAGAGGAGGGGAATAAGTGAAAACGACATCAGACACATTGCCAGCTGGAGACCAGCAAGCCGCTGATCAAACTGAAGATCGTTTGCAGAAAAAATTCTGGCCGCATGGCTGGTGGAAAATCATGGAGCTGCGCATCGGGATTATCCCCTTGCCCATTTATGTCTTGATCGCAGGGCTATTGGCGGGTCTGGTTGCGATGGGCAAGCTCCCGAATGAAATTTCGGTCGCGATTGTCATGTTTGCTTTTTTTGGTTTCACTTTTGCCGAGATTGGTAAACGTATCCCGATACTCCGCAACATTGGTGCGGCGGCCATTTTCGCCACTTTCATTCCGTCGGCTCTGGTCTATTACAAATTGCTGCCGGATCAGGTTGTCAAAGCGACCGTAGACTTCACCAAGTCCAGCAATTTTCTTTATCTGTTCATCGCATCCATTATCGTCGGCAGCATTCTGGGTATGGATCGTCAAGTACTCATCAAAGGCTTTCTAAAGATTTTTGTGCCGTTGACCATTGGCTCGATTGTGGCCGGAGTCGTTGGCACACTGGTTGGTACGGCTCTTGGACTCGGCGCCTATCACACGTTTTTCTTTCTTGTTGTTCCCATTATGGCTGGGGGAGTGGGGGAAGGCGCCATTCCACTCTCAGTGGGCTACGGGGAAATCTTGCATCAGAATCAAGGTGATTTATTTGCGACGATTCTGCCTGTCGTCATGCTCGGTAGCCTGACGGCCATTCTGCTTTCAGGAACTCTGAACTATGTGGGCAAGAAGTATCCACACTTGACCGGCGAAGGTCATCTGCAACCGGGCGAACATGAAGATATGCATGTCACCCAGGAAGAGATTTCAGGGCACATGGATATCTCGCATGTCGCCGCTGCGGGCATCACTGCCTTGACACTTTATATCGTGGGCATCCTGTGTCAAAAGCTGTTCGGTTTGCCTGCTCCCGTTGCGATGCTGTTCATTGCTGTACTGATCAAGCTGACGCAAGCCGTTTCACCCAAACTTCAGGAAGGGGCGTTCGTCGTCTATAAATTTTTCTCGACTGCGGTGACGTATCCCTTGCTGTTTGCCATTGGCGTTTCCCTGACTCCGTGGGACAAGTTGATGGCCGCTTTTACGATCCCCAACCTCATTACGATTGTCGCAACGGTCGTGACACTGATGGCGACCGGAGCTTTGGTGGGATACAAGCTCAACATGTACCCCATCGATACCGCGATCGTCAACGCTTGCCATAGCGGGCAGGGCGGCACGGGAGATGTCGCCATTTTGACGGCGGCCAATCGCATGACCTTGATGCCCTTCGCACAAATCGCCACCCGTATTGGCGGTGCGATCACCGTCACAACGGTATTGATTGTCTTATCGCGAATGACCTAGCTTTTGTCGAAAGATCAAATGAATCTGGCGTACGACCCATGCCATGCATGGGCAGCGGTTGCACCCCTGTTGCAACTTATCAACGATCAATCAGGATTTTAAAAATAGTTGAGGAAATTCAGGATTTGTTTAGATTCGAGTCCTAATCTCCTACAACTATAAAAGTAATTAACCATTTGAGGAGACGATTCATGGCTCGCGTACCCAGTGCTGTATCTTTACTTTTGTCAACGAGTCTCATTGCTGGTTTTGTCGCCAGTGCTTATGCGGAAGATAACAAGCTTGATGAGATCGTCGTTACCGGTTCGCGCTTACCGACCAAGCCGGGTGCAGTTGCAGCAAAAATAACGACCGTCGATGCCGATGCGATTCAACAGGCTGGTGTGACGACCAATGTGATGGAAATCCTGCGAAAAGCATTGCCTTCATTCGAGGGGCGTAGCAATACGGGCAATAGCAACGCCAACAACACCAATCAGAGAACGGCAGGAGGCGCTTCAGTGCAGCTACGCAATCTGGACACACTGATTCTCATCAACGGTAGACGTTCCGCCGTCAGCGCGATTGCTGCGGTCGGCGGCAAGAGTTTTGTTGATATCAACCAGATTCCACCATCGGCTGTCGATCACATCGAAGTACTTTCCGATGGCGCATCGGCTATTTATGGTTCTGACGCAATCGGTGGTGTCGTCAACATTATTCTGAAATCGGGTTATGAAGGTGGGGAAGCTGGTTTCCGCTATGGCTCAGGCAAAGGTGGCTACAACGAAGAGTCCAGCTACTTTACAGCCGGTACCCACTTTGATGGACTTAAAGTGACCGTCACAGGTAGCCAGTCGCGCAACAGTCCGCTGTTTCAAAACAAGCGCAGTTTTTCAAGCCCGATTACGGGTGTCAGCAGTGTCGTACCAGGCACCATCGCCGGTGCCGCCATTCTGGCGCCAAATCTCAATGCCCCATCCGGGTTGGCCAATAGCGGCGTGAATGCTACGGCACCGAATCTTGCGGCCCTGATTGCCAATGGTACGTATAACGCGGCAACCACGGCGGCCATCGGCTCGACATACGATGTCTCGCAATTTCAGACCATCTTGCTCAAGCAAAATAACAAAGCGGCCAACCTTGATCTTCAGGACGAACTGAATGGCAAGAAGCTGGTGTTTTTTGGTGATATCGATGTCTCTGACAACAAGAGCTTCACGCAGATGCTGCCGATTACTCGGACGGTGACGGTGCCCGTGAACGCACCGTACAACCCGACGACGGCGAGTTTCCCCAACGTCAATTTTGCCTACTGGCCATTACCTAAACAGGTCTTTAACAAGGCGACCAGTGAACGGATTGTTGCCGGTTTGCGTGGTGATCTGGGTGAGGGCTGGAGTTGGGAAGCGGCGTATGTACACAGTAAAAATGACCTGACGCAAAAATATGCGAATGTCCTGTTCATTCCAAATATCGCCCCGGCGATTGCCGGCGGGTTTGATGCCAGTGGCAATGCCGTCACCGGTGGCGCGTACAGCAAAGTCTTCGGTGGATTCTCCACTTCGGGCGGACTGGTACTTCAGCCAGCGCTCAATCCATTTGCACGTGCGGGTGGCGTCAATCCGGCATCGTTGTCCAATATTTATGGCACCGAAGTGATTGACATGTCGAGCTATCTCAATTCCTTTGATGCCACTCTGGTGGGAACCGCATTCGAATTGCCTGCAGGCAAGATGGGCTTCGCTTTCGGTTTAAGCCATCGGCAAGAGGGTTATTCGGCTCATACGGATGCGAACGGTACCAATACGGGACCAACGGCCCAGTTATGGGCTGGCGGGGATTTCTTCGACGCCTATGACAAGAGCCGCACAATCAATGCCGCGTTCCTTGAAGTGAAGCTGCCGTTGACCAGTGAAAAATGGAATCTGCCTGGTTTCCATGCGTTTGACCTGATTACCGCTTTACGTCAGGAGAACTATTCGGATTCCGATAATTCGCTGGTACCCAAGGTGGGTTTCCGCTGGCAGCCGGTGGATCAGGCAGTCACGATCCGGGGAAGTGTTGGCAAGTCCTTTACTGCACCGCCGCTGTATCGCCTTAACGGTCCAACAGCCAATCGCATTGGCGGTCCAGCCATTATTACCAATACCTTCGGCTTGGCCAATCCCGGCTTCCAGGCGCAGGACGGTAACAATCCCAACCTCAAGTCCAGTAAATCGAATACAGCAGCCCTCAGCCTCACCTATATATCCGATGCGGTACCAGGATTGTCAATGTCGGCTGAGTACACCGACGTAAGGCAGAATGGCTTTCCAGGTGGCATTGGTTTCAACAATATTCTGCAAAGCGTGAACAACCTTGGTTCCGCTTCGCCCTTTGCCAGCAATATCGCAATGGGAAATTTTCCGGGCCTGCCGGGTGCAACGCCGTTTGTCAACCCAGGTGATCTGCGTGCCTATCTCGCGGCTAATCCAAATAATGCGCTGAACACGTATTTGATTGACCGTTTTAGCAATACTCAAAGTTTGCGCGTAAAGGCTTGGAGCTTGACCGGGCAGTACCAATTGCCTACTGCGACAGGCACCTATACGTTGGCGACAACTGGCACAGTTTTCCAGTCGTTTAAGTATCAGGCGCTGAGCTCACAAAACTACTATGAATTTTCCGGTACAAGCACCAATGGTGGTGGTGCACAAGGGTCTTTGCCCAAGTATCGGTTCTACACGACATTGAATTGGGACTATAAGAACTGGGATGTCACGTTGGGTAATACATATGCTTCAGCGACGATCGACCAGGGAACGGGTGGTTTTGGTTTCGCAACCAGCACGACCTTGAAACCGATTACGGTCAACCGTTATCTAGCCTGGGATGCACGGGTCGCTTATACCGCAGAAGGATTGCTCGGAAAATATGGCAAGGACGTTATCTTTGCGCTGGGAGCCAACAATCTCACCAACGTCATGCCTCCACGGTCAGCCCAAGCCTTCTCTGATAACAATGCAGATGTGTCGTCGTACTCGCCGATCGGACGCCTGGTCTATGCATCTGTGACGATGAAGTTTTAGCTTATGTAGTTTTAGTCAATTAGCTTGCCGAGCATGTTCATACTTCATTAAACCTTTATGTGTCACCCCTCCGGCTGCGCGAGGGGTGACACGACTTTTCTAATGAACCGTTGTTGGAGCTACGACCAATACGGAATATCGGTCAATAATAAAAGATGGCCAAGGTCTGGCTTGCGACGATCATCAAATGACTAAAGCCTTTCTTGCCGATCTGATATTTACAAAGTCGTCACAAAATTCCATTACTGTCAGTCTTGGTGAAACGATCCATGTCACCCTGTGAATTCTTAATTTTCTCGGTCAGCTTCTAAACATGAACCGACGTTCCATTGTTTTGACACTTCTGTCTGGATTTTGCATTGGTCTTTCGGCATGCACGATCTACAAGCCTTTGCCACTGAATCAGGACAGCCTGTTTCTGAACGATGTTTCGCATGTGAGTGTTGATCGTTCCGCGCTTTCTTTGCCTGAGCTCAGAGATCACCCATTTGATCCCAGTGATGGTCTCGACATGACCGAAGTGGCGATGCTGGCCGTTGCCAACAGTCCTGATCTGCGTATTGCCCGCGACCAAACCAAAATCAGTCATGCGCAGGCCTTTGCCGCTGGATTGCTACCCGATCCACAACTGGCTTTGAGCCGCGATATTCCTGTTAACAAAGAACTGGACTTGACCAAGGCTTTCAGTGTTGGGCTGAGCTACGATCTGGGCGCCTTGATTAGTTATGCCAGCAATCGCAAAGCAGCCGAGGAAGCAGCGCATCAGGCCGATCTGGATTTGCTTTGGCAGGAATGGCAGATCGTTGCTCAGGCCAGATTGTTGTTCTCGCGACTTCTGACCCAACAAAAAGTCATGGCGTTGCTGCAAAGCAGCCGCAGCATCAGCGCTGCACGTTATGAGCAGATGCAACGTGCACTGGCGCGTGGCAATGTCACAGCCGATACAGCCAATACCGATCTGGCTACTTTGCAGACCACACAAACTAGCCTGCATGATATGGAGCAACAGATCCAGAAAAGTCGCAATGATCTGAATGCGCTGCTTGGCCTCAAGGCTGAAGTCGAACTGAAACTGGTTGATGACGAGCAACTGCCGCAGCTTGACGTCAGCGCAGTTCAACAGGCGCTTCAGCATCTCGACAGCCGTCGTCCTGATCTGCTGGCATTGCATGCCGGTTATGAAAGCCAGGAAGCCAAGTTCCGTCAGGCAGTACTGGCACAATTTCCAGCATTGAATCTGAGTCTGGGGCGTGCGCGCGATACCTCAGATATCTATACCAAAAATCTGGGCTTGACTTTGTCGCTGCCGATCTTCAATCGTAACCGAGGCAATATCGCCATCGAACAAGCGACGCGTCAGCGTCTGCATGACGAGTATCAGTTGCGCCTGAACGCCGCCGAGAATGAGGTCAACGGCATTCTGATGACCCAAGAGATTCTCGAACGGCAACTAGATGAGGCTAGTCAAGGTGAAGTCGTGTTGAAGCAGGCGGCCACTCATGCAGAAAGTGCTTACCAAAGCCGTGCCATTGATTCGCTGGCTTATTCCAACTTGCGCAATGCCTGGTTAGCCAAACAAGTCGAGATTGCCAATCTACGCCAGACCCTGATCGAACAGCGCATTGCCTTGCTGACCTTGATGGGAGGTGAGCTCCCGACGGCGCATAAAGATTGAGCAGAGACGATCATGCTGCTCCCTTTTCTAAATTTCATACCTCTTTCGATTTAATGAGGCCGCCTCATGCCCAATGACTCTTCATATCTACCTTCTTCGCAACGCCGCTTCAAACCTATCCTCATCCTGATTGCGTTGATTCTTACTGGCAGCGTGGCTTTTTATTTTTTCCGTAAAGGGCATTCGACAGATGACAAATCTGCCGAAAGTGCTGCGGATGCTGCCGTGCAGGTTCAGACTGCAACACTGGAAAAGAAGAATCTGGCATCCACGGTACAGGCCTTCGGCATACTGATGCCGGACGTGGGTGGTGCTGAGACCGTCAGCCTGACCGTTCCAGTTCAGATCAAGCATTTGTTTGTCGCCGCCGGGCAATTCGTTAAGGCGGGTCAGCCGCTATTTGAAATTGTCATAGACCCAACGGCCGAAGCAGCTTATCAACAAGCTGTCACCGCAGAAACACTTGCGCGAGGGGAATTGAGTCGAACCGAGGAGCTGCTGGGACAACAACTGGCAACACAGTCCCAAGTTGCCACTGCGCGCAAGGCTTTACAAGATGCTGAAGCGACATTGGTGGCCCAACGCAGCATGAAAGCTGATTTGAAAGGCAATGCCGTTGTGGCAGCGCATGCTGGACTCGTATCCACCCTCAGTGCGCAGCAAGGTGACCGCGTTGTCGCTGGTGCTGCCATCCTGCAATTGACCCAGTCCAGCAAACTGACTGCCCAGCTTGGACTAACCCCTGAAGATGCGCGCCTGGTCAAGCCTGGCATGACGGTACATATCACTTCACAGTTTGACGAACAGGCAGCGGGTGAGGGCGTCGTGACCCAGGTCTTCGGGATCATCGATCCCAAGACGCGCATGGTCGAAGTCGTCGCACAATTAAATTCGCTACCCACCGGTGCATTACCCGGTACACAGGTGCAGGCCAGCATCCAGCTCTCGACGGCTACCCAGTGGGCTGTGGCACGCTCGGCTGTGCTCACGGATGAAACCAGCGCCTATGTCTATCAAATCAAAGGCGAGCATGCGCGACGTATCAATGTCACCACCGGAATCGAAAGCGGTGACTGGATCGGCATTGAGGGCAAGCTCGATCCGGCTGAGAAAGTTGTCGTCAGTGGTAACTACGAGCTAAAGGATGGCGCAACCATCAGCGAGGAGGAGAAGGCAGACGATAAAGCTGAAGCGAAGCCCTCAGAAAAAGAGGCGGATCAACCCGCTGAAAAAGAAGGTGGCAAGGCCAAGGCACAAAGCAAACCGGCGAGCGCACCATGAACTTTGCTGTATGGGCTCAGGCGCATCGTCGCTCCATCCTGTTTCTGGTGGTGATGCTGGTCATTGCCGGCTTGATGGCTGCTTTTCGTTTGCCCGTAACACTATTTCCAAATGTCGATTTTCCGCGTGTTTCGGTTGCGATTGATTCCGGTGATCGGCCGGCCGAGCAGATGGAAATTCAGGTGACCAATCTGGCTGAAGAAGCCTTGCGTCTGGCACGCGGTGTCGAGAGTGTGCGTTCTACCACCAGTCGAGGCTCTGCAGAGATGTCGGTCAACTTCGGTTGGGGAATCGACATGGCCATGGCCGCTTCACAGGTCGATCAGGCCATCTCCGGGATCTTGCCGCAATTACCTCCTGGTACGACATTCTCTGTGCGCCGCATGGACCCAACCGTGTTTCCCATGCTAGCCTATAGCCTGACATCTGACCACACATCACTGACCAAACTCTATGATGTGGCTCAGTATCAACTGCGTCCTTTGCTGTCCGGTATCAGCGGTATCGCACGTGTTACGGTCAGTGGTGGCGCACAGGAAGAGATTCAGGTGATCGTACAGCCATCGCGTTTGGCTGCTTATGGTTTGACGATGGCCGATGTCTCCAAGGCGCTCGCTGCTTCAAACGTTGTAGCGGCAGTCGGTCGTCTGGAAGATCACTACAAGCTCTATCTCGGTGTGACTGATACGCAACTCAAAGAGCTCAAAGATATTCGTCAGGTTGTTGTGCGTACGGGCGACCGTCCGATCGTATCGGCACCGACTACTGCGGCTGTCACCAGTGCAGCACCTGGGCTGGTTTCGGGGCTGGTACGTCTACAGGATGTGGCGACGGTGGAATTGAGTACCGTACCGCAATGGATACGGGTCAATGCTAATGGTCACGATGCCGTGTTGCTCCAGGTCTATCAGCAGCCGGGGGGCAACAGTGTGCAGATTCAAAAGGATGTCACCGAAAAACTGGCAGCCTATCGGACCCAACTGCCCCAGGACATTCAGATTGCCAATTGGTATGACCAGAGTCGTCTTGTCGTCGATTCGGCCAGCAGCGTGCGCGATGCGATACTGATCGGCGTTGTGCTTGCCGGGCTAGTGCTGTTCGTCTTTCTGCGTAACGTCAAGGTCATGCTGATCGCGGTCATTATCGTACCCGCTGTACTGGCGGCAACCGTAATACTGCTGACCGTTGCGCATATGAGTTTCAACATCATGACGCTGGGCGGCATGGCAGCGGCTGTCGGCCTGATCATCGACGATGCCATTGTTATGGTCGAGCATATCGTGCGCCGCTTGGAACATGCACAGGGCTCCGAAATGCTTATGCACAATAGAGTGCTGGCTGCGGCGCAGGAGTTCGTTCGTCCCTTGGTCGGTTCTTCTGCCTCGACTATTGTCATCTTTATTCCACTTGCCTTTCTCGACGGTGTCACAGGCGCTTTTTTTAAAGCCTTGTCGATCACGATGGCTGCCAGTTTGGTGATCTCATTTTTAATGACATGGCTGGCCGTGCCAATCCTTGCTGATCGTCTACTTGGTGCCAAAGATTACGGCCAATCCCGTGAGGACGGTCGCGTCACGGTGTGGCTGCACGAACGTTATGGTCGTCTGATGGGGCGGGTGCTTGGTCAGCCTCTATTGCTGTTGCTGGGCCTACTTCCACTCTTGCTCGTGGGTGTACTGGCCTATAACAAAGTCGGTAGTGGTTTCATGCCCAGTATGGATGAAGGCGGTTTCGTGCTGGATTATGTGTCGCCACCAGGCACTTCGCTAACCGAAACGGATCGCTTATTGCAACAGGTCGAACGCATCGTGCGCGAAAATCCGAATGTCGATACATATTCGCGTCGCACGGGCACGCAACTGGGTGGTGGATTGACAGAGTCTAATGAAGGCGACTTTTTCATCCGGCTCAAACCTTTTCCACGTGATCCGATTGAAGACGTGATGGATCAGATTCGTGGGGATGTCGAAAAGCAGGTGCCCGGCCTGGAGATTGAATTGGCCAAACTGATGGAAGATGTCATCGGGGACTTGACCGCGACCCCACAGCCCATCGAGATCAAGATTTTTTCCAACGACCCTAAACAACTTGAAGAACTGGCGGGAACGACGGCGGAGAAAATCGGCAAGATCAATGGTGTGGTCGATGTGAAGGATGGCATTAAACCCGCAGGTGATGCACTAAGCATTGATGTGGATCGCGTCAAAGCGGCAATCGAAGGCGTTGATCCAGATAGTGTCAGTCTGCTCGTCAGCAACGCTTTGACAGGGCAAGTGGCCACGCAGATTCGTCAGGGCATCAAGATGGTCGGCGTGCGTGTATGGATTCCTGCAGCACTGCGCCATAAACAAACTGACCTCGAGCAATTGCTGTTGGAGGCACCCGATGGCCACCTGTTTCCACTGAATCGGGTTGCGCGATTGACCGCGATTACGGGTCAGCCTCAACTCAGTCATGATAATTTCCGGCGCATGGTCGCTGTTACGGCACGTATCAGCGGTAGCGATATCGGCACCGTCATCACCGGGGTCAAGCAGGTGATGGATGCGCCCGGGTTTTTGCCTAAAGGGGTTTACTACGAACTTGGCGGGCTTTATCAGCAACAACAAATTGCATTCAAAGGTTTGCTGGTCGTTTTTGCTGCAGCGCTAGGTCTAGTGTTTTTGCTACTGCTGTTTATGTATGAAAGTTTTCGTGTTGCAATTTCCGTGCTGACCTTGCCGTTACTCTCGGTCGCTGCTGTGTTCGTTGGTTTGTGGGTTACGGGTCTGGAGTTGAATATTTCGGCCATGATGGGCATGACGATGATCGTTGGCATCATCACTGAAGTTGCCATCTTTTTCTTTTCGGAATTTGCCGAAGTGACGACAGGTCATGGGGAAGAGAACGGTTCGGTTGCAGTCGCCTTGATTCAGGCTGGCAAGAATCGTATGCGACCGATCGCGATGACAACCATCGCCGCCATCCTGACCTTATTGCCGCTGGCCTTTGCCATTGGCCAGGGTTCTGAAATGCAGCAGCCTTTGGCTGTGGCGATTATCTCTGGCCTGATTATTCAGTTACCTTTAGTCTTGATCGTCATGCCTGTTTTATATCACCTGATGAATGTGCGGAGAAATAAAGTACCATAAATTGCTTTGACATCATCTCTGTTTTTGTGCAAAAAAGTTTGGTCGCGGTTATGTGTACACGACGTGACTGATTGCAGATTCATAAAGCGTTGCCTTAACGGCTGGAACGAATACGGAGCGTTTGACGTGATAGAAACGGATCGTGTGAACGACGAATTTACGAAAGTTTTAGCCGATTAGATTGGCTTCATTTGCAGGCATGTGGCCCAAATTGAGCTGCCAGAAAAGTCAGATATTCCGGATCTGTTTTGCTTAGAACTTCGCAGTTAAACGGCGGTTGTTGAATATTTCCGAACAAATAAATAGTCCCCATCACCGCAAAATATTCTTTTTCGTTCTCTAGGAAATGCGTAGATTGAAACTTGTCGGGGTATACACCTGATTGCTTCGCTTTTCTATATGCGTTAAGAATATCCGGGTTCTGCAAAGACAATACTTGATGGTGGTAAGCATGTAACAACTCATGCAGGACGATTGGCTTATTCTCGGGCATGACAATGGGTTGGACTCGCACTAGCCAAGACCCTCTGAATTTCGTGTATTGCCCTGGCATTTCCTTCAGACTTGGGTCGATAACAATTGGGATTCCTTTGAAAAATTCCACCATCGCATTAGGCAAGCCAACTGACTCGACAATGATCAGTTGTTTGACCAAAGAAGGCAAGACAGTATCGATCTGTTGTTCATTCAAAAGGTGGGAGTCAATATGAAATCCGTGATATTCCGACACTGTTTGCTCTGCTGAATCCGCAGCCGCACTTGTTTCAACAAATGCGACATTGATCGACAGGCACAGCAATATGCTGACAATAAATTGATTCAAAGGCTTCACAAATTTGGGTATGCGGTGGAGCCTACTTACAGCCTACACATGTGCTCAGTGGAATAGTGAGTCCGTTCACTTACCACTCGGTGCGGTAGAAGGAATTGCAGTCGCAAGAGTGATTTGGAGAGCCTGATTGGCGCTGAAGCCTTTCTTCAGCAAGGCCTCATAGAGGTTCCTCTTGAATGTGGCGATGCGTTCGGCTGTATCTGTTTTTTCTGCAATCCTGAGCTGAGTCTCAATCATTACTTCAGTCATTCTCCCAATCATGGGAACCATGGCGCCCATAGTGGCATCCATTATCTTCTGCATCTCCTCTGGTGTCGGCTGTTTCTGCTGAGGCTGGGTTTGGGCGTGTGCAAGACAAGCACTGGTGCTAAGCAAAATTGAGGAAATAATAGTTCCGAGGCGCATGGACTGTTCCTAAGCTCGTGGTTGATGGCTAGTAATCTTTATTTGACCCATCGTTCCGAACATTATTATTTTCAGACTTGGTCAAACTTTTATTTTTTGATTCCTTGGGACTTTCACAAAGGCAACCGTCCGTACATGTAATCATAGTACCGCCTATCATTTTGAAGCAAGGAAAGTTATTTTCCTTCAGATTAAAGCAACGGTTTTTGACTGCGCAGATGAATATTCAAGCAGGGTCAGCTCAATAATCGAGTGCCAAAAATCGTCTCAATGTGGGCAAGCTGACTCTACTTTCAGGTTCTCTGGGGTGATACTCGTATTTAGTAATAAGCGATGGGTTAAATACTTGCGTTTATTCCGCGCTTATGTGATTCAAAATTAAAAAAAGTACTTGGTCACGGCAAGTGGTGATTGACGTGGCCAACATTTAAGAGACCAACTTTAACCATTCACGAGGGCGACCTCTCGTCCCGACTAATCTTCGAACACTCTACGGATTCATAAGAGTCAATTAAAGACCAATCCACTAGATAGTTCACATACCTCAGTCACTTGACGGTTGGGTTTCTATATTTATTACCTCGGTTCGGATCCAATAGGCGATTCGAACCGAGGTTGTAATCAAATCACGCTGGATTTATTTTCCAATTTGTTTGCTGACCGCATTTTCTTGCTGGTTCAACGTGGCTTGTTCTTGTTTGGTGATATGACCACCATTTTGCGAAGCCATCGCGTGTTCTTCGGAACGAATCTGTTTGTCCTCTTTGTGAAGCGCAACCGCCTGTGTCTTGGTCAAATCTCCTTCTTTGACTTCCTGGTGAATACGTTTGTTTTGATTGGCCAGGTGTTTGTTGACTTCGGTGCGACGTGGGTGGTTTTTTTGCCAGGTCGTTTCGATGGCGGCGAAAGCACTTGCAGTTGTGCTGCCAATGATTGCGGCTGTCAAAGTAAGCATCAAAGCCTTGGTGGTTGCATTCATGATCATTTCCTTTAGGTTGGATTGCATTGAGTTAAGCAGAATGTCTGCCCTTGCATCAACGCGGCTGAACCATCATTTCGCTGACAGCAATTACCTTCGCTTACACCTGTAATCATCAGTTACAGGTCTTTTAATGGAAGCGCTCGTAGGAAATCTACTACGACGGCTGGCGGTGCCGTCCGCTGTTGACCGGCGATCTTGCTATCCATAATGCGTTGAAAGTCGAGCCGCCAAAGGAAAACAAAAGCTGAACGAATGGCGCCTTGGATTTTTATCTAATTTTTATTTAACTAAAGAGGACCATCATGAATATCAAACTTGCTACGGGTTGTTTTGTCGTTGCTGCTTCGCTCGTTTCCATCTCCGCTTATTCTGCGGATTCGGACATGGATCGTTCGCACCCTACCAACTTCGTTAAAGACTCCGTGATCACGACCAAAGTCAAGACCAAGCTGGCAGGCGAAAAATTGAGCAGTCTCGCAAAGGTGAAAGTCGATACCGATGACAAGGGTGTCGTTTATCTGAGTGGACACGTCGAAAGCCAGAAACAAGCTGATCAGGCGGTTGCAATTGCCAAGGCGACAGAAGGTGTCCGATCAGTGAAAAGTGATTTGGTTATCAAGAAAGACGATTGATCACTCGTAAGTTTTGTAGAAATGCCCCACTTCGGTTCGTGGGGCATTTTTTCGTCTTGTGTTTTAAGACCACATCGGCTGCGTTTCCAATGGGATCGCGGCCGATTGTTATTAGATTTTGGTAATTAGGGCGTTTCGTAACCGGAGTATGGTTGGAGATACGCATGGTTACTGGGCGCAACAGGGTATTTAGTTGTTCGACCAACTATTTGAGTGGTCGGAAGTGCATTTTTTGCGGTTCGTACCAGACTGTGAAG
>JANYFL010000048.1 GCA_025362735.1 Betaproteobacteria bacterium | reverse complement strand
ATGGTTACTGGGCGCAACAGGGTATTTAGTTGTTCGACCAACTATTTGAGTGGTCGGAAGTGCATTTTTTGCGGTTCGTACCAGACTGTGAAGACCGCGCGGGGCTACGTTAAATGCATGGCTTGCATGAAACAAAAGAGCCTGGTGCGGCTGCGCCGTGAGATTGCCATTCTGCAAGGGTTCTATCAGCAACAACCGGCGTATCGCTTGGCTAGTGATCTGGGTGTGGATGCGAAGACGGTGACGCGCGTGTATCAACGCTTGCGTCAGGTGCTGTTTCATGTGGCGGAGCTGGAAGGCGCCAAGCTGTCGGGCGAGATTGAGCTGGATGAGTCGTACTTTGGTGGCGTGCGCAAAGGCATGCGGGGTCGGGGTGCCCGAGGTAAAAGTATCGTGTTTGGCCTCTTGGAGCGCGATGGTCGGGTCTACACCAAGGTGGTCGAGTCGGTCTCCGCTGAAACTCTGATGAACCACATTCAGACGCACACGCGTAAAGGCTCGGTCTATTACACCGATGCCTTTCGCGGTTATCAGTCTCTGCAGCGTTATGGCAAACATTTGGTCGTCAATCACAGCAAGGAATTCGTCAACAAAAAGACCAAAAATCACATCAACGGCATCGAGGGCTTCTGGAGTTATGCCAAACATATTCTGTACAACTATCGCGGTGTTTCCCGTTATCATTTCCCCATGTATCTTAAGGAAATCGAATACCGCTACAACCACCGACATGACAACGTCTTTAAGCTGTTCCTGAAACTCTTCTTTGGTTACGTTTCGCCCTAATTACCTTCTTTTATTCCTAATCCCTTAAATTTGTTGGCTCCAGTCATAACAAGGGAATTGAATGCGTATGGATTTATTCCACACGTTTGGCCAAATGCGCAATATGCTCCAGACCCAACACATAGCCATGTACACCGAGCCCCGAAATCATTCCTGTCACCGCTACGGTCATGATGGAGTGTGCCCGCCACTCGGCCTCGCGTCGGTGAATGTTACTGATATGAACTTCGACAATAGGGCATTCACACATTTTCAGCGCATCCAGAATTGGCACCGAGTGATACGTGAAAGCGGCAGGATTAATGACGATACCCGCAGCACCAAGGCGAGCCTCATGCAGCCAGTCAATCATTTGATACTCAGCATTGGTCTGACGAAATTCCAGTGTCAAACCATTGTTATCTGCTACCACACGGCAGGCCGCCTCAACGTCTGCAAGCGTTTGATGGCCATAGATATGGGGTTCGCGTTGACCCAAGAGATTTAAGTTGGGGCCATTGAGAACATATACTTTTTTTTTCATTTCTGTATCCGACGGCTGTCAATATTGTGACGATTTGCCTGCAAAGATTGGCCCTCTTACATAGCCAGCAGCAGTATGGATCAAATTGTATAGTATCTAACTGGTTAGTTGCAATACAAATTTGATTTATAATTTCCCGGACATTTTTAATGAGGGCGTTGCTCAATGAGTCAATGACGCGAGCGACACCTCTATTGCTCCGTTTATGTTTTTTCTCATGTGAGGAACATTTCAGGTGAGGGAACTAGCTTGTTTTGGCAAGTAAACGCCGGTCGTGATATATAGTCATCACCAGAAAGTTAATGAATTTTTACTAGCCATGAAACTAAAGACTACAAAACCAAAAACAGAGAAGCTTAAGCCGGTGGCACTTAAAAATAGCTTGCCACGTCCAGCAGTGGTTAAGAAGCGGGTCGTCGTGGCACGTTCCGGTGTCAAAGACGCCGAAGCGACTCGGACCAATATTCTCAATGTTGCGATGCAGGAGTTTTCCAGAAATGGATTAAGTGGTTCGCGTATTGATGAAATCGCTGCGGAGACAGGCTCTAATAAACGCATGATCTATTATTACTTTGGTAGTAAAGAAGGATTATTTCTTGCTGCTCTGGAGGAAAGTTACAAGCGATTCCGTGTCCTAGAGGCTGACTTTCATATGGATGATTTGCCGCCGATGGAAGCTTTGCAGCAGTTGGTTGCTTTAACTTTCGACTATCACTCAGCACATCCCGAATTCGTTCGGATGGTCATGACGGAAAATATCCATATGGGGGAACATATTCGTCAGTTGCCCCAGATGCGCGCCATTAATAAATCAGCGATTAGTTTGCTAGAGCAGCTTTGTCAACGTGGTCAGGATGAAGGAGTGTTTCGTTCTGATTTAGACCCGGTTGACTTGCATATGTCGATCAGTGCTTTGTCGTTTTACAGGGTTTCCAATCAACATACCTTCAGCTATATTTTCCAGAAGGACCTTTCCTCTAAGGCCGTGCATAAGGCGCGTCGAGAGAGCATTGTTGACATGATTACCCGCTACGTCAGGGCCGCCTAGGAGTGTTGTTGTTTTTTTGAGTGGACGCTTCTGTAAGACTTGAGGGCTAAATAGTTTTTTTGATCTGATTTCAAAAAATATATTGCAAGTAACTAATTAGTTAGTTTATACTAGGTCGAATAGAGGTATTAGTGGCGATAAAGATAATAGATTCAATAAAAAAGTAGGGTGGTCACATGATGGTTGCCAGCAAGAGACAGTGAGCAAGAAAAAACAATTGGGTGAGACGGAGCGGTGTGGTTGCTTGTAATGGTGAATGCGCGGCATCGGGTTTGCGGCACGCAGTACCATTAAAAATTAACTTCGAACAAATATAAATTGCAATGTAATTAATTCATAACAAGCTAAGAATTAGCGGTACTAACCGTTTAGTTCATATTTAATTTGTTTTTAAAGGCAGTACATAAAGTAATACATATCAGTCAACATTTATGGAGGAGATTCAAATGGTCTTGAACAGCACACACCGCCAGTGTCCGGCGCGTATCAAAACTTTGGCCTATGGAATTACCGTGGGGCTATTGGCCGCTTATGCACCTGTAAGGGCGCAGACGCCTGTAGCTACGACTTCAGCCACAGAGCAAAAGGTCGAACAAATTGTGATTACCGGCTCGCGTATTGTGCGTCGGGATTTGGATTCACCGAGTCCCATTCTGACGACTAGCAAAGATGCATTGGCTGAAAGCGGTTCCGTTACGATTGAGCAGTCTCTAAATCAATTGCCCCAATTCACTCCGGGTGGAACTGCGGCAAACGGAGGGCAGGGTCAAGGCGCGCGTGCAACTCTGAATTTACGCGGCCTCGGGGACAATCGGAATCTGGTCTTGCTCGACGGCCATCGTTTGCCTCTCTCAAGTAGTTTTGGACAGGTGGATGTCAACGTGGTCCCGCAATCCGTACTGGAAAGTGTTGAAACCATCACCGGTGGTGCTTCAGCCGTATATGGCTCGGACGCCATGTCAGGCGTGGTGAATTTCAAAACGCTACCGCGTTTCAAGGGTGTGCAACTTGATCTTCAATATGGCAACTCGACCAAACAAGATAATCGCAAGGTTGACCCATCGCTTACCGCGGGTACCGATTTTGCTGATGGTCGTGGTTATGCACTGCTTTCGTTGAGCTTTACGGATCGCCAGAGCTTGCCCGGTCGATCACGCCCATTTTTTGCCTTAGGCGTTCCGTCCGGCTTTATTGGTACCGGTCTTTATGTGCCTGATGCATCGAATTTGCCGACTCAGGCGGCAGTCAACTCGCTCTTTTCCGGCTACGGTATTGCTACGGTCGTACCACGTAACAATAACCTTGGCTTCAACGACAACGGTAGCCTTTTCAGTCAGACCGGTGCGGTCAATTACAAAGGACCAACGACCGGTGACTATGCGATTGTTGCGGGCAATGTCCGCATGCCTGTCTTGCCTCAGGGTGATCTGCTCAATGCCCTCAGAAGGCACACCATTCTTTCGAAGTTTAATTTCAAATTTACCCCTGATGTCACTGGCTATGCTCAGTACCTTCATACGGAATCGGTTGCACATACCAATTCGGGCGGCACTCTGACTCAGTTCGGCGTACTGCCAACGATTCCAGTGACCAATCCCTTCATACCAGCAGATCTGCGCACCCTGCTTAATTCGCGGCCGAACCCCAATGCAGCATTTACCTGGAACGACCGTTATGTTGGCGTACCCGCTAAACAGTGGGATGAGCGCTTTGACACATCACAACTGTTGGTCGGTGTGCGTGGTCCTCTGCCAATCCGCGATTGGACTTACGATGTGTATGCATCGACCGACGAAACCCGCCACACGCAACAGCAATTCAATGCTGTTTTGAAGTCGCGCGTACAAACCCTCTTTAATGCCGCTGATGGCGGGAACTCGATCTGTGCGGGCGGTTTCAATCCTTTCGGTATTGCCAATCAGAAATCAATGTCAGCCGCTTGTGCAAATTACATCACCACTACGGCGATGAGCACCGAAAAACTGACCCAGACGATTGGCGAAGCAGCCATTCAGGGTGGTCTGTTCGAGTTGCCAGCAGGCGATGTGAGATTTTCGCTGTCGACCGATTTCCGGAAAAACACTTACGACTACATTCCCGATGCAAATCTGGCGGCGCAGAATATCGAGGCCGTGATCGCTTCTCAGCCATCGCACGGTTCGACCATGGTCAAGGAAATCGCGGGTGAGTTGCGCGTTCCAATATTTGAAGATGCCCCGTTCGCAGAAAAGCTCGATGTGGATTTTGGTTATCGTCATTCGGACTATGACGTCACGGGTTCCGCCAATGCTTATAAAGCTGATGTGGAATGGAAGCCGGCATCGCAATTGTTGATTCGTGGTGGTTATCAGAAAGCGATTCGCGCCCCGAATATTGGTGAACTTTTCAGTGCGGCTTCGGGCGGGCAAGTGCAATTTGGTAGCCCTCCCGCTGGTGGCGAACCTTGCGATATTCGTACGCTCGCTCGAACGGGTGCCAACGGCGCGCAAGTTCGTGCGCTTTGTATCGCCCAGGGTATACCCGTGAATGTGGTCGACAATTACGTTTTCCCGACCGTTGCAACGTCAACCCTTTCTTCCGGCAATAAAGCACTGAAGCCAGAAACGGCCCAAACAAAAACGATCGGGTTTGTTTTTACTCCCGAGACATCCATGGCTCTTTTCTCGAAGGTCGCACTTTCCGTGGATTACTACAACATCAAGATCAAGGACACGATCTCGGCTGTTCCCGGCGCTTCAGCGATTAACAAATGCTTTAATCTGGATGGATCAAATCCGACTTATTCACCGTCCAATCCGTTCTGCCGATTGTTGCATCGTGATCCAAACGGCCAGTTGTCCCAGGTGGATACGCCGTATCTGAACCTTGGCCAGTTGAATACATCGGGCGTTGATTTGACGGCGGACTGGCGCTTCAAGCTTTCGCAGATTGGTCTCCCGGAAAATTCAGGTAGCTTTGGTATTAATGTTGCGCTCAGCTACTTGAAGTCATACAAGCAGCAGGCTTTGCCAGGCGATCCTGTCCAGGAATTCGCGGGCACTGTTGGAGCAACGACTGGAATTGTCATTTTGCCGAAATGGCAGTCGTTGACGACCTTCCGTTACGACCTTGGCCCGATGGACCTTGCACTGCGCTGGAGACATATTCCTTCGATGTACGACATCACCTCGGTCACACGGCCAGCTAGCCCAACCGCTGGAGTCAAGAAATATGACCTCTTCGATCTGACCGGGAAATATGACGTCTCCAAGACGTTGCAGTTGCGTGCCGGTATCAACAATCTTTTCAACCGCCAACCGCAATTGGTTCCTGGTCAACAGAATCTCACCATCGCAAGCACTTACGACATCATTGGCCGTTCGTACTATGTTGGTGCGCGGCTTCGGTTTAATTGAAGGTTTGCATCTACGAAGCCTGAACTCATCTAGCCAGGGTCTTCACTAACGCGCGATCTCACTGAGGAAGAACTCCACCTTCCTCAGTGAGAAAAAATGAAGCGATATGGACTTGATCATAAGTTATAGAAATTTCAGTAGAACATTTTTTTGATTGGAGACAACATGCAACAACTCACCCGCCTTATCCTGGTGTTTCTTGGGCTTTCATTTTTCGTTGTGAGTACAGCAAACGCAGCTTCGATTGGTTCTGCGGTAGCAGCTGAGGCGGTTGTCGGCGACAGGGTGATGGCGACAGGCATTGAGCCATATCCAGATAACAGAGTCCATTTCAAAGGGGGGGCCATAGGTTTGCCTGACGTTACCTATGCATATCTTTCTGGCTATCGGCAGCTCAAACTTGATCTATATCTTCCGCCGCAACAATTTTCCAAGATGGGGCCACGTCCTCTTCTGATTTATATTCACGGTGGTGGATGGGTCGGTGGCGGCCCTCGGCGCAGCGCGGCATTTTCCAACTGGCCGGATGTACTGGGTTCGATTGCCTCGCGTGGTTATGTTGTTGCTTCTGTGAGTTACCGCTTCAGTGGAGAGGAACCATCACCCGCCGCGATCAAGGATGTGAAATCTGCGATCCGCTGGTTACGCGTTAATGCAAACAAATACAACATCGACAAAAATCGGGCCATGACTTGGGGCCAGTCTGCGGGCGGACAACTTGCCGGCCTGGCCGCCGTCTCTTGCGGTGTGGAGGAGCTGGCGCCTGCCCCCAGAACTGCGCCGCCCAATACAGTACAGGCGGAAATTCAGCCTTCAGCACCAGAAGGTTTCGACCAGGCGTCCGATTGCGTGCAGGGAGCAGTGGTCTGGTTCGGCATCTATGATTTTGCGAAGCTTAACGCCACGCCTATGGCAGACGGCACGGCTCGGGTATTTAGCACCTATCTTGGTTGTGGTAAGGGGCCGTGTGATGAAGATCACCTGCGCAGGGCTGCAGCGGTGAGTTATGTCGATGCCAGTGATCCTCCGATACTTGTGATGCATGGTGCCGATGATCGCGTTGTGCCGGTCGCGCAGTCAGAAGAGTTTTATGAGGTTTTAAAGGCAGCCGGAGTCAAAACTGAACTCGTGGTTATTCCCGAAGTGGGCCATAGCTGGATAGGGAAGACTCCAGAAAGTACGCGAACAGTAACCAAAGCGGCGCTGCAACGTACGATGGATTTTATCGACGCAACGATTGGAGACAAGGCAGTAAAAAAATAGGCCTCATTTATCGGTGCTGAGCTTTGGCTTGAGTAAAACTTCAGCGAGCATAAGAGTGGATTGCATTTCTTCTGCTCGCTGAAACCATAGGGTTTTCTTTATTCATTACCATGTGAGCTTGTATGAGCAAAACTTGGATATGAATGGAGTATTGACCCAATGAAATCAAGCAAGGTATCGACATGAGTCCGCGCAACATTGCCCTGACTTTGGCAACCTGGATCACGCTTCCAGGCTTGATGTTTTCCAGTTGTGTGGCCTATGCGCAGCAGGCAAATATGAATCCGGATATTCAAACAAATCGTCCTGCACAAACTCTCGACCGGATGGTCGTTACTGCGACTCCGACCCAGACACCTTCGTTCAATATGCCTGCTTCAATTGACTGGCTTGATGGTGGGCGCATGCGTGAGGGTCGACTACAGGTCAATCTGTCCGAGAGTCTGGCTGCCGTGCCGGGCATCATGGCCCAGAACCGCCAGAACTATGCGCAGGATTTACAGATATCCGTACGTGGTTTTGGTGCGCGCTCAACTTTCGGTGTGCGTGGCGTGCGTTTCTATGTTGACGGGATTCCTGCCACGATGCCGGATGGGCAAGGCCAAGTGTCCAACATCGATTTAGCTTCGGTTGGACATATGGAAGTCCTGCGCGGTCCGTTCTCGGCTCTTTACGGCAATTCATCCGGGGGTGTGGTCCAAGTATTTACCGAAGATATCCCAGAGGCTGGGACAACCCAATTCACACCCAGTTTCGCTGCGGGCAGTGAGGGTGTCAGCCGGATGGGTCTGAAACTGAAAGGCGCCAGTGAATCTGCCGGATATCTATTCAGCACGAGTCACTTTGAAACTGATGGCTATCGCAATCACAGCGCGGCAAAGCGTGACCTGGCCAATGCGAAAGTGAGCATCAAAGTGGACCCGAATAGCCAAGTCACTTTGATCGGAAACTATGTCAACCTGCCGAAGGCGGATGATCCGCTGGGTCTGACGCGCAGTCAGTTCAATGGCGATCCGCGCAGCGTCGATGCGAGTGCCCTGCAATTCAATACGCGCAAAAACCTGACTCAGACCCAGGGCGGGGCCATCTACGAACGAAAACTAGATGACGTCAATAGTCTGCGTGGGATGATCTATGCGGGCAGCCGTAGCACGCAACAATATCAATCGATACCCGTCGCAACCCAGCTTGCTGCAACCAGTCCCGGTGGTGTGATTGATCTCAAGCGTAACTACGCGGGAAGCGATTTGCGCTGGGTTCATGAAGTGAGTTTTGGCGAGCAACATATCAGTCTGTCCGCAGGTCTGAATTTCGACGCGCTGGATGAAGACCGGATCGGCTATCAAAATTTCAGCGGTAGTGGCGCGAACCAGCAACTCGGTGTGCAAGGCGCTTTACGACGTGATGAAGATAATCGTGTCCACGACTTCGATCAGTATCTCCAGTTGGCGTGGAAGTTTGATCCGCAATGGTCGACCAACTTTGGTTTGCGTCATAGCCATATCCAGTTTGATTCGCAGGATCATTACATCACGGCGGGCAATCCTAACGACAGTGGTCACATTCAATACAGTGCCACGCTGCCCGTATTCGGACTGATGTTTGCCGCCAATGAGCAACTGCATGCTTACGTGACCGCTGGACGCGGTTTTGAAACGCCGACATTGAATGAGCTGGCCTATTCTCCAAGCGGGAAGACCGGTCTGAATCTGACCTTGCAGCCGGCACGCAGCAACAATGTCGAAGTCGGCTTCAAGGCACGCCTGGCTTCAGATCTGCGCATCAATACCGCGATGTTTGAAACCAGGACCAAAAATGAAATCGTGACCCTGAGCAATCAAGGCGGTCGTTCGACTTTCATCAATGCAGGCGAGACGCGCCGACGCGGGCTGGAATTTTCGCTCGAGCAAAATTGGAGCCACAACTGGCGCAGCTCGATGGCCTATACCTGGCTGGATGCCACTTACAGCACGCCTTTCAGAACCTGCACCGCAACCCCTTGTGCAACGCCAACGACATTGATCGTTTCAGGTAGCCGCATCCCCGGCGTCGCACGCAAGGTTCTATACGGTGAACTGGCTTGGGAGCCACCACTAGGATGGCGATCTGCGCTCGAATTGCGCGCAGCCAGTCGCATTGCAGTCAATGACCTGAACTCGGATGCGGCCTCTGGTTATGCAACGACGAATGTGAGTCTGGGTTATGTCACTGCACTGGCCGGTTGGAACATCAATACCTATGGCCGTGTCGACAATATTTTTGATCGTAAATATGCCGGGTCGGTCATTGTCAACGAAGGCAATGGACGCTATTTCGAACCGGCTCAAGGCCGCAATTTTTTGATCGGGGCAAGCGCTGCCTATGCATTTTAGTGGCGCAATAAACGACCCTGTGTCATTTCCGCATAGTGTTTGAAATGCGGGAATGACCATTTGAATCGATTATCGTTTTGGTAACTAACTTTATAGATTAAAGGAGTCAGCATGAAATCTTATCAATATGGCATTGCCATTGCTATTCTGGCGGCAGCGTTTGGCATGTCTGTGACCCGCGCGCAGATCGTTGAAAAGCCTGTTGCTCCGATCAAAACCGAAGGCGGGCTGGTTGCCGGAAAAGTTCTGGATTCGGGGGTCAAAGCCTGGCTCGGGATTCCCTTTGTAAAGCCACCCGTGCGCGAGTTGCGATGGAAAGAGCCCCAGCCAAATAACTGGAAGGGCGTCTATAACGCCGATCGCAAAATGCCGGAATGCATACAGATCTTGCGTCCTCACAACATCAATCATTATTTTGGCGAAGAGGCCACCAGCGAAGATTGTCTCTATATGAATGTCTGGGCACCAAGCACAGCCAAGCCCGGTGCAAAACTGCCGGTGATCGTTTTTATTTACGGTGGTGGCAACACTGTTGGCTCATCCGGCTCTGCCTTGTATGACGGTGAACAGGTTGCCAAACGCGGAGCAATCTTCGTCAATTTCAATTATCGCCTCGGCATTCTTGGCTTTATGGCGCATCCCGAACTGACCAAAGAGTCGGGTCACAATGCGTCGGGCAACTGGGCCTATCTTGATCAGCTTGCTGCGCTGAAATGGATACAGAAAAACATCGCCCAATTTGGAGGTGATCCGGATAAGGTCATTATCTCGGGGCAGTCTGCGGGTGCGTGGTCGGTGTCTTTATTGCAGGCGAGCCCGCTCGCCAAAGGCTTGTTCAGAGGGGTGGTGGGTATGAGCGGCGGTACCTGGGGCGGTAACATTCTTCCCACTGCTACGCGTGAAGAAGCGGAAAAAGTCGGACTACGCGTGCAGGAAGAACTGAAGGTGGCTTCAATGGCCGAACTCCGCGATGTGCCGGCGGATCGTTTGCTGGCTTTGCAGTCCGAGTTTCAACTTGGTTCCACGGGCGGCGGGCCGATCCGTACTGGAGCCAGCATTGATGGTTACTTCCTGCCAGATACGCCAGAAAAGCTATTCGAGTCGCATCGTAACAGTGATGTTCCTGTGATCGCAGGTTTTGCCAACGACGAAAGTAATCATCCTTTGCGTCAGGCCAAGACCATGGCTGAGTACCGGGCTATCACCGAAAAAAGCTTTGGCTCACGCGCCGAAGAATTTCTGCAGCTCTATCCGGTTTCATCGGATGTACAGATCGCCGAAGTCAGCAAGACCGCAGCTCGCGAAGGCGGAATGATGCGCATCGCCCGTAGCTGGGCCATAGCACAAGCCAAGTGGAATCAATCACCGACCTATATATACAACCTGGTTCATGTTCACCCCTTTAATGCGGCTGAGCTGTCAGTTGATCGGGTCGATCAGGTCGGCGCGTATCACACTAGCGATGTTCCTTTCTGGTTTGGTACACAGGATGCGTTCAATCTGTTTCGTCCCATGCGGCTTTGGACCGCGTACGACCGCGAGTTGTCTCAGAAGATGACGGCAGTGATGATTGCTTTCGCGAAAACAGGCAATCCACAGACTGCAGACGTTCGTTGGCCGGCCTGGTCGCCTAATATTGAGCAGATGATTGAAATTACAGTTAACGGGATGACGCCAATAGCCATGAATAAGGCGCGTTTGGATTTCATGTCCCAGTCAACGACCAACCCTTTATCTCCCATTTCGCCGCGTGCCGTGCCGGGACAGCCGCGCGATTGATGACACGCTCTCTTAGACCTATTGTTATTTAACCAATTAAAGTTAAAATGCAAACTAACCAATTGGTTACATTAGATCGACTTATGAGGGGTAAAGGATGACGGTTGATCGGGAAGCCATCGTAGACATTGAAAACCCTTTGGGACTCGATGGCATCGAATTCATCGAGTACGCGACCAGTCGGCCGCAGGCGCTGGGTCAGATCCTGGAAATGATGGGATTTCGACCGATTGCCCGTCACCGCTCCCGCGAAGTCCTGCTATACCGTCAGGGTGGCATGAATGTGGTCATCAACGCGCATGGTCATGGAGCAGAAGCTAGTACGCAATTGACTGAAACCCCTGTCATTGCCGCACTGGCCCTGCGCGTGAAGGATGCCGGGGCCGCGTATCGTAAAGTTCTGGAGAGGGGTGGCTGGTCCGTCCATCGAGAAGTGGAAGTGATGGAGTTGAATATTCCTGCGATTCACGGTGTCGGTGGCAGTCGTATTTATTTTATTGACCGCTATCGCGAGTTCTCAATCTATGACGTCGATTTTGTGCCGATTCCAACGGTCGATCCTCATCCTCCTGCGCTGGCTGGTCTTCATTGGTTTGGCATTGTTCAGTACATCGGCAATGGACGTATGAACGACTGGCTTGAGTTCTATCACGAACTTTTCGGCTTCACCGCGCTACCGGTCGAAGAGCAATTCGGCATTCTCCCAAAGGGCCGCATCATGCAAAGCCCCTGCCATTGTTTTTATATTCAGCTCATCGAGCCACTGGCCGAGGTGAGTGGCGAGCCGGAGGAATGTTTTCAACGCATCGGCCTCGGTACACCTTATGTCACTGCAGCTGTGAGTCAATTGCGTCAACGTGGTGTCCAGTTTGTCGAGTCACCTCAAGTGCATACCGAAGCACGCGGGGCGCTGACGACCAACTGGATGGGTGGACTGATGTTTGAACTGGTTCACAGTTCATCTACTTCAAATTGAAGCGGCCATGAGCCAGTTAAACGCGAACTTTGCTGATATCGGGATGGACACGATCTCGCTTGCCGGAACGCTGGAAGCCAAGCTAAAGGCAGTACGTGCAGCCGGGTTCTCGCAAATCATGCTCAATGCCCGCGATATCGTCAGTCATGAACAAGGGCACGAAGCGGCGATCCAGCTCGTGCGCGCCAGCGGGCTGCGCGTAACTGGTTTCCAGGTGCTGCGCGATTTTGAAGGCTTGAGTGGCAAGTTGCAGGAATACAAGCTCGATATTGCCAAGTCCATGCTCGAAATGTGTCATGCCCTGGGCGCCAAGGTTTTGTTGGTCTGTTCTTCAACCAGCACGCATGCGTCCGAAGATCTCGATGTCATTGCGCGGGATTTGCGCAAGCTTGCCATGCTGGCTGTACCGCTCGGCATCAAGGTCGCCTACGAAGGTTTGTCTTGGGGTCGAACCATAAACGAATACACGACCGCGTGGGATGTCGTGTGCCGAGCCGATGCGCCGAATCTTGGCATTGGCATGGATTCATACCATGCTTTTGCGACGGAGACTTCACTCGAGAGTCTGGATATCCTGGACCCCAGCAAAATCTTTCTGGTGCAGTTATCCGACTTCATGTGGCAGACCGTCAACTCCCCCGAAGAACGCAAGACGACAGCCCGCACCTTTCGCGTATTTCCTGGCGAAGGTGTGCATAGCCAACAAGTTGCTGAATTTGTGACGCGGCTTGATGCACTGGGTTACAACGGCGATTACAGCTTTGAAGTTTTTAACGACGACTATCAACAGATACCACTCGCTGTAGTCGCCGAACGTGCCCGCAAATCAGCCTTGTGGCTCAGCGAAGAAATATTGCAGCGTTCGATACCGATGCCGAACAAGCTGACGCTGATGCGGGCACTGTAAGCAGGGCATTACCGGAATGCTACTTACTTAAGCACCGCATCCCCGCGAAGGCGGGGATCCAGTGTCTTTCTCTACCTGAAGTCGCTGGATTCCCGCCTTCGCGGGAATGACAAAAGGAGGAAGGCACGCCTTAAGTAAGTGCCATGCTGGCATTACCGCATGTGTGAAATGCGGTTTGCCATATCGAGCCCGTTTTCGATGACCCGTTCGATGGGGATTGCCAAGTAGGGCAATGCCAGTGCGATCACGGTGAAACCCAAGGCGAGCATGATCGGGAAGCCGATACCGAACAGATTGAGTTGCGGCGCCGCACGGGTGAGTATGCCGAGTGCGACGTTGCTGATCAGAAGGGCGGCAACCATGGGCAAAGAAAGCTGAACACCGACGGTGAAGATAATGGCGGCCCAATCGACGACTTGCTTGGCCGCATTGCCACTGAAGGAAATCGTGCCTACTGGCAGACTGAAAAAACTTTCTCCCAATGTGGACAAGAGTAGCAGGTGACCATTGATGGACAGGAAAATCAAGGTGGCGAGCACCATCAGAAACTGGCTCACGACCGAGGATTGACCCTGACTGTGCGGATCGAAAAAACTTGCGAAGTTGAGTCCCATGGTCATTGCGGTCATTTCGGCAGCAAGTGCCACGGCAATGAAGACAATGCGCACCGCGAAACCCATGGCCAGGCCGATCAGGAATTCCTGCACGATCAGCATCAGTCCCGACATCGAAACTGGCTCGAAGGACGGTTGACCTGAAACGCCGGGCGCGACCATCGGCGCCATAATCAGCGCCAATATCAAACCCAGACTGAGCTTGACGCGCATCGGCAGTGCGTTGTCACCAAAAACCGGAGCAATTGCGATCAGGCCGAGAATGCGGGTCAGCGGCAATAACAGACTGGCAACCCAGATACTCAGATCGGCACTGGAGAGGTTGAGCATGTGTGCGCGGGGTTATTTAGTTCAAAAGCGTTTGACGCAGAGGCGCAGAGAGCGCAGAGGAAAATCATAAACAGTTCTTGGTTTCTCTGCGTTCTCTGCGCCTCTGCGTCAGATTTTTTCTCAAACGCTAGCCACCGAGTCCCGGGAAGTTCGTGAATACTTGACGCATATAGTCGAGCATCACGCTTAACATCCAGGGGCCGGCGACAATCAGTGCGAGAAAAATCCCAACCAGTTTTGGAATGAACGACAGGGTCGCCTCATTAATCTGCGTCGCGGCCTGGAAAATACTGACGATCAGACCGATGACCAAAGCAGAAAGCAGCATCGGTGCCGCCACCATCAGAGTAACTTCCATTGCTTGACGGCCAATGGTCATGACGCTTTCGGGGTTCATTTTTATTCCGCTCCATTCAATTTTGTCCCCTCCCCCTTGAAGGGGGCGGAACTTAAATTAGATAATCTAAAAGAAACTCTGCGCCAATGATCCAATAATCAAGTGCCAGCCATCGACCAGCACAAACAACATCAGCTTGAACGGCAACGCAACAATCGCGGGCGATACCATCATCATCCCCATCGACATCAACACACTGGCGACCACCATGTCGATGATCAGGAAAGGAATAAAAATCGCAAAGCCAATCTGGAACGCGGTCTTGAGTTCACTCGTTGCAAAAGCGGGGATCAGCACGCGCATCGGCACATCTTCGGGACCATTCCATTGTGCGGTCTTGGCCATACGAGCGAATAGAGCCAGGTCGGTCTGACGGGTCTGCTTCATCATGAAGTCGCGCAGAGGGGATACCCCGCGATCCAGCGCATCGTTCATCGAAATCTTGTTTTCGGAATAGGGTTGATATGCATCGGCGTAAATCTTGTCAAATACCGGGCCCATTACGAACAAGGTGAGAAACAGGGAAAGGCCAATCATCACCTGATTCGGTGGGGCGCTTTGCGTGCCGATCGCCTGACGTAGCAAAGACAGCACAATGATGATGCGGGTGAAGCTGGTCATCATCATTAGCGCTGCGGGCAGGAAAGACAGCGCCGTCAGAAGAATCAGGGTTTGCAGGCTCAGTGAATATGTCTGACCGCCTCCTGCAGCAGGGGTACTCGTCACAGCGGCGACGCCACTGGTTCCGGCCTGCTGGGCATAGGCAGGAACGGCCATGATCAGACCCAATAACACCAGAGCCAGCATCCACCAAAAGTAACGCGGAATGATATCGATATAGCGCGCCAGTCCTCGCCCGGTATGAATCATTTTAGGAAGACTGTGACTATTCATGAGACTTGCTCGAATGATCGGCTTGCGATTTTTGCAGACTAACTTTTTTTGCATTCAACCAGCTTGCGAAATTTCGTCCTTGCGATTGACCAGTTGTTGTCGCATTGACTTCGGCTTGCCGTGGCAACGTTGCCAGTGAGTTGACCCGACCCGGTGCGACACCAACGACAATCCATTGATCGCCGATTTCAACCACGACGACCTTTTCACGATTTCCGACGTTGGTACCACCAACGACACGAATGATTTGCGTATTGCCAGGTCGTGCGACACCCATGCGTTTCATGACCCAGGCCACCGCAAACATCAGCGCTAACACAACAGCCAGGCCAAGCATTACTTGCACAACGCTTCCAGCGGAATTCAGCGCGGGCGCCGCTATGGGTGTTGCCTGAGCAGTGCTAGCAGTCTGTGCCCAAAGCCGGAGCGGCAATAGCAATAGTCCGAGTAAGGCAAGACTGGAAATACGGAAGCAGGATCGCAACATGGGCATGGCTGATTAGCGATTCAGTTTCTGTATACGTTCGCTCGGCGTGATGATGTCAGTCAGTCGAATACCAAACTTATCGTTGACGACGACCACTTCACCTTGGGCGAGCAAGCAACCGTTGACCAATACATTGAGCGGTTCACCCGCCACACCGTCCAGTTCGATTACTGAACCTTGTGCTAATTGCAGCAGGTTCTTGATGGCAATCTTGGTACGTCCCAACTCAACTGTCATCTGGACCGGGATGTCCATGATGAGATCAATGTCGTTATGCGCATCGCCTTTATGAGCTTGAGCTGAAAAATTCTTGAAGACGGCCGGACTAACGTTATCGACCACTTCTTCCGCCTTGGCATCATCTGGATTTAATGCGGCTAACAGTTCTGCAGAATCGTCATCCGCTGGAGGTTGTTGTGTATTGGTTTGGGCTTGCTCGGTCATGATGAACTCCCAGAAGATAGTGACAGTAGTTTTTCAACGCGAAGGGCATACTGGTGATTGGAGGTGCCGTAACTGCAATTCATGATGGGTACTTCATCGACATGGACGAGAATGCTTTCCGGCATCTCGATGGGGATGAAATCTCCGGGTTGCATTTTCATCAAATCCCCCAGCGTGACATTGAGCTGACTGAGGTGTGCAACCAGTTCCACTTCGGCACTTTGAAGTTGACGCGACATGCGTTGTTGCCAGCGTTTATCAATGTCAGCGCTGGCTTCCGTTTCACTGCCCAGCAAATTCCTGACCGGCTCAATCATTGAACCTGGCAGACAAAGATGAAATTTTCCCTTGGCTGATCCAGAATGCACAGTGACACTGGCGGTCAGAACCATTTCGTCCGGGCCGATCACTTTGACAAAACGGGTATGCGTTTCCGAACGCATCGTTTCAAGTTCGATCGGATAAATTTTTTCCCAGACTTTGCGGTACGACGTAAACACCTCGGCCATCACCCGCTGGATGATGCGCTGTTCGGTCAAGGTGAAATCACGGTTTTCCGTCCCCTTATGCGGGCGGCCCTGGCCACCAAACAACTGATCGATAATCAGATAAATCAGTTCAGGCTCAAGAATAAACAGTGCAACACCCTGCAAAGGTTTGATGCGGACCAGATTGAGATTACTGGGCAGGCTGACGCCATCAATGAAATCGCTATAACGGGATTGTTTAATGGGACTGATCACCACTTCTGCACTGCGCCCCATCAATTTTTTCAGACCATCCTGGAGCAAGCTGCAAAAACGTTGATGCATTGTTTCCAGTCGCGGTAAGCGGCCGCGTGCCAGACTTTCAAGGCTGGCGAGTGTGGGGCTCGTGCCGTTTCTGGATTGTCCTTCTGATGACGATATCGCATCCTTATCGGTATCGGAGGCCGCTACTGCGCTAACTTCGACTGCGACATCATCATCGACACCTTGCAAGAGGGCATCGACTTCTTCCTGCGATAAAAAATCATCTGCCATGATGGGCTCGATTGATGAATTACTGAATCACGAAGGAAGTGAAAAAGACACCACTGATCTCAGGCTTCTCAGATTGACCGGAGAAATTCTTGCTGAGTGCGGCAACGATTTCGTCCCCCAGTTTTTGTTTTTCCTCCGGGGTATTCAATTCCTCTGGATGCTTGCTGGACAAAAGCAGCAACATGCGGCTGCGCACTTCAGGCATGTTCAGTTTGAAAAAATCAACCTGTTCAATACTCGCGACTTTCAGGGTCATTGCTGCTTGCAAATAATGATCTTCTCCGTCGCCTTGCAGATTGACCGTAAAGGGCTCCAGGGGGAGAAAGACCGGAGGCTTGGAAACTTCCTTCGCCGCCTCCTGATGACCCCCACCGTTATGCATCATGAACCAGGCTGTTCCGCCGCCAGCAGCGACGGCCAGAACCACGCCTGCGATGATGAAAAGCAGTTTGTTGGATTTTTTTGCCGGAGCTTCGGCTTCTGCCGGTGCTGCCGCTTTTGCTTTAGGTGCTGTGGCCATCTTGCATCCTTCCCTGTGCCGGAGGCGTTGATCAATGGATAGGATTATTCACAAATCTAGCTCAACTCCATACGGGAAACAGAGGGGGGAAGGGCACGTATTTTCGGGGATTAGTGTGGTGCGATTAAAACCACTGAAAATCACTACGACGCAGAGGCGCGGAGAGCGCAGAGAACATCGAGGTTTTCTCTGCGCTCTCCGCGCCTCTGCGTCTAGGGTCTAAGTTTTGATTTCAGGCGAACGTATCCACCATGCCGCGACCGCCTCGGTTGGGAATCGCCGCAGTCACCGGGATGGAGATCGACTCAGTACGGTCTTGTCCGCGTCCCGAAGCAGTGCCATTGGTGTTGTTCGACTGCGAACCATTTTGATTAAAAGCCTGCTGTTGCTGGCTGCTGGTGCCGACCGTGGTTTGACCTAATTGGATACCGGCATCACTCATCATTTCGCGCAAGCGGGGCAGGGCGGCTTCCAGTGCCTGACGAACTTCAGGTTGGGCAGCAAAAAAGTTGGCCGTGGCCTTGTCGTTCGAAATGCTCACTTCGACGTGAAGCGGACCAAGGTCCGGTGGATTCAGGGTCAAGGAAGCCGTTTGCTGCTGATTGCTGGCCATCCAGATGACTTGTTGACCCACGGCATTACCCCAATTGCTACTGCCGACTTCAGGAGCGAGTCTGCCCGTCGCAAATGGAGATGACGCGCTCAGAGGTACCGCCTGCATCAAGGATGCGGAGGGAGCAACCTGGAAGTTGACTGAATTGTTACCGGTCAATGCACCATCCTGCTGAAGGTTCTTGTTCTTGAAAAGGTCAGTCAGATTTCTGAACCCTTCGCCGCGGCCGTCACCAAGCGCGGCAGTGATAGCGGGCTGTTTGAAATTCTGAGGTTCTGCGCGCTCGATGCCTGATGTCTGCTGCTCGCTATCAGCTGAACGGCTGGCCTTCAGCTCTTTGAATGCGTCAGAACTTTGTCCTGTTTGTACAGGAATTGTTATCGGCTGATTGACCGATGGGGCTACATCCGGCTTCACATGTTGGGCCCCCAACCCCGCCGAATCAGAGGGTTGATTCTTGCTGGCGTTCACGGATCGCGCTTCAAGACCAGTCGTGCTGGCATGCAGGCCATCTTGACGGCCACTCTGACCAACGCCTTTGTGTCCTTGCCCAGCGGGATCGAGATCGGTGGGCAGGGGAGCATCAGTAACCGGAGCGGCATTGTCAGCTGGCTGTGCTTTAGCCAGGGCAGCTGCAATCAGTGGGTCGATCGCTGGGTCTTGTGCGACGTCGTCACTGGGTACGGTACGATCCACTTTGGTTTTTGTTTCAATCTTGTCCAATGCATGCTTCAGTCCGGGTACATCGATTTGTCCCGGCGCAATCGCCAGGCCCGGTGCGAGGTCTTGTCCAGTGAGGGCTTTCTGTCCAGATGCAATCAGTAGCCCCGGCGCGACCGATTGCCCAGGTGCATCGGAAGACTTGACATCTGATACCAGCTGGGCGGTGGTTGCTTGATTGAGACTACCCACCAGTGCCAACATATCAGCCGTTGCGGTTTCGGTGCTCAGATTGACGGCATCCGCATTAATGTCCTCACTTGCGCTTGTATCTGTGCTGGCCTTGGAGTCATCGTCCTCTTTCGACCCCGACGATTTTTTAGCTGAAGCAACAACTGGGGCATTCACCTTGGACTCATTGTTCACTTCCTCAGCACGGCTTTGATCGCGTCCGGCAATTTCTTTCGATAGCGTCTGACTGAAACTGGTATCGGTCGGCGCCGCATCGCCCGCATCGTTGTTCTGGCTATTGTTCATACCGGCTTTGCTTGCAGCTTGAGGGCCGGGGACTTGCATCATTGTTGGCGTAAGCATGGGAATGATCCGGTTAAAGTGAAAAATGCGGTTAAATGAGGTGAAATGAGAGTGAGAATTTTGTTTAATGAC
Source organism: Betaproteobacteria bacterium (assembly GCA_025362735.1). Lineage (GTDB taxonomy): Bacteria > Pseudomonadota > Gammaproteobacteria > Burkholderiales > Burkholderiaceae_D > JANYFL01. Next base: position 22,600 of record JANYFL010000048.1, on the reverse strand, counting down.
CACTGCTCTTGCGACTTGCATGTTCATCGGTCAGGCGTTGTTCGCGTTTGCCCTGGAGTTGCTGTTCACTGGCCGTGGCGCGTGCAGCCAGGGTCGTAAAGGATTTTTGCTTGCGTGAGGCGGCCTGCCACAGGTTCTGCGCACCATCTGCATTGCGCTTCGCATTGCGCAGCAATTCAGTTTGACCTGCAATGGCCATATCGAGCTTTTCAAGAAATGACTGATAGTTGCGAAAACCGCTGGCGGTCAAGCCGCCGGAAGAACCGGTCTGGAAACGATTGGCATAGTCGTTCTGATATTGCTGCAAGAGCACCAGCTTTTGCTCCATTTCATTGACCATGCGCAACGCATCCGACAGATTGCGAGTCGCTTGTTCGATTTCCTGTTCGCTCATTTCGATCAGGGTTTTCAGAGTGGAAGGAGAGGCCATGGTGGATTCCTTTCTAGCTGAAGAGAGCTTCTAGTTGCGCGAGGCTGTCCTCACGATAGGCACATTCGTGAATGTCCTGCTGCAAAAATTTTTCGATGCGTGGAAACAAAGCCACCGCTTCATCGAGTACGGGATCAGAACCTGGCACATAAGCGCCGACGGCAATCAGGTCACGGCTGCGCTGGTAGCGCGACACCAGTTGCTTGAGTCGGCGCGTCATTTGTTGCTGCGGGGTTGGCGTGATTTGATGCATCACGCGGCTGATCGACTGTTCGATATCGACCGCAGGATAGTGACCGGATTCGGCTAGATCCCGGCTCAGAACAATGTGACCGTCAAGAATGGCGCGTGCTGCATCGGCAATGGGATCCTGCTGATCGTCACCTTCGGTCAGCACCGTATAGAAAGCGGTAATCGAGCCGCTACCCGGCGCGCCGTTACCGGTACGCTCCACCAATGCGGGTAGTTTGGTAAAGACGGAAGGCGGATAACCCTTGGTTGCAGGAGGCTCGCCGATCGCCAATGCGATTTCACGTTGAGCCATTGCAAAACGTGTCAGCGAATCCATGATCAGCAGCACGTTGAGCCCCTGATCGCGAAAGTGCTCGGCAATAGTGGTGGCATAGGCCGCACCTTGCAGGCGCATCAGTGCGGTTGTATCAGCCGGAGCGGCGACGACGACCGAGCGTGCCAAACCTTCGCTGCCCAAAATCTGTTCGATGAATTCTTTCACTTCGCGACCACGTTCGCCGATCAATCCCACGACAATGACATCGGCGCTGGTATAGCGCGCCATCATGCCCAGTAGTACGCTTTTACCGACACCGGAACCCGCGAACAAGCCCATGCGTTGGCCGCGTCCCACGGTAAGCAAGCTGTCGATCACACGCACACCGACGTCCAATGCCTGATCAATCGGCGCGCGCGCAAGCGGGTTGATCGGACGCTTGTTCAGCGGCGCACCCTGGTTTGCATTCAATGGGCCCAATTGATCAAGCGGACGTCCTGATGCATCCAGTACACGACCTAGCAGTTCAGGACCCACGGGCAAATGGCGCGTGCGGTCACTGGGGCGACGGCGTGGATGTTTGACTTGCCCCGGTTTGGGCAAGCTCTCGATGACTTCGACGGGAAACACACGTGCACCAGCGACGACGCCTTCAATTTCGTTTTGCGGCATTAGAAACAGTTTGTCGCCTTGGAAGCCAACGACTTCGGCTTCGAGGCGTGCGCCATTGGCCAGCGGGATGGTGCAGGCACAACCAATCGGAAGCTTCAGGCCTACGGCTTCGAGTACCAGTCCGGTGACACGGGTCAGCCGTCCAGATACCTGCATCGGTTGCGCAATGTCCACGAGCTCACGGCAATCGCGCAGATAAGTCTTCCAGGTTGATGTGTGCGGGCCGACGACAGGATAGGTAGTGTTATGCATGATCGTTTGATCTTAATTCTGATCCAGCCATTCGGATTGATTACCCAGAACCGCAGCAATGCGTTGCCAGCGCGTGGCCATCGAAACGTCGATTTGATTGCTACTGGTTTCGACACGGCAACCACCGCGTTCCATTTGTTCGTCACCGATAATGCGCCATCCGGCTTTGTCGAGATCATCACCCATGTACTGAATCACAATGCTTGCATCTTCAGGATGCAGGATGAGTTGGGCTTGTGGCTGAAGCGTGGGCAGGTAATGAATCGCTTCGCGAATCGCTGGAAGAATCAATTGCGGTTGCACTGAAAGCGCCGTCTTGAGAATCGCCTTGGCCACATCCAGTGACAGTGCAAGCACATCTTGCGCAATCGTCTCATCGGCCTTGGCCATTTCGCGACTCAGTTCGGCAGCAATCTGGCACAGCGTGGCAGCCTCAAGGCGGGCCTGTTCGCGGCCTTGTTCGAGTCCTTGCTCGTATCCATGCAGACGGCTCTCTTCCAGACCGGCGGCATAGCCTTCCTGGCGCGCTTGTTCGCGGATGCTCTCCAGTTCCTCGACGGTCGGCATGGTCATGGGAGCGACCTTGATCTCTGGCTCCGACACGACGCCCAAACCTGTCGTTGTTTCCAGAGAACCCATTTCCCAGCGCTGATACGCCGAGAGCTGTTCTTTGGGGATGAGAGTCGAGTTCATATCAAATGCTTTGCGGTACAAGAGCGGCCCTCACCCCAGCCCTCTCCCGTTGATACGGGAGAGGGAGGCCGCTGTTTAATTCCCTCGCCCCGATCACGGGGAGAGGGTTAGGGTGAGGGGAAAATGTTGGCAAAAGGCTCATTGGAGTTGATCTGGCTTTTGCATAATCAAACGAAGGCGTCTTCGCCCTTGGCGCCGAGCATGATCTGACCTTCGTCAGCGAGGCGGCGCACGATGACCAGAATTTCTTTCTGTTGCGCTTCGACTTCGGACAGACGCACCGGGCCTTTGGATTCCAGATCTTCGCGCATCATTTCTGCAGCGCGTTGCGACATGTTCTTGAAGACCTTGTCGCGCATTTCCTGCGATGCACCCTTGAGTGCAACGATCAGCGATTCGGACTGCACTTCGCGCAGCAACAACTGAATACCGCGGTCGTCGATTTCGAGCAGGTTGTCGAAGACGAACATCTCGTCCATGATCTTCTGCGCCATTTCTTCGTCGTTGGCACGCAAAACTTCCATCGCCGAAGCTTCGTTGGTACTGCCCAGATAATTGAGAATTTCAGCAGCAGAATGAATGCCGTCCATGGGCATTTTCTTTTGGGTCTCGCTGCCGATCAGAAGTTTGGTCAAGACCTCGTTCAGTTCCGTCAATGCGGCGGAGTGAACGCCATCCAGTTTGGCGATACGCAGCACGACTTCATTGCGCAAAGTCTCATTAAGGTTGTTCAAAATTTGCCCGGCCTGATCCGGCTCCAGATGCACCAGAATCGTCGCAATGATTTGTGGATGTTCGTGGGCAATCAGCTCGGCAACGGCTGGCGCATCCATCCATTTCAAACCGTCGATGCCACTGGTATTGCCATTTTTCAGAATGCGATTGATCACGTTAGAGGCGCGACTGTCGCCCAGGGCCTTGGTCATCACACTGCGAATATAGGCTTCGGTGTCCAGACCCACGACGCTGACTTTTTCGGCTTCTTCCTGAAAAGAACCCAGTACCGTTTCCACTTCTTCATGTCCCACGGCTTTGAGTGTGGCCATGGCCTGACCAATCTTCTGCACTTCCTTGGGGCCAAGATGCTTGAGCACCTCGGCCGCTTCATCTTCGCCGAGCGACAGCAGCAGGATCGCTGCTTTTTGCAAACCGTCGTCACTCATTTCCGTTCACCCATCCCTTGACCACATTGGCCACGATTTTTGGATCCTGTTTTGCCAGTTGTTTGGCATGTTCCAGATTGTGTAAATAAGTCCGTACACGCCCATCCGTTAGCGTTGCCGCACTCGCGGTGCCGTCTGCAGAAATCTGCACATCTGCATCGTCCATTTCTTCGCCTTCAATTTTTTCACCTGGAAGAGCGGTCACTTTATGGAAACCCTTGTTGAATTTTTTCAGCAAGGGACGCAGGTAGGCGAAGAACAGGTAAGCCAGCACCGCAGCAATCAGCAGGTAGCGGCCAATCTCTTTTGCCAAGCCGATGTACTCCGGATTTTTCCACACCGGCACATCACCCAGGTCTTCGCCCTGAGCATCGGCAAACGGGCTGTTGACTACATTGAGCGAATCACCGCGATCCTTGTTGTAACCCATCGCTTCTTTGACCAGATCGGTGATCTGGGTCTTCTCGGCTTCGGTCAAAGCCTTGCTGGTGAGTTTGCCTGCTGCATCCTTGGTGGTTTTGTAGTTAACGACGACCGCCACATTCAGACGACGGATGCCGCCCATGGCTTGCTGCGTGTAGCGGATGGTCTTGTCCACTTCATAGTTGATGGTTGCATCCTTATGTGTTGCAACCGGTGTGGTCGTGGCGCTGGTCGTAGCCGAACCGGGTGCAGAAGCGCCCGAGGTAGCAGCAGCGTTTGCAGGAGCATTGATGGGCGCGGTCGATGGGGCGGGTGGCTGATTGGTCAGCGCGCCCGGAATGCCGTTGGCATTGCCGCTGCCATTCGGTGTTTGCGATTCGCTAATGGCTGAACTGCGAATCGCGCCTTCGCCAGTCTGGTTGGGTTTATATAGTTCCGCCGCTTGTTCGGTGCGAGAGAAGTCCACATCGGCAGTGGCTTCGGCGCGTACATTGCTGGCGCCCACGATCGGTTTCAAAATCGATTCGATGCGCTTCACGATATCTTGCTGGACTTGCTGCACATACTTGAGTTGCGAGGCATCCAGTCCGGCATTGGCGGCGTTCTTGCTCGTATCGGACAAGAGATTGCCGTTTTGATCGACCACTGTCACGTTGCCAGTCGGCAAATCCGGCACGCTGCTGGCAACCAGATGCACGATGGCGCTGACCTGCTGCGGATCAAGCGTACGGCCCGGATGCAGATTCAGCAGGATCGAAGCGGTTGGCTTTTGTTGCTCGCGCACAAACACCGAGCTTTTTGGCAAGGCCAGATGAACACGCGCTGCCTGCACCGCAGACAGCGACTCCACCGAACGGGCCAGCTCACCTTCAAGTGCCCGTTGGAAATTCACCTGCTCCAGAAATTGCGACACGCCCAGCTTCTGGTTTTCCATCAGCTCAAAACCGACATTGCCACTTTTCGGCAGACCTTGCGTGGCTAATTTGAGACGTATATCGTGGACTTGGGCCGCCGGTACCAGAATCACACCGCCGCCTTCGGACAACTTGTACGGTACGTTCATCTGTTCCAGCGCCGCCACAATCGAGCCGCCGTCGCGGTCGCTAAAGTTGGCAAACAGCACCTTGTATTCAGGTTGCTGACCCCAAATCCACACTCCGGCCATGACCGCAACGACCACCGCCGCCGCCAGCGCCAGCAGAATTTTTTGGGCATTCGGCCCCTTGGGTAAATTAAATATCCCCGGCGCCACTGCGGTTGAGTCTTCGGCCACCCCTGAAATGCTTGCCGCCATGTTCGATCTCCACTTTCCATCTCAACTTGCCTGTTTGCGGTCCGGGGCGGGTTTCAGATCCCTGTCGAAAGCCCATGCCGGATTGCACGATGGGAGCAATTATCGGTCTGGGCCGGATTTTCAATTGCTGGAATAGAGCCAGAAATCCCCCATTAATCGGCCCGATTCCACGCCGTCCGCGCGCGTAAGCTGCGCTTCATTGGTTGAGTCCGGGATGCTTTCATATGGATGACGGATGGTGATTTTCGATTTCAACCGGCCCTCACCCTAACCCTCTCCCGTGATCGAGAGAGGGAACCAAAAGCTCCCTCGCCCACATCAGTGGGAGAGGGTTGGGGTGAGGGAAGCATTGAGTTGGGGATGTTTAATAGCAGGAAGGAAAAATCATGGCAAACCTCGCAATCGACACCAGCAAGATCGAATCCATGCTGTCGCAAATCCGCGCAGCCGGTGCGCGCGCCAGTGGCGGAGTAGGGGGGATTGGGGAAGCGGCAGCCGTCAAGGAAACCGGCCAGACCAGCAAAACCGGCTTCGCCGACGCCCTTAAAGCTTCACTCGATAGCGTCAACGCTTCACAACAACAAGCCGATCAACTCGGTAAAAGCTTTGCATCCGGTGACGACAGCGTCAACCTGTCCGACGTCATGATCTCCATGCAAAAAGCCAACATCAACTTCCAGGCCACGGTTCAAGTCCGCAACCGTCTGGTCTCGGCCTATCACGACATCATGAATATGCAGATTTGAGTGGCGGCTTGATTGAGAAAAGCCGGCGCACCGGGTTTTCTGGTAACTTCACCTTGCTTTTGACTTGTTTTCTCAAGGGATGAGTGTTGTATGCCCAGAACATACGGGATTTTGGCTTAGTTTATAAGTCACTTTTGACGTCTACATTTAGTTGGACGTCATATACGCGCTGACACGCGGAGGAGAAATCGTGCAAGGCGTTAGTTCGGGAGTTTCGGTCTATGCCGCGCTACTGGTCGCTGTGCTTGCGATCCTTACGGCATCCTATTTTGTGGCGCGCCGCTTCGGCAGGCGTCGATGGCTATTTTTGTTGTCGGCCATAGCATGGGCGGTTGTCGTTGGTAGCGTAGGTGTGAATGCTCTTTGGGTCCGGACCTTTGCTGAAGTGGGGCGCATCTCTACGGGCTGCTACCTCACTGATGCCCTTTGGTTCTACGTTCAGTGCAACGGTTTCCATGGCGCAGCACTTGCCGGTAGCATGCTAACGTTACCGTACATACTGCACCCACAAGCTCTGCTTCTGGCTCCGTTCATTACTATTCCTCTATGGGTGCTTCTCGTGTATCCAGCTGCCTATTGGCGTAGCAACCGCAGCACCGACCCGGTGAGGCAATGACGCCCAACAACTCGTTCCAGCCGACGTCCGGCTCATCGCTTCGCTCCTCACCGGCCGCGGCTGAACTCCATCGTTAGGCGGCACCTTGACGTCGGCACGTTTCTTTTCGCTCACGCTTCTGTTGCCGGTTCTAATCGGGGTGGCGGCAATCGCTTTCAACCCAAGTTCAATACTTGTGAGCGCATTGGTTTATGGTGGTCTTCCATACTTCGTTCTTGCAGCCATCGCTTACATTCCCATTCGCAGGGCCAAGTCACTCGCGCGCCTTGCGGCGATATCTTTGACCCTGCCTCTGGCATTGGCCGTATCGCTTGCTGCTGTTGGCGGTGGACTATTGGCTATGTATGCTCTCATCGTCGGATTTGCCTACGTGGCCCTCGCTTGGCTTCTTTATGGCGTTGCTCGGTCAGTCGGTGTAGTCGCTGCATTAAAAGTAGGGCGCAATAACTGAAAGGCATTGCGCCGTATTCATTGGCAAGGAACGAGGTTCCGGTGCAATGCGCTTTGCTTATCGCACCCTACGACCTGCTCATATCAAATGTTCGGCATTACAAAAAATAATCGGAGACATCGTGACCTGGATTATCAGCAAGTATCTACTGACCTCGGCAATGGTCGTGCTCGTATCGGAGTTTGCCAAACGCAATGACAAGCTCGGTGGCTTTGTTGCGGCGCTGCCGCTGATTACCATCCTCTCGCTGGTTTGGCTGTATGTTGAAAATCAATCCCAGGAAAAAATTGCCAATCATGCGTGGTACACCTTTTGGTATGTCATCCCCACACTACCCATGTTCCTGGTGTTTCCCATGCTGCTAGCGCGCATTGGCTTTTGGCCGACCCTTGCGGTTTGCATCGTTTTGACGTCAGTCTGTTTTGGTTTGTTCGCTTTGTTGGTTCGGCATTTTGGTATTGAGCTGTTGCCGTGACTCACGGAAGCTGAACCAGTGCGCGTTCATCCTTCGATACATCGCGCTCTGCGCGACACTCAGGACGAACGGTTCTTAGTCGTTGGAGACTCAATCACTGCAACAAATAGGCGTCGTAAACCACCGCCTTACCCAGGCGCATGGCTTTGGCAACGACGATGGCGTGATTGAGCCACGTGTACTTGGGGTCTGAAGTTTCAAAACTGGCGGTAATCTGAAACGTATATTTATTTGGATCGACCGGATTGCCTTTAGCTACTTCCGCCATGACCTCCGGCGGACCATAGCGATAGCCCTTGGTCTGCAGATAAATCAGCGCGCCGTCATTGGTTTTGAGCAGGTAACGCGTGTCGATAATAGCGACGCCTTGTGAAGTCACGACCTGCCAGTCCGCGCCATTGTTCAGGATTTCTCCCTTGAACTTGGGCCCTTCAAATGTGCCGCCGGTAATCGGGATGATGCGGCGTTTGCCCAGTTCGCTTGTGGAACCCAATTCCCAGATCGGAGCGATCAGATCAACCGTAAACCGCGCCAGAAATTCCAGTTTGGGTTTGGGTGGTTCAAAACCACCCGTGTCGGCGGCCCTCACACTTGAAAACATGCAGGAGAACGAGTACATCAGAACACAGAGCATCAGCCATTTGCAGATTTTCACCGGAGTCTCCTCAAAAGCTGATGTCATGTGCTGGTGCTCGGAACCGAAACCATAATGTCATGGAACCCGCATGGATACTATGATTTAACAATTCCAGGTTTAAAAATACCAACAATTCGTGTGGTGACTGAGATTGTTGCCACTTGACCATCCCGACGGTTGTAGACACCGCTTGTCGATATTCTCTCCTCGATCTTGGTGCCGCTAGACGGAATCGAGCTCCGCGAATGCCGACACACGTGAGCAAATCTAACGAGCAACTGCATCGGTTCCTTGATCTAACGCCTTATTGACTCGCATTTGCCCACGAAGCGCGAGCACACTCAAGCTACATGGAATGACCGCCGATACCAGCGTTGCAAAGATTACCGCAAACGGAGGCAGATTTATTGGAAAGGTGCCCCGGGACAGAAGGAAAAACATGGAGAACAATCCCAAAACACTAATAATTAACCACGTCAGATTTATACCGAAAGCGAGCCTGCAGAGCCATATTTTGGATGTGGCCCATAGCGAGAATAGCGTTAGTGAGTAAGGAACAAATGGAAGCCACACAAAGTGCGTGCTCCTATTGAAGAACCATATGGCCGAAAAGAGGGCTAAGACTAAGCATGTGGCATTGATTATTAATGCAGCAAGACGCACACTTACCTCCACTAGGTTGTAGTGAGACGGTAGCCAAAAATCTCACCATAAAAAAGAGCATCCCTCTGCGGACTATTGTTTGAGTTAAGCCGACGACGCCAGCGTGCAATCGGCGCTCTAATTTAGCGTAGAGGGATTCGCTCCGAACTCCACAACACGACTGTGTGGGGGCTTTGATCGGCCGGGTCATCAAATACTCGCCACTCGTGCGACTTACCACATGCATCAATTATCCATGCTTCGTAATATTCCCTTGGAGAATAATCGCGCTTTAGCTTCGCTGCATTGTCAAAAATTGAGAATGGCTTGAGTGGTAGTGCCCTTTTTTCCAAAGCACGCAATTCGGTACATGGTTGGACTCCACGTGCCTCGGTATTGGCAATGAAGTCGATTGTCCATGCCGCATCGAGCCTTCCAGCTTTGGAGTCGCCGTATATGGCCATCGCATCGTTTTTCCAGGCGCTTCGTATTTGCTTCAATAGATCAGGACTCACAACTTCAAGTACATCGTTGACCAAGAAACGACCAGTAGATGGGTCTGATGTGGTCCCGCAAGCGGTCAGAGAGATACAGATGAGTGCGAAGGAGTAGCGAAGTCTCATGGGGAACGTCTAAAGTTAACGTTTAGCGGGAACGCTGCTTAGCAGCGCGATTGCTGCAACGATTTGTTAGAGAGCAATCGCCTCACGATTAAATACGAGGCTGTAGCTGTAGCAGGAAATGCGATGGCATGCCATACAGGAAACATTGCCAATAATTCGATGACTCCTCTCCATTCACCAGAGAATACCGCGACAACGAGCAAAAAGCCGAACGGAATTGGAACAACGGTAATGGTTGCAGGACCCAAAGATGGAGGCAGGATTAGAGTTGCGGTGAGCACGAGCGAAATAATGCGAGGTACAGTCGGAAGTCGTCGGACAATAAACCAAACGCCGCCCCAAGCAAGTAGGGCTGGTAAGGAGGTGGCTAGGATGAAGAGGGCTAGGATGAAGAAGAAAAACACTGCACAGGCTCTTTGCGTTCTTGGACGTGCCATTTTGCCATCGATGTAGACGTATCAGTAAATATCGTTAGGAAACGGTACCTGAATAAAGTATGACGATTCAACATGCTTCTCGGATGACCAACCAGAGTTTATTGATATGTTTGACCAATACGACCAGCGTAACCGTGAAACGGCTATTTGGTGCTCGGGACCGGAATCGAACCGGTACGCTGCGATCAAGCAAGCGGCAGATTTTAAGTCTGCTGTGTCTACCTATTTCACCACCCGAGCACAGGGGCGTATTTTCGCATACTGCGAGGGTCATGCTTGGGCCAGGGGGAGTGGGATAACTTTTGGTTAGACTTGGTTTCTAACCTCACTGAATAGAAGTCAGCGCCCCCAAGCCAAATTCAAAGCACACGCCTAATATTTCAATCCATAACCAAAGGGGTAAAGCGGCTGGGCCGAGTCATGCGGTAATGCCGGTGATTGTGCTTCGACTGCGGACATCGACGAGGGCAGTTCGAACGGCAACTTTCCCGTTGGATGCACTTGACCGGTCACGATTGCCATCAACGTCGTCGTGTTGGCACCGAAGTCGCCGATGATCGCGGCCACTTTGTCTTTGATCTCTGTAAGGATCGCCGGACGATCAAGATAGACCAGCACAATCGTCGGCAAACGCTTGCTCAAAGCCGCGATCTTGTCGTAGCCCGCCTCGCCTTCCTTGAAGGCCAGATCACCTTCATGTTGGCGGCTACCAAAGAAATGGTTGGGATGCAGTTTTTCAAATGGCGCGGCCACTTTGATGATTGCCACTTTGGCCAGCTCAGGCCGATCTACGACGACCAGACCATATTGTTCAGCCGTCATGCGATCAATCCCATCAAGATAGACTTTTGTTTTCGATTTGAGCGGCAAGATACTGTGATGATTTTCCAGTAATACGACGGAGCGGTGTTGTGCATTTTCTGCGGCAAGCTGAAATGCTCGCGCATTGACGATAGCACTGGCATCGGCCGGATCGACATAAGGATTTTCAAACAGGCCGAGTTGAAATTTAATCTTGAGAATGTGGCGCGCGGATTGATCCAGCCTTGACTCGGCAATCAGACCGGCCTTGACGGCATCAAGTACCGCCTGGCTATCGCTGACGCCGCCAAACTGGTCGAGACCCGCATTGATACCCTTGGCAAAGCGCTCGACGCGCGACAGTTTTTCCACGCCCCATGACATACCGATGTCTTTGGGCAGTTGCGGGGGATTACCGGTCTGGCAAGCTGTATTGCAGTCTTGGCTAATGGACCAGTCCGAAAGAATCAAGCCGTCATAAGCATATTTCCCACGCAGCAAATCGGTCAGGAGTTCATGGCTGAAACCAGCACCGATTTGCTCGATCTGTTTGCCGTTGACCTGCGCTCCTTCGAGAATGTTGTAGGTCGGCATGACACCACCAACCTTCGCTGCGAATGCACCTTCAAACGGCTTGATATGCAGCTTCAGTGTTGCTTCATCTAGTTTGGAAAAGCGCCCGTAGTAGTTGTGGCCATCGAAGCCATCACGTGAAGCCCCATAGCCAACCCAATGTTTGACGATAGTCACCACACCATCGGTCGTGACCCCTTTATCGCCGTGCTGAAAACCTTCGACGTAGGCACGCACCATCGCACCGGCCAGATCCGGGTCATCGCCAAAAGTACCATTGCCCCGTGTCCAGCGCGGTTCGGTAAATAGATCTGCTTGCGGTGATAGCGCCATGTGAATGCCAACGGCTCGATACTCCTGCCGCGCCATATCGCCGAACTGGCGAGCGATACCTGCATCGCCACTGGCGGCCATACCCAGTGGCTCTGGCCATATTGAAAACCCGGCTGCAGCGTTGCCAGCGCCAACGATGGATTCGGCATAGTTGCGCGGATCGCTACTGATCGTAATCGGAATCCCCAGACGACTACTCTCTGCGATGGTCTGCAGCGCATTGTTCTGTTCTGCAAATAATGCAGGCGCCAGCGCCAGTCTTGTGATGAAACTGTTCACGCGTTGCTCAATGATGAATTCTTTTGCCTTCAGCAAATCGTAGCCCCGCGCCGACTGGCCAAGCAGACCGTCAGCAGGCGCTGTTCCGTGCATCATCAATCCGGCCTTTTCTTCCAGCGTGAGTTGAGTGACGAGATTCTCGACGCGCTGATCAATCGGCAAGCGCCAATCTTCGTAGGGATCCAGGCGTCCGTTTTGATTGAGGTCCTTGAATTGCAGACCGTCAACCGTCAAAAGTTGCGTACTGCGACGACCTAATTCGGGCTGGTTTGCAGCATTAGCTGTTGATGTGACGAAGCCGGTTGTACAGATAAGCAAAGTCAAAAAAGCAATTCGCGTTTTCATGTCTCCCCATCTTTCTGTAATGGCTATTTTGCTGATCACAAAGCGTTTAGGTGTTTGAGAACCAATAGTGACTTTTTGAAATCGACCAAATTCTAAATTCGGTAGATCCGCTCTGCATTGCGACGGAACATGGCGTCACGTTCAGCTTCCGTCGTGCCGATCAGTATAGTGTTATAGGCCTGCCAAATTTCCGCATAAGTTTTATAAAGTCCATCAACCGGAAAATTGGAAGCAAACATGGTGCGATGGGTACCAAAGGCATCAATGATTTCCAGAACATAAGGACGCAGGCTTTCAATCGTCCAGGTGTGGTCAATCATGCCCATGCCGCTGATCTTGATTGAGACGTTGGGGCAGGCAGCCAACTTGCGCAAACCATCGCGCCAGGTGCGCCAGCCTTCGACCGTTGAGCGGTCTACGAACATACCGGCGTGATTCAAGATGATCGAAGTATCACCGTGCTCGCCAGCAAGCCGGGCGGCCTCATCCATCTGGGACGGATAAAGCTGCATATCGAATGACAATTGATATTGGGCCAGCAGGCCAAAGCCTTCACACCACTGCGACTCACGCATGAAGTGCCGTCCAACATAGTCATACATGGGATCAGCATGAACATTCAGGGTCTGTCTGATACCGCGCACATTCGGAGATTCAACATGAGCTGCAAGCACAGCTTCAACATTTGGTTGAGACAAATCAGCATAAGCCACAATGGCATTCGGCATTCCTGCTGAATCCGCTGCATCCGCCAAAGATTGCAGCCAGCGTGTTTCTGCCACTGGGTTGGCATGGTCATGCGCGGCATCAATGTGGACCACCTTGATGACTTCCACTTCAGCGGCGTCCTGCAGAAAATCGCCGATGCCATAGTTACGAATCAAGGCATCGTAAGGCCCCATGAAATTGATACTCGGATTGACAAGCCAGGGGTAATGCAGCTTGTCTTTGTCCCAAAGATGGATATGTGGATCAACAACCTGAATCGGCTTTTCAGAGCCGGAAGTGGGCATGATCTTTATTGGAGGTTGACGAACATACCGCCGTCGACAAGGATCTCTGCGCCGGTGATATAGCGTGCCATATCCGATGCGAGAAAGACGACACTCCCGGCGAGGTCGTCGGGTTGACCCAGTCGGCCCAGTGGAACACGTTGATTAAATGCGGCTGTTTTTTCTGGTGTGAGGTCTTCTTTATTAATATCGGTCAGGATCGTGCCCGGCAGCACAGAATTACAACGAATGCCATAACGACCGAGCGCAATCGCACAGGACTGCATCAACGAATGTTGAGCCGCCTTGGTCGGCGTGTAATGCGTCTGAAATTCGCCACCAACGAGTTTGCTGATGGAGCTGATGGCAATGATGGAGCCGCCGCGCCCCTGTTTGATCATCTGGTTCGCCCCGGCCTGAGCCAGAAAATAAGTGCCTTCGAAATTGACCCCGACTGTCTCTCTCAACAATTCGGGCGGCATGTCCAGAAATGAATGAAAAGGACAAATCCCAGCATTCGCGACACAGACATCCACACCACCAAATTCGGCCACCGCAGCCGCAATCAATTCACGGGAAGTAGTCGGGTCGGCAATGTTGCCTTTCACCGCGACGGCGCTGCCGCCCATTGCGTGAATCGAGTCCACAACTTCCTGCGCCGGACTCTTGCCACCGGTCTCCGGATCTCTTGCATAGTTGATCACCACCTTGGCACCTTCTTTAGCACAACCCAAGGCGATGCCTCTGCCGATTCCGCGAGAGCCGCCGGTGATGACCACCACTTTGTCTTTCAGCAACATACTGCCCTCCAGATTAATGGGTGAATGGCCGGTGCAACTTTACATCGAGATTCAGGCGCACCCCGAAACCGGGCTTGTCGAGAACGGAGGCTTTCATCCGACCGTTGATTGGTACCGGCTCATCCAGCAACTGCGGATGAAACATTGGTACAACCTTATCCGCCTTAGGCGCCATCATCAGGAATTCGGCAAAAGGGCTATTGGTACGCGTGATCACAAAATGATAACTGTAGACGCTCGAACCATGCGGAACGACCATGACATTGTGGGCGTCAGCCAGGGCGGAAATCTTGATCAATTCGGTAATGCCGCCACACCAGCCCACGTCAGGTTGAATGATGTCACAGCATCCCATCTCGAGTAGTAAACGGAAACCATAACGAGTTGCTTCATGTTCACCCGTCGTCACCAGCATCTGCGAAGGAACCCGCTTGCGCAGTTCGGCATAGCCCCAATAGTCATCGGGCAGCAAGGCTTCTTCGATCCATTTGAGTTTATATTCGTGTGCGGCATGCGCCAGACGAGTGGCATAGTCAAGATCAAGACTCATCCAGCAATCAAACATCAGCCAGAAATCATCGCCGACTTTATTCCGCATATCAGCCAGCATTGCGATGGTTTTGTTCAAACCCTCTTCGCCTTCGGCTGGACCATGATGCACCGGCATCTTGCCGCCGATGAAACCCATCTCTTTCGCCAGATCAGGCCGCGAACCGGTCGCATAGAAAACCAGTTCATCACGTACCGGACCACCAAGCAATTGATGCACCGGTACCTGACGAACTTTACCGAGTAAATCCCAAAGCGCAAGGTCAACACCGCTGATGGTATTGAGCACAATACCTTTACGTCCATAAAAGACCGTCGAGCGGAACATCTGATCCCACATCACTTCAATGTCAGTAACCTTTGCGCCCTCAATGAATCGAGCCAGATGTTTTTCAATAATCCAGCAGCCCAGATCGCCGCCAGTCGTTACTGCGAAGCCGACTGTGCCATCACTCGCTTCAATTTCGACGACCAATGTCCCCAGCACATTGATGCCGAAGCTTTGGCGACTCTGCCGATACTCGGGATACTTGCTCATCGGCGTCGCAATATGATCATCGATCCAGTGGCCCTCGCCCTGATCGTGATAATCGGCACCCCCACCGCGAACGGTATAGGCACGCACTTGCTTGATCGTTGGTGTCGACATGGTCAAACCGCCTTAATGCTGGAATAGTGAAACGATCAGATTCATGCGCCCGACTGACCTGATCAACGTGCAAATATTTTTTATATTAGTAAGTCGCGCGCCCGCCAGAAATGTCGAACACGGCCCCCGTACTAAATGAGCATTCTTCCGAGGCCAGCCAGATCACCATGGCGGCAACTTCATCAACCTGCAGGAAACGATTCATGGGGATTTTCGACAGCATGAAATCGATATGCCGTTGCTCCATCGAATTGAAAATATCGGTTTTCGCCACGGCGGGTGTAATGCAATTGACCAGAATATTTTTCGTCGCCAATTCCTTACCCAATGATTTGGTCAGCCCGATCAAGCCTGCTTTGGTTGCGCTGTAATGCGAAGCAGTAGGGTTCCCTTCTTTACCCGCAATCGACGCGATATTGATGATGCGGCCATAGCCATTCTTGAGCATCGCAGGAACGATAGATCGACAAGCCAGAAACGGGCCGACCAGATTGATGTCCACAACTTTGCGCCAGACATTCGGATCCAATTCCCAGGTCATCCCGTTGCCACCGGTGATGCCCGCATTGTTCACCAGAATGTCGATCTTGCCGTGCTGGGACAGAACATGATCCGTGCCTTTTTGTATCGATTCTTCATTGGCGATATCGACCACAGCGATGCTGACGTTTCCGCGCTTGCTTAGTTCCGTCTGGGATTCCTGCAGCTTGGCCGCATCGACGTCCCAAAGTGATACGGCGGCGCCTGAGCCAAGCATGCGTTCTGCGATTGCATAGCCAATGCCGCGAGCACCACCGGTTATCACGGCAACACGGTCTTTCAAGTCAATTTTATTCATGATGTCTCAGGTGCTATTGGTTTTTAGTTAATGCGTGCGGCAACCGTCTTTTGCTGCTGTTCACCCAGACCATCGATGCCCAGTCGCATAACTTGTCCTGCCTTCAAAAAGACGGGAGGCTTTTGTCCCATACCAACCCCTGGCGGAGTCCCGGTGGAAATAACATCGCCGGGCTGAAGACTCAGGAACTGACTGAGATAGGAAACTACTTGGGCAACGTTGAAGATCATGGTGCGCGTGTTGCCATTTTGGAAGCGCTTGCCATCGACTTCAAGCCACATGTTGAGGTTTTGCACATCGGAAATTTCATCTGCAGTCACCATCCATGGGCCGATAGGCCCATAGGTATCAAAACTTTTCCCTTTGCTCCATTGCGTACCATGCTCTAGTTGCCAAGCCCGCTCGGAGACATCATTCACAATGCAATATCCAGCCACATGCTCAAGCGCATCTTTTTCACTGACATACTTCGCCAGTTTGCCGATGACAATACCCAACTCGACTTCCCAGTCGTTCTTAATCGAATTGGGCGGCAGTTCAACGTCATCGTTAGGGCCACATATGGAACTGGTCGCCTTCATGAATACGACCGGTTCAGTAGGAATAGCCATGTTCGATTCAATTGCATGGTCGGTATAGTTAAGACCGATACAAATGAATTTGCCCACATTGGCAACGCAGGGTCCAAGACGCGGTTTACCTTTTACAAGGGGCAAGGTTGTGACGTCCAGCGCGCGCAGTTTGTTGAGCACCTCGTCTGATAAGCACCTCCCATTAATGTCCGCTACATAAGCAGACAGATCGCGCATATTGCCTTCTGCATCGAGCACTCCGGGCATTTCCTGATTTGGCGGACCATAGCGGAGCAGTTTCATTATTTAATGTCCCTCATTTTTATAAGAATGTCCGAGAATCTAACCGTTTGAGGGATCGATTTCCAATCGAATGTGATGATCATTTAATTCCAAATTGGAATGAAGATCGACTTCATCGGTAGAAAGCCGGCTGTACTTACCAAGGTCAAAACAAAATGGGCCTCCAACTGAATAAGATTGAATGACTTCACATGGATGCACTACATTTATTCCTTTGTGTCGCCGCATCAAAAAATCGGAGCGTGTTTGTGTCAATAAATTCGAATTGGCTGATCAAACGGTTGAAGTCACTGAAATGCGTCACCGTGTTGACTTTGGTGGCATATGGTTTCGTCCCCGCTTGGGCACAAGGGGCAGACAAAGGGCAATCAGTAACGACTGCTCCACAGGAGAAACCGCGCATCATCGTGCTGACCGATATTGCGAATGAACCGGATGACTCGGAGTCAGTGGTCCGCTTACTGGTCTACGCAAATGAATTCGACGTTGAGGGCCTGATCGCTACGACCTCGGTCTGGTTGAAAACCAGTGTTCATCCAGAAATGATTGAGGAACGAGTAAGAGCCTATGGGCAGGTCCTGCCCAATCTGCGCCAGCATGCTGCTGGTTATCCGGATGCACAGGCGCTACTGAGCCGCATCAGGGCAGGTCGCGCTGAATACGGCATGCAAGGTGTTGGTGAAGGAAAAGAGTCATCAGCATCACAACTCATTATTTCTGTCGTTGATCGTGCCGACCCTCGACCGGTGTGGATCAGCATCTGGAGCGGTGCCACTGATCTGGCTCAGGCATTGTGGCAAGTTCGCAAAACTCGTACCCCGGCCCAACTCGCCGCGTTTATTGCGAAATTACGCGTCTATTCGATCTCTGATCAGGACGACGCCGGTCCGTGGATTCGTGCAAATTTTCCTGAGCTTTTCTGGATTGCCAGCATCCATGCCTTTGGCGAATACTCGCAAGCCACGTGGACGGGTATTTCAGGTGATCTGATGCGCCCCATGCCCGGTGCAGACAAATCTTTCGTGACCCGCGAGTGGCTGGCACAACACATTCAGAAAGGACTGCTCGGTGCGCTCTATCCCACACCTCAATACATTATGGAAGGAGACACGCCGTCGTTTCTGTATCTGATTCCAAATGGACTGAACGTTCCAGAACATCCCGAATATGGTGGTTGGGGTGGCCGTTACGGTAAAGTTGCAACGGCTATCGGCTTATATGCCAATACGAGCGATTCGGTACTTGGAGTCGATGGCAATCGCTACCAAACCGCTCAGGCGACGATCTGGCGCTGGCGTGCTGCCTTTCAGAATGATTTTGCTGCGCGCATGCAGTGGACGCTCCAAGCGTCTTATGCCATGGCCAATCATCATCCGCTTCTGGTCGTCAATGAAGTTGCCGGACGCAACCCGGTGACGTTAAGTGTATGTGCGGGTACGCGCGTACGCTTGAGTACGATCGGTTCGAGTGACCCAGACCAAAATGCCCTGAACTATCACTGGTGGCAATACAAAGAGCCGTCAGGTATTCCCGGGTTGGTCGATCTCAATATAGAAAATGCCACAAGTCCGGTTGCAGAGTTCATCGCTCCGAGTGCACTCGACAAGCGTGTGTTGCATATTATTCTGGAAGTGCGAGACGATGGATCGCCACCATTAACGAGTTATCGGCGTGTATTGGTCAACGTCTTGCCTCGGGGCACTTCAAATCCGGGACAAACTTGTGCACCGGAATAAATCCAGCGACTTGGTTCGTCCAAGGATAAAACGGATCGTTAGCCAAAAGAAATACCCGGACATATTTACTCCATAAATTGGAATCAACATGTCCGGGCAGAAAAGGCTAGCTAATACTAATAAGACTCTGACCCAACCCCAACAGAAATCAGAAATTCATTGCAAAGCGGATACCCGCATAGCGTTCTGCATCACGACCAAAAGTACCGGTCAGAGCGCTCTTGTTGCCCCAACGCGCGGTTTGGTCGGTAATACCAACCACATAGCGTTTATCAAGCGCATTGTTCACAAAGAACGTGATGCTGTAGCGATCTTTATGGTCCGTCAGCTTGAGGCCGAGATTCAACAGACCATATGCATCCTGGATCGCAATCGGATTCAGATTGGGATCGAAGTTAACCCGGGTCTGATAAACGTAGTTGCCGTTTAGGGTCAGATCAAATGGCACGGAATCAAGGCCAATGCGCTGTTCAAGTCCAATGCTTCCTTTGTATTTTGGAGCATTCGGCAATGCGCGCCCGGTCATGACTTGATAGGAGGGTGAGCTCGTCGTAATACAACCGGTCGCCAGAGTCTGACCCGCGTAACAATTGGCTCGGTCGTATTGGTCAAACTTTGCATCGACATAGGCCACGCTCGCTGTCAACTTCAAATTTTGAGTAAGTAGAGCACGTGCATCCAATTCGAAGCCCTGGGTATGCGCTTTGCCTGCATTCGAAATGGCAAAGGTGGCAGCCACTGCATTGGGATCAAAGGTTTGCACCTGGAAGTTTTTATATACCGTGTCGAACAATGCTGCATTGAGCGAGAGACGATTGTCGAGAAAATTCCCTTTTAAACCCAGTTCGAAAGCATCAATATGTTCTGCATTGACCGGTAGGAAGGTGTTCGTAGCCGTAACGGTGCCATCAAGATTCCAGATCGCTGGCTTATAGCCTCTGGTGTAGCCACCGTAGACGGTCAGCTTCGGCGTAATCTTGAAACGCAAACTGATATCGCCAACCGTCGTATTTTCCGAATATGAATTGCTCCGTGAGAATGGCACAGAAGCACTGGCGGGAGTCGTGTTGTAACGCAGGTTATAGACGTAGGAAATATCGTCCTTGTTGTAACGCAGGCCGGTAATCAAGTCGAGCATGTCAGGCACGAGTGTCCAGGTTGCACGTCCATAAACCGCCTGGGTTTTGGTATCTGCAACACGGAATGCACTGAAAGGAATCGGCGTTCCAAACGAGGGTCGGGCAAAGTCGAAATCCGTCTTGTCGTGATCGTAGTAAACACCGGTAAGGAAATTTACAAACCCAAGTTGCGGCGAGACCAGCTTGAATTCCTGACTGGTGGTTTTCACCTTAAGAATCGAAGTCTGCTTCATGTCCCATTTAAAGACACCACCCGATGCCAACGACGGCCAGTCGGCTGCTTCGTTGTAGACGTCGAAAACCAGGGTACGATTTTCTTTCTGGTAAGCGGTCGTAGAGCTGAGCGTGTAGCCGCCAAATTTGTAATTGGCGATGAGGGAAACCATGGTGTCGTCGCCGTCCATACGTGGCGAACCCATCACGTTGTAATTCAGATTGTCGCGATTAACGACAATTCCGGGTAACGCAACACTTTGGGGGATGACTGCCAGACCACGGAAATTGGCCGTCGGGTCAACCGCAATATAGGTAGTGAAGGTACCGCGGTTCTTGGTCTTGGCGGTAGCAGCCGCCAACGTGAAATCAAGATCTGGTGTTGCTTGGACTAATAACTTGGCGCGGCCACCGTTGGCTTTTTCCTGATCATGCTTGCCGGTCGCCAAATCTTGGTGGGGTATTCCGTACTCGCATCGTATGCGGAGACGCTGAACTTGACCATATCGGCAATCGGGCCGGAAACATAACCCTGAATGCGGCGTTCATGGTCATCCGTGAAGGTCAAGGAAAGATTGCCGTCGAACGAGTCTGATGGCTTACGGGTGATCATGTTGACCACACCTGAAGCAGCGGTACGGCCACCCAGAGTCGCTTGCGGGCCACGCAATACTTCAACGTTTTCGATATCTGCAAGTTGTCGTGCCGCCATCGACTCTGGCGCCAGGGTTACACCGTCGATCATGATCGCAGTTCCGCTTGGCGCACCAATCGTGATGACCGTCGTGCTGATGCCGCGCATCGTGTATCCCGAGCGCAAGGTATTACTTGATGAGGATGCAACCAGCGACGGAACCGCTTTGCCTAGATCATCCAGGCTGGCTACGCCACTATTATTTAAAGCGTCAGCACTGACCACAGCTGCTGAAACGGTGGTGTCGATAAGTTTTTCGGTCCGTTTTTGCGAGGTAACGACAATTTCGTCAAGGACGGTTGCCTTTGATGTAGATGCACTCGTTTGCGCATGAGCCGTTTGCAGTCCTGCTGCGAGCAGGAAGAATGACAACGTGGTCAATTTTGGAAAACTTAATTGCTGGTGCTTCATATTCATTGTCTCCTTACTTGTTATAAATTCGTCAGAACGACGCGCTGAACTCTGACTCAAGCCGGTTAAGCAGATACGCCCGTTCAGTTTTCAGTCGTCTCTTTATCTCGTTGCCTTAATCATTTCTGCAAAATCGTCACGGACACGGCTTGCGGACCATGAAAATTCGGCTGCGGCGTATTGTTTGCAAATATCTGTTATTCGATACTTGGGCGCCAATGTAATGGATTAAGCTATAGCCTTCCAATCAAAATTGACGATCAACCAATTCCAAATAGGCATATAACAACGCAATGGGTGCGATCCAGCTGAAACTCCTCAATCGACTGAAGATGAAGCATTTGTCACTGCTTGTGGCGATTGCCGACTCAGGGAACCTTCATCAGGCCGCAGAAGCCGTCAGCATTGCGCAGCCTAGCGCGAGCAAGGTACTGGCTGACCTGGAGTCTTTGTTTGGTTTTTCTATTTTCGAACGGCATTCACGAGGCATGCAGCCGACCGCATTAGGCAGCGAAGTAATTAGCTATGCCCGCGAATGTCTCGCTGATTTGGCCGCTTTCACGGAAAATCTGGAAATCAAACAGAAAGGGGGCCATGGCCTTCTTTTGGTAGGCATTATTATGGGTGCTGTGCCGGACATCCTTGCCCGTGCTGTCGCAGATTTGAAAATCGAAAAGCCCAGACTGAACATCCGTATTTTTGGTGAAACCAGCGACCAGGTCGTCAATCTTCTCAAATTGCGTGAGATTGATCTTGCAGTGGGTCGCTTTACTGATCCACTGCAGCACAATGAGTTTGAGTTTGAAAGCCTGACGAATGAATCGCTCAGGCTGGTCGTTCGGGCGCAACATCCTCTCGCATCCAAACGAAAAATCAATCTATCCGATCTCCCCGATTGGCCCTGGATTCTTCAGTCGATTACTACGCCGGCACGTCAAATCCTGGAAGAAGAGTTTGCGCATAGAAGACTATCCACTCCTGCAAATATCGTTGAATGCTCTTCGATTTTTGCAAGCCTGCAATTGCTGCAAGCTTATGATGCGATTGCAATGCTGCCGGAATCCGTCGTGCGTGATTCCGTCAAGGCAAAACTCCTGGTCGAGCTACCGATTGAAATCGGCAAGGACATCGTCGGTTTCGGCTTGCTCACGCGCAAGCGCGAAGTTCTCAGTGAGCCAGGCCAACGCCTTGCTGTTTTTTTGCGCAAGTATTCAAAAACAAAGGTAATTAGGGCGAAACGTAACCAAAGAAGAGTTTCAGGAACAGCTTAAAGACGTTGTCATGTCGGTGGTTGTAGCGGTATTCGATTTC
>JANYFL010000040.1 GCA_025362735.1 Betaproteobacteria bacterium | reverse complement strand
CGGAATCGGGGGCCAAGGGATTCTCGACCTTGATGACGCGCGCGCCGAGTCCGCCGAGGATCAGTGTGGCGTACGGTCCCGCCAGGGCGGTCGTCAAATCAATAATCGTGAATCCCGCTAAGGGGCGCGGGAGCTGGCTTTTTTCTTTCATCTCTTCATTCATGAGATTCCGCTCTGGAATTACATCAAAAAAACTGACGCCAAAAATGTACGATTCATCTGCGTAAGAGACACGTGGTGGCAGCCCTATTCAAATAGGCTGCGGCAACCACGTGTTTGACCTGCTCATCGAACGATCTGTATCTGTGCTCTGACCTGCTCTCGAGACGCTAATCAGAAAGTAAAGCGTGCACCCGCCACAAATGCTCGCCCAATCACATCCCAGAAGACAAAGTTGGTCGCACGTGGTGCATTTTGAGATTCGGGAATGATGGGCGGGTCCTTGTCAAACAGGTTATTGATCTTGCCGTATAGCTGCAGACTGCCCTTCTTGGGATCATCGTAGATCGTGTATTGCAAGGAGGTATCGACATAGGTGCGCGACTTGATGCGGTTATCGTTGATGCTGCCCTGAGTTGCCGGGTTCGCATCAATCACACCACCACCCACAAAGCGCCCCTGTACAAAACCAGTCCACGGGCCATTGAAATAGGTAGCGCTGACGTTGAATTTGACTTTCGGTCCGCCAGCAACATTGCCTGCAGCCACGGTTTCGTTCAATTGCCCGGCCCGATCTAGCGATGAAATGCCATCAGCAACAATCATGTCGCGTAAGTAGGACCCCACAAAACGAAGTGACAGATTGCCGGGCGTGTTGGCAAGAACTGCTGACAACGGGAAGTTGTAGCCCAGTTCCAGATCCGCACCACTGGTTTTGATGGACTGCAGATTGATGAATGGAATGTCAACGGTCGTCAGGCGACCATTGACACGAGGCCCCAGAAAGTTGCAATAGGATGGTGTCGAAGCCACTCCTCCGACACCGTAGCAACCATTGATGATGTTCTGCGGGGTCAGCTGTGAAATCGCCTTTTTCAAATCAATCTTGTAAAAGTCCAACGAGGCCCGAAAACCCTGGATCTGACTTGGCTGCCACGTAAAGCCGAATGTGGTGGTCTTCGCCTTCTCAGGCTGCAAGCCGGTATTGCCACGTGTAATCTGGGTAATGGTATAACCACCGCTTACGAGCGGATCGGTCAGGGTCGGTGTGCTGTTGGTTTGCGATTGCAGGAACAGCTCATTGAAATTCGGAGCACGAATATCGGATGACTGAGTACCTCGAATCAGGAATCCTTTCACGGGTGTGAAAGTCAAGCCTGCTTTCCATGAGGTCACGCGTCCACTAATGCTGTAGTCAGTATTGCGGACGGCCGCATTAAGGTCGAGATTTTTTTCAATCAGTGGCACTACTGTCTCAGCAAATATTTCCTTGACGTTATATGAACCGCTGATTGGCTTGGGATTGCCAGCCTGAAAGCCCCCAAGGGGATAGGCTGCCGTAATGGTCTTGGAAATTGGGTCGGCGTCACCATGAATGCTTTCTTTCCGGTATTCAGCACCCGTCACAAAGGAAACCGGGCCAGCCCAAGTTGTAAAGGGCTCACCCTGGATCGAAGCACCGGCGGCATCCTGTTTGATGAGTGCGGTCTGTTCCATAGTCCCAGTCACGTAGTTGCGTACAGCTGGGTCCATGGCACCTTGGCCATAGATGTTGGCGGGCACGCACCCAGGGGCCGCGCCGAGCGCAGCGACTGTTGCAGGATTACAGACCGCCACGCCATTGACGAGTATGGCATCGGTGGCAGATCGCCAGTTGGCCATAATCAACTGGTTGCGAACCTTCGCGTCGTAATCGGTTTCACCATGGGTGTAATAGGCCTTCCAGCTCCATGTGCCCAAGTCTCCGTCCAGACCAAAGGCCATGCGCGAAACCTTGTTACTGACGTCATTGACAGGACGTCCCAGCTCAGTGTTGATGCGTCCGACTGAAAATGAAGTGATCGCTGGATTGGTCGCAAGAAGATTGCGCAATGCGGTTGGCAAAAAGGCATTGTTGTTCCAGTTACCTTGGTTACGCGAGATCAATATTGCAGTCGTTTCAGCACTGTTCGGGCTAACCAGATTATTCAGCTCAATCTTCACGTCCGACTGGGCATATGAAAGTTCGGTAAAGCCATGCAAGCCAGGTGTGAAATCAAATGTGGCTCGCGCAAAAATATTCTTGCGGTCTAGTGGAGATGACATGGCTGTGTTGTTTGCGATCCAGCCGCCGTCGCCACCCTTCATCAACACCGCCCCAATACTGGTACCGTAGTTGAACGGTACGACCGAACCGCCCGGCCCAAACTGCAAACCTCGCAGCGCATTCCCAACTGCCAATGCACCACCGTTGGCAGCAGTAATGACCCCGCCTGTAGTGAGTCCAGTCAGTGTCAGTCCCGTTGCAATGGTTCGCGAATAGGTGACGCCATTAATGGTGCTGGAGATGAATCCGCCTTGCTGATTTGACCAACTACGGTCTTTCTGTCGAACCGGGTTGGTAATTTGATCGATTTCTGCAGCAATCATCAGTTCGCCACGACCTTCGGCAAATGAGGACCCCCAGGCCAGATTGACCGCAGTTTCCTTGTTATCGCCATGCCCGGACTGTCCATATTGGACATTGCCAATAAATCCGTTGATGCTTTTCTTGAAAATGAAGTTGGTCACACCCGCTACCGCGTCCGAACCCCATGCGGCCGAAGCACCGCCAGTCACCATTTCGACCCGCTGGATCAGAGCACTGGGTACAACGTTTGTATCGACAATGCCTGTAAAGGTGGTCGCGACGAAACGACGGCCATCGACCAAAGTCAATGTGCGACTATTACCCAAGCCCCTCAGGTTGATATAGTTCCCCCCGGAAAACGTCAGCGTATAGGGGGATGCCTGAGCAGGCCTCACGGATGGCATTTCAAACATGACACTTGCCAGGTTAGCCGCTGCACGTGCCTGAAAATCTTCGCTGCCGATGGTCGTTGTTGGCGTTGGTGCTGTGAAGCCGGAACGCGTCACACGTGAGGCGCTGATGACGATTTCTTCAGTGCTCTGCGCGTCACTCGCTGCAATGGATTGTGCGAAAGTTTGGCCGCTGGCGCAGCAGACGAGCGCCGCCGAAGCAGCAAGGAAGCTTTTTTTATTCTTGTTCGATAACCAAAGATCTATCGCTTGGCAAAGCAAGTTCTTCCGATGATGTTGCATTATGGTCCCTCCTATTGGGCAGTTGATTTTTAACGCTTTGCTTTATGCGCGTGACGATTGGCTTGATAGACATTTTTTTCAATGTCTTTTGCCAAATTAAGTTATATGACATATTAAATCACAATTTATAAATTTTATGTAAATAAATAAATTACATGGTAAATATATAATATCCCCTGTCGCAAAATAGCTACCAAGGCCAACGTTGCAGTTCTTGAACTATATGAAAGACATGCCCCTTACTGCACGTGCTTATAGCCAGGA
Source organism: Betaproteobacteria bacterium (assembly GCA_025362735.1). Lineage (GTDB taxonomy): Bacteria > Pseudomonadota > Gammaproteobacteria > Burkholderiales > Burkholderiaceae_D > JANYFL01. The sequence continues at coordinate 71,804 of JANYFL010000040.1, read as the reverse complement.
TGACCGAGCCGTTGATACGCTCGCTGACTTGGCTGCCGATAGCATTCGGCAACGAATTTTGTCGGGCGAACTTGCTCCTGGACTCAAGCTGCGTGTGCAGGAACTTTCCCAGCGCCTGGGCTTTGGTCTAACCCCTGTGCGAGAGGGCTTGGTCAAGCTGGTTGCTAGCGGACTGGTTGAAGTAACCGGTCAGAAGGGGTTTCGAGTGATTCCGATCAGTCTGGAAGATCTTGAGGATATCCAGATGACCCGCCATCTGGTTGAGATTGAAGCGTTGCGATTAGCCATGCTAAAAGGCGATATCGCATGGGAAGGACGGATTGTTGCGGCGTTACATCAACTAAAGAGTATTGGGGCAAACGCGCGCCGGTTTGTAGTGCCATGGGGTACTTTAGAGTTTGACAAGGCACACAAAGAATTTCATGCGGCTTTAATTTCCGCCTGTGGCTCACCTCGGCTAATGGGCTTGTTTCAGGAACTGAACGACCAGATTTATCGTTATCGTCTGGTACTCAAATCAAGTCCACGCAAGAAAACAGATTCCGACAAAGATCACGAAAACATCACAAGACTAGTCCTGGCAAGGAATTTCGAAGGTGCAGCAGAAGCAATGCATGCTCACATCGATCTCACGCTCCATTCCCTTGGTAAAAAGCCATTAGAGATTTATAAGCAGATCATGCAAACTCGTAGCTTGGGATGAAACGGGCCACGGCCACGCCCGGAAACCGAATAAAATGAGACTACTTTTTGATTCTGCCTCACCAACGGGCCGACTTCGGAAATACCTGTTTAGGACCTAACTGCAGAGAGACTCATGTCCAACAATCCCGGTACAAAATATAGTGGCACGGCCATTTTTCTTCACTGGCTGATGGCCATCCTGATTTTTCTGGCTTTTGGGCTAGGCCTGTACATGGCGGATTTGCCGTTCTCACTGACCCGGCTCAAACTTTTCAATTGGCACAAATGGATGGGGATCACGATCCTTGGCCTGGCGGCAATCCGGCTGCTTTGGCGCGTCACCCATCCGGTGCCAGCACTCCCCAATACGATGCCTGCTTGGCAGAAAATGGCTTCTCACAGCACCCATTGGCTGCTCTACGCCCTGTTTTTTGCCGTGCCCCTCATCGGCTGGGCCTACAGTTCTGCGGCAGGCTTTCCGGTCGTCTATCTCGGTCTCTTTCCCTTGCCTGATCTGGTCGGCAAAGACAAGGCGCTATCCAAAATTTTGGTGGAAGCGCATGAACTCGCCGCTTACGCGCTCGCCACAGTGGTTTTGCTCCATATTGCCGCAGCGCTGAAGCATGCCATCATCGAGAAAGATGGCGTTATGTCCAGAATGCTTCCTGGCCGAAATTAGGAAAAAATTGAGGGGCAATGAAATTTTATTGAACTTTTTTCATTCACCCAGTCTACGGTTAAGCCCCTATAAGGATCGGTATGGCTTATAACTTTTCAAAAAGTACAGTTCTGGCCGCATGCTTCATAAGCATCATCTCGGCTCAAGCTCAGACGACTGCCCCAGGCACGAAAAAGGCGGCACAGCCCCCTGTCGCTGTTAAACCGGTAGTAACCCCAACCGCAGTCAGCAAAAGCACTGTTGATCTTTCCAAAAGCAGTGTCACCGCGACTTTCAAACAAACCGGGGTAAGTGCCGAAGGGGTCTTTCGTAAGTTCAGTATTTCCTTGGAATACGATCCCGCCAAAATCACCGAGACCAAAGCACAAGTCAATGTTGACATGAGCAGTTATGACATCGGCGATGACTTATTCAATGCGGAAGTCCGTAAAAAAGAATGGTTTAATTCGAGTCAGTTTCCTCAGGCGACATTTGTTTCCTCCGCCGTCAAAGCGATTGGGCCCGGCAAACTGGACGTCAGCGGAAAATTGACGATTAAGGGCAAGTCTCTCGACGTAAACTTTCCCGTGACTTATAAGCAGGAAGGTCTCAACACTGTTTTTGAAGGCCTGCTTCCAATCAAGCGATTGAGCTTTGACATCGGTCAAGGCGAGTGGAAAGACACCAGCGTCGTTGAAAACGAAGTTCGCATCAAATTCAAAACCACGCTGACCTCAAAATAGTGGTTCAGAATGTCTCTGCCAGTTCAAACGTTGATCGTTTGTTTAATTCTGTTTATTCACACACTGTAAAAGGATCCTTATGAAAAAAATCTCAGCCCTTACTCTCGCCCTCGTTGGAAGCCTGGTCATCGGCAGCGCCCTAGCGGCTCCGGTCAACTATAAGGTTGATGCTACCCATACCTATCCCAGTTTTGAAGCTGACCATATGGGGGGATTGTCGCTTTGGCGCGGCAAGTTCAACACCAACTCAGGCACCATCGTTTATGACAAGGAAGCCAAGGCTGGAACGGTGGACATCACCATCGACGTGACTTCGATCGACTTCGGTATGGACAAGTTGAACGATCATGCCAAGAGCCCGGACATGTTCGACGTGGCTAAATTTCCGACCGCCACCTACAAGGGCACGCTGGTCTTCACCGGTGATACCCCGACCGGCGTCAAAGGTGAACTGAGCCTGCATGGCGTGACCAAGCCAGTTGATCTCAAGATCAACTCGTTCTTATGTAAATCCAACACGGTTCGAAAAATTGAAACCTGCGGCGCTGATGCAATCGCCACCATCAACCGTGAAGACTTTGGTATCAGTTATGGCAAACCCGCCTTCAAGATGGATGTCACGCTACGCATTCAAGTTGAAGCCGCCACACCGCTGCCTTAAGTTTTTTGAGCACGATTCAAAGCCGACGTTTGCGTCGGCTTTTTTATTGGCACTTACAGCACCATCAAGTATCATTCGGGCAGAAAAACAACCATAAGAACAGGTTTGCTCTCCATGGAAACATCAGCGCACATCGAACATTTTCGCCAGATTCTGACCTGGCCCTTGCAACTCAGTCTGAGCGCAACCGGTAAAGGAATGCGTAACTACTGGGATCTATTAACGAACCCGGCAACGCGCGGCGCATGGCAAGAAGTCGCTGACGAATTCACTGAGAACCCGGAAGATTTCAGCGAGCGCCACTACTTCGAGTTCGTCAATTTTCTTCCTTTCGTCCAGCGGATTTTGTATGGTGAGGCTGGCACCTCAACGAGCAGTGTTAGCGGCGGACGTTCCCCGATCCGTACCTTCCGCCGCTGTGACGTCAGTCACATGCGGGTCACGATGCGCGCAGGAGCCCAACCGGTCATTCTTAAGGTCGTACACACTGATCTGTATTTCTTTTTCGATACGGACATTGCCATCTTGAGCATGGAGCTTTCTCATGACAATTTGACTTTGGATTCGGCACTGGAAACGCTGGATGGCGTGCGCCGTGCTTACCCGATACATTGGGACAAATCCGGACATGCGACCCGTTGTCCGGCTTTGGTTGAATGGCTGGACAAAAATGGGGGCGTCATCGCCGTTTCCAATTTCGAAGATAAAAAAGGATTCCTCAGTTTTGCCTGCCAGCACCGTACCCCGCGTGTGGCGAGCCATTGGGAAAAAATCATGGAGCCGTTTGTGCCGGCGCTGGGCAGCTCATCAGACGGCCCGGTACGCTACCGGCAAATCGAGGATGACCGTATCCCTTCGATGGTCTATCTCGCCTGCGATGATCCCGGCCGATTACATCGCGCGGACTTTGTGCGCATGGCCTTTGGTACACGCAAAGGCAATGCAGCCAGCCTGCCTTATAGCGAGCGATTTTTGATCGATTTCGAACCGCGTTACTGTTACGACCGCTACTGGGATCAGACGGATGACAAAAAATGGAGCGGTGCACGTTATCTCTGTACCGGGTCGATGTTCTGTGTCGTCGGTGGCCAGAACGATGCCTTCTTCACAGAAAGTGAAACCGGCCTGCTCGGCCAATTCCGCCATCAAATCTTTCTGCTCGGTCTGATCGTGCACTTCCATAAGGCTGCTTTGCTGACCATGGCCGACCGCCTTTCGATGGCGGTGAACCGGTTGGATCCTGGCAATAGCGATTCAGTCCGCGAATTTCAACGCGAAGTCCGCTACGATCTGGAAATGTTCCTGCGTTTCAGCCATCGCTACTGGTTCCATGAAGTATCCAACCAACAGCAGGCGAGTGATTTGTTTCACATGTGGTCTGGCCATCTGGGTAATCAGCAGCTTTACGACGATGTACGCCTGGAGACCCATGATATCAACGAATATCTGGACTCGGCGCGCACCAAAAAAATGTCCGATATGGGCATGCGCCTTGGCGTCGTCGCTACTTTCGGCTTCGTCGGTGCCGTTGCCACCAGCTTTATGGGCATGAACATCATTGATGAAACCAATAACCCGGTCTGGCTCAAGGTACTGATGTTCCTGATTGTGCTTGCCCCAACAACACTACTGACTTTCTACACCATCGCCATTTCGCGCCGCCTAGCCGACTTTCTGGATGTTCTTGCCAGCGAACGCTACTCATTGAAACAGAAAACCCTTGCCGCTATCGGTATCTGGAAACGTCGTAAACGTTAGGACTACAGAGAACGGCATTCATGACGTAAACCATCAATGGGCCTGTCCAATAGGGCAGGCAAGGCTTGCTGCTCACGGCACGAGCCCAACTTGAAAGGTAAGATCGTCATGGCCGAAAACAAAATCTCCGCCGGTGCGTCTGCACCAGGTTCAGGATTGACCGCTGAGCAATTGATCCAGCAACTTCCTGAAGATGTGCGTCCGGTCAAGACAGCAAAAAGCTACCCGCACATCATCGACAAGCTGGCCGAGCTCTGGCGCACTCCGACCGCCGTACTGCAGTTTTTTGATGGACTCCTGATCGACAATCGTGGCGGTCGCCAGGGCTTTTCGCTGAGTGTGATTTTTGAAATCCAGTCGCTGAAAGACCACTATCAGGAACACCATGCACCCAAAGCTTCCAGCACAGGTGTCTGGAGCGAAGCATCGGAACTGGAGAAAAAAACCCGGCTTGAGCGCGGCGGCTGAACCGCTTTTTCAGCTAGCTCACCCACTTGCGCGCATTGCGGAACATGCGTAGCCACGGGCTTTCCTGACTTTTCCACTCGTCCGGACACCATGACATCTGTATGCCCCGGAAGACCCGTTCGGGATGGGGCATCAACACGGTAAAGCGGCCGTCTTGGGTGGTGGTAGCCGTAAGTCCGTCTGGACTTCCATTGGGGTTATAAGGGTAGGCCTCGGTGGCTTGGCCAAGGTGGTCAATGAAACGCATCGCGCCAATCACTTGTACCTTATCGCCCTGTTGCGAAAAATCAGCATAGCCTTCACCATGAGCGACGGCAATCGGTACGCGCGACCCGGTCATGTTATTGAAGAACAGGGACGGCGATGGCAAGACTTCAACCAGCGCAAAACGCGCTTCAAATTGTTCTGACTTGTTGCGTGTGAAGCGCGGCCAGTATTCGGCACCGGGAATGATTGGCGCAAGTGCGGCCATCATCTGGCAGCCGTTGCAGACGCCCAATGCAAACGAATCTGATCGCGCAAAAAATGCGGCAAATTGATCGTTTAGTCGAGCGTTAAAACGAATCGTCTTGGCCCAGCCCTCGCCCGCGCCAAGCACATCGCCATAACTGAACCCACCACAAGCAACAAATCCTTTGAAGCTCTTTAAATCATGGCGTCCAGCAAGCAAGTCGCTCATATGCACATCCACACTTTCGAAACCGGCCTTGTGAAAGGCATAAGCCATTTCTGCCTGGCTGTTGACGCCCTGCTCACGCAAGATGGCCATACGTGGCTTGACACCCTTAGCGATGAACGGTGCAGCTACATCATCGGTTGGATCAAAGCTTAGATGGGGCGTGATGCCAGGATCATTCGCATCAAGAATCCGTTCGTATTCCTGATCGACACAGACCGGGTTGTCACGCAGCCGCGCAATGCGCCAGCTCACTTCACTCCAGGCACGATGCAGTTCAATGCGCGGCTCGCTGTAAATGCATTTGGTATCGCGATAAAACTCGATGACGTTGCGATCATTCAACTTACCGATGATGTGCGACACGGCACCAAGGCCATGCGCACGCAGCACGTCCATCACTGGGGTACGTTGATCGGTACGTACCTGAATCACTGCACCGAGTTCTTCCGAGAACAAAGCCTTCAATGTCAGCTCTTCACGACGCACGCCGATCTGGGTCGTCCAGTTTTTCGCATCACCCCAGTCCGAAGCGTGCTCACCTTCCATCGTCAGGATGTCGAGATTGACGCTCAGACCGGTGCGGCCCGCGAATGCCATTTCGCACAAGGTCGCAAACAGGCCACCGTCGGAACGATCGTGATAGGCGATCAACTGATCTTCGCGATTGAGCTCTTGAATTGCAGCGAAGAAGGCTTTGAGTTTTGTTGCATCGTCAAGGTCAGGGGCTTCGTTGCCAATCTGTTGCGTGACCTGTGCGAGGATGGATGCGCCGAGGCGATTCTTGCCATTGCCCAGATCAATCAAGATCAGCGAAGTCTCACCGAGATCAGTACGCAGTTGCGGCGTGAGACAACGACGCACATCACTGACCGGTGCGAATGCGCTCACAATCAATGAGACTGGTGCAGTGACGGACTTGTTTATATCTGCTTCTGTCCATGTTGTGCGCATCGACAAGGAATCCTTGCCAACTGGAATGCCAATGCCGAGTTCCGGACATAGTTCCATGCCCACCGCATGCACGGTATCAAACAATGCTGCGTCCTGGCCGGGCTGACCGCAAGCAGCCATCCAGTTGGCCGAAAGTTTGATCTGGCCGATGTTGTCAATGGCCGAGGCAGCGATGTTGGTAATCGCCTCACCGACTGCCATACGGCCCGACGCAGGTGCATCAATCACGGCCAGTGGCGTGCGCTCGCCCATTGCCATCGCTTCGCCCGCAAAGCCCGCATAGTCCATCAGCGTGACGGCGCAATCGGCCATAGGCACTTGCCACGGACCAACCATTTGGTCACGACTATTCAGGCCACCCACCGTGCGGTCGCCAATCGTGATCAGAAAACTCTTGTCCGCGACGGTGGGATGACGCAGCACTTCATATGAAACGGCTTTGAGATCAATGCCGACGATGTCAATCTCTGGCAACTGCGGGGCAAGGCGCTGTACATCTCTTTGCATGCGCGGCGGCTTGCCGAGCAAAACATCCATGCTCATATCGACGGGTGCGATTGAACTCTCTTGATCAATCACCTTCAGCTGTTGTTCAGCAGTTGCTGTGCCGACCACCGCATACGGGCATCGTTCGCGTACGCACATCGCATCGAATTCGGCCAGGCTTTCCGGCGCAATCGCCAGAACGTAACGCTCCTGCGATTCATTGCTCCAGATTTCTTTTGGTGCCAGCCCACTTTCTTCCAGCTGTACCTTGCGCAGATCAAATACCGCACCACGATTCGCACCATCAACGATTTCCGGGAAGGCATTCGACAGCCCGCCCGCGCCGACATCATGAATCGACAGGATGAGATTGCGATCTCTACCCTGCTCATCTTTCATTTGCCAGCAACGATCGATGACCTCCTGCGCACGCCGCTGCATTTCGGGATTGCCGCGCTGGACTGAATCAAAATCGAGATCAGCGGTATTCGTACCCGTCGCCATCGAACTCGCAGCGCTGCCGCCCATGCCGATGCGCATGCCCGGGCCACCAAGTTGAATCAGCAGCGCGCCTTCGGGCAACTCGTTCTTATGGGTGTGTTCGTCGCGGATACTGCCAATGCCACCGGCAATCATGATGGGCTTGTGATAGCCCCAGACTTTTCCATCGACATTCTGTTCGTAAACGCGGAAATAACCGCCAAGATTCGAACGGCCGAATTCGTTGTTGAAGGCTGCGCCACCAATCGGGCCGTCGAGCATGATCTGAAGCGCCGAGGCAATGCGGTCAGGTTTTCCATAGGGCTTTTGAACGTCCGCATGCTCCCAGGATCGGATGGCTTCCGGCAACAGCAAATTCGAAACACTGAATCCTGTCAACCCTGCTTTCGGTTTCCCGCCGCGTCCCGTCGCACCCTCATCACGAATCTCACCGCCAGCCCCGGTCGAAGCGCCTGGAAACGGCGCAATCGCGGTCGGATGGTTGTGCGTCTCGACCTTCATCAGCGTGTGCGTCAACTCGCTGTTTGCATGCCAGACCTGATCCGAACCCGGTGTCCAACGTTCGGCCACTGCACCTTGCATGATCGCGGCATTATCCGAATAGGCCACGACGGTCCCTTGAGGCGCAAGCTTTTCGGTATTGCGAATCATCGCGAACAGGCTCATGTCTTGAGCCTCACCGTCGATAATCCATGAAGCATTGAAAATCTTGTGGCGACAATGCTCGCTATTGGCCTGCGCGAACATCATCAGTTCCACATCCGTCGGATTGCGGTTGGCCTTGGTGAAGGCAACAACGAGATAGTCGATCTCGTCATCAGATAGTGCCAGGCCCCAATTACGATTGGCGGATACTAATGCAGCCTTGCCTTGCCCAATCAAATCCACCGTTTCCAAGGACTTGGGTGGTAAGGTCTGGAACAGTCGCGAGAAATCAAAATCTTCAGCAACCACATCCTCAATCATGCGGTCATGCAGAACCGCAGCCAGCCGTGCATGTGCTTCGGCATCGAGTGTCTTTTTCTTGCCCAACAAACTTTTTTTCAACTGCACTGAGACCAGCACACCGCGTTCGATGCGTCGTATCGCTGTCAGCCCGCAATTGTGGGCAATATCGGTCGCCTTGCTGGCCCAAGGTGAAATCGTGCCCAAACGCGGAATCACGACAAAACGTTCCGCCTCAATATGCTCGTGCGAGGCAGGCTCACCGTAAGTCAGCAGCGCCTGAAGATTTTGCATTTCGTCCGGCTGCAAGCCCCGCTCGCACCAGACAAAATGAACATAATGCGCACTCAAGCCGTTCACCCTGGCCTCAATCTGCTGAAGCTCGGGTAACTTGCGCTGAATACGGAATTCCGAAAGTGCGTTGGCACCGGAAAGCTTGAGACAAATGCTGGAAGGAGAATTCTCGGCAGAGCTGCTGCGCATGGCGGGGGAATGAAGACTGAAATCGAAACAGCGGGAAGGTCATAATTATATCTCCCCGGCTTTCAAGCTGTCCTTTACGAGATAAAACCCAAAAGCGTTACACAGAGATCACAGAGAAAAGCTACGAGACCCAGCGGAAATCCTCAAGAATTTTTCTGTGCATCTCCCTTTCTCTCGCTTTTGCTCAACATCGTCTGTGTTGAGAGGTTTGATCTGCTTATCGCAATGCTCCGGTTTTCGCTGCACTCTAACCAGGCTACGCGATCTGATCCAAGTTGATAATTAATTGTCATCCTGAACAGAGTGAAGGGTCTCAGGTGGTTGAAACATGAAGGCATTGATGCAAGCTGGCGGTTTGTAAAGACCTGAGATTCTTCGACTATGCTCAGAATGACAAGCTAGCCCCAAACTGAAAAGCCGAAACGGTTCCCCCGATCACGCGGTCGCTGAAAACCTTCACGCCCAGATCTTCGCCAGCAGCGCCCGCAGCAACCATCAGAGGAATCAGATGTTCTTCGCGCGGATGCGCAATGCGTGCGGATGGAGCATTGGCCCAGTCACTCAACATGGCATTGCGTTTTTCTGGCGCAGCCGTTGCAGCTTCGGTTAACCAGGAATCGAACTCGGCCGATTGCGCTGCATAACGCCCGGTGCGTTCGCGCAGGTTGTGATAACTCATGCCACTGCCCACGATCAAGACCCCTTCATCGCGCAGCGCTCGAATGGCTTGTCCGACTTGTACGTGCTGCGCTGGATCGAGACCGGCTTTGAGCGAAAGCTGTACGACTGGAATGTCCGCATCGGGATAGATCAGCTTGAATGGAACGAACACACCATGATCAAGCCCGCGCTCGATATGGGCTTCGGATTTGAGTCCGGCTTCGCTCAACAAATCGCGCACACGTTGCGCCAGTTGCGGCGAACCGGGCGCGTCATAACGCAGTTCATACGTATGCGGCGGAAAACCGTAGTAATCGTAGAGCAGATCAGGCTTGCTCTGCGCCGTGACTGAAAACTCGCGCTCTTCCCAGTGAGCGGAAATGATCAACAGAGCTTTCGGTTTGACCCCGACCGATTTGTGCATGGAGCGCAGCCAGACCTCCATGTTTCTCCATGGATTCGGCTCGGGCCAGTCCATGAAAAAACAGGGTCCACCGCCGTGGGGGATGTAGTAGGTTGGGAGAGTGGTCATGGTTGAATCATTTCAATTGTTTTGATGCCGTCATTCCCGCGCAAGCGGGAATCCATGTTTAGTCAATGATCAAAAGTCAAAATGGATTCCTGCTTGCGCGGGAATGACGCATCGGTAAATTTAGCTTTTGCAGAAATATTAGATTGAGTCCCAAACAACAAAATTCAAGCAAACAAATCCAGTTGGTCCGAATCTTTCTTCCTGGGCGGTACAACCACGGGCTTTCTGAAACGCGTGAGATCAAAACTCTTGCCCTCAGTCTGGTTCAAACCCAGCTTGTGACAGGCCTTCCGAAACCGTTGCCGGAACAAATCAGCCCAGATGCCTTCACCAGTCATACGCTTGCCAAAGCGGCTGTCGTAATCCTTGCCACCGCGCATGTCGCGTATGCGATTCATCACGCGCTCGGCACGCAAGGGAAAGTGAGTTTGCAGCCACTGCTGAAACACATCATTCAATTCCCAGGGTAGCCGCAGCACGATGAAGTGGGCACGTTTGGCACCCACAGCTGCCGCCTGTTCGAGGATGCGCTCCATCTCACTATCGTTGATGAAGGGAATAATCGGAGAAACACTGACGGCCACTGGAATGCCAGCATCGACCAATGTACGAATCACGCGCAAACGTCGCGCGGGACTGGCCGCGCGCGGTTCGAGCTTGCGTGAAACCTCATGGTCGAGAGTGGTGATGGTGACTGCACCCCGGAACAACTGATCGCGCGCCAGATCAGCCAACAGGTCAATGTCGCGTTCGATCAAAGACGACTTGGTCAGGATCGTGAAGGGATGCCGGGTTTCGTGCATCACTTCAACGCAGGCGCGCGTGATTTTTAGTTCACGCTCAATCGGTTGATACGCATCGGTGTTTATCCCAAGTGCGGTCACTTCGGGCTGGTAATTTGGTGCCGCCAGTTCGCGCCGCAATAGCTCAGCTGCATTGACCTTGGCAAACAAGCGCGACTCAAAATCCAGACCGGGCGAAAGTCCCAAATAACTGTGCGTGGGTCGAGCAAAACAATAAATGCAGCCGTGCTCGCAACCACGATAAGGATTGAGCGATTGATTGAAGGGAATGTCCGGTGAATCGTTGCGGTTCAGGATGCTCTTGGCACGTTCCTCGGTGACTATAGTCTTGAGTGGAGGCACATCATTTTGATCGCGTTCCCAGCCATCATCAAAATCCTCGCGCACATCGCGTTCATATCGACCTTGCATGTTCGCCACCGCGCCCCGGCCCTTTAAGGCCTCCAAATGGAGGGGGGTGTGGCGTTCGGTCATGGTCTTCAGTTTACGCGCGAATCGGCTCCGTTTTGAAATGAATCCATATGGACAACTTACCCCCAATAATTAATTTCAATGGATCAAACCACGAACTTGAGTACGACCTCTGCAAGGCTTGTTCTGCCCTTGATGGAGGTGGCACCATTCCCCTCAAACTTGATCCAGCCTTCGTTAAAACCATCAAGCATCTGAATGCGTGGAATCGGGTCACGCATACCTTGCGCCCGAAAGATTGCGCCCCAATTCTCACGCGGCACCGCTTCGGCTCGAACCGGACGATGCAACGCCCTGGTCAGTTCGGAAGCAATCTCGTTCTGCGTCACCCAATGAGGCCCTTCGAGTTCGACGATTCACTTTCCACTCCAGTCTTGCAGCAACAGTTCGGCTGCAACGCGTCCAACATCCAAAGTCGCAACCATCGGTATGGCTTTGTCGAGCGGTTGCAGGAAACACGAAAGCACACCCTGTTCGCGCGCCTGCTCTATGTCCCAGGCCAGGTTATCCATGAACCATGCGGGACGCAGAAAAGTGGTGGCAAGCGGCAGCTTCGACAACGCCTCTTCGATCAACGTACGCTGGCTCAATAGATTGGGCTGCTCCGCCTGCGCTCCAATGGTCGAGAGACAAACGACTTTGGCTGGGCGGGTCGCATCAAGCGCTTTATAGACCGCAGAGATAACGGCCTTTGCCTCCGGAAAGCCGGGCTCCGGGTCGAAAACCGGAGGAGGCAAGATGAAGACACCCTTAACGTCAGTGAATGCACGGGTTAGCGCCGCCGCATCTTCCATTTCGGCGAGTACAACCTCGCAGCCCAGTTCGGCCCAAGCCCTGCCCTTGTCCGCGTCACGGACGACCGCGCGAACCCGTTTTCCTGCTGACAGTAAATTGCACGCAGCTTCACCGCCAACCTTGCCAGTAATTCCAGTAATTGCATACATACGTACTTTCCTTTCGGTTATTGAACATTGATGGATTGAATTGTAGAAATCACTCGTGATTGAATAAAGGCAATCCATGTCATATCATTCATGACATCGAATCATGAATAACAAACGCAATGACCATTGATGGAAGATTGCTCTCGAACGTCGGGGTGTTGACTGCGGTCATCGAAGGCGGCGGCTTTGCCAGAGCTGCCGAAGCGCTGGGCATGACGCCTTCCGGCGTCAGTCGCGCCATTGCACGGCTGGAAGCGCGCATTGGTGTACGACTGCTCGACCGGACCACGCGTTCGGTCAGCCTGACTGACGAAGGCCGGCATCTTTACGCCAACATCAATCCCTTGCTATTGGGTATCGAAGATGCCGTGACGCACACAATGGGTTCATCCAAAGCCGTGCGTGGCCGCTTGCGCGTCAATACGGACGCCTTTACGTCCCGGCTACTACTATCGCCGCATCTCCCACGGTTTCTGGAGCTTTACCCGGACATCTCGCTCGAATTGATTGCGCGCGACCAACTGGGCGACATGGTGGGCGAAGGCTTCGACATTGCGGTTCGCTTTGGCGAACCACCCACCTCATCGCTGGTTGCACGCAAATTGCTAGACACTCGCATCGTCACCGTAGCGACGCCGGAATACCTCAAACGCCACGGACGTCCCAACAAACCTGAAGAACTTTCGAACCATGTTTGCATCCAGGTACGCAACCCGGTAACAGGTCTACCTTATCCTTGGGAATTCCAACGCGGGCGCAAGAAAATCAAGGTGCCAACCTCAGGACGAATACTCGTGACCGAGGTTGGAACCATCCTGAGCACTTGTCTTTCGGGTGTGGGCGTGGCGCAGATCAAGGCGATAGGAATACAAGAGCTCGTTGACGCAGGCAAACTGATCGACCTTTTCCCGGATTGGCCGGACGAGATGTTCCCTCTCTATGCACTTTACCCGTCACGTCACTTGCCTGCCGCGAAAGTACGCGCTTTCATCGAATTCGTCGTCATGGTGCTTGGGCTAAAGCCAGCACAGCGCCCTGCAACATCACGCTAGAATAAAGCCCCATGCACTGGCTCACCGCAATTTTCGGACTGGTTTCCGGCTACACACTGGCCGGGTTTATTTATACGCTAACCCAAAGCGGCGAAGACGATTCCCTGCTGTTTTTCGGCATCGGCTTTGTTTTATTCGTCACCCTCACTGCGGCCAATGAAATCCTGGCGCGGCGCAAGACAGAATAATTTAGACCGCAACTCCTGAATGGCGCGCATGACCAATAAACTCTACTACGGCGACAACCTGCACATTCTGCGCGATCACATCGCCGATGAATCGGTTGATCTGATTTATCTCGACCCGCCGTTCAATTCCAAGCGCGACTACAACCTGCTGTTCAAGACGCCCAAGGGCATGGAGAGTGACGCGCAGATCACGGCCTTTGAAGACACCTGGCACTGGGGCGAGCAGGCCGAGAACGAGTTCCGCGAACTGATGCAGCATCTGAATACCGATGTCGCGCAGATGATGCGCGCGCTGCGCGACTTTCTCGGTGAGAACGACATGATGGCCTACCTGACCATGATGGCGAACCGGCTGCTCGAACTGCATCGCGTGCTCAAGCCCACCGGCAGTCTGTATCTACACTGCGACCCGACCGCGAGTCATTATTTGAAGATTGTTCTGGATGGGGTGTTTGGGAAATTCAACTATCAGAACGAAATCATCTGGAAGCGCACTACGACCCACTCAGACAGCAGAACATGGAGCCGCGTCGCTGACACTATTTTGTTTTACACAAAGGGGCCCAAGTTCATATGGAATACCCCACATGAAATGCATAGTGAAGAATACGTCGCAGACAAATATCGGCATGACGATTTAGATGGACGCGGTCTGTATCAACTTGACAACATGACGAGCCCCAATCCACGCCCCAACATGATGTACGTTTGGAAAGGGTTTCCGTTTCCAGATAAGGGCTGGCGCTATGAATTAAACACAATGCAGCGTTTGGAAGCTGAGGGACGTATTTGGTATCCCACATTAGCTGATGGCACACTCGATACAAGCAAGCGACCACGCCTGAAACGCTACCTTGAAGAAATGAAAGGTGGCGTCATGGGTTCGATTTGGTCAGACATTTCACCAATCAATTCTCAAGCTCAAGAACGCCTTGGCTACCCCACTCAAAAACCCATCGCCTTGCTCGAACGCATTGTCAATGTCTCATCGAATGAAGGCGATGTCGTGCTCGACCCTTTCTGCGGTTGCGGTACAGCAGTGCATGCGGCGCAGAAACTCGGGCGGCGCTGGATCGGCATCGACATCAGGCATCTGGCGGTGAGCCTGATCGAGAAGCGCATCAAAAAAGCGTTTCCCGAATTGGAAGCTAAAGGTGCGTTCGATGTCATCGGCGTGCCGCAGGACCTTGACGCCGCGCGCGATCTGGCCGAGCGTGACAAGCACGAGTTCCAGTTGTGGGCCTGCACCCTCGTCGGCGCGCAGCCGTACAAGGGCGGCAAGAAAGGCATGGATCAGGGTATCGACGGGCTGATCTTTCCCGAAGTGGGCAAAGGCAAGAGCGAGAAGATTATCGTCAGCGTCAAGGGCGGCGAAGGCAGAGGCGAAGAAGACGGAGCAGAAGGGGTTGTTTTAGGTCTTTGCATTTTGGTTGCGCAAACCACCAGCCCGTTCGTCCTGAGTGCCGCACGCAGTGCGATGTATCGAAGGACAGCCCACTGGTGTTTACGCTAGCACTCCGTGGTTGTTCATCCTTCGATACGACCTGCGGTCTACTCAGGACGAACGGAGTATGTTGTCATTCTGAGCAAAGGCGAAGAATCTCAGGTCTTTCCACAATGAGGACTGCCATCACAAAGCAAGCACCGGAGATCCTTCGATGCGCTCAAGGATGACAGCCAAATCTGAACAAAAAAGCCACGAAGAGTATTCGTGGCTTTTTTGTTTCAAAGACTAATCAAGCGGCTTCGCGCACTGCCTTTTTCCGCTCGTGTTCCTTGAGGTGACGCTTGCGCAAACGAATGCTGGTTGGGGTGATTTCAACCAGCTCGTCATCGGCAATAAATTCCACCGCGTATTCGAGCGACATCTGGATCGATGGCACCAAACGCACGGCTTCGTCGGTACCGGAGGAACGGACGTTGGTCAGCTGCTTGCCCTTGATGGGATTAACGACGAGATCATTATCGCGGCTGTGGATGCCGATGATCATGCCTTCATAAACAGGATCACCCGGCACCGTGAACATGCGGCCACGATCCTGCAGCTTCCAGAGCGCGTAGGCGACGGCTTCGCCATCGTCTTGCGAGATCAACACACCGTTGCGGCGCTCGGCCATTTCGCCACCTTTGAGGGGCGCGTAGTCGTCAAAGATGTGACTCATCAAACCGGTGCCGCGTGTCAGGGTCATGAACTCACCCTGGAAGCCGATCAGGCCACGAGCGGGAATGCGATACTCAAGACGCACCCGACCTTTACCGTCGGGCTGCATGTCGGTCAGATCACCACGGCGGCGACCCAGCTCTTCCATCACGCCGCCTTGATTGGCTTCTTCGACATCAACGGTCAGCAACTCGTAGGGCTCATGCTTTTCGCCATTGATTTCTTTCAGTACGACGCGAGGACGTGACACAGCCAACTCGTAACCTTCACGACGCATGTTTTCGATCAGGATGGTGAGATGCAATTCACCACGCCCCGACACTTCAAAAATCGTTTCATCGCCGGTGTCCTGCACGCGCAGGGCCATGTTGGCCTTCAACTCACGGTTGAGGCGATCACGCAATTGGCGGCTGGTGATGAACTTGCCTTCGCGACCGGCCAGCGGTGAGGTGTTGACGCAAAAGTTCATCGTCAACGTGGGCTCATCGATGCGCAGCAGTGGCAGTGCTTCCGGCGCATCGGGCGCGCAGACGGTACAGCCAATGCCGAGGTCTTCGATACCGTTGATGAGCACGATGTCACCGGCTTGCGCCTCGGACACCACTTCACGCTCGAGACCACGAAAGGTGAGCACCTGGTTAATGCGAGCCTTGATCGGCGTGGAGTCAGGGCCGTTCAGAATGACCACATCCTGGAGCGCCTTGATGCGGCCCCGGTTGATACGGCCGATGCCAATCTTGCCGACATAGCTGGAGTAATCAAGCGACGAAATCTGGAATTGCAGCGGCTCGTCGGAACGATTGGGACGCACGGGCACGTGCTGCAGAATGGCATCGAACAATGGCTTCATCGTCCCTTCGCGCACGCTGGCATCCAGACCGGCATAACCGTTCAGGGCCGAGGCAAACACCACTGGAAAATCGAGCTGTTCTTCGGTAGCGCCAAGCTTGTCGAACAAATCAAACGTCGCGTTGATTACATAGTCAGGCCGTGCGCTCGGACGGTCAATCTTGTTGACGACGACGATAGGCTTCAAGCCCAACGCGAGTGCTTTGCGCGTGACGAAACGTGTTTGCGGCATCGGGCCATCGACGGCATCGACCAGCAGCAGCACACTATCAACCATCGACAGCACGCGCTCGACTTCACCGCCGAAATCGGCGTGGCCTGGGGTGTCAACGATGTTGATGTGCGTACCTTCGTATTCGACCGCACAGTTCTTCGCCAGAATCGTAATGCCGCGTTCCTTTTCCAGGTCATTGCTATCCATGACGCGCTCAGCGATTTGCTGGTTTTCGCGGAAGGTACCGGATTGACGCAGCAGTTGATCAACCAGCGTAGTCTTGCCGTGGTCAACGTGGGCGATGATGGCGACGTTTCTAAGTGCGCGGGTATTACTCATGACAACTCCAAAGAACTTCGGTACATGGCATTGGCCAATTCGAAGCGGAAAATCAGGTGGTTCGGGGAACAGCGGTGTGAACGCTGAGAATTGTGAAGCTCGATTATGAATCTGTACGGGCTGCTTAAACAGGCTCGGAGCAATTTTTGCAAAGCAGCAATTTTAGCATGCTGTGTAGGGTAAACCGATGAATTGTTTTGGGAAATTCGCTCGGATTGTATCTATTCGGGCATCCCTAGCGAAAACCGGGGCATGGCAATGGTTTGAAATTAAACCTCCCAACACAGACGCTGTTGAGCAAATACGAGAGGCACGGAGATTCACAGAGAACTTCATGGGTCTTTCCTCTGTGTCTCTGGTTTTTCTCTGTGACCTCTGTGTAAAGCTTTTAGGTTTAGCTGTGCCTCAGTGCGCTGACCATTGTCCCGGCTTTCGCTGCGCTCTAGCCAGGCTACGGTAGACCGCATGATGTGGTGGATAACGCCTGCGGCTCATCCATCCTACAAAACTCAGGCACTCATCAAGATCAACCGTGTTGGAGCCAACACCAGATCATCACGCATCTCCGCCGTACCCAGCAACAAGTTCTGTCCTTCGTCATTCAAACCATAAACACGCACCAGACCACGGCTTTCGACTGCGGGTTGACGCTGCCATAAGGACAAACGCTGGCCCTGACGAAAGCGGGTCGTCATCGTTACGTCGAGATCAACGCGTGGTAAGGAGGCAATCAAAGCATCAACTGGTTGCAGCAATGCTTCCCGCTGTGTGGGATCAGTAGATTCCAGCATATCGAGCGTGACGGCATTTTTAATGTCGAGCGAGCCGACACGCGTACGGCGCAAGGCGGTCAGATGCGCACCGCAACCTAGTGCCGTGCCGATGTCTTCGGCGAGCGTGCGAATGTAGGTACCCTTGCTGCAATCGACTGCAATACTGACTCGCGAAGCAGACTCTGCATCATCAATTGAAATGAGGTCAAGGCGGTAAATCATCACCGACCGTGCCTCACGTTCAAGTGTGACGCCGGCACGGGCATACTCGTACAGTGGCCGGCCATCGCGCTTGAGCGCCGAGTACATCGGAGGGATTTGTTCGATGGCGCCACGGAATTGACTCAGAACATTTTCAAGCATGTCCGCATCGACTTGCACCGGCTTTGTTTCCAGCACTTCGCCTTCGGCATCACCGGTCGTCGTTGTCACGCCAAGTTGCAGCGTCGCTTCATAGGATTTATCCGCATCGAGCAAGTCGGCGGCAAATTTGGTGGCCTCGCCAAAACAGATGGGCAACAGGCCACTGGCCATCGGGTCCAAAGTGCCAGTGTGGCCAGCCTTAAGCGCTTGAAAGGCACGCTTGGCACGTGCCACGGCAGTCGTCGAACCCATGCCACTTGGCTTGTCGAGCAACAGCACTCCGTGCACCGCTCGACGCGGTATTTTCCCACAACGCGCACTCATATCAGTGTTCGCGGGGTGTTGAAAAACATAGCGAGCGGTTGTGACGAATATTCAACATTCGGGCGGACAGCGCGCAGAAACCGGAGTGTACTGGGACGTACACGAGGATTTCGAGCACTGCCCAACGCCGCATCACAGCCGCGCAGTAGTTTTGCAACATCCTGCTAATCTTTCGAATGCGTTGCGTTGGCCTCATCGATCAGACGAGACATTTTTACGCCCTGCTCGACCGACTGATCATGAACAAAATGCAAAGTCGGTACGGTATGAATATGCAGGCGTTTGAACAACAGGCTGTGCAACCATCCGGCTTTTTCTTGTAGGGCTTGACGCGCATCTTCGGGATCACCGGTCAGTGTGGTGAAAAACACTTTAGCATGCGCATAGTCCGGTGTGATTTCTACACCGGTGAGCGTGATCAGCATGGCACGAGGATCGCGCACTTCGCGCGGAATCAGCTCAGCAAGGTCACGCTGAATCTGCTCGGCGATGCGGATGCTGCGACTGAAGGTGGATTTGGAAAATCGGGCCATGATGGACTCACTTGATGATTACGTCAGAGCCTATTGTGCGCTCGAATTTGTCGCTGCATTTGCAGACGCTTCTGCGCTCGGGACAAAGCGAAATAACTCCAGGTCACCAGGCTGAAAAATAGCCATGCTGGTTTCGCGCCATCCATGTTCCAGCAGATAACTGCGTATGCTGTTGTTTGGATCGTAGGTATTGTTACGGCGTGTGATGAAGAACACCTGTTTGCGTCCAGCAACCATAGCGTTAATTGTTTTGTAATCCATGCCCATTACGGCCGGATCGCACTTGCCTGACGGGTAACGCAGATCCAGGCCGGGTGCGGGGTAGTTGGCTGGAAGCCCTTGGCGCGGAATCATCATCGCATTACGGCTAACAAAGGGCCCGTGCGAAAGCATGTGAGTCAGGGGCAACACCAGTTCATTGGAAATCATCAGGATGATGGTGTCATTGGCCGTATTTTTCGTGACCGGCCCATTCTCTTGCAACATTTTTGTGGCCAATTCATCCCACGGCTCTTTCAGATTGTGCGTGTTCAGCAATCCGTGGACCGCGTTGATATGCATGAATGCAAGCAGCAAAACAAGAATCACGCGCAAAACCTGGCTCTGTACCAATGCAATGGCAACCGCAAACGCGAGCGTGAAAGCGGGCACGATGCCAATCAATGCACGGGAAATGAAAATGGGTTTTACTGTGAGACTAATGGCAATGTTCATCAACGCGGGGAATACAGCCAGTGCCAGCAGCATCAAGGCCATCTGCCAATTAAGTCGCCACAGCAACCCCACACCGCAGAGCATGATAAAGATCATCCACCAGCCAGCCGGGCCTGAATTCAAACCAAACATGTAGCGAAATTCTTCCGTCATCCCCCAAAGATTGGGACGCTGAATCCAGAAATCGGCCGAGACACCACGGGCCTGATTAATCAACTCAGGAATATACGGTGCCCACAAAATCAGGATCACGAGCCCGCACAGAAGTGTCGCTCGTACCGCAGAGCGACTGTCGCGATCAAAGCAAAAAATCAGCACAAAGGCGATGGTCAACGAAGCGAGCAACAGCACCGACGTATTGTTCGTCCACAGCACCATTGCCCCGCCAACAATTAGCGGTAGCCACGCTCGCATTGAAGGTTGCACCGTTTCGGGATGGGATGTTTGCCGGTTCGTAATCGAACGCGTGACGCGTATCGCCCCCAACAACATCAGCGAGGCGCCAAAACATAACAGCGCATAAGGCCGCGCTTCGTGCGCAAAATAAATTTGAAACGGTGCCGCAGCAAAAAGCAAACCGGAGATCCAGGCGACACGGCGGCCAATTTCCCGCCCGGCAAAAAACACCACGCTGGTCGTTGCAACACCAATGATGGCTGACAGCGCACGCATCGCAGCCGCACCGTCTCCGAACAGATTCATCCACCCTTTAAGCAACAGAAAATAAAGTGGCGGATGAGGATCGCATTGCGGCACCAGCGCCCACAAGTCATGCAAGGATTGCTGCGCGTCCCACCACGAATAGCCTTCATCAATCCAGAAGGGCTCACTGGCAATACTGGTAAAACGCAACCATGCTGCCAATGCCGATATGGCAATCACGTAGAACCAGTCCAGCCGGGTTAACGAGGGAACGGGATGAAGACGATTCACGAGAAGTTACGAGAGACGGAGATAAAAATTGCGCTTTGCTTGATAAGCCACTAGCCTATCAAGCAAAGCGCATGACGAATAACGCGCAGCAATTACAAAGGCTTATAACGAGACCAACGGGGTGTTGAAAAACGTAGCGAGCGGTTGTGACGAATTTCAACATTCGGGCGGACAGCGCGCAGAAACCGGAGTGTACTGGGACGTACACGAGGATTTCGAGCACTGCCCAACGCCGCATCACAGCCGCGCAGTAGTTTTGCAACACCCTGTTTACAGTGTGCGAGCAACCTCTTGTACCTCAAAGATTTCCAGCTGGTCACCTTCGACGATGTCATTGAAGTTCTTCAGCGACAAGCCACACTCGAAGCCTTGCTTGACTTCTTTGACGTCATCCTTGAAACGCTTGAGTGAGTCGAGTTCGCCGGTCCAGGTGACCACATTGTCACGCAGCAAACGCGCCATGGCACCACGTTTGACCACCCCATCGAGCACCATACAACCGGCCACGGCACCGACCTTGGGAATCTTGAAGACCTGGCGAATTTCGACCATACCAATTTGGTTCTCGCGTTTTTCTGGCGAGAGCATGCCACCCATCGCGGCCTTCACTTCATCCACAGCGTCATAGATGATGTTGTAGTAGCGGATATCGACACCATTGCTTTCGGCCAGTTTGCGCGAGGCCACATCGGCACGCACATTAAAGCCAATGACAACCGCCTTCGAAGCAATAGCGAGGTTGATATCCGATTCGCTAATACCACCGACTGCACCGTGCACGATCTGCACGCGCACTTCGCTGGTCGACAGTTTTTGCAGCGACTGCGCCAGGGCTTCCTGCGAACCCTGCACATCGGCCTTGATGATCAATGGCAGCAGCTTGACTTCGCCTTCTGTCATTTGATCCATCATGTTTTCGAGCTTGGCGGCCTGCTGTTTGGCCAGCTTGGTATCGCGGAACTTGCCCTGACGGAACAGTGCGATTTCACGCGCCTTGCGTTCGTCACCCAGCACAATCACTTCTTCACCGGCCGCAGGAACTTCAGTCAGACCTTGAATCTCGACTGGCATTGATGGGCCCGCTTCGTTGATCGACTTGCCGTTCTCATCCAGCATGGCGCGCACACGTCCAAAACTGGAGCCCGCCAGAACGATGTCGCCACGCTTCAAGGTTCCCGTTTGAACCAGCACGGTGGCGACCGGGCCCTTACCCTTGTCAAGCTTGGCTTCAATCACCAGGCCTTTGGCAGGGGCATCTTTCGGCGCTTTCAGTTCCATGACTTCGGCTTGCAGCAGGACGCTTTCCAACAGCGCGTCGATGCCCTCACCGGTCTTGGCTGAAACCGAAACAAACGGGGTCTCGCCACCATACTCCTCGGGCAAAACTTGTTCAGCAACCAGCTCTTGCTTGACGCGGTCCAGGTTGGCACCGGGCTTGTCGATCTTGTTCACGGCCACCACCATCGGCACGCCTGCCGCCTTGGCATGGGCAATGGCTTCCTTGGTTTGGGGCATCACGCCGTCATCGGCCGCAACAACCAGAATGACAATATCGGTCGCCTTAGAGCCGCGCGCACGCATGGCAGTAAACGCTTCGTGACCCGGTGTATCGAGGAAGGTAATCATGCCGCGCGAGGTTTCGACGTGATAGGCACCGATATGCTGCGTGATGCCACCCGCTTCGCCGCTGGCCACACGCGTGGTGCGAATGTAATCAAGCAGTGAGGTCTTGCCGTGATCAACGTGACCCATGACGGTAACGACAGGCGCGCGTGGCAGCAGTTCGGCCTCTTGAGCATCGCTTTCGGTGAGTAGGGATTCGGGATCGTCAAGTCTGGCCGCAAACGCCTTGTGGCCCATTTCTTCGACCAGGATCATCGCCGTTTCCTGATCCAGCGGCTGATTGATCGTGACCATCTGGCCCAACTTCATCAACTGCTTGATCACTTCGGATGCCTTGACGGCCATCTTGTGCGCGAGGTCGGCCACGGTAATGGTTTCCGGCACGTGCACTTCGTAAACAATGGCTTCGGTCGGTGCCTGGAACGTCGTGTTCGCCGAATCTTCCGCATGTTTATGACGCCCACCACCACGTGGTCCGCGCCAGCCAGCCGGATAAGTATCGCCACGCGTTTTGATCGCGCGCTTCTTGGCTGCTTCGTCTTGCCAGGTTGATGACAGTGCAGCCGACTTGAGCTGCTTCTTGTCTTTTTTGGGATCGGCTGCACCCGCAGGCTTGGCTCCAGCCTTGGCGGCTGGTTTGTGCAAAGTACCTGCAATCGGAGCAACCGGGGCTGGCACTGCTACGGGTGCAGGTGCCTTGGCTACTTTTTTCGCGGTCATCAGCTTATTGATGCCAGCCACTTCAGCTTCTACTGCACGACGTGCAGTGTCGCGCGCCTCGGCGGCTTCGCGTACACGCAATTCCGCTACTTGTGCAGCTTGCCTGGCCTGCTCGGCCTCAGCCGGATCCGTCGCTTCTGCCGTGCGTTGGGCCAAGGCAGCAGCCTCGGCACGATCGCGTTCTTCAGCTTCCTGACGCTCGCGTTCCAGACGCTCTTGTTTCTCGCGTGCCTCTGCGGCCTGACGCTCGATCAAGGCCGATTGGCGACGCGCTTCTTCCTCGCGCAACTTACGCTGCTCTTCATCAATGACGGGCACTTTTGCGACCGGCACAGGCTCTGCCACAACTTCTGGTACTGGCTCTGCAACGGGTTCATCACGCTTGACGAAAACCCGCTTCTTGCGCACTTCAACCTGAATCGTGCGCGCCTTGCCGGTGGCATCGGCCTGCTTGATTTCAGTAGTCTGTTTACGCGTGAGCGTAATTTTCTTTTTTTCGGAATCGACCGAACCATGCGCCTTGCGCAATGAGTTCAGCAGCTGTGACTTGTCCGTATCATTCAGCTCGTCATCAGGCGAAGCTTTGTTCACACCGGCCGCGCGCAACTGTTCCAGCAGCACGTCGGCTGGCATTTTCAGTTCCGCAGCAAATTGGGCAACGTTGTTGCTCGCCATTCAGTCCTCTATTTTCTTTTTCACCATCACAAACTACTACAGCACGAACCCAAACATCAACCGCCTGGGTTCTCATGCGAACCAGTGTTCCCGCGCCTTCATGATCAAAGCCTTGGCACGTTCCTGATCAATACCGGTCATGTCGGTCAATTCATCCAGCGCCAATTCGGCCAGCTCCTCGCGGTTATGCACATTGCCATCGGCCAGTTTGGCCGCCAGGCTCTTATCCATACCCTCCAGCGCAAGCAGGTCTTCCGATGCGCTTTCCACTTTTTCTTCGTTAGCAATCGCTTCGGTCAGCAAAGCATTACGGGCACGATTACGCAATTCGTTGACCGTGTCCTCATCAAAGGATTCGATTTCAAGCATTTCGTTAAGCGGCACATAGGCCACTTCTTCAATGCTGGCAAAACCTTCCTGCACCAGAATGTCAGCCACTTCTTCATCAACATCCAGCTTGTCGATAAAGATCTGGCGCGTCTTGCTGGTTTCGGCTTCAGATTTTTGAGCCGACTCTTCCGAACTCATGATGTTGATCTGCCAGCCGGTCAGTTCGCTCGCCAGGCGCACGTTCTGCCCGCTACGGCCAATGGCGATCGCGAGATTTTCCTCATCAACCACCACATCCATACTGTGCTTTTCTTCATCGACCAGAATCGATGACACATTTGCCGGAGCGAGTGCGCCGATAACGAACTGCGCGGGATCTTCCGACCACAGCACGATATCAACGTTCTCGCCACCGAGTTCGTTACGCACCGCTTGCACGCGTGAACCACGCATACCGACGCAAGTACCAATCGGATCGATGCGACGATCGGTCGTGTACACAGCAATCTTGGCACGTACACCGGGGTCGCGCGCAGCAGCCTTGATCTGCAACAGCCCCTGCTCGATTTCAGGCACTTCCATCTCAAACAACTTCATGATGAATTCAGGTGCAGTACGTGACAGCATCAATTGCGGACCGCGCTGATCACGGTTGACCGTCAGCACAAAAGCCCGTACGCGATCGCCCACTCGCAGATTTTCCTTGGGGATCATCTGGTCACGCTTGAGACGCGCCTCGACCCGGCCCGCTTCAACAATCGCATCACCCTTGTCCATGCGCTTGACCGAACCGGTAATGATGCTTTCACCACGCGCCAAAAAGTCGTTCAGAATTTGTTCGCGCTCGGCATCGCGGATTTTTTGCAGAATGGCTTGCTTGGTATCCTGCGCAAAACGACGGCCAAAACTTGCGGGTTCGAGCTGCTCTTCGATGAACTCATTGACTTCGATATCGTCAATCTGCTCCTTGGCTTCGGTCAGCAGTTCCTGGCGATCCGGAAACTCCAGACCGGCTTCGTCAGGCACGACTTGCCAGCGGCGGAACGCCTCGTTTTCACCCGTGTTGCGATCCACCGAAACGCGAATCTCGACATCACCCGGATAGAGTTTCTTGGTCGCGGCGGCCAAAGCCTGCTCCAGCGCCCCGAAGACGATTTCCTTGCTCACGTTTTTCTCGCGCGCCAGCGCATCGACCAACAAAAGAATTTCCCGGCTCATCTTTTTTTACTCCTGAAATCAATCTGCGGCACCAGTCGCGCCTTGTCCACATCACCCAGCGCGAACTGCAACAACTGTGGCGTGCCGTCTTTACCTTCGAAGACCAGACCGATTTTCGTATCGTCGTCCTTGTCTTCGAGTTCCTGCAATACACCCTGATAGTTCTTTCGACCGTCAAATGGCCTGCGCAACTTGACCAACACTTCCAAACCCGTAAACCGCACAAAATCGGCCAGCTTCTTCAAGGGCCGATCCAGACCGGGCGATGAAATCTCGAGCCGCTCGTAGTTGATGTTCTCAACTGTCAGCACATGGGACAACTGATTGCTGGCCCGCTCACAGTCCTCAATCGTCACACCGGAAGCATCCGGCCGATCAATAAAGACCCGAAGCACGCCGCCACCGGCCCATTCGAGATCCACCAGCTCATAGCCCAAACCCACCAGAACTGTCTCAACTACTTGTTGCGCTGTTTGCACTACTCTTTACCCACCCCGTGCTGGCCCAATACTTTGGGCCCACTTATCTCGTCACGCCAAAAAAAAATGGGCGAACCGCCCATTACTGCTATTTTTTAAACTGATAAGAATGAATTTCCGGATTGAGTTGCGTAGTGAGCCGCCAAGTCAGCCACTCAGACGCCGAAGCAAACACGATCCGCACGAAAACCATTCAGAGCCACTGATTATATGCGAAAAGCGCTGTTCAGACAACAGCTTATGCCCCTTGCCGAGCAGGTTTCAGGCCATTTTCAGCACGAAAGGGCCTGATCAATCAACACAGGCTCAGCCGGGGCGACGGCGGCGGATGCCGTTGGGCTTGCCGGAACCGCGTCCGGCTGAGGGTTTGGCACCTGTGTTCTGCGAAAAACCACCCAAAGCAGTCATCAGTGGATCAATTTTCCGGGGCGTACGTTGTTGACCGTCGCGCGAACGACCGGGCGCGGCATTTCTGGCCTTGTTGCGATCCGCATTCGGGCCATTGCGTGTACCTGCAAAGGGATCGGTCGGGGCGTTGGGATTGGCTGCAAGGTTGCCACTACGTCCGCGATTCTGGTTTGGGAAATTTCGACCCCGCCCATCGCGTCGTGGTTTTGCTTCCCCATTCGCATCGATACCCACTGCCGCTTGCGGCGAACGCAGCCCACCGGGCTTGCCACGATGCGCATTTTGAGGGCGATCATTGGTACGCTCATTATTACGCTCATTGGCCCGCTCGCGCAGCGGCTGGCCCCGTCCGGTCTTGCCGGAAGTGCCGCCCGCCGGACGACCAATGCCCAGTTCGGTACACCATTGCTGGACCACTGGCCGGTCCAGTTCATGCCATTTGCCACGCGGCAGTTCACGGGGCAAATGAATGCCGCCGTAACGGATGCGAATCAGGCGGCTCACCGTCAGGCCCACCGCCTCAAACATACGTCGCACTTCGCGATTGCGGCCTTCGGAAATGACCACGTTGTACCAGTGGTTCAAGCCTTCACCGCCGCCAAAATCAACCTTGGAAAAACGGGCCATACCGTCTTCGAGTTCAATGCCGTTCAGCAATTTCTGGCGACTGTCTTCGTCCAACTCGCCCGCAACGCGCACCGCGTATTCGCGGTCAAAACCATAACGGGGATGGGCCAGACGATTGGTCAAATCACCTGAAGTCGTCAGGATCAAGAGGCCTTCCGTATTGAAATCAAGACGTCCCACGGCCAGCCACTTAGCGGTCTTCAAAACTGGCAGACGCGTGAACACGCTGGGACGACCTTCCGGATCGTCGTGACTGACGATTTCTCCCGAAGGCTTGTGATAAATCAGCACGCGCGGCGGCAGACTGGCAATCCGGCGCTGCACCGGTTTTCCGTTGATCCGCACCTGATCTTCCGGCCCAATACGTTGACCGATATGAGCGGGCTCACCATTGACAGAAACCCGCCCGGCGACAATCAATTCTTCCATTTCCCGACGCGAACCCATACCTGCATCGGCCAGAACTTTGTGCAGCTTGGGGGCATCGTCAGCATCAATCACGACCCGGCGGCTTGGGCCACGCGTCTGGCGGCGCAGGTCGGTATGCGCAATATGAAGTTGGGATTCGCCATTGACAAAGGAAGGCGGCGGCTGATCTTCCAGATGGGCGAAGTCCTCTTCCCAATCCTCATCATCGCTGTCCGCATCAAAGCTCTCGCGCTGCGGCTCTTCGATTTGGGGTTCAAGGGGCGCCGTAATAATCCGGCCTTCCAGTTCATCCTGTAAACGCCAGGGTTCATGATCAACCCGCAAGCGCGGCGTATGTCCAGGTGCGGGGCGATTTGGATTGGGCTTGCGCGAAACTTGCACAACTGGAGCAGCTTCTTGTCCTTCGGCAAGCACGCCCTGCTCTGCGGCGGGCTTGGGTGGCCGCTGCATACGATTCTGACGCTGTCCATAACGGCCACGATTCAAGCGCGAGCCACGAGGCTTGGCTGGATCGTTACCCGGCGCTGGCGCGACGCCAGCAGGACTGGCCTCATTGAACGACACCGGGCCCGGCTCGGACACAAATCCGTCTACCGGCGCTGGCGATGAAACCGGGCCAGCATCCAGGTTGTCTCTGGAGCCATCTTCTTTGGGGCGGGGTTTACGCAATGGATGTCGATTCAGTCGGCGCAAAGTCGATCACCTTTTGTTCAAGCAGGTTGGAAAATTCATCAGGAAGCGGCTCGCTTCCACCCGGCTCCGCAAGCGGAGGTAATTCATCCAGAGACTGCAGCCCCAGATCATTCAGAAAGCTCTTGGTCGTCGCGTACAGCGCAGGACGTCCCGGCGTATCGCGATGGCCGATGGCATCAATCCAGCCCCTGTCTTCCAGCGACTTGACGATCTGCGTCGAGACCGTCACGCCGCGGATGTCTTCAATGTCACCACGCGTGACCGGTTGGCGATAAGCAATGATCGCCAGCGTCTCCATCACAGCACGCGAATAGCGCGGCGGCTTTTCTGGATGCAGACGAGCCAGATAATCCTGCATCGACGCACGGCTTTGAAAGCGCCAGCCCGATGCCAGTTTGACCAGTTCCAGCCCACTCGTTTCCCAGTCCGCGCCCAACTCCTGCAGCAAGGCAGTGAGCGACTGCGCATCCAGCTCATCGGCGAACAGACGACGCAATTCATCCAGGGTCAGAGGCTCCTGCGCACAGAGCAGCGCAGTTTCGAGCACGGTTTTAGCTTCTAGGGTATCCATGGAGCTCCGCCAGGAGCGAACAATCAATAATCGATCAGGGGAATGAACGTGTTCAAAAAAATCTTCAAAGCATGCCTGCAAGTAGAGCTGCAATTGTTGCCCACTGGGGATAAATATCTGCAATGAGAAACAAGATGAGGCCGACTTGCTGGTGCCATTCATCTCTTGCCCGATGGCGAATACACAGCCTGTTCTTGTTCGGGAAGATTCGTTACGGGAACTCGGTTTTGGGCTTTTCAGCCTTCGAACGTTCGCGTAAAACTGGGTGTGAATCATAGCACGTAAGAATATTCCAGTGTCTACCTATTTCCATCAAATCAATGAAATCCAGCCGACAACCCGGCATTCAGTACGAACACCGTTTCACCGTGCCCAGATCAAAGACCGTCCCTGCCCTCTATCCCGAATCCGAAGAGTTCGTGCAAATGCCCGATGTCTTCGCCACCGGCTACCTGGTCGGCTTTCTCGAATGGGCCTGCATCAAGGCCATTAACCCCCACTTCGACTGGCCGCAAGAACAAACCGTCGGCACCCACATCAACGTCAGCCACGAAGCCGCCACCCCGCCCGGACTGGAAGTCAGGGCAAGCGTGGAACTCATTGGAGTGGTGGGAAGAAAACCAGAAGCCCTCTCAAAAATGTAGCGAGCGGTTGCGAGGCAAGGCGGACAGCGCACAGAAACCGGAGTGTACGTAGATGTACACGAGGATTTCGAGCACTGCCAACGCCGCATCGCAGCCGCGCAGTAATTTTTGAGATGGCTTCGAGTCTTTATCGTCGAAGCACACGATGTGTCGACGTGATTTCACGTGGCAAGCATGAACGCTTTGTGATTGATAAGGCGAAGTTTGATGCGAAGCTGACTTTGAAAATCAAGACCGGTTAGCGCATGGCACAAAGCTTCCGCAACCCGTCGCCAGGCTTACTAATCACTTCACATCCATATTGCTGATCAGCTTTAAGCTCTTGGCAAAGTAGGTGAGCAAGATGTTTTTCTGTAAAGAATAGATCGCAGTAGGCCACAGCTGCTGCTGCGTGTTTCCAATCAAACCAGTCGTTTGTCAAAAGGGGAGCTTTCTTGAAATGATTTGTCTCGTATAGAGAATAGAGCTCGACGGGAATAGCTACACAAGGAAGCAGTCGGCCCAAAGTGCCAGCCCTAAATTCTTTTACAGCAGATTCAAGTACCACTTGGAGGTTGACCAAGATGGCACCCAGCCCTTGTGAAAATCCTTGCTGGATATGCCACTTTCTTAACTGATCGGTGAAGACAGGCCTAAGCTGCTCAGATACGACCTGCAAAAACTCATTTTGTCGCACTTGCTTGCGTAATAGTCCTTTTGCCTCTTGCTCTTTCTTGCGCTGTTCAACTTGCAGAAGAACTTCCTGGTCGATGTCTGGATTTAGGCTCGACTTGGTGTCCCATTCGAACGTCCCAAAGATATCTTTAAATGACGCATTCCAAAGTGTGTCGATCAACGATTTCAAGATCACATTACTACTGACAGGTGTCGTTGGTTCGGATATCTGATTAGGCAATTCTTGATTGTGAATCAGCCCCGCTTTAGTCCATACGCTCAAACCATGATGCAATTGGAAACCAAGCTTGGCCTCAATATACTCAGCACACTCGAAGGCAAGAAGGTTGTCAGGCGACGCAATCACGACAGCTTCAGTTAACTCGTCGAGTAAGCTGGCAGTTACACGAAGACATGTCTCGTCCTGCTTTCCAATCTCTAAGAAAGAGGGAAAATGACCCACGCATATGATTTCGCGAGAACGAACCATCGCACGCAAAGTTTGCAACAATCTAATAGCATCAGGTGTTCCACAGCCCAGTTCAGCATCGCGCAAGCAGATCCAATAGTTTGTATCTAAATAGAGGCGCTTTGTACGGCTCAGACCATTGAGTAATACGCTCCGATAGAGCTCCTGATATACGGAAGCATCAATATCCCTGCCGTTACAGTGATGCCAACCAATAAGGTCATTCCCGCCGACACGTTTGACAATATCTTCATTTACTGTTGGCACAAGATTTTCCAAATATAAAAATGTAAGCATGAATTTTGATTGTCCGCTTACCTCGATAAAGCACAAAATTTTTCAATCAATCGGCCAAGGCATCGTCTTTGGCAATTCTGTCTCTCCCAATTCAACAGGCGTATCGACCGATGCCGCTTTACTGCGTCTAGGTGTATCGGCCACACGCCACCAAGGCGTGACGATTTCTGCATGGGCCGGTTCGACTGGTTCACCCAGTCGCGGCATGACCAGTTGCACGTCGCGTTGGGGTGCGAGTTCGAGCAGGGTTTCGACGGGATCGTCCCAGACATGCATGGCGAGGGCGAAGGTGCCCCAATGCACGGGCAGGAAAGCGCCGCCGCCGAGCAGTGCAAGAGCCTCGAGCGCGTTCTCGGGGCCGAGGTGGATGTGGCCCCATGATGGATGAAAGGCACCCACCTCCAGCATCACCAGATCGAACGGTCCCAGGCGTTCGCGGATGGTGGCGTATTCGGTGGTGAGACCGGTGTCGCCGCTGAAGAAGACGGCGTGCTTGCGGGAGCGGATGACGAGCGATGACCAGAGCGTGGCGTTGCGGTCTTTGAGGCTACGACCGGAGAAGTGCTGCGAAGGCGCAGCGGTGATAGTGAGGTCGGCGCTAGGCAAGGTGTAGCTCTGCCACCATTCGAGTTCGGTGATGCGTTCGGGCGGTACGCCCCATGACTCCAGATGCGCGCCGACGCCGAGCGAGGTAACAAAGGGCACATCCCATTTCGCCAGTTCGCGAATGGTGGGGTAATCAAGATGGTCGTAGTGGTCGTGCGAGATGACCACGACGTCGATCGGTGGCAGTGCGCGCAATGGAATGGGCACGGGCTGGAACCGCTTGGGGCCGATGATCCGTGAGGGCGATGCGCGCGGACCCCACACCGGATCGGTCAGGACGCGCATGCCATCCATCTCCAGCAACACGGTGGAATGACCAAGCCAGGTGGCTCGCAGGCCGGTGGCGGATTTTTTCGTCCAGGCCGCAGTGGGATCGAGGGCGGGCAAGCGCCCTTCTGGCACACGCCGCTCTCCTCCGCAAATGAATTCGGTGATGGTGGGCGACGGCACGCCGGAGTTAAGTAGTCGCGGCAGGATGGGATGAATGTTGCGAAAGGATTCGCCCGACCATAGCGGTGATGCCTTGATGCGTTCCAGCCGCAGGCCTTCCGATTTTTTGCCGAGTGATTTCATTTTGGTGTTTGTGTGTTCGTGGTTTGAGGCGTTTCGTTCAAGCACTCATTACCCCTTCATCCTTCGATACGCCCTTCGGGCTACTCAGGACGAACGGGTCAGGAGTGCAGCGGTGTTTCAGATGACCTGTAGTTCAACAAATTTCCGTTCGTCCTGAGTGCAGCACGAAGTGCGGTGTATCGAAGGATGATCGAAACATTGGAACCTGAAACATCTACAGTCATGCACCATTTAGTGAAGATCATGCACAAATAAGTTCCATCCGTTCCCCTGATAGAGATGATCTAAAAGGATGATTTGCTTCGGTTAGCACTCCTCACTATCTTTAATCGTGGCATTCCATAGCGGTTTGCCCATATTCAAGCTAACTGAGAATCATCATGACTGTCGATGTACAACGCCTTACCGAAAAAGCCCGCGCCGCACTGGTGACGCATTTTCTCGCATTGTCCAAAGAGGATCGGCGCTTGCGGTTTGGATTGTCGCTTCCTGACGAGACCCTCATTGCTTACATTCACAATATCGACTTCGACCACGATGCAGTCTTTGGGGTTGAAGATGATCGACTCGATCTTGTCGGCGTGGCCCATGTTGCCTTCAACGATGAGCAGGCGGAGCTTGGGCTCTCGGTCTTGCCGTCACATCGTCATCATGGCGTCGGCAGTGCACTATTCGAGCGCGGCGCAGTCCACGCACGCAACCGGGGTATGTCCAAGTTGTTCATGCATTACCTCAGGGAAAATGGCGCGATAATGCACATTGCCCGGCGCAGCGGCATGAGCGTTGTGACCAACATCGAGGAAGCGGATGCACATCTTGAGCTGCCACCGGCTTCGCTGGTGTCAATCACGGGTGAATACGTGTCCGACAAGTTTGCGGTGTACGACCATGCGCTCAAGCTGCATTCCGCTGCATGGAAGCGCTTCAATGCCAGGCTTGGGATTGCATCTATTGCGCAGGGATCAGATCTGGTCGACGCAGCTTAGGCCGCAGGGGGACCTTAAGGTTCTACCGCGCTGCCTTTGAACGGCGCAACATCCAGCCGTACAACAAGATGATTGCCGTCACGAATCCGAGCAGGCCCAACCACGGGGCCAACGCAAAGTCTTCGGGTACGAGTGCGATGGGCGCGTCATTCGAAAAGCCAACAATCAGACCGGCGTTGATCACACCCCAGAGACTCTCGCCGACAATCAGTCCCGATGCGACGAGTGTGCCGAGTCGCTTGGCGCGCTCGGGATCGGCAGTCGAGCGCGCGCGACTATCGTACCAATGCGAGACCGCGGCGCCGATGAATACGGCGAAGGTCGCGGACATCGGCAGATAGATTCCGATGCCGACTGCCAGTGGCGGAATACGCAGTTTGTTCATCGCGCCGAGAGCTGTGTCGAGCAGAATGAGGCCGATGCCAACCAGCGCGCCAATACCAATCATCTTCCATTCGAGACTGCCACCGATCACGCCCTGAGCAAGTGCCGAGATGAGCGTGGCCTGAGGTGCGGGCAGCGGATTCAATGCCACCACGCCAACGTTGGACGCACCGGCAAACCCGTAGGCATGCGCGAGCAGATTGAGTATCGGCGGAATCACGGCTGCACCCGCCGCGACGCCGACGATGAGCGCGATCTGCTGACGCATTGGCGATGCGCCGACGAGCTGACCGGTTTTAAGGTCTTGCAGGTTGTCGTTGGATATCGTGGCACACGCAAAGACAATGGCCGTGACGAAGAGCGCAAAGGCGACGAGCGCAGGCCGCGTTGCATCCGTTGGCGTCACGGCAATGATGATGGCGGAAGCACAGAGCACAATCGACAGAATGCCGACACCTGAGATGGGACTGTTCGAGGCACCAATCAATCCGGCCATGTAGCCGCAAATCGCGGCGATGATAAAACCAATGAACAGGACGAACGGCACTGCAATCAAGGTGAGTGTCCATGCACTCGGTGCCAGAACGGTTGAACGCGCAAAGCTGAAGGCCAGCCACCCGGCCAGCATCAGGCATGCAGCGGTCAACGCGATGATCCACGGTGGTGAGAGATCACGGTCGCGCACGTCTGCCGTCTTCGCTGCTCGCGAGGCAGCGAGTGTGCTGATGAGTCCACTGATGACGGGCTTGGCAAGCGAGGCCAATGTATAGATCGCAGCCACGCCGATGGCCCCTGCCCCGATGAACCGAACCTGGGTGCGCCAGATGGTTAAGGTGTGGGCGGCGAGTTCAACTCCCGCAGCGGGGTGCATCGCGGTCAAGATCGGCACAGCGACCACCCACGCGATGATCAGACCGGTGAGCATCGCCAAGCCGACTGACAAACCAACAAGATGCCCGGCGCCGAAAAGCGCGAGCGACCACGCGATGTTGTAGCCGCTTGAAGCCATAGTGCCGACATTGAAAAAGCCCGAGACTTCCGCTGCAGCGACGCGAGTTGCCGTGATGATTGCAAGGCCGCCCGACGCAACGGCGCCAAAGAAAATGGCGGCCAGTCCCTGTTTCGCTTCGCCCTTGTCATCTTTGGTTTCGTTGCGTGTGCCTGATCCCACTTTCAATACTTCGGCGGCCGCTACGCCTTCGGGGTATGGCAACTTGGAGTCGGTAACCAAGGCGCGTCGCAGCGGAATGGTGAACAGCACACCGAGCACACCGCCGCTCAAGCAGATGAGGAAGGTTTGCCAAAACGGAAAGCCCGTCCACCAGCCGACAATCACAAGGCCAGGCAGAACGAAGATGATTGCGGACAGTGTGCCCGCTGCGGAGGCGACGGTCTGAACGATGTTGTTTTCGAGGATCGATGAATCTTTCACCGCACTCAGGATTGCCATGGAGATGACGGCGGCGGGAATCGATGAAGCGAAGGTAAGGCCGACCTTGAGGCCGAGATAAACGTTGGCTGCTGTGAAGATCGTTGTGATGAGCGCGCCGAGTATGAGCGCGCGCAGTGTGAGTTCTCTGGTTAATTCTTTGGTGAGTTCTTTGGGTTCCATAAGCCCAATCTTACCGTTGACGAGTAATAAGGGGTTAGATGCACACGCCAAAATTTCTCAACGCAGAGACGCAGAGGCCGCAGAGAAATACAGACATTTCGTCGGTACACCTCGCTTTTGCTTTTCTCTTTGTCCTCGATGGTCTTTGTGTTCTCTATGTCAATAATTTTGGTTTTGCATGGAGTAAATTTATGGCCAGAACAGACTTGCTAAAATTACTTCAGGATTTGAGCGCTGGAACTCCGGTCAACTCATCCATATGAAAACAAGGAAAACTGATGTCGTCACGTGAAGAAACCTCGGCCCTTAAAAAAGTGGTCGCTGCATCAATGGCCGGGACCGTCGTGGAGTGGTACGAGTTCTTTCTTTATGCCTCAGCAGCCACCTTGATTTTTGGAAAACTCTTTTTCCCGAATTCGAACTCCGAACTTGACGGGATCATGAAGGCTTTTCTCACTTACGCGGTCGGTTTTATTGCGCGGCCAATTGGTGGTGTTGTCTTCGGTCACTTCGGCGACAAATTCGGACGAAAGAACCTGCTTCAGCTCAGCATCATCCTGGTCGGTGTGGCGACATTCCTGATGGGTTGCCTGCCGGGTTTTGATTCGATTGGATATCGTGCGCCGATTCTATTGGTCGTGCTGCGATTTATTCAGGGTTTTGCCGTCGGCGGTGAATGGGGCGGCGCGGTGTTGCTGGTGGCCGAGCACAGCCCGAAGGAATCGCGCGGCTTTTGGGCGAGCTGGCCACAGTCCGCCGTTCCTTTGGGAAACTTGCTGGCGACGGGCGTTCTGCTGACGCTCTCCTATACCTTGAGCGAAGAAGCCTTTCTCGGCTGGGGGTGGCGCGTTGCGTTCTGGCTCTCGGCCATTATTGTTTGGATCGGCTATTACATTCGCACCAAGGTGAGCGACGCGCCGATTTTTCTTGAAGCTCAAAAGCAGGTCGAGGCCAACAAAAACGTGGGCTATGGCGTCGTCGAAGTTTTCAAACGCTACCCGCGCGGCGTGTTCACTGCGATGGGCCTGCGCTTCGCCGAAAACATTCTCTATTACCTGGTAGTGACCTTCTCAATCACCTACCTGAAGATTGTGGTGAAGACGGACACCTCGCACATCCTGCTGTTACTGCTGATTGCGCACGCGGTTCACTTTCTTGCGATTCCGCAGGTGGGTCGTCTCTCGGACAAGATCGGTCGCAGGCCGACCTATTTTCTCGGCGTAATCACGGGTGCGACCTGGGGCTTTTTCGGGTTTCCGATGATGGACACCGGCAATGACTTCATCATCCTGGCCTCGGTGACGATTGGACTGCTCTTTCATGCGCTGATGTATGCCGGGCAACCGGCCATCATGGCCGAGATGTTCCCGACGCGAATGCGCTACTCGGGTGTATCTCTCGGCTATCAGGTGACTTCAATCGTAGCGGGTTCGATGGCCCCGATCATTGCCACTTCATTGCTCGATCATTTTCATTCTTCAACGCCAGTTGCGATCTATCTTCTTGTCACGTGCGTTGCGACTGCCATCGCAATCTTCGCGCTCAAAGAAACCCGTGGAGTTTCGCTGCAGGATATTGATGCTGCGGATCTTGCGGGGACTGCAGCATTGAAGGCGGCGGCGATACGCCCACCGGCCAAGCAGACCAGCTAACGTTTCTCTGGTGGAATGGTTTTGATGGCCGCTGAGAAACGTGCATGCACGTCTGGGTCAACCGGCCTGTGCTTGACCTTCGTGCTCGCGGGATCCTTGCCAAGGTAGTTGTCCCCTTTCCAGTTCGTAGACGGACGAATCGGTCTGGGCACGAAACCGCCACCGCAATTGGAGCAGACGTTACTCAATACTTGATCGACGCAGTCAGCACAGAAGGTGCACTCGTAAGTGCAGATGCGTGCTTCGAGCGAATCCGGCGGCAAGGCCTTGTTGCAGTTTTCGCATGTCGGTCTCAGTTCAAGCATGAGGGCCGCTCAGGGCTTGAGTGAACTCACATAGGCAACAATGGCAACCCGATCTTCAGGTGTCAGCTTGGCCACGACGGGCTTCATCAAGTCAACCTGAGTACCGTTCCGAGCGCCATACTGGATGTTGTAGAGCTGACGCGTGAGGTTGCTCGGGCCACGACCGGCAATCGCGGGAACGTCGCCCATACCGCGCAGGTCTGATCCGTGACAAGCGGCACAAGGGATCGTCTTGCCCTTGCCACCGGTGGTCACGAGAGCACGGCCACGCTTGATGCTGCCGACTGGAACGTAGGCGATAAAGCCCGAACCATCATCGCGCAGATCAAAGAGATTTTCATCAAGCGGCATTTCGATAATCCGGTTGCCAATTGGCTCCGTTCCACCTGCTGGATCACGCACCAATGTATAGGCTTTCACAATCGTCTTGGGGACCGTTTTGGTCTCAACCACTTTGATCCATGGCCGACCTTTTAGAGACGCGTAATAACTTGCAGCCGCCTTGGCTTCTTCATCGGTCAACGCTTTGGCGACGCCGACCATGCCGCGGAAAGCAATCATGTCGGGTCGGACCGTCCCGCGCGCACCAGATCGATAGGCGTTGATCTGCTCCAGTATGTAATTTTCTGAAAGACCGGCTAGGGTTGCGCCTTCCGGAATGCCCATGCCATGCGCAAAGTGACAGAACGCGCAGGCGGCTGGCCGGGGTCGACGACCATGCATGACGATGTCTGGTGCGGGAGGATGACTGTCCGGATGCCAGTCGGGCGCATCGAACAGATTAAATGCCTGTTTGCGGCTGAGTTGAACCGTGCTATTGGGAACAGATTTAGGAACGTCGTCGTCCGCAGACTTCTGGAAATGCGCCGTCTCTGGCGGGTCCATCGCAAAGGCCCACAAGGGTG
This sequence comes from Betaproteobacteria bacterium, assembly GCA_025362735.1. Classification (GTDB taxonomy): domain Bacteria; phylum Pseudomonadota; class Gammaproteobacteria; order Burkholderiales; family Burkholderiaceae_D; genus JANYFL01. The sequence goes on along the minus strand of JANYFL010000040.1, from coordinate 34,074 downwards.
GTGGGTCGTTCGCTGGGTAAGCAGGTGCCGCTGGTGCCGAAGAATCTGGGGCGGGGGTAACTGGTGTTGCGGGGACGGCCGGTGAAGATGGCGGAACCGGTTGGCTCGCTACGTTCCAGGCAATCAGACCAACAGCAAAAAAAACAGGGAGCAACGCCGTACGAGTTTTAGCCATCTTCGTCATCTCTCCAAAAACAATTCAGGATCGCTGATCGATATTAGCTAGTGCTACGCGACGCAATTCCCAATATCAAACATATTAAACAACTTGGGCTGGCAAGAGGAATCCCCTCGCCAGCCCAAGCCTCATTCCAATCTATTGCTTACTGATTAGAACTTCACTCTCAAACGAACTCCGAACTGCCGGGGAGGTGCCCAGCCGCCAAAGAAGGAATTGCCCGTATTGCCTCCGAAATCAGGTGAAACACCACCACCGGTGTAATCCTGATTGTTGAAGATGTTCTTGACATAGCCTTCAACGGTATACGTGCCGTTCTCAATACCGGTACGCACATCGGTCTGGAAGCGAGCCTTGATCCAGGATGCATTTTTGACATCCATATATTGCTTGCCGCGATAGACCAGGGCAACGTTCGTGAACGAGTTCCAGTTATCCTTCCAAGGCGTCGTATAGGTACCGACGATCGAACCGGATAATTCAGGCACTTGAGCGAACTTCGTACCATTGAAGTTTTGTGTACCAAATTGCGCCAGAGCTGCGGCGGTCGGTTGGAGGAACTGACTATGATCGGTGTAGTTCCAGGCAAAGCTTGTGTTCACCGACAAGGCACGTGTGAAGTTGTAATTGCCCTGGAACTCCACACCATGAATCTTGCCTTCACCGACGTTGGCCGTACCAGACACGGTATTACCAAACAGCGGAGCAGCAAAAATCTGTGCCGTATAGTTAACCTGCTGATTGAGCAGCTTGCCGATATAGGTGTTGACGTCAAAGAAGCCCTTGCCGCCATCAAACTCACCCTTGAAGCCCAACTCAGCCACTCTCAGCTTGTCTTCCTTAAACGTAACGCCCGCTCCACCGAGTTTTGCCAGGATTTCCGCATACGCGGCTGGATTGTTCAGTTGGGAAAGGATGCTCGTGTTGAAACCACCTGGGCGAGTGCCGGTTGAATAGGAAGCATAAATCTTCTTCTTGCCATCCAGAGCATAGTCGACTGCCAAGCGTGGGCTGACCGAATAGAAGGTTGCGCCGAGATTTGACGACTGTACGCCTGTGGTCATGCTTTGCGAAATGGCACCACGATGATCTTCCTGATAACGCGCTTCAGCACTCACGGTCAGCTTGGGAATAATCTTCCAGTACACACCAGCGAAGTAGCCGTAGGTTTGGGTGGTTTGCGTACCGAGTGACTGGACGACCGGGCAGAAGGTATTGGAAGGGCAACCTGAGTTGTTGCCGGTATTTCTTACGTTACCCACGGACGCAGCGGTCTTCACTGTGTTCTGAATATAGTTCACCCCTGCGGTCCAGCTCAGTGCCCGTTCTGGATCCGACGACAGGCGGAATTCCTGGCTGAAGTCCCGGAACTTTTGGGTGAAAGTATACATATTCACCTGATTCTGAAACTGTGCGCCAGCGCCGCCCTGGAATGGCGTGAGATTGAATGGCTGAACCGGCTGGCTCATGCCGTCATTAACCGCAACCGTCAGGTTTTCATGATAGCCACTGATCGCTTGGAACTTCAAATAATCATTCAGATTCCAGTTGACGGTCAGGTCATTATTGGAAGACTGGCGCTGTCCACCCACTTGTTTCTTGATCCGGGCACCAGACAGGAGTGGGTTATTGAAAATATAGGCGGCAACTTTGGCCATTTCCGTAGCACTTGCCGGGACAGCTACCGATGAAACCGGGGGAACAGTCGGACTCAGATAGTTGATGGAGGAGTTGCGATTTGGAATCTCACCGCAGAAAGTCCTTTGTGTTGCGCCGGGTAATTGACAATTGTTAAAGCTGGAATTAACGAAGGCAGTTGCCGAAGGGCCGTCATCATCCTTGAAGTAGTTGAAGTAACCCTTGACCGAGAGATTCTCGTTAGGGGTGTATTCAAGAGTCGTTGACAACGACTGGCGTGAGGTAGCCCCCAGCTTGGTCGCACCATTGGTGTAATCGTTGCTCACGTAGCCGTCGGTCTTTTCAGACACATAGGTCAAGCGCGCGCCCAGCACGTTGTTAATGATCGGTCCAGCAATCGTGGCCGCAAAGTTGTTGAGACTACGTTGACCGGTTTCGTACTCGGCTTCACCGGAGAGATGATCCGGGATGGCTTTGGTGCGATAGGACAAGGCGCCAGTCATGGTCGAACGACCGAAATAAACGCTTTGTGGGCCGCGCAGTACTTCAACGGCGCCAATGTCCATACCGGCTGGAATTTCATTACCTACAACGGCAGCGCCATTGAGGAACATACTGGATGGTGACGAACCACCGATCAGCAGCAAGCCGCGGAAGGCCAGGAAACGTCCCGATCCACGGTCATTACGGGCATTGCCAGGCGTAAAGTTGTTGAATTCCAGACCTGGAACATAGTTAGCCAGATCGGTCGTGCCCTTGATGCCGAGCTGTTCGATCTTGGCGGAAGAAACGACGGAGATCGCCAGTGGAACGTCAACCAGAGCTTCGTTACGACGACGCGCAGTAACGGTAATTTCGCCAACTGACTGGCTTGAAGCACCGGGCGCAGTTGGAGTTTGAGCAGTTGCCAGCGAAGACGCGATCAACGCGGCAAAGCAGGCACTGCTGGTTAGTAAAAATCTTTTTGTCATCGAGTATTCCCCTTGTGGTAATTAGACCTAGAAATAAAACGGGTGAATCTTACAGTTGGAGATACCTCCCAGGTGGGGCGATTAAAAAATATTCACTTAGCGAATAAATGCGGCGGCGCAACAACCCGCTTTTCACCAAGATTTTTTATCGCTGCTTGATGGCTATTTCACTTTGATTTCCTCTATGAAAACCTGCCAATTTTTCCCTCTATGGAAGTGTTGATGAAGTTACACAAACCACTTGGAAGTACCGTTGCAAATTTGGAACAGATAAAAATACAGTCACTAATTATTATTCATCTAGTGAATAAAATAAATGGGAGATAAATCATCCTCGACTCAACATTGATTACAGTTAAGGCACTTTTTGCCCTCTTTTGTCTTACAACAAGCTCGAATCGCCAAACCCTGCTGCGCTCATGCAGTCGAGAATGAGCAAGGCCGCCTTGAAGGTCGAGCAAAAGGGAAGGAAGGATTTCGGAGGCGACTTAATGCTAATCGCATCGGCCGGATCGAATACGACTTGAGTCTGTGGCTAAGATAGGCAAGCCATATAGATGTAAAACAATGGATGTGTTTTTGGTTGCTAGATTGGCCAACCATATTTATTTAACACACCATTCGGTTTGCCGGCCTGCCTGAAAACAGAAAACGCCGGACTGACCGGCGCTTTGCAAATAATGGTGGTTGCGGGGACAGGATTTGAACCTGTGACCTTCGGGTTATGAGCCCGACGAGCTGCCAGACTGCTCCACCCCGCGTCTGAGGGGCGAATACTACCCGAATCATGTGACGCATACAAGCTGAGCCTGTTTGCATATCGAGTGGGAGGGCGTCGAACAGAAATAGTAAGGCATGTTTTACGCAATTCTGGAGAGCCATGCTGCTAGGATAAACTTACGTTATGAATTTCTGTTCAAACTGCGGCGCCACAATTACCCTCCGGATTCCTGAAGGGGACAACCGTATACGTCATTGCTGTGGTGCTTGTGGCAGCATCCATTATCAGAATCCGCGAATCGTCGTCGGCACCATCCCCGTCTGGAAAGATCAAGTGTTGCTTTGCAAACGCGCAATCGAGCCGCGAGCTGGCTACTGGACACTGTGTGCCGGCTTTCTTGAAAACGGTGAAGAAACCGCGCAAGGGGCCATTAGAGAAACGGATGAAGAGGCTGGTGCACGGATTGAACTCGGCCCATTGTTCAGTATGCTGGATGTACTGCATGTGCATCAGGTTCATATTTTTTATCGTGCCCAGCTGCTTGACATCAACTTTGCTCCGGGGCCAGAAAGTCTGGAAGTCAAGCTTTGCAGAGAAGATGAAATCCCTTGGGAAGATCTGGCATTTAAAACCGTGGCGATGACACTCAAGTTGTTTTTTGAAGATCGGGCCAAGGGGACATTTGGCGTTCATACCGGGGTAATTAATATCCGCCCTCATAGTTAGTTCGACCTAACCATCATTCTCCAGAATTGATTCCCTGGCTGTCACACTCTGATTCTTTTCCGCCGGTCAGCGAGGCCCTGACTGAACCAGATGGTCTGCTCGCGGCGAGCGATGATCTGTCAGCCAGTCGATTGATTCTGGCTTACCGGCAAGGCATCTTTCCCTGGTTCAGTGAGGGTCAACCCGTACTGTGGTGGAGCACCAATCCGCGCATGGTTTTGTTTACCCAGGAACTGCGTGTTTCGCATTCTCTACGCAAGACGCTCAAGCACATTGGACAAGATCCTTCAGTCGTGATCTCTTGCGACCGTTCGTTCGAGCAGGTCATGAGGGCCTGTGCGGCACCACGCGACGACCGGGCGGGCACCTGGATCAGCGAGCCCATCATTGAGGCCTATTGTGATCTCTACCGGCTTGGACTGGCGCATTCAGTCGAAACCTGGATTGATGGCAAACTTGCTGGTGGTCTTTATGGCGTCAGTATCGGCAGGATGTTTTATGGCGAATCCATGTTTGCGCGCGCCACGGATGCATCAAAAATCGCCCTCGCCTGCCTGGTCGCATTCTTGCGTTCCCACGGCTGCCCCATGATAGACTGCCAACAGCAAACAGAGCATTTGGCCTCACTGGGTGCACGACCCATTGCCAGAGCGGCTTTTATTGAACAGTTGCAGAATTTAATTGATCAACCTGGTATTGAACACTGGCCCGAGCATTTGAACCCTCACCAAGTAGCCGCCTCACTTGTACAGGCATGAGTGTTTGGCATGACACAGCTTAAAGAACTTCCTTTCTCGACGCTTCAGTTCTATGCCACGGCGAGCTATCCGTGCAGCTATATTGCCGACCACAACGCACGTTCGCAGGTTGCGACGCCAAGTCACCTCATCAACGCTGATGTTTACAGCGAATTGATCCGCTCCGGATTCCGGCGCTCAGGCCTGTTTACTTATCGCCCGTATTGCGACGGTTGCCGTGCCTGTGTACCTGTACGTGTGCGTGCCGCCGAATTTCAGGCGAATCGCAGTCAGCGCCGCGCGCTAAAACAGAATAAGGATTTAAAGGCACGCATCTGCTCGCTGGCCTTTGACCCGGAACACTACGGCCTGTATCTGCGCTATCAAACCACGCGTCATACCGGCGGCGGTATGGACCAGGACAGTCGCGACCAATACAGCCAGTTTCTGCTGCAAAGCAAGGTCAACACCCGCTTAGTCGAATTTCGCGATCCGCAGGGCATTCTGCGTATGGTCAGCATCATCGATCTCCTTGATGATGGTTTGTCATCGGTCTATACGTTTTACGATCCGGATCAGCCAGGTTCAAGCTACGGTACCTATAACATCCTGTGGCAAATCGACCAGGCGCGCAAACTCAATCTGCCTCACGTCTATCTGGGATATTGGATCGCCCAGAGTAGCAACATGGCATACAAGTCGAACTTCAAACCAATTGAAGCCTTACGTAATGGCCGCTGGGACATTCTGGAAGTCAAACAAAACAAAACGTGAACACTTTGTTGTATCGCTGTATCCGGCCAGCGTTATTTGCGCTTGATCCGGAGCAGGCCCATTACCTGACCCTTAATGCACTCAAGCGAGCCGATGTGTGCGGACTCGCCTCGCTGGTTAGACAAAGCATTACTGCCGATCCACGCACAGTGATGGGGCTGCGTTTTCCTAATCCGGTTGGTCTCGCTGCCGGTCTGGATAAGGATGGCGCATACATTGATGGCCTTAGTCATTTGGGTTTCGGCTTTATCGAAGTTGGCACCGTGACCCCACGCGCACAACCGGGCAATCCCAAGCCCCGCATGTTCCGTCTGCCCGAAGCCAACGCGGTGATCAATCGTATGGGTTTCAATAATGGCGGGCTTGATGCCTTTCTTTCCAACGTCAAGGCGGCTCGCTATCAAGGCATTCTCGGTTTGAACATCGGCAAGAATGCGGATACACCCATCGAACGCGCAACGGAGGATTATTTAATCGGACTGCGTGGTGTGTACGAGCATGCCGACTACGTCACCGTCAATATTTCCTCACCCAATACCAAGAATTTGCGTCAATTGCAGGGAGCAAACGAACTCGATGCCCTGCTCTCCGCCTTGAAAACCGAGCAAACCAAATTGGCTGATCAGCACGGACGTTACGTCCCGATTGCCCTGAAAATTGCCCCTGATTTGGATCAAGATCAAATCCGCAACATTGCAGAGACACTGTTGCGTCATCGCTTCGATGCGGTCATTGCGACCAATACCACCTTATCGCGTGACCAGGTCAAGGGTCTTCAACATGCCGAAGAAGCGGGCGGCCTGAGTGGAGCTCCAGTAAGCGATGCTTCCAATACTGTCATTCACGCCTTGAAGCAGGAATTACGTGACGATATTCCGATCATCGGCGTAGGCGGCATTTTGTCTGGCGCAGATGCCCAAGCCAAAATCAACGCCGGTGCAAAGTTGGTTCAACTTTATACGGGCTTGATCTACAAAGGCCCGGCATTGGTCACTGAATGTGCTCGATCACTCAAAACATCTAAATAACAAACACATATTCCCATGGAAATCTTTCTCATGTTTGGCCTGATTTTTATCAATGGCCTGTTTGCAATGAGCGAAATTGCTCTCGTCACTGCGCGTCGTGGACGTTTACAAAAAATGGTGGATGATGGAGATCATGGCGCCGCCGCCGCGATCAAACTGGGCGAAGAGCCCACCCGTTTTCTTTCGACAATTCAAATCGGCATGACTTCCATCGGCATCCTGAATGGGATCATCGGCGAGTCCGCACTGGCTAAGCCACTTGCTCTGACGCTACAAACATTCGGTATTGAAAAGGAAATGAGTGAGTTCAGCGCTACTGCCATTGTGGTGATTGTTATTACGTACTTTTCGATTGTGATTGGCGAACTCGTACCCAAGCGCTTAGGGCAAATTAGTCCTGAACCGATAGCAAGACTGGTCTCGCGACCAATGCAGTGGCTAGCAATTATTACGAAACCCTTCGGAAAACTATTAACCATCTCGACAGAGCTTCTACTCGTCATGCTCGGAATGCGTGACAAGCACAATAAGCCGGTTACCGAAGAAGAAATCCATGCCCTGCTTGAAGAGGGTTCGGACGCGGGAGTAATTGAAGAACATGAGCACACGATGCTGCGCAATGTGTTCCGCCTTGACGACCGCCGCATTGCCTCTTTGATGATTCCACGCAGTGACATCGTTTACATCGACATCACGGACTCACTGGAAATGAATCTGGAGAAAATCGAAGCGAATGAGCATTCTCGCTTCCCAGTTTGCAATGGCGGGTGGCAGGAGGTGCTCGGTATCGTCAGTGCCAAACAGTTACTGACCCAGACGTTGAGAGGCGAGCGGCCTGACCTGACGGCAAATCTCCAACCCACGGTATTCGTGCCGGAAAGCTTGACCGGAATGGAACTGCTCGAGAATTTCCGCTCCTCCGGCGTACACATCGCTTTGGTGATTGATGAGTATGGTGAGATTCAAGGCATCGTGACCTTGCAGGACGTGCTCGAAGCGATTACGGGTGAGTTCCAGCCACACAACGAAGAGGACGCCTGGGCCGTGCAGCGCGACGATGGCTCATGGCTACTCGACGGGATGATTCCGATTCCAGAACTGAAAGACATTCTGGAATTACGCGAAGTTCTGGAGGAAAAGCGCGGTCGTTATCACACCCTCAGCGGCATGCTCATGCTTTTGCTCGGACGCGTACCCACAACTGGCGATCACGTCACCTGGGAAAACTGGCGCTTTGAAATCGTCGATATGGATGGAAAGCGGATCGACAAGGTACTGGTTTCTATGCTGGAACCCAATACTGAAATCGATCTGTCTGAATAGGCAAAAAAAGCCGATGCTGTCCAAGCATCGGCTCATTGAAGCGGCTTGGCCTGCTTACATGCGCTGCAGGCGGCCATCAACCACTCGGACCCGATCCCCTTGCCTGAGATCTGGCTCGGCCTCATAGTCAATGCCGATCACTTTGCCCGTTTCGAGCTTGACCTGAACGGACCAGATTTTCTTCTTGCCGACATTTTTGCCAATAATATTGCCAAGTGCGGCACCGCCCAGTCCGCCAACGACTGCAGCGGTATTGCTATCGCCAATCATTTTTCCGGCCACTGCACCGCCAACCCCGCCGATCACTGTTCCTGTCGTCTGCGAGCCTTCGCTCTTTTGATCCCGGCGATTGATTGCAATCACCGTACCGCAATCGGAACATCTAACGGATTTCCTATGCTCTGCTAATACATCTGTTCCGGTCGTAAGCAAACTGCCGCCAACCAAGACCACTGAAAGTATTCCAGTAGCGACTGATTTAAGGGATGAGGCCATGATGTCTCCTTTTAAGGGTTGATGCTGAATTTCGCTACCAGTTTACGCTTTGGTTCTTAAGAAGTAACTGAAAAGTTAAAAACCGATAGGAATTTTCAATTTAGATCAAATTTCGCATCATAAAAAATTTCATAATGAACAATTTCATTTCATGATATGATAACTACTTCGCTGCCAATTAACCCTTTTAAATGATTGCCGAACCGAACAAGACTACGACCATACAAGTAATTGAACGAATGATGTCTCTACTGGATGCGCTGGCTCACGAACGCGATCCAGTCAGCCTCAAAGAATTATCAAAAAACACAGGGCTGCATCCTTCAACCGCACACCGAATCCTGAACGATATGGTCACTGCGAGGTTCGTTGATCGAACCGATCCCGGCCAATACCGTCTCGGTATGCGCTTATTAGAGTTGGGCAATCTGGTCAAAGGGCGCATGAGCGTTCGCGATGCCGCCATCGACTTCATGCGCGACCTGCACAAATCGACCGGGCAGACGGTCAATTTGTCGGTACGACAGGGCGACGAGATTGTCTATATCGAACGCGCCTATAGCGAGTTCAGCGGCATGCAGGTGGTACGCACAATCGGCGGACGTGCCCCCCTGCACCTAACATCAGTCGGCAAATTGTTTTTGGCGATGGACGAGCCCAAACAGGTGCGCAGCTATGCAATGCGTACCGGATTGTCGGGACAGACCCGCAACAGCATTACTGACTTGGCTAAGCTGGAGCGGGAATTGAATGCAGTGCGTTCACGCGGGTTTTCACGCGATAACGAAGAGTTGGAACTGGGAGTAAGGTGTATCGCCGCAGGGATCTACGACGACAACGCGAAGCTGGTGGCAGGCTTGTCGATCACTGCACCAGCAGACCGACTACAGGAATCCTGGCTGGGTGATTTGACTGGTACCGCCACCCGGATTTCAAGCGCCCTTGGCTATACCGCTACACAGTAGAACAACAAGGCCGGATTTATTCGGCCTTGGCTTCCATCCATTTCTTGATACGGTTGGCATCGGCCAGGCGGGTATAAGTACCGACCGAGTCGAGCAGGACAATAACCACGTTACGTCCTTCGATCACCGCTTTCATGACCAGACAGCGGCCCGCTTCGGCAATGTAGCCCGTCTTCTGGACGACAATGTCCCAGGTTGGGCTCCTGACCAGTGCATTTGTGGTGCGAAACTCAACCATGCGCCGACCCACGGGCACGGCATAGTCATGGCTCGTTGAGAATTCACGAATCGTCGGATTCTGGGAAGCAGCAATCACCAGTTTGGACAAATCTCCGGCACTGGCTACGTTCTGGCTTGAGAGTCCAGTCGGCTCGACAAAACGACTATTGGTCATTCCCAGCGCCTTGGCCTTTGCATTCATGGCCGGAATAAAGGCAGCCAGCCCCCCCGGATAGCTGCGTCCCAGCGCGTGCGCCGCGCGATTCTCGGACGACATCAAAGCCAAATGCATCAAATCCTCACGGCTCAAACGGGTACCCATGGTCAGACGTGAGCCTGTGCCCTTTTCGGTATCCTGATCTTCCTGGTTAATCTCGATGATCTCATCCATCGGCTGATTCGCTTCCAGCACAACCAACGAGGTCATCAACTTGGTAATGGAGGCAATCGGCAAAGCGACATCGGGATGCTTGGAGAACAGCACATCCGCTGTATTTTCATCAAACACCAAAGCAGAACTGGATTTCAGGTCAAGCTTGTCAGTAATCCCACGCAAGCCCTGCAACTGGGCGGCAGAGGGTCGATCTGCACTTTTGTATAAAGCCGTTTTGACATACACCGTACGCGAGCTGCGTTTGCCATTCGCAAGAACAACCGTTTTCTTGACCGCTTTGACCTGGGTACGCGTGGATGACTTTTTAACCACCGCATCAGTCGTAGCCGCTTGGGACTGAGTTCCGGCAAACGAGATCAGCAGACCGACAATCGCAAATATCAGTGCTTTATTTCCCTGTTTGACAGTATGGATCATCTCTTCCCCCGGTTGAATGCAGTGCAGTTTATCAAAAAACAAAAAATACTCAAGATAATTAGAAGGATAGATGAGCTTTCTCAATCCAATTCTTGAAGCAGACCTATGTTTGCCCCGGTTCAGTCATGAAACTGAACAAAATCTTCCGGCGCAGCCCGCTCGGTCACGAGCTGATTTTCAATCTTGGAGGGGTCGGCATAACCCAAACTCATGCCGCAAACCAACATATCGTTTTTCGGCAGATTCAGGAATTCCTGAATGAGGCGATGAAACGGAGTAAAGGCAGCTTGCGGACAGGTGTCCAGTCCGCGTCCGCGCGCCGCGACCATGATGTTCTGCAGGAACATGCCGTAATCAAGCCACGAGCCCTGCTCCATGATGCGATCTATCGTAAAAATGAGCCCCACCGGCGCATCGAAGAATTGGTAGTTGCGTCCATGCTGTGCATGCATGCCCACCTTGTTCTCACGCGTAAGGCCCAAGAGTGCATACAAATCCCAGCCGATTTTCCGACGCCGATCAATGTATGGAGAAATCCATTGTTCCGGGTAATAGGCATATTCCTGCGTATGGTTCTTCAGTGCCTCGGGATCATTGTGAGCCGCAAGAATCTGGGTAGATAAAGCATCCTTCTTGGCGCCTGTCAGAACATGAACCTTCCAGGGCTGAGTGTTAGTGCCTGAGGGTGCGCGGCTTGCGACGTGAAGAATATCGAGAATGGTTTCACGCGGGATCGGAGTCGGTAAAAAGGCACGCACTGAGCGACGCGAAGTAATGGCCTCATCTACGATGAGCGTTCGTAAATCATTCGATATGGTTTCACTGTTATTCGTGGACATGCATCAGCCTTTCTTCAATCGTCCAAATCACTCAGGCAAATTTGCGCGTTTCGCCACTACCGTAAAGATTTGAAACACAACGCCCGCAAATCGCTGAGTGCTTCGCATCCGCACCTACATCAGCCCGATAATGCCAGCAGCGTTCACACTTAACGTACGTCGAAGGCGAAACGATGACCGCTTCATTCGATTCGTTTGCGACTTGCGTCACCTTGGCTTGAGAGGTAATCAGGACAAAGCGCAGATCATCTTCCAGACTGTTCAACAAGACATATTTCTCACCACTGGCCTTGATCTCCACTTCGCCCTGCAAGGAAGAACCGATCTTGCCTTCAACTCGAACATCCTCAAGGCACTTGGTTACTTGCGCGCGCACTGATCGCAATGCCGTCCATTTGCTTAGTAGCTCTTGGCCGTTATTGATTGCAGGTAAAGCGTAATAAGTTTCCGTGAAGACCGTGCCGTTCGCTTTACTGGCTTCCGGGGAGAACAAAGCCCAAGCTTCTTCGGTCGTGAAAGACAGTATTGGCGCCATCAATCGTAAGAGTGCGTGGGTGATGTGCCAGAGCGCATTCTGAGCCGAGCGCCGCGAAGGACTATTTTCGCCACTGGTGTAGAGGCGATCCTTGAGGATATCCAGATAAAAGCCACCGAGGTCTTCGGAACAGTAGGTCTGCAACTTGGCCACGGTCGGATGAAACTCGAAGGCCTCGTAATGCGCCAGAATTTCACACTGCAACTCGCCCATGCGCGCAACGGCATAGCGGTCAATTTCCAGCCATTGATCAACTGGTAAAGCATGCACTTTTGGATCGAAGTCGGATGTATTAGCAAGCAGAAAACGCAGCGTGTTACGGATACGGCGATAGCTTTCGACGACACGTTTGAGAATCTCGTCGGATATCGACACGTCGCCGGAGTAATCGGTACTGGCCACCCATAGACGCAAGATTTCGGCACCCAGCGTATCGACCACCTTCTGCGGCGCAACGACATTGCCCTTGGACTTGGACATTTTTTCGCCTTTGCCATCCAGAACGAAGCCGTGCGTCAACACCGCCTCGTAAGGTGCCCGGCCATTGAGCATCGACGAAAGTAGCAACGACGACTGAAACCATCCCCGATGCTGGTCCGAGCCTTCCAGATACATGTCCGCCGGAAACCTTGACTCGTCCCGATGCGAGCCTTGCAATACCGTCTGGAACGTCGCGCCCGAATCGAACCAGACGTCAATGGTGTCCCGGTTCTTCACATAGACATCGGCATCGGCACCGAGCAGTTCTCTCGGATCAAGCGCTTGCCAGGCTTCGATGCCGCCTTTGGCAATCCGTTGTGCGATCTGTTCGATCAACTCTGGCGTGCGTGGATGCAATGCGCTGGTTTCTTTATGGACGAAGAAAGCCATCGGGACCCCCCACTGACGCTGGCGGGACAAGGTCCAGTCCGGCCGGTTCACGACCATCGGCTGCAGTCGCGATTTGCTCCAGGATGGATAGAAAGCCGTTGCATCAATCGCCTTCAAAGCGGTCTCGCGCAACGTGGGCTCGCCATCGGGAAGCGCTTTGTCCATTCCTGCAAACCATTGCGAAGTCGCACGATAGATTACGGGCGTCCGGTGGCGCCAGCAGTGCATGGTGCTGTGATTGAACTTGGCAGCCTTGAACAGTGCGCCCTTCTCCTTCAACAGCTCGACAATTTTTGGATTGGCATCCCAAATTTTCTGACCGCTGAACAGCGGCTCGGTCGAAGCATAAGTCCCGTCCCCGGTCACCGGATTAAGCATCGCGTCATCTGCCATGCCGTTGGACTTGCATGATAGAAAGTCATCGACGCCGTAAGCCGGTGCGGTGTGAACGATGCCGGTACCGGTATCGAGCGTAACGTACTCGCCCAGATAAACCGGTGAGTGGCGGTCATAGAACGGATGCCGAAAAGCGATGTGATCGAGCGCAGCACCTTTACAAGTCGCAAGGACGCTGCCCCTCAAGTCGTAACTGGTCAGGCAGGCGTCGGCCCGCTCGGCGGCAAGGACCAGCAGGCCGCGTTCGCTATCGACCAGCGCGTAATCGAACTCCGGATGCAGGGTCAGCGCTTGATTGGCAGGAATCGTCCACGGCGTCGTTGTCCAGATCACTGCATAGCCCGGCTTGTCCGGCAATGATGGCAAGCCAAAGGCGGCAGCAAGTTTGTCTCTTTCGGAATCAACCAGTGGGAAACCGACATCGATTGCCCAGTCCACTTTATCGTGATACTCGACCTCCGCTTCGGCGAGTGCCGAGCCGCAATCGAAACACCAGTTCACTGGTTTGAGTCCCCGATATACGTAGCCCTTCTGGATAATTTGGCCGAGCATGCGCAACTCGTCGGCTTCGTTACTGAAGTTCATCGTCTTATAGGGATTGTTCCAATCGCCGAGTATGCCGAGCCGGATGAGATCGACCTTCTGATTTTCGACCTGTTCGGTCGCATAAGCGCGCGCCTTGGCCTGCACCTCTTGTACGGGCAAACTTTTGCCATAGAGCTTCTCGATCTGAATTTCGATCGGCATGCCGTGACAGTCCCAACCGGGTACATAAGGCGTATCGAATCCTTTCAAGCCGCGCGTTTTGATAACGATGTCTTTCAAAATCCGATTGAAGGCATGACCGATGTGCATGTCGCCATTGGCATACGGCGGCCCGTCGTGCAGTACCCATTTCTTTTGCCCGCGCCGCGCCGTGCGAATTTTTTCGTAGACCTTGTTGTCCTGCCATTGCTTGATCCAGCCCGGCTCGCGCTTGGCGAGGTCGCCACGCATCGGGAACGGCGTGTCGGGCAGGTTCAGGGTTTTCTTGTAGTCTGGTTTTGCGTCGTCGGACATAATGATTTTCAATGAAGCCTTACTTATTGCGTTACTTAATGCATTAGTTAGTCTGGGGCAGTCCGAAATACTGGCGTGCCTGCTGCGCATCTCTGGCAATTGCAGCGGTCAGAGTTTCCAGATCGTCGTACTTTTCTTCGTCGCGCAGCTTCTTGAGAAACTCGACGCGAATCAGTTTGCCGTAGAGGTTCTGGTCAAAATCGAGCAGATGGGTCTCCAGCAGAATCCGTCCTGAATCATCGACCGTCGGACGCACCCCTATGCTGGCCACAGCAGGCCAGGGACGTTCGCTCACGCCATGCACTTGCACGATGAAAATTCCGGATACGGCCGCATGTTTGTAACCGGCTTTACCGTGTCGGCTCAATTTGCTGAACGGACTAATATTCGCAGTCGGGAAACCAATATTGCGGCCCAGCTTTTGACCATAGATAACATGACCGCTGATGAAATAATGGTGCCCAAGCAAGCGTTCCGCGCGATCCATATCCCCGGCTGCCAATGCTTCGCGTATCGCCGAGCTGGAAATACGTTCTCCGCAATGAATCGAATCGGGAATCGCATCATCGGTAATCGTGGGCAAAGTTACGACCTCAAATCCAAATTCTTGGCCTGCCTCACGCAGCAAGGTCAGATCCCCAACACGCCGTGCACCGAAGCGGAAATCGTCGCCGACAATCAGCCAGCGCACATGACAGCCATCGACCAGAATATCCTGAATGAACTGTTGCGGTGTCAGGCGGGCAAAGCGGGCATTAAAGTGTTCAATGATGACGCGGTCAATCCCGTTTTCCGCTAACGCCTCAAGCTTGTCACGCTGATTGGCAATTCGTGCAGGCGCCGTATGCGGCAGAAAAAATTCGCGCGGATGCGGCTCAAAGGTCATCACTGCAGCCGCAAGATTCAGCCAGTCAGCCGCAGCCTTCACCTGTGCCAAAAGGGCCTGATGGCCCCGATGTACCCCATCAAAATTGCCGACCGTCAGTGCGCAGGGCGTCCGGCTGGATGAATTGGGCAGGCCGCGATATACACGCATCAGTCAGCTTTGGGTGAACGGGGTAAGCGGGTCAATCGAACATCAAAACCTCTCCACACAGAGACACAGGGGCACAGAGAGTCCCAAGAGATTTTCTTCAGGGTTTTCTCTGTGAAACTCGGCGCCTCTGTGTCTCTGTGTGGAGAGGTTTTGATCATGTGTAAAGTAGCAGAACGACTGGTGAAAGGTTTTGAATTATAAACGCGCGGGTCTTCGACCCTGAGAACCTACTCAGCAGGGTGATAAAATTCGCCAGTGAAAAATCTCATGAAAAACGTCGTCATCCTGATTTCTGGCCGGGGCAGCAATATGGAAGCCATCGTTCGGTCGGCACAACAGGAAAATTGGCAGGCACATCCTGGCATCCATATCGCCGCTGTGATTAGCAATCGGCCCGATGCAGCGGGTTTGAACTTTGCGAAGGAACAGGGCATTCCGACTGCGGTCGTCGACCACAAAGCTTTCGCAAACCGTGAAGCTTTCGATGCATCCCTTCTCGATTGTATCGAGCGCTATGAGCCCGATCTGGTGGTTCTCGCCGGTTTCATGCGCGTATTGACCCCTGCTTTTGTACAGCACTATGCGGGGCGGCTGATCAACATCCACCCTTCTTTGCTACCTGCTTTTCCAGGGCTGCACACGCATCAACGCGCATTGGATGCAGGGGTAAAGGAACACGGTGTGACCATTCATCTCGTAACGGCGGAGCTGGATCATGGTCCGCTTCTGGCACAGGCAAAGGTGCCGGTATTGGCAGGCGATACCGAATCCACTCTTGCCGCGCGTGTCTTGATGGAAGAACACCGGATTTATCCGCGTGTCGTGCGCGAGTTTTTTACGGTTCAAACGGAGCACCAACAGGCAGCTGAGTCCCTCTCATCTGCGTCTACCATTCCACAATAAGCCGGTCAGCATTCTGACCAAGCCAGCATCACCATTGACGATCCTTCGCGATCATTCAGATTCGAGTCCATTTTGAGTATTTATCCCGCCATCATCCAGCACACCGAAGCCTTACTTGAGGATGTGCTGCGTTTCACCCACCCGGCGGATGCGGTCACAACCCGTTATTTCCGCAATCAGCCCAAGCTCGGACATCGTGACCGGGGAACCGTCGCCGAGGCAGTCTTTGCGGTATTGCGCCACAAACTCGAATTTGCCCAGTTTGCCCAGAGCGGCAGCGGCACGTTGACCCGGCGCCTGACCTTGTTGGGCCTGGCTTATGGCTCGGGCATGGAGGCGGTGATTGCCAAAGTGGGCCCCGCCGAAGCAGGCTGGCTGGAACGTATTGCAACGGTTGAGCGCAGCACCCTGCCCTACCAGACCCGCTGCAATCTGCCGGAATGGCTGTTCGAAGTGCTCAAGCAGCGCTTTGATGAGACCGAACTTGAGCAACTGTGCAACGCGCTAAACCGCCCTGCCCCGCTGGATCTGCGCGCTAACGTCTTGAAAGCCACCCGCGAGAACGCGCTGTCGAATCTGGAATCACTCGGCGTTGAAGCTGAGCCGACGCCGTTTGCACCACTGGGTATACGTCTCAAAGGTAAACCGGCACTGCAGAAACTGGCCATTTTTCTCGATGGCGGCATCGAAGTGCAGGATGAAGGCAGTCAGTTACTGGCCCATCTGCTGGCACCCAAGCGTGGCGAAATGGTCGTGGATTTCTGCGCCGGTGCGGGCGGCAAGACTTTGGCACTAGGTGCATTAATGCGCTCGACCGGACGATTGTATGCACTGGACATCGCTGCCAAGCGCCTCGCCAATCTCAAACCACGTCTGGCGCGCAGCGGGCTATCGAACGTGCATCCGGTCGTCATCGACAGTGAACGCGACCCCAAACTCAAACGCATGGCGGGGAAGGCGGATCGTGTGCTGGTCGATGCGCCTTGTTCCGGCCTGGGCACCCTACGACGCAATCCCGACCTGAAATGGCGCCAGACGCCACAGAGCGTGCGCGAAATGAATGAAAAGCAGAGCGCCATTCTGACCGCCGCGTCCAAGCTGGTGAAACCAGGCGGACGGCTGGTCTATGCCACGTGCAGCTTGCTCAACGAGGAAAACCGGCAAATCGTCGATGGCTTTCTCGCCAAGCACCCGGAATTTTTGTTGCTCAATGCTGCCGAAATCTTGCGTAGTCAGCAGATCCCATTGGATACTGGTCCGATGCTCGAATTGCTGCCGCATCGTCACGGCACCGATGGTTTTTTCGCTGCGGTGATGCAACGCCAGTCATCCCCAATCAGCACTCAACCCGAAACCACTCCGAAGACCGATGAATGATCAAGGACTAAATGATCTGCTTCCCAACGTCTGGGAAGAATTACAAAACCCGTTGGTATTCTGGCAAATCGGTGCAATCGCCGTTTGCCTGTTAATCAGTTTATTCATCTCGCACTGGCTACGTGGGCGCATTCGCACGAGAGCGGATCAATACGCCGAGACGGTTGCCACCAGAGGCAACGCTGCTGCCGCAGAGCATTTGCGTACTGGATCCGCTGGAATTCGGGTCATCCTGTTTCCAACTTTGAGCTGGCTCCTGCTTTTGGTGGCCTCACGTGTCCTCACAGCCTGGAAACATCAAACGCATCTCTTGCAGATCGCTGCTGTCGTCATGTTTTCAGGGGCGGTGATCCGCCTTGTCTTTTACGCGATACGACGCATCTTCAAACCCAGCGGTGTGCTGGCAGCGTTTGAGCGCATCTTTCAGATTCTGGTCTGGAGTGTCGTGGCCTTGCATCTCACGGGCTTGTTGCCGGAAACCATGCAAACTCTGGAAGAGATCCAGTTTGCCTTCGGTAAGACTGAGATTTCGGTTTGGCAAATCGCTACAGCCACATTCTGGGTCATCGTCACCTTGATCGCAGCACTCTGGGCAGGCGCCTCTCTGGAAGATCGACTGATGGGCACGGCTGAGATCGACAGCAGCCTGCAGTTGGTTTTGTCCCGCATTGGTCGCGCAGTCCTGATCCTGATTGCCATACTGGTCAGTCTGGAAGTCGTTGGCATCCCGCTCGGCGTGCTGTCCGTATTTGGTGGTGCACTCGGTGTCGGTCTCGGCTTGGGCCTGCAGCGTATCGCGAGCAATTACGCCAGCGGCTTCATCATCCTGTTGGATCGTAGCCTGCGACTGGGCGACCGGATCACGGTCGATAAGTACTTTGGCACTGTGACCCAGATCCGAACTCGCTATACCGTTGTGCGCTCATTCGATGCCACGGAAGCCATTATTCCCAACGAGTTGCTGGTCAGCCAGCCGGTACAAAACCATAGTAGTGCGGGCAAACACATCAATGTCACGCAAAGAATTCAGATCAGTTATGACAGCGATGTGAAACTGGCTATGCAATTGATGATTCAAGCTGCCAGTAGCCAGGAAAGAGTATTGAAGGATCCCGCACCCTTGGCCAGTCTGGTCAATTTTGCAGCAGACGGGCTGGATATCGATCTGATTTTCAGCGTTGCAGATCCGGAAAAAGGAACGCTTGTTCTGCGTTCAGAAGTCAATTTGCTCATACTCGCTTCATTCCAAGAAGCTGGCATTCAGATTCCTTATCCTCAGCGTGATGTGCGCTTACAGCTTCAGACTGCTGAAGATCATCAAGTGCTGCTCAAGTCTCTGAAAGATTCTGCCGCAAAAAGTAATACTGAATTATAATCAATAGCTTAGACTTAATTTTGTTCGCATAATATTGGAGTTACATGATCCCTACTGAGGCGCTCAATTTCCTGATTCATGGCGTTCTTGCCTGGCCAGTCTGGAAAATCGTTGTAGCAACGCTGGTCATGACGCATGTCACGATTGCGGGCGTGACGATTTATCTGCATCGCTGCCAGGCACATCGTGCTCTGGACTTGCATCCGATTCCGGCTCACTTTTTCCGGCTCTGGCTGTGGCTTGCGACCGGTATGCAAACCAAAGATTGGGCGGCGATTCACCGCAAGCACCACGCCAAATGCGAAACCGAAGAAGACCCGCATAGCCCGCAAACCCGTGGCATCAAGAAGGTGTTCTGGCAAGGCGCTGAACTCTATCGTATCGAAGCGGCAAACGTCGAAACTCTCGAAAAGTATGGTCATGGCACGCCCGATGACTGGCTCGAACACAATGTCTATAGTCGCTTCCGTTGGCAAGGTGCTGGCATCATGCTGGTGCTGGACTGGATTTTCTTCGGCCTCGGCGCGGGTACCACGGTCTGGGCTGTGCAGATGATCTGGATTCCCTTGCTGGCTGCTGGTGTCATCAATGGCATCGGCCACTACTGGGGCTATCGCAATTTCGACTGCGCCGATGCCAGTCGCAATGTTATCCCTTGGGGCATCTTGATCGGCGGTGAAGAACTGCATAACAACCATCACACCTATGCGACTTCAGCCAAGCTGTCGAGCAAGTGGTATGAATTTGATATTGGCTGGATGTATATCCGCATCCTGTCCGCGCTCAAACTGGCAACGATCAAGAAAGTCGCGCCAAAGCCCAAGTTCGAGATGCCACGCCCGCATGTTGATCTCGAAAATCTTCAGGCGGTGATTGCCAATCGCTACGATGTCATGGCCAAGTTTGCCAAGTCGATCAAGCAAGCCTACCGTGATGAAGTCGCTCATCTGAAAACCGCTTCAGCAGACAAGTTGGCTGAGATGAAACTAGCCCGAGTACAACTGGCACGCAAATGGTTGCACCGGGACATCGAACAGCTACCCGAAGAGCATCGCATTAAGGTTTCGGAGGCATTGGAACACAGCCATGTCTTGGCCAAAATTCATCAAATGCGCAGTGAATTGATGGCCATCTGGGAACGTTCCAGTGCTACTCGTGAGCAGTTGCTGGTTCAGTTGCAGGATTGGTGTAAGCGCGCCGAGGAAAGCGGCATTCGATCACTACAGGAGTTTAGTCTGCGACTACGGAGCTATGCCTAGTTAAATCGCATTTCGTGGAGAAATCCACAAACAAAAAAGCCCGCAAAATGCGGGCTTTTTTGTTGGGATCAAATGACTTATTTGATCTTGGTTTCTTTGTAAGCCACATGCTTGCGGGCAACGGGATCAAATTTCTTGATCTCCATTTTTTCAGGCATGGTCTTCTTGTTCTTGGTGGTGGTGTAGAAATGACCGGTACCTGCGGTCGATTCGAGCTTGATCTTGTCACGCATGATTCGCTACTCCTCAGATTTCGCCACGAGCGCGCAAATCAACCAGAACAGCATCAATGCCATTCTTGTCAATGGTACGCAGACCGGCATTGGTCAAACGCAGGCTGACCCAGCGATTTTCGCTTTCGACCCAGAAACGGCGATTCTGCAGATTGGGCAGAAAACGGCGTTTGGTTTTATTGTTGGCATGGGAAACATTGTTGCCAGACATCGGCTTTTTCCCGGTAACTTGACAGACGCGTGCCATGATCAGCACTCCAAATTGCTAAAAGTTGATGAAGGCGGCTGTTCTAACCCAATATTCAATACTTGAATGAGAACTACCGCAAAGCCTGTGATTATAACCGGAAAAACTTAAAATAGCAGCATTGCTGCTGGTTTTTCTTCAAGCCGAACGAACACGTTCCAACACTACATCCCGCCCGAACAATTCCAGCACTGCATCCACCGAAGGCGTTTGGGTGCGACCAGTCACGAGAACACGCAAGGGCACGGCTAGTTGTGGCATTTTCAATCCATGCTTGGCGAGCACCGATTTAATTAATGCCTGAATCGACTCGCGTTTCCATTCAATGGCCTCAGCCTGAGCTGCAAAGTCCTGCAACACGGGCTTGATCGTTTCGGAAATGTGTTCCGCCTTCAGTGCAGCATCCACTTGATAGGGGTGATAGAACAGCAAGGAGGCTTCGGCGAGTTGCACCAGTGTTTCGCAGCGATCCTTCATCAAAGCCACAACCTGATCCAGCGGCGGTCCACTTTCAATGGATCCGTAAATAGCGACGATTCGCGGGCGCACCAGATCAGCCAGGCGCTGATTGTCGGCCAGCTTGATGTAGTGATTATTGACCCAGGCGAGTTTTTTTGGGTCCCACTGAGCAGCTGACTTGGTCAGGTGATCGACATCAAACCACTCGATGAGCTGCTCACGGGTAAAGAGTTCGTCGTCGCCGTGACTCCAGCCCAGCCGCGCCAGATAATTGATCATCGCTTCGGGCAGATAACCGTCTTCAGCATATTGCATCACGCTGACGGCGCCATGGCGCTTGGACAATTTTTCACCGTCGGGGCCGAGAATCATCGGCACATGGCCGTAAGTGGGTAACTCAGCTCCCAGAGCCCGCAGGATATTGATCTGGCGCGGCGTATTGTTGACATGATCATCGCCGCGAATCACGTGCGTAATCGCCATGTCATGATCATCCACGCAAACACAAAAATTGTAGGTCGGCGTTCCATCGGCGCGGGCGATGATGAGATCATCCATTTCCTGATTGGAAATCGTGATCGGGCCCTTGACCAGATCATTCCAACTCACTTCGCCATCAAGCGGGTTGCGGAAGCGCACAACCGGATTGATGCCTTCCGGCGGATTTGGTAATTGCTTGCCCGGCTCGGGACGCCAGCGTCCGTCATAGCGGGGTTTTTCACCACGCGCGCGCTGGGCCTCTCGCATCGCATCCAGTTCGACAGGCGAGGCATAGCAGTGATAAGCCTTGCCCTCGGCAAGCATGCGCGCCACCACTTCGCGATAGCGTGGCATGCGCTGCATTTGATAGAAAGGCCCTTCATCGTGCCCTAGATCCAGCCATTGCATGCCGTCCAGAATCGCCTGTACCGCTTCAGGGGTGGATCGCTCGACATCGGTATCTTCAATGCGCAAAATGAAAGTGCCGCGATGGTGTCGTGCAAAGGCCCAGGCAAACAAGGCCGTACGGGCTCCGCCGAGGTGCAAATAACCAGTCGGTGACGGAGCAAACCGTGTTCGAACACCATTCGGGAAAGAAGAAGGACTTGCTTGTGACATGGTTTAGGACAAAAAGGACGCAGCGTCAGTAGGGGGGCGATTCTCGCAGAATGCAACACTCATCGCAAACCCGGCATCTGTTTGTGGTCAGTCGGGCAACTTATATTCACGCTAAGGTTGCAGGGCACTATAATCAACGCGTCGAACCTGCATCAGCATATCAATCAAGTCCATTCAGTGAAGACTGGCAATTGCTGAAACTGTGTAGGTGAAAAATTCAAAGCTCGATTGAGAATTCCATGAATGCGAGACAGGAACCTGTAGCACTGATGCCCAGCGAATGGCTTGAGGCTGTGATGCAGTCGTCGTTCAATGAAGTTTACGTCATCGACCGTAACAGCATGCGGTATCTGCAGGCCAACGAAGCGGCACGCACGAATCTGAATTATTCAGCCAAGGCACTCAACAAGATGTATTTGTTTGATATCGCCCCAGGCCTTGATGCCGCCACGCTCAAACAGGTTCTGAAACCGATTGATGAGGGGAAGAGAAAAAACGTTGTTTTGAAAACAACGCACATCCGTAAAGATGGCTCAACCTATCCTATAAAGTTGCGTTTTTTTCAGGTCGAAGACGATGGTCATGAAGATGTACAGGCCCTGATCGCCGTTGGCTATGACATCAGTGACCATGAAAACCTGACACGTAGCCTGGAGCTCAGCGAAGTCCGCTTTCGCGCGATGGTTTCCAATGCTCCCGGACTGGTTTATCAGTTCCAGCAGCGCAAGGATGGCAGCCTGGCTTATCTTTATTTGAGCGAACACTGTCACGCTCTGCTTGGCATCGATGAAGTCGCCTTAACGCAGGAGCCTGCACGTTTCAACTCGCTGATCCTGCCTGAGGATTTGCCCTCCTACATCGAGTCGATGCGCAAATCTGCGGCTGACATGAGCGCTTGGAACTGGGAAGGCCGCATTTCAGTCGACGGCTGGGAAGATGTGAAGTGGATCAACGTGCGCTCCAAACCACGGCTGCTTGAGAATGGAGATCTCCAGTGGGACGGGATTATGACCAACATCACGCAGAGCAAGGAACAGCAGGCGGAAATGGCGCGTTCGCGCCAGCAATTGGCCGAACTGACCTCGCACATGCAGAACGTCAAGGAACAGGTGCAGGCCCGAATCGCGCGCGAAATTCATGATGATCTGGGAGGCAACCTCACCGCCATCAAAATGGCCCTGACCAGTTTGTCGCAACAGAACTCCACGACCGAAGAAAACAAGGCGCTGGAGCAGAAAATCAGCTATGTCAACGCACTGGTTGACCGCACCTTCGAAGCAGCGCATCGTATCTCGCGTGATCTGCGACCCAGCATTCTCGATCTGGGGATTGTCGAAGCCATCAACTGGCAAGCCCGTGAATTCGAAAAACAGGTCGGCATCCCCTGCGATGTCACCTCGAATGTGGAAGAAATCGACCTCAGCGCCGAGCAGGCGATTGCGATGTTCCGCATCTTCCAGGAGACTCTGACCAATGTCGGCAAACACGCCCAGGCCAGTCAGGTCACGGTGCAGCTCACTCAGGATGATGAAAATGTTCAACTGGTCATTAGTGACGATGGCCGTGGCATGACCAAGAAAGACCGGCTCAAACCCAATTCATTCGGCTTGCGTGGCATGGCTGAGCGTGCCATCGCACTGGGTGGTGAACTGAGCATTACCACCGGTGCGCGTGGCGGCACCACCGTGACGTTCAATATTTCTCTGGAACCAACATGAGCGTGAACGGTCTGCCCCACCCTATTCGAGTCTTGATTGCCGACGATCACGCGATTGTGCGCGAAGGTCTCAAGCAGATTCTGGCCACGACCGAAGACATCATTGTCTCTGGCTCGGCCGAATCTGCCGCAGATGCAATCAAGCTGGTGCGCTCAACGCCATGCCATGCGATGCTGCTCGATATTTCCCTACCCGACCGTAGTGGCATTGAGCTGCTGAAGCAAATCAAGAAGGAATATCCGAAAATCGCAGTGTTGATGTTGTCCATGCACCGTGAAGATCAATATGCAATTCGGGCCATCAAAGCAGGAGCGTCGGGTTATCTCAACAAGCAAAGTGCTCCAACCGAACTCGTCACCGCCATCCGGCAAGTTGCATCAGGACGCAAACACATCAGTCCTGCGCTGGCTGAGGCCTTGGCCAACCAGATTGGCAACGATAACGAGACACCGCCGCACGAAACCCTGTCCGACCGGGAATACCAAACCTTGATCATGATTGCATCGGGCAAATCAGTCGGAGACATTGCGGAAGAACTGTCACTTTCAGTAAAAACCGTAAGCATGTACCGCACACGCTCGCTGGAAAAAATGAAGCTCAAAAATAATGCCGAGTTGACGCATTACGCGATCAAAAATCAGCTGGTCGATTAGTTTCAAAGCGCGTACTTCCTGAGCAGTAACCCAGGGTTGTCATTCCCGCGAAGGCGGGAATCCAGGTTAATTTTGGTTTTAATTCAAAATGGATTCCCGCCTTCGCGGGAATGACGTCTTAGGGGTCAAATTGGCTCCAAACTTTGCCTCAGAATTAACAGGGTTTTAAACCCCTAATCGCCTGATTGAATCAGACCTCTGCGCTTTAGCATGCGGTTTATCTCGTTTATGAAGGCTTGAACCCATGCAGGCTAGTCGCCCACCGCAGCCGGAATCGCGGAATCCCGCAGATATTGCTCGCGAAGCGTTTCGCATGATGGCAACGCGCCGCATTGCGCCGACGCCAGACGCCTATCGCGCTGCTTATCTGGAAATCACGGGCGCTGGGCAAGAAAACAATGCCGAAACCGTCCTGACCCAGTTTGCAGCCCATCTGACCCGGAACGGCGGTGACACCATCGATTTTGGTCAGCGTCTGAAACGCACCATCCAGTCGAGTGACTGGCGTGAATGCAGTAAAACCCTAAGCCTGCTGATTGAACGTCGCCTCAATCAGAAATCCTTTGCCCAGACCAATATCCAGGTTTCCAACGATGCGGATGAAGCCCAATTGTTGCGGGTGCTGCTCTCGCGCACGCTGACCGTTGCCGTGGCCGCATTGGTCGAAGGCGCTCCTGATTTGTTGACCGAGGCTGAAGCCTTAGGCTTGGCTGTGAAAGAGGCTACCAACGAAGAAGAATTGGTACGCATTGCCAGCCGCCTGAAACAACTTTGTTATCGCATCGAAACCCGCAGCGGCGAATTGTCCGAGCAGCAGGAAATGATGCGGCGTCTGCTCGCTCTGCTGCTGGAAAACATCAGCGAACTGCTTGACGATGATAGCTGGCTGTCGGGCCAGGTTGAAGTAGTACGTCAACTGATTGCCGGTCAGATTGACATTGGCATGCTGGACAGCGCCACCAAAAGCCTCAAAGAAATTATCTACAAGCAAAGCGTCGTCAAACATAGCTTGAAAGAAGCCAAGCTGACGCTGAAAAACATGATGATTACCTTCGTGGATCGGCTCGGCACCATTGCGACCAAGACCGGTGACTACAACGAAAAAATGGCGAAGTACACGGAAAAAATTGGACGTGCGACGGACATCAATACCCTGCACACGATACTCGATGAAGTCATGCGTGAAACCCAGAGTGTGCATAACGAAACCATGCAGGCGCGCGAATCGATTTTGATGGCGCAAATGGAAGTTCAAAGCGCTGAACTGCGGATTCAACAGCTTGAAGCCGAACTGGATGCCGTCAGTGAAAAACTGCGTGAAGATCAATTGACCGGCAGCTTGAATCGTCGTGGCCTCGAAGAAGCATTTGATCGTGAGGTCGCGCGTTCAGATCGTAGTGGGGCACCTTTGTCTATCGCCATGCTGGATATCGACAACTTCAAGGATCTCAACGATGCACATGGGCACGGTGTCGGCGATGATGCGCTGATTCATCTGGTTGACATCATCAAGCAAACCCTGCGACCCACAGATGAAGTTGCGCGCTATGGCGGTGAAGAATTTCTGATTCTTTTACCAGAAACCAGTCTCGAACAGGCCGCAGAGATTTTGACCAGAGTCCAGCGTGAATTGACCCGGCGTTTTTTTATGGCAGACGAAAAGCGCCTGGTTATTACTTTCAGCGCCGGGATCGCATTACGGATACCGCCCGAGAATCTTGAGGCGCTAACTCAGCGCGCAGATGAGGCGATGTATCAGGCGAAAAGAGAAGGGAAAAACCAGGTCGTTACTGCGCATCCTGCGCTGCCGGAACCTGCGTCTGACGCCCTGCATGATTAAAGATTTTGACAATTGCAGCCGAAAGGGGGAGCACGGGCTTGAATTCTGACTGGTCCGGAGAAGAATGGTGTAACGCAGGTGTAACAGCCGCCTAAACTTTCTCCAGTCCAGTCCGATAAACCAAACATAACGGCGGTTTTACTGCCTCATCTAGAGGCCAACCAATGTTGATGGCTCACAAGCCGGTTCATCGGACCCCTCTACCCTCTAGGAGATTTACAAATGGCACAAACAATCAACACCAACATTGCTTCGCTCAACGCGCAGCGTAACCTGAACAGCTCGCAAAGCGCGCTGAACGTTTCCTTGCAACGTCTGTCGACCGGCCTGCGTATCAACAGCGCCAAAGACGACGCTGCCGGTCTCGCCATCAGCCAGCGCTTCACCAGCCAGATCAATGGCCTGAATGTTGCTGCACGCAACGCGAACGATGGTATCTCGCTGGCGCAAACGGCTGAAGGCGCCCTCTCCAGCGTCGGCGATAATCTGCAGCGCATTCGTGAGCTGGCTGTACAGTCAGCCAATGCAACCAACAGCTCTTCGGATCGCGCCGCTCTGCAACAGGAAGTTTCACAGCTCGTAGCAGAAATTGACCGTGTCGGCGCACAAACCGATTTCAACGGCGTCAAGTTGCTGGACGGTTCCTTCGTTGCCCAAGCTTTCCAGGTCGGTGCAAATGCCGGTCAGACCATTTCAATTTCCTCGATCGCGAGTGCCCGCTCGAGCGCTCTGGGTCAATTCCAGGGTTATACGCAAACCAATCTGAGCATCGGTACAGCCAGTAACTCGACCACCGCAAGCACGGTTACGATCGGCAGCGGCAGCGCTGTTTCTTTGGGCACCATCGCTACCGATGCCAAAGCCATTGCGGCAGCAGTCAATGCTGCCGGAGTAACCGGTTTGTCGGCCACAGCAAACGCCACGACAGTCGCTGCTGGAACTTCCGGCACGGCGCCAACCGCAGCCGGCAACTCCACCGTTGACATCAACGGCCTGACCATCACGATTGCAGGCACAACCAACCTGACCACCAACCGTACCAATGCAGTATCCGCGATCAATGCCCAGTCCTCCGTAACCGGCGTGATCGCCACTGACACTGGCGCCGGCGTAAGCCTGTCTGCAGCCGATGGCCGCAACATCACCGTCGCAAACTTCGCTGCAGGAGGTGCCACTGGCGCCGCATTGGCTTCGTATGGCCTGGCTGCTGCTGCAACCACCGGTGCAACGATCAATCTGACCTACCAGGCTCCAGCCGGTACGACGGGCAACGTTGTCTTTGCGGGCGCATTCGCCAATACGACTGCCATTGCTCCAACCGGTACGGCCATCGCAGCCATTGATATCTCGAGCGTGAATGGCGCTAATACCG
Source organism: Betaproteobacteria bacterium (assembly GCA_025362735.1). GTDB lineage: Bacteria > Pseudomonadota > Gammaproteobacteria > Burkholderiales > Burkholderiaceae_D > JANYFL01. The sequence goes on along the minus strand of JANYFL010000040.1, from coordinate 6,219 downwards.
CGCTGTCTTCGATCGACGCTGCCCTGGCTCAAGTCAACTCCAGCCGCGCCAATCTCGGTGCCATTCAAAACCGCTTTGCCTCGGTCGTGACCAATCTGCAAACGACGTCTGAGAACCTTTCAGCTGCACGTTCGCGGATTCAGGATGCTGACTTTGCTGCGGAAACGGCGTCGTTGACCAAGAACCAAGTGCTGCAACAAGCCGGTACGGCGATTCTGGCTCAGGCCAATGCCTTGCCGAACACGGTGCTGACCCTGTTGAAGTAATCAGACCGTAACAGTAATGACCCGATCGACCTCTAAACAGGCCGGTCGGGGTTTTTAACTAGGAACTGCCATGGACCTTTCAAATTTGACAGCAGCAGCATCGCCTTCGACGGTGTATACGCCTGCGCTCAAGTCCGCAGTCACGACTCAGAACACGCCTGCGGCGACACCGGCTCCTGCGGCTTCGGTCAACCCATCCACTTCAACGGTCAGCAACAAAAAGGCGCTCGACGAAATCAATGCCGAAATCAGGGATTCGAATCCCAGTCGGGATCTGAATTTCAGCGTTGATCACGATAGCGGAATGACTGTCGTTCGGGTCGTTGATTCGAACACCAAAGAAGTGGTTGCCCAGTTTCCGGCTGAAGTCGTGGTACGCATCGCTCATGCCTTGACGAAATTCAAGGGCACTCTGGTCAATGATTCTGCTTAAGCTCTACCTGAAGTTTTACCCGCACCGACAGCGCATCATTTTGCTCTGTTGAAACAGATTTATTTAGCGACTTAACCAATTCGACTTATCTGATTACGTCATGGCCTCGATTACATCCGCTGGCATAGGTTCCGGTCTCGACGTCAACAGCATCGTCACGCAGTTGATGACGATTGAGCAGCAGCCGCTGAACGATCTCAAGACCAAAGAAGCGGGATATCAAGCCAAGATATCGGCGTATGGAACCTTGAAAGGCTCGCTCAGCTCTTTCCAGAATTCGCTTTCCAGCCTGAGCAATGTAACGTCACTGACCAAACTAACGACCAATGTCAGCGACCCCAATGTTTTGACTGCGACTACGGCAACCAATGCCAGCGCAGGCAGCTACTCCATCAATGTCGGTCAGCTCGCTCAAGCCCAAAGTCTTTCTGCAGCGGGACAGGCTGACCCCAAAGCCAGCATTGGCAGCGGCGCGACAACAACCATCAGCTTTGACTTCGGCAGCATTGCCGGAGGAAGCTTGAGTGGCGGTGTGTACACCGGCGCCAGCTTCACCGCCAATCCCAATATTGCATCCGGTTCCCTCACCATTGATGCCAGCAACAACAGCCTGATCGGGATTCGGGACGCGATCAACAATGCCAGCCTTGGTGTCACAGCCGCTATCGTCAATGACGGTAGCGCCACGCCTTATCGACTGGTGTTGACCTCCAGCAAAACCGGTGCTGCTTCAAGCGTCAAGATCAGCGTCAGTGGCGATGCCAGCTTAGGCAGCCTGCTGGCGAACGACCCGACCGGTACGCAGAATCTGGTTCAGGCACAAGTGGCGCAAGATGCCAATCTCACTGTCAACGGCCTGGCCATTACGAGCGCTTCGAATACGGTCAGTAATACGCTGCAAGGTGTTACCCTGAATTTGCTCAAGACAGGTACGGCCAGCCTGAATACCAGTCTCGACCAAACCGCGATCAAGACAGCCGTTCAGGGTTTCGTATCCGCCTATAACGATACGGCCAAGACCCTCTCCGGTCTGACCGCTTACGATGCCTCGACCAAGCAAGGCGGACTGCTTCTGGGCGATTCAACCACGCAAAGAATCCAATCTTCAATCCGCGGTGTGTTGACCAGCGCCATTCAAGGCAATGGTTACACGACGCTTTCGCAGATCGGCGTGGCTTTCCAGAAAGACGGGGCGCTCGCACTCGACAGCAATAAACTGCAGACCGCACTGACCGCCAATCCTACGGCTGTGGCCTCGTTGTTCGCCACATCGGGAAAGACGACAGATGCCCTGGTCACTTACATCGGTTCGACTTCTTCGACGATACCCGGCACTTATGGTGTGAATATTTCAAGCGTAGCCACGCAAGGCAGTGCAGTCGGATCAACGCCATTGGGCACGACGACCGTCATTGACGGCAGCAATGATGCGCTGACATTTACGCTGGATGGTGTGGCCAGTTCGGTCACTCTCGCACATGGCAGCTACAACCAGTCTCAGATTGCCGCGCAAATTCAATCCGCAATTAACGGGGCAAATCTCGTCAAAGGGACGGCATTGGGCGTGACCGTTACGCAGTCAGCCGGGTTGTTGACCCTTCGCTCCAACAGCTATGGCTCAAGCTCGAGCCTGACTTTGGGAGGCAATGCAGTCGCGGCGCTTTTGGGTACCGCAACCAGTACCAGCGGTACCAGTCTGGCTGGCACAATCGGCGGCAATGCGACGACAGCCAGCGGACAAACTTTGTTGGGAACCAATGGCAGCACACAAGGACTGAGTCTGCTCGTCAGTGGTGGTGCCACCGGTAACCGTGGGACGGTCACCATTACTCAAGGTCTGAGCAGCAAACTGAATGCCCTGCTTGATGGCATGCTCACAACCAAAGGCTTGATCGCCAGTCGTACCGATGGTCTGCAACGCTCGATTACTGATATCGGCAAGAAGGAAGATGCGCTCAATAGTCGGCTGACCGCGATTGAGGCACGATACCGTGCCCAGTTCAATGCTCTTGACACCACGATCAGCAGTTTGAAAAACACCAGCACTTTCCTGACCCAGCAGCTCGCCACGCTGAACGGCAGCAAGAACAGCTCAAATTAACTAACTTAAAAATTTAACCAGGAAACTTCATGTTCGGATCGCCGCATCATCCGTCGAAAGCTTATGCCAAAGTGGGCATCGAAACCGGTGTGGAAGCAGCCAATCCACACCAGTTGATTGTCATGCTGTTTGAAGGTGCTCTGGTGGTTACCAATCAGGCGCTGACCGAAATGCGTGCAGGTCGCATCGAATCAAAAGGCCAGACGATTTCCAAAGCCATCATGATCATCGAAAGTGGCCTGCGTGCCAGTCTGAACAAGGATGTGGGTGGCGATATCGCGCTGAATCTCGACGCGCTATATCAATACATGAGTAATTGCCTGTTCATGGCGAATCTGCACAACAATGTGACCAAGATTGAAGAAGTGAGAAAGCTGCTGCAGGATCTGAAAACCGCCTGGGAAAACATGCCCAAGCAGACCGCCGCGGGCATGGAATCTTCTGAGACAATATCAGCCACTTCCAGTACATCTGCAGGACAGCCATTGACCAATGGGCTGTCTTCTTATCGCAGTTCCAGTTTCTGAAAGAACAATAATGATGGATAACCACAAGGTGATTGCGACTTACACCGCCGTTTCGGAACTGACGGGACAAATGCTGTTGGCTGCCCAATCGAGTGACTGGGAGCGCTTGTCTACCCTTGAGACGGAATGCGCCGTGCATGTCAATGTACTCAAATCCGGAGAAGCGGGCACGCCGCTGACGGCATCGGAACGCGAGCACAAGCTCAGAATGATTCAGAAGATTCTGGCTGACGACAAAGCGATCCGCGAGATCACGGAACCCTGGATTGATCACCTGGCCAACTTGCTCAACAGCAATGGCGCCAAACGCAAGCTCAGCAATACCTACGGCGCGGCGCCGCCGGGCTGACGCGGGCTGAGTTGCCCTGAGGAACTACGATGGCCACACGTCTGGAATCCCTGACTGAGCGCCTCGTAACGCGGATCGAAGGCTTTTTGCCAATCGAGGCCGTCGGCAGTCCACGTCGGGAAACGCAAGACCGGCTGGAGCGCATCAACATCGGCCAGATATTGCAAGCCAGTGCCGTGGCCAAACTTGAAGACGGAAGTTTCATTGTCGACCTCGGTAGTGCTGCAGCAAACCTGCGTACCCGCATGACTTTACCTGCGGAAACCCGAGTCGGGCAGAGAATCAACCTTTCTCTGATCAGCAAGTCGCCCCAGCCCACTTTTCAAGTTGAACCTGATACGGACACCACAGGGACTTCACTGAGTTCCGGTGCGCGCTTGCTGGAAAACATTCTGGTCGACCGCAAGGAGAGTCCGGCTGTCCTGACTGGCAAAACACCAGTGCTCAACACTGCGCAAATGCCCAGTGCCCAGATTGAACAAGCGTTACGTCAAGTCATCGAAACCAGTGGTCTGTCGTATGAAGCCCACGTGATGCAATGGCTGAATGGAACCCGTCCGCTTGCACTACTCCAGCAAGAGCCACAACAGCAGCTGTTTCAAAAAATCCAGCTCGCCCAATCGGCCATCAAGCCGGTGGCTAGCAATACGGTTGATACAGGTGCAAGCCCTTCCGCTTTAATAATTGAAACTACTTCTACTGCGGATAATCCAGCAACTCCGATCAGTGCGAGCGCCGAGTTATCGTCTTTGGTAAATGCCCAGATCGATACACTGGAAAATAAGCGCTTTCAATGGCAGGGAGAAATCTGGCCCAACCAGTTAATGCTGTGGACGGCCAACGAAGAAACAGAACAAACCACTGAACATGGGGCAACACCAAAACATTCAGGCGCCGATACCGAGCAAAAATCCTGGGTGACCACGCTGAGCCTGAACCTGCCCGGGCTGGGGCCAGTCCATGCCCGCATTCGTTTGCAAGACGAAAGAGTACAGATTGAAATGCAAGGCCAGGATGCCGGAACCGTACAAAAACTGAAGCGTCAGGGCCTGCATTTGTCTGAACGCATGAGCAGCGCTGGTATTGGCCTGACGGCATTGACGATCCGTGAGGGGCTTGAGGAATCGGTACCGGCTAAAGCGAGTGAGTCCACATGAACCGCGATCAGCTCAAAGACGCCGTCGCGTTGGCCTATCACGGTGGCAGCAGTGCGCCGATGGTTGTCGCCAAGGGACGCGGACTGGTCGCCGAAGAAATCATTGCCCGAGCACGCGAACATGGCGTTTTTGTGCATGAGTCAAAGGAATTGGTCAGCCTCTTGATGCAGGTTGATCTGGATCGCGAAATTCCGGCCGCGTTTTACCGCGCAGTGGCAGAGTTACTGGCTTGGCTTTATGCCATTGAATCCTCCGCATCAGGGAATGCCGCATTCAATCCAATACGACCCTACCTGCCTACTTAAGGACAGCAAAGACTGTGGACAAGTCAAACTCAACGCAGACTGCATCGACCGGCTCATTACCAACTATCGACTTCAGGAAAGTTGATCTGACGCCTTATACACTGCGCGGGCGTACTGAAATTTTGGCTCTGCTTAACACCATTGCTGATCAAAGCCTGCTCACCACGGTAAGCTTCACTTCAGGCCCTGATGCAACGCCGGAATTCTTTGTCAGCTCGATCATTGAAGTAGACGAACACGACAATCAACTCATCATCGATTCTGCCCAGAACCCTGCGATCAACGTGGCCGCGATGCGATCAAAAAGCGTCAAACTGGAAACCCTGCTCGACAATATCCGCATCAGTTTCACGCTCGAAGCCTTGCAGTTCTCCCTTTACGAAGGCCGTCACGCCCTGCGCGCGAAAATTCCAGATCGTCTGATACGCCTGCAGCGCCGCGAACATTTCCGTATTCCTGTACCAATCATGCATCCCGTCGAATGCACGATCCTTCTCGATAAACCCGATGGGACTGTCGCACTGACGCTCAAGCCAACCGATCTGAGCTTTGGTGGAATGGGATTATTCGACGATCAGGTTCATTTGGACGACACTGTGGGTCACCGTTATGAAAACTGCCGCATCAACCTGCCTGGCGTTGGTGTCATCTTCGCCGATCTGCAAGTCACGAATGCGCAGCAAGTGGTACTTCCTACGGGCAAAACCAAACACCGTATCGGCCTGGGTTTCCTCAAACTCTCGAACGCCACCGGCAACCTCTTGCAGCGTTACATCCTGTCGCTAGAACGGGGGCGGAATGCCAAACTTAGTGGCTTGGGATGGAATGCGGGGCTGACTTCTTTTTGAATACAACCAGAGTCGTTCCGGCTTGGCCGGACCGCCCCAGCTTCACATCAGGAAACTGTCAGATCATGTCGAAACGACTACATATATTCGAGCCTGAACATCCCTCTGGAAATTGCAAGGGATTTTTGGGTAAGTTGGTCGGTTCAAGCGGGGTCATTGGCCTTGTTGTGAAGCTGGGTTGAGACGACCGGCATCACATAATCTGTACCATTCTTGAGCATGACAAACAAGAC
>JANYFL010000004.1 GCA_025362735.1 Betaproteobacteria bacterium | reverse complement strand
GATTGATGATGATCTGTATTGCAGTGGCTTGCCGATCCGCATGTCGGGATCGTTTGCCACTTACGACAAGCCGGCGGTGACGCTGGGTGCAAACAATGAAGAAATCTATTGCGGGCTACTGGGTTATAGCAAGGAAAAACTCGAGGCACTGATCAAGGATAAAGTGATCTGAGTGTGACCAGGCTTACTCAGGAGTGGGCCGCATATCAGCGTAAAGCAATTAAGCTGCGGTTGTCTGGATTTCAATCGTTGCATGCATCAATTTATGGATCGGGCATTTGTCGGCCACATCCATTAAACGTTGGCGCTGTTCTGCATCCAGTGCGCCAATCAAATCAATTTCCCGTTTCAAACGATACCGGCCTTTTTTCTCCTCACTGTCATCACGCTCCACCTTGACGTGAATGTCTTCCAGCGGCCAATTTTTTTGTTTCGCGTAAACACTGAGCGTGAGTACGGTGCAAGCTGCAAGTGACGCGTCGAACAAATCGTGGGGCGTGAACCCTAAATCATTGCCGCCAGAGGTGCTAACCAGATCGGTCGTAATGGTGTTCTGACCATTTTGAAGAAGGTACGCCACCTGACCTTCGGTTGATTTACGTGCCTGTATGCTCATGTCAGCTCCTAAATGGCTTTTCAGCCAGAGGTTTGGTGAAAGCGAATTTCTTCAGGATAGGGGAATACATCTTCAAAATGGCCGCCCTCGATACGCTCTTTCTGTGACTGCCAATACTCAGGAGTGAAAATGTCTGGATGCAGTTCAAGCATGGTTGCGCGAATCTTTGGATCACCGAGCAGGAAGGTTTGCCATTCTTCTGGAAAGACATCGTGAGGCCCAACGGTGTACCACGGTTCGCCTGACATCTCGTCTTCTTCATTGCGTGGCTGCGGCACGCGACGGAAATTACAGGCGGTCATGTATTCGATTTCATCGTAATCGTAAAACACCACACGATTGTTACGGGTGACTCCAAAGTTTTTGTAGAGCATGTCACCTGGGAAAATATTGGCTGCAGCGAGTTGCTTCAAAGCCATGCCATATTCATAGAGGGCATGACGGAAGTCTTCCGGTCCTGCGCTTTGAAGATAGAGATTCAGTGGCGTCATGCGACGTTCGATATAAACGTGGCGGATCACGATCTGATTACCTTCTTCAACATAAACCGAGGGCGCAAGCTTTTTCAGCTCCTCAATCAAAGCAGGAGCGAAACGGTTTTTGGGAAAGGCAACGTCGGAGTATTCAAGTGTATCGGCCATGCGTCCGACGCGATCGTGCATTTTGACCAGTTGATACTTGGCCTTGACTCCGGCGCGGTCAATTTCCTTCGGTGCTGGAATCACATCCCGGATGACCTTGAAGACAAAGCCAAAAGAGGGAAGGGCAAACACCAGCATGACCAGGCCTTTGATACCGGGAGCAATATCGAAGAGATCGGTTGAGTGACGCAAATGCTGAAGGTAATCGCGATAGAACAAAGCTTTGCCATGTTTTTGCAATCCCAACATGGTGTAGAGCTCTGACTTGCTGCGACCCGGAACAATGGTGCGCAAAAACTGTACGTAGGCCGCTGGAACCTCGGTGTCGACCATAAAGTAAGCCCGTGCATAACTGAAAATCCAGTGCAGGTAGATCGAGTCAAAAATAATGGTGTCGATTACCAGTTGATGACTGGTGTTATGCCGTACGGGAATTGCAAAGGCCTGCTCTTGATAACCGTTAATGATCTTGCCGATGATGTAGGCCATCTTGTTTCGGTAAAACACCGAACGCAATACCTGTATCTGGTAATTTGGCTCTGGTTTGAAGGGTCGGCCCGATAGAGATTGTTGTCGTTCGGTCGCCTCAATAACGAGGACCAAATCTCGTTCCAGATTTTCAAATGGGCATTCGAAATCATAGTCGGCGAAGAGACGATGTAAAACGGGAAGCGAATCTTCGCCACCTGGATAGTAACTGCGATAGGCCGGAGGATCGGAGTCAATATGCTCGGTGGAAATCGTGGGTCGAACGAAAATATAGGCATTATTGAAATAAGTCCGATGCAGGATCTTGCTGCAGACCGAATTGAAAAAAGTCTCGGCACACTCGGGTTGTTTATGGTCGACCAGTAAGTTGACGTATTGAAACTTGACCTGTTGCCAGACTGATTCATGCAGCTTGTCAGTCTGGAATTCGTTCTCCAGCCGTTCTGCAGTTTCATTCACGCGGTGGTCGTAGTATTCAATGCGTTCACGCGCGGCTTGTTGAATGGCTTGCCATTGTTCATTTTCAAAACGTTGTTGTGCCCCGCGAGTGAGTTCGCGGAAAAGCCGGTAATGCTTGTTGAACCCCCAGAGAATGACCTGAGCGATCGCGAGTGCGTGGCTGCTGTTTTGTCCGGTTCTTGTTGTTGTGTTCATCGCATTGGAGGCCAATAAAAAAAGGCACCCGAAGGTGCCTTTTGATCAAAGCATTCGTACATGCAGATTATTCGATTTTTGCCTTGCCCCGCAAGTCTTGAATCAGGGCCTGGAACTTCATTTGTTGCCATTGCTGATTCTGCATGATGGCTTGAACGATTTGTGGCTTGGCTTCTTCAAAGCTCGGTGCTTTCATGTCGCGGATGTCATCCACGCGAATGATGTGATAACCGAACTGCGATTTGACTGGGACTTCAGTGAACTTGCCCTTGGGCAATTTCACCATTGCATCGGAAAACTCTTTTACGAACATGCTGGGTTGAGCCCAGTCCAGATCGCCGCCTTTTTCTGCAGAGCCCGTATCTTTGGTGCCCTTGGCCAGATCTTCAAACTTTGCACCGGCCTTGAGCTTGGTGATGATGGCCTTGGCTGCTGGTTCAGTCTCAACCAGAATATGGCGTACATGGTATTCCTTGTTACCCATTTCCTTCACCAGCGCGTCGTATTGTCCGCGCACTTCAGCATCGGTCGGAGGATTGTTCTTGAAATAATCATTGGCGAGCGCACCGATCAGGACTTGTTGGCGCGCCAGCTCAATTTGTTGCTGAATGTCGGCGTTGGAGCCATAACCTTGTTTGGCTGCTTCTTGCAGCAGAATTTCACGCGTGATCAATTGTTCACGAACCGCATTCTGCAGTTCGGGGGTATTGGCCTGGCCTTGCTTGACGGCTTGCGCCACCATTTCATCGGCCTTGGCTTTAGGGATGGGCTTGCTGTTAACGACAGCAATATTCTGGGCAAAAGCCGATGAAGCCGCCAGGGCTGTAAGGCTGAACAAGAATGTAATAGCTGCGTGGGAAAAACTGCGTGACTGAGCCTGCTTCATGAAATCTTCCTTCTTTCGATCAAGTGGATGTATTTGGATATTTTGTCTGATTAGCCGCCCCGGAAAGAAGTTCCAAGGCTTTAATACGAATTTAGACTTGTTCTTCAGGGGTGAGTGCGGTGATCGCGAGTGCATGAATTTGCGTTTGCATCAGATCAGCCACTAAATCATACACCAAGCGATGCCGGGCAATTCTGGGTAAGCCTGCAAATCTCGGACTAACCAGATAAATCCTGAAATGCCCGCCGCCGCTCTTTGCCCCTTCATGTCCGACATGCTGTTCGCTTTCGTCCTCCACCGTAACGCTAGTCGGGGTCAGACCGTTGACCAGGCGTTGCCGGATATTTTCAAGCCGATCGATACTCATTTGCTTGGTGTGGAATCGCTGGCCGAAGCCTCTGCAGGGTCATCTTTGATATGACGTGCCAGATACAAACCCATGGCCAAGGCAAATACAAGAGTGAGTACGGTCATACCAAAGGCCTTGAAGCTGACCCAGACGTCATTGGAAAAATTAAAGGCAATGTAAAGATTGAGCGCACCCACAAAGGCAAAGAAAATTACCCACGCAAGGTTTAATTGATTCCAGATCGGTTGAGGTAGTTGCAAGCCGTTTGCGCCCATCAGTTTGCAAATGAGGTTGGTCTTGAAAAAACGCTGACTGATGAATAGAACCAGCCCGAATACCCAATACAGTACGGTTGGTTTCCACTTGATGAAGGTCGCGTTATGGAAATAGATCGTGGCTCCGCCAAACACCAGAAAAATCAGGAAGCTGAGCCACTGGGCCATGCCGACGGGCTTTCGCCGAAGCAATAGCACCAGAATCTGCAAGCCGAGTACCGTTACTGCGACAGCAGTGGCCAGCATCAGCGAAGCGGTATCGGGCGGGATAACGCCGTCGCGGGTCAGACCGCTCAGGTATTGGTTTGCAATTCCCAGGGCCGTATCAGCATTGCGCTGGCCCAGAAAGTAAACAAGGAAAAACAATAAAACCGGGAAAAAATCCGAAAGAAATTTCATGAGGCTCGGGCGGGAGGCGATCCGTTAAGGAAGGGGGTCGAAGCGTAGCGACGCCGAATTGATGCAATAGCGCAGGCCGGTGGGCGGGGGACCATCTTCAAAGACATGGCCGAGATGCGCATCACAGACATTACAGATGACTTCGGTACGGATCATGCCATGGCTGATATCACGCTTCTCACGCACATTGGCTAGATCAAGCGATTTGAAATAGCTCGGCCAGCCGCAACCAGAATCAAACTTGGCGTCGGATTCAAACAAGGGCGTATTGCAGCACACACAAGTGTAGATGCCGTGCTGGTGATGATCCCAAAACTGCCCGCTAAAAGCGCGTTCAGTCCCGGCGTGACGGGCGACCTGATACTGCATCGGGTCTAGCATCGCGCGCCATTCGGCATCACTTTTAACGACTTTTTTGGGCGGGCTTGTGTTGTCCATAAATGATTTTCATTGATCGTGTCTAGCCTAGCATGAAACAGGCTGGCCCCGCCAAAGCGGGGCCAGCCTGCTTATTGAGGAGCTAGGTTAATCAGCCGCGAACGACCTGATTGTCAACGACCTTCACCTTGTCCCCACTTCCATACGGCCAAGGATTGGCACGGGTAAATTTCTGAGTCGTACCATCTTCAAAACGGACAACCATCTCATACTCAATGCCTGCCTTGGTCGATTTTTCGATTGAGTTGCCGGCATAGCCGCCGCCAACAGCTCCGGCCACGGTCGCCAAAGCGCGTCCATTTCCGGCGCCCACCCGATTTCCAAGCAGACCGCCCACTAGACCACCTGCGATGGCGCCGAAGCCGGATCCCTTGCCTTCCACCTTGATTTCACGGGTCGATTCGATAACCGCGCATTCACGGCATGGTGCCGGAGCCTGGGCAATAGGGGCTTCATAAACTGGTGCAGAGGGCTGCGATTGAGCTGCAGCGATCTGGGTAGGCTTATGAACCGGCTTGGAAGCAGGTTTGCTGACCGGTTTGGCTATCGGTTGGCTTATCGGTGCTTCATATACAGGCGCTGGTGCTGCCTGAACAGGCGGCTCTGCAGGCGCGCTGCTTGTCGTATCGCTCATCGTCGAGGCAGCTGCCAACTGTTGCTCAGGCGTAGGTGTTGCGCTTGAGCGGTTCATCAGCATACTGGCAATGCCCACGCCACTCAGGGCGATGACAGAGGCTGCAGCGGCGGCAACCAGCGGGTGCAGACCAAATATGGAAGCGCCACCACTTTTAGTGGCAACTGAATTTTCGGGTGTATAGGGATTACTCATATTTCCTCCTGAATGAAACGGGATCAAAACGAAACTCGCTGATTAAACTTAGGCATCGCGATTTCGTTGAAACAAACGATACTGCTTTGAAAGTCGTATTGCAGCAAAGTGCGCGTGAGAAGTCGTAAGAAATGTAACGGCTTGTGTCTGTAGCCGCTAATTTGTAGGAGCCAAACCGACAAAGATGTTGTTTGGGCCTTACTTGGAGAGCATGCGCATGCCGCGTTCGATTCCTTCAATGGTCAGTGGCACCATCCGTTGCTGCATGATCTGATTGATCAGTTGGACCGATTGGCGATATTGCCAGAGCCCTTGCGGCTCTGGATTCAGCCAGACAAATTTGGGAAAGGTCTGGATGAGTCGTTGCAACCAGACCGCTCCAGCTTCTTCATTGTTGTATTCGATGCTCCCACGCGAATGAACAATTTCAACCGGACTCATGCTGGCATCGCCGACAAAAATCAGCTTGGTGTCCGGCATGTATTTATGCAGTACATCCCAAGTAGGGAAACGTTCGGCATGACGCCGCCGGTTGCTTTTCCACAAGTCTTGATAGACACAGTTGTGGAAATAGTAGAAGTCCATATGTTTGAACTCGGTACGCGCGGCCGAAAAGAGTTCTTCAGTGCGCCTGATGTGTTCGTCCATGCTGCCGCCCACGTCGAGCAGCATGAGGACTTTCACATGATTGTGCCGCTGCGGCACCATCTTGATGTCCAGCCAGCCGGCATTTTTTGCGGTCGCACCTATCGTGTCGGGCAAATCCAGTTCGAGTTCCGAGCCTTCCCGCGCGAAACGGCGCAGACGACGCAGCGCGACCTTGATATTGCGGGTGCCCAGTTCAACCTGATCGTCATAGTCGCGATATGCGCGCGTTTCCCAGAGTTTGATCGCGCTGTGCTCGCGATCCGGGTCATCTTCGCCACCGATACGAATGCCTTCCGGGTTGTAGCCGCCATGACCGAAAGGTGAAGTACCCCCCGTACCGATCCATTTGTTGCCGCCTTCATGGCGCTCTTTTTGTTCGTTGAGTAATTCTTTCAGTCGCTGCATCAATGCATCAAGTCCACCCATAGCCTCAATCTGTGCCTTTTCTTCAGGCGTAAGTTCGCGCATGAGTTTTTTCTTGAGCCAGTCGAGAGGAATCTCAGCATCCAGGCCGAGTACGGTGGTCAGGCCATTGAAATAGGCACCGAAAGCCTTATCGAACTTGTCGTAATGTTGTTCATCCTTGACCAGAGCCGTGCGCGAAAAAAATAAAATTCGTCAATCGACGGTTCAATGACATTTTTGTTCAGGCCTTCGAGCAAGATCAAATATTCCTTGATGGAAACCGGAATCTTTGCCGCTTTAAGGGTGAAGAAAAAATCGATCAACATGAGTGTTCAACGATTATTGCGCGCCATAAAAAGCAGGCGCTCGAACAGATGCACGTCCTGTTCATTTTTCAGCAAGGCGCCATGAAGTGGCGGGATGATCATCTTTTCATCCTTACTATGCAATGCCTCCGGAGGAATGTCTTCGGCCAGTAGTAGCTTGAGCCAATCGAGCAGTTCCGAGGTCGACGGTTTTTTCTTCAGCCCGGGCAAATCGCGGATCTGGAAAAAAGCATTCATCGCTGCGGAAAGCAGATTCTTTTTGATACCGGGAAAATGCACATCGACAATCTGCTGCATCGTCGTCGCGTCCGGAAAACGGATGTAATGGAAAAAGCAGCGGCGCAGAAAAGCGTCGGGCAATTCCTTTTCGTTGTTCGAGGTGATGATCACCAGGGGTCGATGTTTCGCCTTGATCAGTTCACGTGTCTCGTAGACGTAGAACTCCATACGATCCAGTTCGCGCAACAGATCATTGGGAAACTCGATGTCCGCCTTGTCGATTTCGTCGATCAGCAGCACAACAGGTGCATCGGCAGTAAAAGCCTGCCAGAGCACGCCCTTGATGATGTAATTCTCGATATGGCGAACGCGTTCATCCCCTAATTGGGAGTCGCGCAGGCGCGAGACTGCATCGTATTCGTACAGCCCCTGCTGTGCCTTGGTCGTGGATTTGATATGCCACTGCAATAGCGGCATGCTCAGTGCTGTGGCAACCTCTTCGGCCAGCATGGTCTTGCCTGTACCGGGCTCGCCCTTGATCAAGAGTGGACGCTGCAGCGTCAGGGCGGCGTTGACTGCCAGTTTTAATCCTGTGTGGCAACGTAGTGTTGCGAGCCTTCAAAGCGCATATTTCACCGTTCAGAGTCCATTTATTTCGTTTGAGTATAGATGAGCCTTGCCGTGGCTGCATGAGGCTGGACTACCAGGGTGGACGACCACCAGAACCGTCGGTTACAATGCGTCCCATTCGAGCAAAGTCAGCAGCGTGGCTTCGTAGAATAAGAATGCCCGAACCTCTGGATCAATCCCACTGTTCCTGTCCATAATATGAATAATTGGCTAAAAATTACAATTGCAGGCGTTACCCTGAGCTTGTCCGGTCTTGGCTTGGCGCAGACGGTGACTGGCGACCCCAAAGCGGGTGAGTCCAAGAATGCCATGTGCATCGGCTGTCATGCCATTCCTGGCTACAAAGCGTCTTTCCCGGCGGTGTACTCGGTGCCCATGATTGGCGGGCAGGGTGAAAAATACATTGAGAGCGCCCTGAACGAATACAAAAAAGGCGCTCGCAAGCATCCAACGATGCGTGCCATTGCCGGTAGCCTGAGTGACCAGGATATCGCCGACCTGGCCACCTATTATTCTCAGCAAAAATAAGAGAACAGCATGAGTAAACTGATCATTGCATTGATTGCACAAGCCAGCCTCGTTACGGTCGCGTTCGCCGCTGGCAATATCGAAAACGGTAAAAAGCTGGCCACCGAGAAGAATTGCGTCACCTGTCATGGCGCCGATTTGAATAAGCCGATTGATCCTTCTTACCCCAAGCTCGCCGGTCAACACTATGACTATCTGGTTCAGGCCATCAAGGCTTACCAGATTGGCGGAACCAAAGCTCTCTTGGGGCGTGATCAGGCGGTCATGGGCGCGCAGGTCGCGGCCTTGAAGCCCACCGAAGTGAACGATCTGGCGGCCTATATCGCCAGCCTCCCTGGCGATCTGGTTATCAAAAAATAAGTAGGGTTTCCACCTCAATAAAAAGCCGCAGTCATGCGGCTTTTTTTACTTTAGTCCCTCCCTTTCAAGGGGAGGGGTAGGGTGGGGATGGGTCATTAATCGTTCAGGATTACCCATCCCCCACCTAACCTCCCCTATATGGACTCCCCCAAAAATCAAGACGGATCGATGGTTTTGGTTTGTGGGAAGCGCATGCAGTCGTATATCCGGCATCTGGAGTGGGCACTGCGTGGCCCGTGCCGACATGGAATCTGCGCACGTCGTGCCAATCGTTAC
>JANYFL010000003.1 GCA_025362735.1 Betaproteobacteria bacterium | reverse complement strand
GATTGATGATGATCTGTATTGCAGTGGCTTGCCGATCCGCATGTCGGGATCGTTTGCCACTTACGACAAGCCGGCGGTGACGCTGGGTGCAAACAATGAAGAAATCTATTGCGGGCTACTGGGTTATAGCAAGGAAAAACTTGAGGCTTTGTTAGCAGCTAAAGTCATCTGAACATGAGCTATGCGCTGCCAAAACAGGTGTGCCGTCCAAACACCAGGAGACTAATAAAATGATGATCGAAACAACGAAAGAAACCGTTGAGCGAAAGGGATGGTTCATCTCTTACGTCGCGGTCGTGTTTGCAATGATGACCATGCAAATGTCCAGTCTTGGATTTTCGCCATTACTCCCGGCGATCAAGCAAGACTGGGGCATGAGCTATAGCCAGATGGGATTGTTTACTGGCATCTATGGCATCGTCGCCATGATCATGAGTATTCCAGCGGGCCTGCTGGCCAAACGATATGGGGAGAAAAAAGTTCTCGGCGTTGGCTTGTCGATTGTTGCGATGGGATTGATTGCGGTCAGTCTGGCCGAAAATTATATGGAAGGGCTCAGCGCGCGCACCTTCTGGATTTTCGGTTATCGCATGGCTTTCATTTCCGTGATGACGGCGATTGCATTGACTGCCCCGTCCAACTGGAAAGGCAAAGCGATGGGTATTCTCGGTGCCATGTCAGCCATGGCTTCAGTCATCGGTGCACCTTTTGGTACTGGCATCAGCGCTGCATTTGGCGGCTGGCGCCACGGTATGGTTGGGTTTGGACTGATGGCCGCGCTCGGGGTCATCGTCTTCATGATTTTCTACAAGCAAACCCCGATGGAGATCACGACTGCGGTTGGCAAGGACGGCAAACCGGCCAGTCTGTTTTCAGCCTTCAAGATTCCCATCGTCTGGACCATTCCCTTGCTGGGTTTGACCAATGCGGCTGGTTTCGCTGCCACCTTTTTTGTTCCTTCGGTAGTGATGTCCGTCTATGGGCTGGACGCCAAAGAATCTTCATTCATCATCGGCGTGGCCTACGCAGTCGCCATTGTCCTGAATCCAATTTGTGGCTGGCTGGGTGATAAATACAACCGCTGGCTGGTCCTGGGCGGTATGGTCGCGCTGATGATTCCTGCTTGTCTGCTCATGACTTCGAGCAATATTTACGTGTTTACCTTTGCCACTTCACTTCTGGTGGGACTTGGCTTGTGTTCATCCAACCAGGTTTATCCGACTGCGGCCGAATTGCTGAAGGGGCGCGATACAGGACCGATCATGGGCATCGTCGCACTGGGCGGCGGCATTTTCGGCTATCTGGGTCCTCAGGCGCTGGGCTGGATGCGCGATTATTCTGGTGGCTTCAATTTTGGCTGGTATGTACTGACCTGTACCTCGACTGCCATTCTGTTGCTGATCCTGTACCTCAAGCACTATGCCGACAAGAATAATGAACGGCTGGCAGCGCAGGGCTCATAAAGCGCAGGCTTCATAAAAACTCCAACATTGAATATGCGATGACTAAATCTGCAATCGACGAACTCAAAGCGAGCTACATCTCTCGTGAACAGCAAGCACGCGCGCGTCATGCCCGTGGCGAAAAAGTGATTGGCTATTTTTCCTGGAACGTACCGGAGGAATTGATCCTCGCTGCAGGCATGTTTCCGGTACAACTGAGTGGCAGTCCCGATGAGACGACCGAACTCGGTGATCAGTACATGGAAGATTTTTTCGACGGCTATATCCGCTCGATTTTTAATCGCATGCTGACCGGGCACTTCAATTTCGTTGATCTGATCGTGATTCCACGTACTACGGAAAGCTATCTTCAGCTCTACTATTTTCTGCAGGAAATCGAACGCTTGAAACCGGAACACGAGTTTCCGGAGTTGTATTTGTTCGATCTGCTGCAAACCAATAACTGGTTGACGGGACGCTATGTGCGCGGGCGCATGGATGACTTCAAACAAAAGCTCGAACAGGTTTCTGGAAAATTAATCGAACAAGCCGCTGTCACCAATGCAATCAAGACGGTCAATCGCAATCGTGCCTTGCTGAGCCAGGTCAATGCCTTTCGCCGTGAGATCCCACCCAAGCTGTCCGGCAGTGATCTGATGCGCGTGACTGGTGCGTCCACCTTTATAGAGAAAAGTACACATAGCCAGCGCTTGGAGAACTTGCTTGACCATGCCGATCAATTGAAACCACTCAGTGGCCCACGCCTGATGGTCAAAGGATCGCCGCTTGATAACACCGCTTTGTATGAACTGATCGAAGCTTGTGGCGCGGTGATCGTGGCGGATGACCATGCCTGGAGCGAACGGGTGTTTGAGCATCAGGTGCGCGAAGACTTTGACGCAATGGAAGCGCTGACCGAACACTATCATCTGCATTCGCCCAGTCCGCGCCAGTTTCCGCAGGCACGTCAGGATGAAATCTTTATGAATATCGTCGAACAAGCCAAAGTTGAAGGCGTTATTTTTTACATTGAAGAATACGATGACACTTTGGGCTGGGATTATCCGGGTCAGAAAAAAATGCTCGATGCCAAAGGCATTCCTTCGCTGTATCTCAAAAAGCAGTCGTATCGTCAGCCTGACGAAGTGACGCAGAAGGTTGCTGTGACGGCGTTTATTTCTTCCCTGAAACAATAAAAAGGGCGACCGATCATGGATAGCAACGCCAAGCCAGTAAAGAATGATTCAAAGCAATCCTCGAAGGCCCTGCCGCCGTTGACCGGCCAGCGTCTTGCGGTCACGGAAGGACTCAAAAAGCACCAAAAAGAATGGTTCCTGGGTTTCCGAAAACGGGTATTGGAAGAGGGCGAGGCTTATGTGATTGCCGAGCCTTCGACGCCGCATGAGATTTTCCACGCGATGGATGTCGAAGTCGTCGCCACGCCTTGGTACTCGGCGATGATCGCGGCCAAACAGCTCTCTCCGTATTACTTCGAGCTGAGCGAATCCCTTGGTTATCACGACCATTTGCCGCGTTATATGAGCTTGCCGTTGATGTCGTCGATCGATAACAATCCCGAGCGCGCACCCTACGGAGGCTTACCCGAGCCTGCCCTCATCATGGATCGCTTGCGTGGCGAGTTTCCGCAGCGCATTGGTGAGCAGTGGGCCAAATGTTATGAGAACACGCGCTATTTCCCCATCGACAATCCTGGCCAGAGCCGGATGAAGCCGCGCTGGTGGGAAGAATCACGCTACAACTGGGAGAATTTCTATGAGCCGCATCGGCTCGACTTTGTGGTGGATCAATACAAGGAATTGATTCGTGAAGCCGAGTTCGCCACTGGTAAGGTATTCAACCATGCCGTGTTCGTGGAACAAATGCATCTGATCAATCAGCTTGCTGATTTGGTCGATGAAGCCAAACAAATCATCGCCAAGGCCCGACCCAGCCCCATTCCATTGACCGAGCAATTAGGCAATATCATGGGCGTCACGTGGCATCGCGGTAGCCAATGGTCGGTTGATCACCTCAAGGCTTATGTTGCGGAAATCCGGGATCTGGCTGATCGTGGCGTAGCGGCTTGTCCGAATGAAAAAGTGCGCCTGCTCTGGCTCAACAATGGCTTGTGGTTCAACACAGCCTTCTATCGTGCGTTCGAAGAAAAATACGGCGCGGTGTTTGTCTGGTCGATGTATACCAACTATTTGTCGGATGGCTATTTCCGTCACTTTACCGACGACCCGTTGCGCGCTCTGGCTTCTCGTCACATTACTTCCAATGATCAACTGCATCTGCCACCGTGCATGGCCGACTGGATCATCCAGCAGGCCGGAGACTTTGGAGCGCATGGTGCGGTGATGCTGGTGCCGCGCGAAGATCGTATGTCGGGCTGGGGTACGAAACTCTGCGCAATGGCCGTCGAAGCCGCGGGCATTCCGGTGCTTCAACTCGAAGCCAGTGCCGTGGATGCGCGCACCTGGGATAACGACAAGATGACCAAAATGGTCGAAGACTTTATCGAGAATCGGGTACTGAAATAATTGTCATCCTGAGCGCAGCGAAGGATCTCAGGTAATAGTCAACTGCCGGCGTGGATTGAAATACCTGAGATCCTTCGCTGCGCTCAGGATGACAAGCTTGTTTGGCTATCAAGCGTTCAGTCGGCAAAGAGTGATAACTGCCGATTCGATTTTTTTGTCTTGAATTCTTCCAGAAAATCCGCCACGTTCGGATACCGCAAAGTGCTACCCAATTCCAGCTTGATACGCTGATTACGCAGTCGCCGTGACTCACTCATGAACGAGAGCAGGGTGGGAGAGACTTGTTGTACCAACTCAGCTCGGCTCAAGCGTGGTGGACGAGCCAGTTTGAACGCATCGGCCACGGCATCGAAGTATTCACCCATCCTGAGATTGCTATCGTCGCTGGCGTGATAAACCCGCTGCGGCGATGCGCGGTGCAGCGCATCAACCACCATTCGAGCCAGATCATCAGCATGAATGTGATTGGTGTACACATCCTCATTTTTCATCAACGCCGGGGTTCCGGCGCGTAGCCGGTCCAACGGCAAGCGATCTGCCGCATAAATGCCAGGGACGCGCAAGATCGAAACTTTCGCGCCTGTTTGCAGAGCCCAAAGCCGCAAGTGACGTTCGGCATCCACGCGACGCACGGCGCGTTGAGTCTGAGGATTGAACGGACGCGTTTCATCAAACTGCGCTCCGTCACAATCGCCATAAACGCCTGTGGTGCTCACATAAACCAACTGTTTTACACGACCTAATGCGGGCAAGAGACGTCGTGTGCGCAGATCAAGATCACCACTGTTTTGAGGAGGTGCAAGGTGTAAGACCTTGGGGGCAAGACCGGCCAATCGGTAGAGCGATTCAGCCTCATCCAGATCGCCAATTACAGGAATCGCGCCTGCTGCCCTAAATGTAGAACAGCGTTGCGGCTGGCTGGTCAATGCGAAGATGCGATACCGTTCCCGAATCAATGGCAGGATGCGCAAACCGACGTCACCACAGCCAACGATTAAAATACGCTCTTGTTTGAATTTCATTGTCATTTTTTACTCACGCACTCGACTCACTTCGCGACTGAACAGTATGCCATTCTCCATAGCCGTACAGCCCAGTGGGCACCAGTTTTCCGCAGAAACCAACGACAGTATTCTGGGCGCAGCCCTGCGTGCTGGCATTCACCTGCCTTATGGCTGCAAGAATGGTGCATGTGGTTCTTGCCGGGGTAAGGTGCTGGAAGGCCGGGTCAAACATGGGCCCCATTCCAGTAGCGCCTTGCATCCCGATGACGAGGCGAAAGGCTTTGCGCTGTTTTGTTGTGCCCATCCCGAGACCGATTGCGTCATCGAAGCACGCGAAGTCAAAGGCGCGGGCGACATTCAGGCGCGCAAACTGCCCTTTCGCGTCGCCGCATTGGAACGTGTGGCACCAGATGTCATCATCGTGCGTTTGCAGCTCCCCGCCAATGACAAGTTGCAATATCTGGCCGGGCAGTACGTCGAGATTATTCTTAAGGACGGCAAGCGCCGTAGCTACTCGATGGCGAGCGCGCCCCACCTTGCCGAACAACTTGAGCTGCATATCCGCCACTTGCCCGGCGGTGTGTTTACCGATCACGTTTTTGGTGTGGGCGCTACAACTATCAAGGACCGTGACATCCTGCGCTTCGAAGGCCCGTTCGGCAATTTTTTTCTGCGCGAAGACAGTGACAAACCGATGATCTTTTTAGCCAGTGGTACGGGCTTCGCGCCGATCAAGGCGGTCATCGAGTATGCTCAACTGAAGAATGTTCAACGTCCGATGACGCTTTATTGGGGTGGGCGCCGACCGCAAGATTTGTATCTGAACGAACTCGCCAAGAGTTGGGAAACGCAGCTACCGAATTTTCGCTACGTCCCTGTGATTTCCGATGCACTACCCGAAGATGCCTGGACGGGCCGCAGAGGCTTTGTCCATCGCGCTGTGATGGAAGACTTTGCCGATTTGTCTGGCCATCAGGTGTACGCCTGTGGCGCGCCGATTGTGGTCAATTCAGCGAAGCATGATTTCATCGATCAATGTGGCTTGCCGGAAGAAGAGTTCTTTGCCGATTCATTTACGACTGAAGCCGATTTGGCGCAGTAAAGCGGTAAGTGTTCTCTTTCCTTGAAGCAATAAACGATCGGAGACGCTGAATAAGGGGTGAGATGTGCGGGCCACCTCCTCTCAACACAGAGACACAGAGGTCGCAGAGAAACACAGAGATTTCTTCGTTACGCCTCGCTCTTGCTTTTCTCTGTGTCAAGATTTTTGGTTTTGAATGGACTTAATCAGAGGTCCCTTAAACAAATGAAAATACACCGATGAATCGAATCATTTTTGCAGTCTGTAAGTTGGGCTGGATAGCAGCAGGGTGGCTGGTGGTAACCGGCGCATATGCCAGTAGTCCTGTCACGACTGTTGTAACGTCAGCCCCGGTGCGCTTTATTCTTACTTTTGATGATGGCCCCGATGGCCGCGATCAAGAAAACCCAACCGCAAGCATTCTTAATATGCTGGCCGAGAACCCCACGCAGAAAAACATCAAGGCGATTTTCTTTTTGCAGACGCGCAGCAAAGAGGGCGGGGCCACAACGCGCGGACGCGCGCTGCTTGAACGCGAGCAGGCGGATGGTCATGTGCTTGCGCTGCACGATGGCTCCACTCTGGGGCATCCGAATCATTGCAAACTGAGCGAAGAGGTACTCGAACAATCACTGAACGATGGCGTGGCGGATATTCGGTCCTTATCCCACCAACCCATCACGCTGCTACGTCCACCCTATTGGGACTATAACGAGCGCACCCTGGGGGCCTATGCTCGCCACAACCTTGCCGTTTTGCTCACCGATATCAGTGTCAATGATGGCAAAGTTTGGGGCTATCACGGCAGCCCGCGTCGGCATATTCATATGGTCAGCGAGATGACCCACGTTAGAGAGCGAATCTGGCGTGGTGAGATACCCAAGGTCGAAGGTGTAACCCCGATCGTGGTGACCTTGCACGACACGAATGACTTCACTGCTGAGCATATGCAGGAGTATCTTCAGATGCTTGTCGATGAAGCACGAAAGGCTGGTTTGACACTTGCGGCCAAGCCCTTTTATGAAGACGGTGCTGCCCTCGAACGCGCGGCGCTGGTGCGCGCCCATGACACAACTCATCGTGCCGACATGGTGCCAAGAACGTGGTCCTGGCTCAATCGGCTATTCGGATAAGCATTGAAAACGCCGCATCCAGATCACCATATTGTCGTGTTGATTCCTGCTTATAACGAAGCAGCGACGATACGTAAGCTGGTCGAACGCACGTTGAGTATCGTACCGAATGTCGTGGTTGTGGACGATGGCTCAAGCGACGCAACCGTATCCCAATTGAAAGATCAGCCGGTCACGCTGTTGCGTAATGAACGCAACCTCGGCAAGGCGGCCAGTTTGTGGAATGGTTTTGACTACGCGCTGAAACAGGGCGCGCAATGGGTCGTCACAATGGACGGCGATGGTCAGCATAGTCCCGAGGATATTGAACGGCTGCTCAATGCGGCAGAAAAATTTCCAGACACCATCGTCATCGGTGCGCGTTTGCACGACAAGCAGAATTTTCCACCACGACGTTATTACGCCAATCAGTTCGCGCGCTTCTGGATATCCTGGGCGGCGGGTTATCCCATCGCAGACACGCAGTCGGGTTTTCGTGTTTATCCCGCTTCACTGTTGAAGCAGCTGACCCGTCGCGATGTGTCGTGGAACGGCTTTGTGTTCGAAAGTGAAGTTCTGATTGCCGCTGGCAATCTGGGCGTGCAAAGTGTCGCTGTAGCGATTCCCGGCATCTATCCGCAGCAAGCCCGTGCCAGCCATTTTCGACCCGTTCTCGACATCACTCGCATTGTGCTAATGGTGGCGGGGCGCTTGTTAAAACGCGGTCTGTATCCCATCGGACTTTGGCGCAGTTTGAAAACACCGCCAAAGGTTTTGAGATAGTCGCGAAGCCCTTTCCCTTCTGAAGTGGGTGGACGATGGACACTCAAACGCTAAATCACGTAAACCGATGCCAACCTTTAAACAAACGCTGACCCGCCTGCTGCAAAGCCAGGGCTTCGGCACGCGCCGTCATTGCCAGAACCTGATTCTTGAAGGCGCAGTCGAAGTCGATGGTGTCAACGCCACTGATCCTGACCAAATCGTCACAACTACACCGAAAACACTCACCATCAACGGTCAACACTGGCCCTATCGTGAACACGCCACCATCATGCTGCACAAGCCTGCAGGCTACGAATGTTCACACCAGCCTCAACATCATTTGAGCGTATTCAGTCTCTTGCCTGCGCCGTTGATTACACGCGGCATTCAGTGCGCGGGTCGGCTTGACTACGATACAACGGGGCTCTTATTGCTCTCAGACGATGGCGCATTCGTGCATCGCTATAGCTCGCCCAAAAAGGCCTTGGGCAAGGTCTATGAAGTCACAGCCAAGCACTGTGTGAGTGAGGAACAGATCGCTGTTTTGCAGGCGGGTGTTTTGTTGCGAGGAGAAACTGCACCGGTCATACCGTTGGTCTGCGAGCGTATTGACGATCATCGCCTTCGTCTCACCATCACCGAAGGTAAATATCATCAGGTCAAACGCATGATTGCCGCTGTAGGTAATCGGTGCGAAGCACTGCATCGCATTGCAGTTGCGGAGTTTGTGTTGCCTGACGATCTTGCGGAAGGGCAGTGGAAGTGGATTGATATTGGAATGCCCTAGTTGTCCGGAACAACATTTTAATCAGTCGAGGTTAGCCCCTTCACAAAGACTCTCGAAGACACAGTTCAAGAAGAAAGTCATAGATACGATTGAATTCTTCTAGCGAATATTTTGTGCGGTGGTGGTTTTGTTGAAAACTGCCAGAGATCATGCGAACTGTAGTGGGCAGGGCGAAGCTAGCGAACTTGAACTCATTGAGGTCAATTCTATGTACGGCTACTAGCAACAATTCTCGTAGAATTTCAAAGTCGCGAGCATGCTCTCTGTATTTTGTGCCGAATCGCGGCAAGCGACCGGAAAGCTCGTTAAATATTAAAAATTTAGCTTTCCCAAGACTTTCATATGCTGGACGCAATTGTTCCTCGTTGACTGAAGATCGCGCCGAGTTGAAATATTCTTGAATCTCTTCAGAGCGGATAAGCTTGATGCTAGATAGATCTGAAAAGCTAACTTTGAAGTGCTCTAGACATGCTTCAACTAGAAATTCTTGCGCGTAATTTCGAAACTTTTCGACATCACGCCGAGCAGGGAGATTACCGTAGTGCTTGAAATTAACTCTAGCTTTGTTGAGTTCAAGCAGCTTTGGCTGCGATGGGATTCGTAGTCCTGCCGCTGCGATAAGCGCGAGGTTGTTTGTAAACTCAGAGTTTTTCCCAACGGATATTCCCCGATCCTTAATTAGCGTCCAGATGTAAATCTCGATAGCGTCTTGAAATAGGGATACAGCGACACCATCACTTATGGGGTCGCCAAGCTCGTGCTGATGGCAACCTTCCTTGTATAGTTTTTTTGAGATCAGCAGTTGATCTAACATCGGTGAAGGACTAACTTAAATAGACATGTTTGAATTTTCATTGAGTGAGTTAGTTAATCATTTTTTTAAATTTTCCACAATCAAGGTTACTGATCCAACCAAATAAGTAAAGTAAATGGCGCTCAACTTCTCATTTAAAACGTGGTCAAGTAAGTTGTTTCAACTGCTTAAGTGGTTCACTCACCCAAATAAGCTGCGCGTACACGTGTATCATGCAGTAACTGTTTGGCATCGCCACTCATCGTGATGAATCCCGATTCCATCACGTAGCCACGATGCGCGGCCTGGAGTGATAGAAAGGCATTCTGTTCGACCAGCAGGATGGTGGTGCCTTGTGCGGAAATGTCGCGAATGACTTCGAAGATTTTTTCGATCATCAGGGGTGCAAGGCCCATTGAAGGTTCGTCGAGCAGAAGCAACTTGGGTTGGCTCATCAATGCGCGTGCCATTGCCAGCATTTGTTGTTCTCCACCAGACAAGGTTCCACCTAACTGGTTGGCGCGTTCTTTCAAGCGCGGGAATAGAACAAACATTTTCTCGATATCAGTCTGGATTGCCGCTTTGTCCTTGCGGGCATAAGCGCCCATTTGCAGATTTTCGAGAATGCTCATACGCGTAAATATGCCACGGCCTTCCGGCACCATGACCAGACCATCACGCAACAATTGATGAGTCGGGCGATTGGCGATGCTGTGGCCTTGATAAGTGATCTCGCCCTCTGCGCAGGCGAGCAGACCAGTGATGGCTTTTAACGTGGTGGTCTTGCCTGCGCCATTCGCGCCGATCAAGGTGACGAGTTCGCCTTGATTGATTTCGAGATCAATCCCCTTGACGGCCTGAATGCCGCCATAAGAAATTTTGAGATTGGTGAGCTTGAGGAGCGGAGTCATTGCGCGCGAGCCCCCATCCCAACCTTCCCCCAGAGGGGGAAGGAGTAAATTCGAGGGCAGGAGGGTGAGTCGGTACTTTTCGTGCGTCGATAAGTACATTCCCTCCCCCGCTGGGGGAGGGTTAGGGTGGGGGGCAATAAAGCAAACATTCTTAATGCGCCCCCGTACCCAGATAAGCCTCAATCACCGCAGCATTTTTTTGAATCTCTGTCGGCGTCCCTTCTGCAATCACTTTGCCGTAATCCAGCACGGTTACGCGATGGCAAAGGCCCATCAACAGTTTGACGTCATGCTCAATGAGCAGAATGGTCTTGCCTTGCTTGCAGATATTTTCCAGCAGCGTTCGCAGTGCAACCTTCTCAGTCGCGTTCATGCCAGCTGCGGGTTCGTCGAGGGCCAGTAATTTCGGATCTGTTGCCAAGGCGCGCGCAATTTCGAGTCGACGCTGATCACCGTATGAAAGCGTGCGGGCACGATAGTCTGCGTAGGTGGCGATGCCGACGAAGTCGAGCAGTTCCATTGCACGCTTCCGGATTTCGGCTTCTTCGCGACGCGCACCCGGCATACGCAGTACAGCACCGAGTACGCCCGTATGGGTGCGCACATGACGACCGACCATGACGTTTTCCAACGCGGTCATATCACCAAACAATCGGATATTTTGAAACGTGCGAGCGATACCGGCTTTGGCAACCCGATGCACAGCGGTGGGCTGATACGCCTGTCCGTCAAGCATGAAGCTACCCGAGTCCGGCGCATATAAACCGGTAATGACATTGAAGAAGGTGGTCTTGCCCGCGCCATTGGGGCCGATCAGGCCATAGATATGATGTTGTTGAATACTCACGCTCACATCAGCCAAGGCTTGCAGGCCACCAAAACGCTTGTTGACGTTTTGAACGGATAGCAGAGGCATCGAAGACGTGTTATCCATTAGTGCTTGAGAGTTTTAATCCGGCCATGCTGTGGCACTGGCCATAATCCGGACGGACGAATCAGCATGATGATCACCATCGCCAGTCCGAACAGCAATTGACGAATGACTTCGGCATCAACCAGAACGCTGCCAAATAAGGCTTGCTGGATCGGTACGACGACTTGCCGCAAAACTTCAGGTAGAGCTGCGAGCAACACAGCACCGAGCACGACACCGGGGATGTGGCCCATGCCGCCAAGCACCACCATCGCCAACACCACAATCGACTCGACCAGCGTGAATGATTCCGGGCTGACAAATCCCTGAAAGGACGCGAACATTGCACCCGACACGCCACCAAAACTGGCACCCATTGCAAAAGCGAGCAGCTTGACGTTGCGTGTGTTGATCCCCATGGCCTTGGCTGCAATTTCGTCTTCGCGAATTGCCATCCACGCGCGGCCGATGCGTGAATCCTGTAGCCGGATACAGAAAAAAATCATCATGACCGTCAGCACCAGAAACAGATAGTAGTAGAGCTGCACCGATGGCATGTTGAAGCCGAACAACGAAACCTGGCGCGAGAACCCGATACCACCGATGCTCACCGGGTCGATGTTGTTGATGCCTTGTGGGCCATTGGTGAAGTTGACCGGCTTGTTCAGATTGTTCATGAAAATCCGGATGATTTCGCCAAAGCCCAGCGTCACAATCGCGAGATAGTCACCGCGTAGCTTCAACGTGGGTGCTCCCAGAATAATTCCGAAAAATGCGGCCACTGCGGCGCCCAATGGCACGATGGCCCAGACCGATAGATGAATGCCATTCGCTGCAACGTCTGCACCGAATAACTGGACCAGCCAGTTGCCGAATATAGGATAGTTATCAACGAAGGATTGCAGGACGACGGCAAACTGAGGTGAGGCGAGCAGGGCCGCCATATAAGCACCGACGGCATAGAAGGCGATGTAGCCCAGATCAAGCAGACCCGCAAAGCCGACAACAATATTCAAGCCCAGCGCCAGCATGATGTAGATCAGCGCAAAGTCGAGTATGCGTATCCATGAGTTTCCACCGAGACCAGCAACGAAGGGGAGGAGTAGCAAGGCCAGCGTAATCATGGCGGTGCCGAACCAGGCTTTTTTGTGGGAGGTTGTGGAGAAATTCAGCATGAGTTCTTCTTTTGCCTCTGCTGGCCCCCATCCCAACCTTCCCCCAAGAGGGGAAGGAGCCAAACGAAGGAAGTTGTTATTCCCTCCCCTTTTGGGGGAGGGTTAGGGTGGGGGCCACAGTTGCGTTGAATCACATCACGCTCGATCAGCTACCCGCTCACCCAGCAACCCTGAGGGCCGCAAGGTCAACACGATGATAAGCACTACAAAAGCAATGATGTCCTGGTAACTGCTGTTCAAGAATCCACCCGTCATTTGACTAAGGTAACCTGCAGACAGGCTTTCAATGACACCCAACAATAGTCCGCCGAGCATGGCACCGTAGAGGTTGCCAATGCCACCCAGCACAGCAGCAGTAAATGCTTTAAGCCCAGGAAGAAAGCCCATGTAGAAATGAGCGATGGAATAGTTGGCAACCCAAAGCACGCCTGCAACGGCGGCCAATCCTGCCCCAATCGCAAAGGTGGCCACGATGATCGAGTTGGCATTGACGCCCATCAAACTCGCCAGCCGGGGGCTCTCCGATGTGGCGCGCATTGCACGGCCGAAGCGTGTTCGTTCGACCATGATGACCAGACCGGTCATGGTGATGGCCGTCGTGATCAGGATCAGGATTTGAGCGGGCGTGATGCTGGCTCCGCCAAAACTGATGGGCTGGGTTGGCAGCATCGGCGGGAACACTTTGTAGTCGCGTCCGAAGATGATCATCGCCAGGGTTTGCAGAATGATCGAAATGCCAATAGCGGTAATCAACGGCGCAAGTCGGGGAGCGTTACGTAACGGGCGATAGGCAACGCGCTCGATGGTGACGTTGATCAATACGCAGATCGGAATCGCGGCCAGTAGTCCTGTTCCCAACAAGATCGGACCGGGTGTATTTGGCGCAACGCTATGTAGTCCGCTGATGACCGCATAGGCACTCATGGCGCCCACCATCAACACATCGCCATGAGCAAAATTGATCATGCTGAGTATGCCGTAAACCATGGTGTAACCCAGCGCGATCAGTGCATAGATACTGCCAAGGACCAGGCCGTTGAGAACTTGTTGAAGCAGAATTTCCATTAGGGAGGTGGTAAAGGTTTTTTATTTGGCGCAAATATCAAGCCAGGAATGTCAGCTGATCAATCTGGTGATCCTCTTAATCGCCTCCCCCTTCAAGGGGGAGGTTGGGTGGGGGATGGGTTGGATGGCCCATCTCGATCGGGACCCATCCCCACCCTAACCCTCCCCTTGAAAGGGAGGGAATAAAGCGCGGATTCTACGGGTAAAGCCTCAAGCTTCAAAGTCATCATCGAGTGTGATCAAGCTGGTATTGCCTCCTGCGGCAGTGGTGTTGATGCTGATTGATTGCTCATGCATAAGGCGCCAGAGTTCTTTGGCCGGATCGGTTTGCCGATCCCAGGGGATGACCGGGATGATGGCTGGAAATTTTTCGGCGATCCTTATCCGCCAGGATTGAAGCAGTGCGTCCGATCCGGCAATCAGTAGCGCATCAAGTGACGTGTCATCGGTGAGGGTCAGGTGCTGACCGTATTCGACTTTGGAATAGGGCGTGGCACCGACCAATTCTACAGCGCGAATTTGCGCAGCCAAATCTTGTTCATCTTCAGCAATACAGCCGATATGTGGTCTGCCCGAAAAATGTAGCGTATTGCTTTCCCCGGTCGGCCCGGTTAATTGAATCGGACGGCGTTTCACTAGCGCAGAAGACAAGGACTCGGTAATGGGAATACCCAAGGCAGCGAGATAAAGGGGCCCTCCCGCTTTCGGCCCAGTGCCCGACAAGCCGCGTCCGCCAAAGGGTTGCACACCGACGACGGCACCAATCATGTTGCGATTGATATAAAGGTTGCCCGCATGCGATGCATGTGCGAGCTGTTCAAGGTGCTGGTCGATACGGCTGTGCAAACCCATCGTCAATCCATATCCGGTCGCATTGATCTGATCAATCAAGGTTTCTCTTTGTCCTGACGAATAGCGCATCACGTGCAGAACCGGACCGAAGATTTCGCCGGGTACATCGCTGAGCTGATGAATTTCAATCAAGGTGGGTGCGACAAAATTCCCGTTTGAGCAGTTATCAGTCAGAGCGGGTTGAAATATGGCAAAGCCTTTTTCTCGCATCGTATTGATGTAAAAATTCAGGTTTTCACAAGCCTGCTTGTCGATAATGGGGCCGATATCGGTATCGAGCCTGTACGGATTGCCCACATGGAGTTCCTGCATCGCCCCGCGCAACATTGTCAGGGTGCGTTCATAAATTTCTTCCTGAATACAAAGCACGCGCAGGGCAGAACAACGCTGACCGGCAGAATCGAATGCTGAACTGACCACGTCGTTGACGACTTGCTCGATCAAGGCACTGGAATCAACCAGCATGGTGTTGAGCCCACCGGTCTCGGCAATCAAGACCAGATCGCGCGCTGCTTTGTCTTTTCGCTGAGCCAATTGCCGCTGGATCGCTTTGGCAACGGCTAGTGAGCCAGTAAACAGCACGCCACCAATGGCAGGATGGGCCACCAGGGCTGCACCGATGGTCTCTCCGGCGCCAAGTAGGAGCTGCAATGCCTCACGTGGGATACCGGCTTGATGAAACAATTTTGTCGCGTAAGTGGCGATCAGCGGGGTCTGTTCTGCTGGCTTGGCCAACACGCTGCGTCCTGCTGCAAGCGCTGCGGCGATTTGTCCGGAAAAGATGGCGAGCGGGAAATTCCATGGCGAAATACAGACGAGTGGAGAGTGAGCACGGGCAGACTCAATATGGGTTTCAGTTTGTGTGATCTGCGCGGCGTAATAACGGCAGAAATCGACTGCTTCGCGCACTTCACTCATTGCATTCGTCAGCGTTTTTCCTGCTTCACGAATCAGAAGGCTGATCAGCTCGATGCGATGGGCTTCGATCAGACCGGCACAGGCTTTGAGTTTTTCAGCTCGCTCCAGAGCGGGTATGAGATGAAATCGGGAAGTCAGCGCGGCATCGACAGCAGTCGAAACCTGCCCTATATCACTGGATCGGTAATGACCCACCACATCATCCTGTTGAGCCGGATTGCATAGGGGAATAAATGAACCATCATGCCCCACATCTATAGCCAGTATCGGTTCACTTGCCCACATTGTTTTGTTGATGGTATTCAGTGCGGCTCCAGTCTCCGCCAAGACCGTCTCGTTGCTCCAATCCAGGCCGTTTGAATTGCGACGCTCCGGCTCATAGAGATTTGAAGGCAAGACGATGTACGGATGCGGCGCGCCCATTCTGGACAGGGCTTGCTGCACAGGGTCGCCGATCAATTCGTCGATGCTGGTTTGTTCATCGACCAGCCGATTGATGAATGAAGTATTGGCGCCATTTTCCAGAAGACGCCGCACCAGATAAGCGAGCAGGGTATCGTGCCGACCCACTGGCGCATAGATGCGGCAGGCAAGTTTATCTTTGCCGACTAGCGGGTCATAGAGACTTTGGCCCATGCCATACAAACACTGGAATTCATAATCAGTCTCGGGCACGTCATTCAATCGCGCTGCCTCGCGCACCCAGGCCAGGGTATAGGCATTGTGGGTGGCGAATTGCGGATAGACCACATCGCTGGCATGAAGCAGTTTGCGTGCGCAAGCCTGATAGGAAACGTCGGTATGTGCTTTGCGTGTGTAAACGGGATAGTCGTTCAGGCCGTCAATCTGGGAACGTTTGATTTCGCTATCCCAATACGCGCCTTTGACGAGTCGAATCATGATGCGCCGTTGATGTGTTCCTGATGTCTCACGCGACAAGGCAACAAGGTGGTCGATGACATCGGGCGCGCGTTTCTGATAAGCCTGTACGACAAAACCAAGGCCGTCCCAGGCTTGTAATTCAGAATCGCGCATCAAGGCCTCGAACAAATCGAGCGAGAGATTCAGACGTTCCGATTCTTCGGCATCAATGTTCAGGCCGATGTTCTGTTGACGCGCGAGCATTGCGAGCGCTTTAAGCCGTCCCAATAACTCGGTCATCACGTGCTCGCGCTGGAAACGGCTATAGCGCGGATGCAAGGCGGAGAGTTTGATCGAGATTCCGGCGTTGGAATAAATGTTTGCTCGGGACTCGTTTTGAATCGACTGGCCGATGGCCAAAATGGCATGCCGATACGCCTCTGTGTAGCGCAGGGCATCGTCCGTTGTTAATGCCGCTTCACCCAGCATGTCGTATGAATAACGATAGCCGCGGGCCAGCATGGACTGGCTGTTTTCAAGAGCGGCTTCAATGGTTTTCCCGCAGACAAATTGCCGACCGAGCAGACGCATGGCCAGGCCAACGGCGTTGCGGATCAGGGGCTCACCTCCCTTGCCAATCAGCGTAGTCAATGCTGAGGTGAGACCTGCATGATCAGGTGGCGCCAGCAGCTTGCCGGTCAGCATCAAACCCCAGGATGCGGCGTTGACAAAAAATGACGGGCCATGGCCAACGTGCTCCCGCCAATGACCGCGCACGATCTTGTCGCGGATCAGGGTGTCTCGCATCGTTGCATCCGGGATGCGTAACAAGGCTTCGGCCAAGCACATCAACGCCACGCCTTCTTCGGTTGCCAGTGAGAATTCGTGCATCAGGGCGCTGATGCCACCGGCTTGGGTATGGTGCTCGCGCAATCTTGTAATCAAGTGGCCTGCTTCAGCACGAACGGTATTCAGCGATTGCTCAGGGAGTCGCGCCAGATCAATCAGGCGATTCACACCCTCTGCTTCGAGCATGCGATGCGATTGATCGATTTTTTCGCGCGGGTTCATTTTTTAAAAGTGACTTTGCTTGTCTACGGTTCGATAAATTTTCCGTTCGTCCTGAGTAGTCGCATCGTGACGTATCGAAGGATGAACGGAAAATCACCACGACTTGCAAACGGCTGAGATGTGGCTCGTTATTCCCTTGATTGGCCTGAGTCAAAATCGAATGTCATAATCAAGTTTAGATAGCGTCATTCCAGCTTGGTTTTAAAATTAGCTGGAATCCAGCGACGTTAAAGTCACTCGGTTCCAGCCTGCGCTGGAACGACGATATGAGTTTGAATCGAATCTCACCCGGAGTCCATACCATGCTCGTCAACAAGTCCATGCGAATTTTTCTGCTGACCCTCATTTGCGCCGCTTTGGGTGCATGCGCACCGAAAAGCGACGAACTGGTGATCAAAATTGGTCACGTTGCCCCGATGTCGGGCCCGCAAGCGCATCATGGCAAGGACAATGAAAACGGTGCTCTGCTGGCGATTGAAGACCTCAATGCAAAAGGTCTGGTCATAGGCGGTAAAAAAGCCCGGTTCGAACTGGTGGCCGAAGACGACGGCGCCGATCCCAAGCAGGGCGCAGCGGTTGCGCAAAAGCTGGTGGATGCGAACGTCAATGGCGTGATCGGCCATCTGAATTCCGGTACCACCATTCCTGCATCGACCATCTATAGCAACGCGGGGATTCCCCAGATTTCTCCTTCATCGACCAATCCCAAATACACCCGTCAGGGTTATAAAACGGCCTTCCGCGTCGTCGCCAACGACATGCAGCTTGGCGGTGTGCTGGGTCGTTATGCCGTCAATGATCTGAAGGGCAAGACCTTTGCAGTGATTGACGACAAGACGGCCTATGGAGAAGGCGTCGCCAACGAGTTCAACAAATCCTTGCTCGCGGCAGGCGGCAAAGTGGTTGCGACTGAACATACCACCGACAAGTCAACCGACTTTCAAGCGATTCTGACCACGGTCAAAGGCGCCAATCCCGATATCGTTTTTTACGGCGGCATGGATGCGCAAGCCGGGCCTTTGCTGCGTCAGATGAAGCAACTGGGCATCAAAGCCAAACTGATGGGTGGCGACGGCGCTTGCACGACCGGAATGATCAAGCTCGCCGGTGAGGCCCTCGGCAATGACAATGTCTACTGTGCCGAAGCGGGCGGTGTGGAAGAGGGCAAGAAAAAAGCGATGGACGATTTCCGCGCTCGCTACAAAGCCAAATACAACCTGGATGTGATTCTCTACGCGCCCTACGTCTACGATGCGGTGATGGTGATGGCCACCGCGATGCAACAGGCCAATTCAGCTGAGCCCGCGAAGTATCTGCCCGTCCTGGCCAAGATCGATTATGAGGGCGTGACTGGTCACATCATTTTCGACGAATATGGCGATATCAAGAATGGTGCCTTGACGATTTATACCTATAAAGATAATAGCCGTTCGGAAATCGCTGTGGTCAAGTAGTTATTAGTTAACAGACTGCCTCATTTTAATTTTCTTACTTTAATGAGCCAGGGCAGAAAAAGACGAGCTATAACTTGACGGCATTTAGGGAATGCAAATGAGAAAACTCTCTTTTAATGGTAAACGAGTTATCGCTGGCATTGGATTTTTAATATCTTTATTTTGTTTGGGGAACTACTTGTTAGATTTCCATATTTTTGGACGCTTTAATAAGGAGATTTTGATTGCGAGTGTCATTTTGAATGTGCTGTATTTGCATTATTTCGGGCCTACGTTACGCGAACTACAGGATCATCGCGATAATAATAAAAGATCTCAATCAAGAAGTTAAACAGGCTACGCTTGCTAGTTTCAAAAGATGCGAAAAATCCGTAGCTCGGTCTTTAATATCGATATCATAAAAACTAGAGACGAGTTGTCATGACAAGAAGTCATACATACTCTTTGCTGTCGTGATCTCTTTATCGGGCTTGATATACGGGTGTACTCCCGGACAGCCCCCATTTTTGATGGTACAGATGTGCTTGGGGGACGAGAAAAATCTTGCGGAATTTACGGGCATGATGAAATTAATAGCGCAGTTGGAGCATATGAATTTTCTAGATCATAGTGCGGAGACCAAAAGGGATTTAAAAGTAATAGGCGCTTTGCCAGAGCAAACCCTAGTCATCAATATGGGTGTTGATCGTGAAGATGGAGTCGGCCTGGGCGCCGGTAATCTTGGCTTACCGGGTTACCAAGTTGTAGTTGGATTTTCTGAAGGCTCGAACCCGCCTGAGGCACATACATTTGCAGACAAGGTCGTTAGTAGATTGAAAACACGTTGGAATGTTGAAACTGTGCCAGCCGGTAAAGGTGCCCTCCCGCTAAAAATGTGCGGGCAACAAGAAAATAATGTGACAGAAAGTGCTAGTTAAAAGGGACTAGGCTCGCAGGATTCAAATGAGGCGCAAAAAGAAGTGAGCTTGTTTTACTTTTATCTTTTATTTGTGGTCAAGTAATTATCGGCTGACCGGCTATTTGAAGCCCAGGCCGTTCATTTCTGCGAAAGAACCCACTTCGCCAGTACTTTTGCTTCATCGGCGCTGACGTTGGTCATTGGGGTCATGACGCGATCCTTGAACCAGACGCCGGTGCCGCCTTCCCGAATCTTCTTGGCAAGGTAGGTTTCGGCATCTTTATCGCCTGCGTATTTGGCCGCAATGTCTTTATAAGACGGACCCACCAGAGTCTTGTCCGCTGCGTGGCAAGCCACACAGTTTTTGGCCTTGGCCAACTCCGCGCTGGCGTGCGCCTGTTGAGACAGGGGGGCAACCAGAATACCTGCAGTCAGAACCAAAACAAGGCGAAGTACATTCATGATTTTTTATCCCAAGGCTAAGTGGAAAGGAAAACTGGCCGTTAAACAGCTTGGAAGCATTCTAATGGATGGAATATGGATGTATATTGTTGCGGCAACGGTTTGGGGCTAAAGGGGACAATATGTGGCTACTGGGTATTGGCATCATTCTGCTGGTGATGAAATGGATGGAATATGGACCAGTCGCCGCTTGGTCATGGTGGGTCGTTCTCATTCCTTTTGGCCTGGCTTTTATGTGGTTTGAAGTCTTTGAAGCCCTGTTCGGACTCGACAAGAAAAAAGCGCATGACCAGGTTGAAGAAATCAAACAAGAACGCATTAAAAATCAGCTGAAGAAATAATCGGGTAGTTTTTCCGCTCATCCTTCGATACACCGCACTTTGTGCGGCACTCAGGACGAACGGAAAATGGTTCGAGCCATATATTACAAATCCCCATCCGTAATTGCGCCTTTGCTGGCGGTTGATGCCAGCTTGGCAAACTTGGCCAGCACGCCTCGGGTATAACGCGGCGCCGGTTGTTTCCATTGGGCACGGCGTTTCGACAATTCTTCATCACTGACGTTCAATTGCAGCAGCAATTGGTGCGCATCAATGGTGATCGAATCGCCTTCCTTGACGAGCGCGATATTGCCGCCAACATAAGCTTCTGGCGCCACATGGCCGACCACCATTCCCCAGGTGCCGCCGGAAAAGCGGCCATCGGTAATAAAGCCGACCGATTCACCCAGGCCTTTGCCGATGATGGCTGAAGTCGGCGCGAGCATTTCTGGCATACCGGGACCGCCTTTGGGGCCGAGGTAGCGCAACACCAGCACGTCACCGGGTTTGATCTGATCGGCCAGGATGGCGTCAAGCGCGGTGTATTCATCATCGAAGACGCGCGCCGGGCCGGTGATCACCGGGTTTTTCAGGCCAGTGATCTTGGCGACGCAACCTTCAGGTGAGAGGTTGCCTTTCAGAATGGCGAGATGGCCTTCCTTGTACAGCGCCTGGCTGATGGGTTTGATGACGTCCTGATCAGCACGCGGAACGCTCGGCACATGCGCCAGTTCTTCGGCCATGGTCTTGCCGGTGATGGTCAGGCAGTCGCCATGCAGCAGACCGGCGTCGAGCAGGATCTTCATGACTTGCGGAATGCCGCCGGCCTTGTGCAGATCGGTGGCAACGTATTGGCCGGAGGGCTTGAGGTTGCAGATCACCGGCACGTTCTTGCGGATGCGTTCGAAGTCGTCGATGGTCCAGGGCACTTCAGCGGCGTGGGCAATCGCGAGAAAATGCAGCACGGCGTTGGTGGAACCGCCGGTGGCCATGATGACGCTCACGGCATTCTCGATGGATTTTTTGGTAATGATGTCGCGTGGCTTGATGTCTTTCTTGATTGCTTCGACCAGCACGCGTGCGGACTCTGCAGCAGAGTCCACTTTTTCCTGATCAGGATTGGCCATGCTCGATGAATTCATCAGGCTCATGCCCAGGGCCTCGAAGGCCGAGCTCATGGTGTTGGCCGTGTACATGCCGCCACAGGAGCCGGTGCCGGGGATGGCGCATTTTTCAATTGCCTCAAAATCGGCCTCGTTCATGCGGCCTGCCTTGAACTCGCCCACGGCTTCAAACACCGATACGACGGTCAGGTCTTTGCCTTTGTGATGGCCGGGCTTGATGGTGCCGCCGTAAACGTAGATGCTGGGCACATTGGTGCGCGCCATGGCGATCATGCCGCCCGGCATGTTCTTGTCGCAGCCGCCGATGACGACACAGCCATCCATCCATTGACCCTGCACGGCGGTCTCGATACAGTCGGCAATGACTTCGCGCGAGATCAGCGAAAATTTCATGCCTTCCGTGCCCATCGCCATGCCGTCCGAAATGGTTGGTGTGCCGAAGACCTGGGCGTTGGCGCCCGCCGCTTCAAGCGCATCAATCGCTGCGTCGGTCAGACGTTGCAGACCGGAGTTGCAAGGCGTGATGGTCGAGTGTCCGTTGGCGACCCCGACCATGGGCTTGTCGAAATCTTCTTTCTTGTAGCCCATGCCGTAGTACATCGAACGGTTGGGAGCGCGGTTCACCCCTTGGGTGATATGTTTGGAACGTTCGTTATGTGGCATGGCGTAGGTTGTCTCTCAGGCAGTCATGAAGTTCAGTTAAGCTTGGCATTTTACCGAATCGCAGTTCTTCTCACGAATTCATTCCCTCCCCTTCAAGGGGAGGGCCAGGGTGGGGATGGGTTCCACATAGCCGACTATGACCCATCCCCCACCTAACCTCCCCCTTGAAAGGGGAGGAACTGAAGGTGGGTTGAGTTGCAAATACTGATAACACTCATGCTCATCCACCCCCAATTCGACCCCGTCGCCGTCCACCTGGGCCCCCTCGCCATCCGCTGGTACGGCCTGATGTACCTCGTTGCTTTCGGACTTGTCCTTGTGCTCGGTCGCCTGCGCATTAAACGTGGGCTGACTGTAATGACCAATCAGATGCTCGACGACCTTTTGTTCTACGGCATGCTCGGGGTGATTCTCGGCGGGCGGCTCGGCTATATCGTTTTTTACAAGCTGGGTGATTATCTCCAGCATCCGCTCGATATCTTCAAAGTCTGGGAAGGCGGCATGTCGTTTCATGGTGGTTTGATTGGTGTGATTACCGCCATGCTGCTGTTTGCTCGTTCACGCAAGCTGAGCTTTTTCCAGGTGTCGGACTTCATTGCACCCCTGGTTCCGCTGGGTCTTGCCGCCGGGCGCGTCGGTAACTTTATCAATGGTGAGCTTTGGGGCAGGGCGGCCAATCCTTCGTTGCCTTGGGCGATGATTTTCCCGCAGGCTCAGGACGGTGGTATCCCGCGTCACCCCTCGCAACTCTATGCAGTCGGTCTTGAAGGTATTGCCCTGTTCATTCTGGTCTGGTGGTTCTCCAGCAAACCCAAACCTCGCGCTGCGGTGAGCGGTCTATTCCTGTTGGGTTATGGTTGTGCCCGTTTCAGCGTCGAATTTTTCCGCGAGCCCGACAGCTTTCTGGGACTGCTGGCGTTGGGCATGTCGATGGGACAGTGGTTGTCATTGCCGATGATTTTGATTGGTATCGTCATGATGGCCTGGGCCTACAAAAGCAATTCGATTGAAAAATGAACAGCAATCTCTACGCTTTGTTTGCGGCGCGATTTCCCAAAGACAAACAAGCCTGCGCAATTGAAGTTCCTGAAAGCAAAGCTACGGGTGCGGCACGTTATTACACCTGGGACGACATCGAACGCGCCACGGCGAAGATTGCCAATCTGCTCGCGAAAATCGATTTGCCCAAAGGTTCGCGTGTTGCGGTTCAGGTCGAGAAATCGCCAGAGGCATTGCTCCTGTATCTTGCCACCGTTCGTGCTGGCCTGGTCTACTTGCCGCTGAATACGGCCTATCGTGAAAGCGAGATGGCTTACTTTTTGGGTGATGCCGAACCGGGTGTGGTTGTCTGCGACCGCCGGAATTTTTCATGGTTGTCTCGGCTGGCGTTCAAATCAGGTGCGCGTCACGTGTTTACATTGAATGACGATGCAACCGGCAGTTTGCTGGAACGTGCCGGGCATTGTTCGGATCAGTTTGCATTGGCACAAAGCGCGCCCGATGATCTGGCTGCGATTCTGTATACCTCCGGCACGACCGGGCGCAGCAAGGGCGCGATGTTGTCGCATGGCAATCTCGCATCGAATGTGCAAGTGCTGAAAGACTACTGGCGCTTTACATCAAAAGATGTGTTGCTCCATGCGTTGCCGCTATTTCATATCCATGGTTTGTTCGTGGCCTGTCATTGCGCATTGATCAGTGGCTGCAAAACAATCTTTTTGAACCGTTTCGATACCGCTGAAATTCTTCAGAAATTACCGCGCAGCACGGTGTTCATGGGCGTGCCCACTTTTTACACGCGCCTGTTGTCTGATCCCGGTTTCGATGCTGAAACCTGTCGCAATATGCGCTTGTTTATTTCTGGTTCGGCGCCGTTGCTGACTGAGACCTTCAACAGTTTTATTGCTCGCACGGGCCATACGATTCTGGAACGCTACGGCATGTCGGAAACGGCGATGCTGACGTCGAATCCTTATGAAGGCCTGCGTATTGGTGGCACGGTTGGCATGCCGCTGCCCGGAGTTTCGGTGCGTGTGGTAAGTGATACCGATGCATACTGTGCTCCGGACGAAATCGGAAACATTCAGGTCAAGGGGCCGAATGTCTTTTCAGGCTACTGGCGCATGCCCGAAAAAACCAGAGAAGAATTCACCGACGACGGCTGGTTCAAGACCGGTGACGTCGGCAAGTTTGGCGCAGCGGATTCAGACGCGAAAGGCTATCTCAGCATCGTTGGTCGTTCCAAGGACCTGATCATCAGTGGTGGTTACAACGTCTACCCGAAAGAAATTGAAACAGTCATCGACGGAATGGAAGGTGTGCTCGAATCCGCCGTCATTGGTGTGCCGCATGCCGATTTCGGCGAGGGGGTCGTTGCGGTAGTTGTGTCTAAGTCAGGGTGCAAGCTTGACGAAACAACAATGATTGCTGCGCTGAAGTCCAGAATCGCCAACTTCAAGGTGCCCAAGCTTATTCATGTCGTCGACGAACTGCCGCGCAATGCGATGGGAAAAGTGCAAAAAAACAGACTCCGCGAGCTTTACTCAATTAAATGAGCGCTTATGCCTCTTGATGAGTTGAGCTTACCCAGTCGTCTAGCACTTGTAAGAAGAAGGCCTGATCGCCCTGCGAGTATGATAAGAGGCGAGCAGAGGAAGAACGGGGAGAAGGCCTTATGATCGTCAGCGCGCCCGAATCCCCGTAACCCCTGTAACGAGCCCTATCAGCGAACCCGTTAACCAGCCCCAGTAACCG
>JANYFL010000053.1 GCA_025362735.1 Betaproteobacteria bacterium | reverse complement strand
GCTTCGCCGCCAAATTTCTTCGACAACACTGTCGTGATCGCTGCCGTCAAGGTGGTCTTGCCATGATCCACGTGACCAATCGTGCCGACGTTCACGTGCGGCTTGGTCCGCTCAAATTTGCCTTTTGCCATTTTGGTTTCCTCTTTGCTTGAGAACGATATTTAACGAAACGAAATTACTTTGCGCTTACTTGGCGCATTTACTTAGTCTTGGCGCTGATGATTGCGTCGGCCACATTCTTCGGTGCCTCGGCGTAGTGCTTGAATTCCATCGTGTAGGTTGCACGGCCCTGCGACATCGAACGCAGCGTGGTCGAGTAACCGAACATTTCAGCCAGCGGCACTTCGGCACGAATGACCTTGCCACCACCACCGGCGATGTCGTCCATGCCCTGCACCATGCCGCGACGTGAGGACAGATCGCCCATCACGTTGCCGGCGT
Source organism: Betaproteobacteria bacterium (assembly GCA_025362735.1). Classification (GTDB taxonomy): domain Bacteria; phylum Pseudomonadota; class Gammaproteobacteria; order Burkholderiales; family Burkholderiaceae_D; genus JANYFL01. The sequence goes on along the minus strand of JANYFL010000053.1, from coordinate 16,007 downwards.
AGTCTTCCGGCGTTTCCACTTCAACCGCCATCATCGGCTCGAGCAGAACCGGGCTGGCCTTGCGGCAGCCGTCCTTGAACGCCATTGAAGCGGCCATCTTGAACGCGTTTTCATTCGAGTCCACGTCGTGGTACGAACCGAAGAACAGCGTGACCTTGACGTCCACCACCGGGTAACCGGCCATGACTCCGCTCGACAGCGTGTCGATCACGCCCTTTTCAACCGCAGGTATGTATTCGCGTGGCACCGTGCCGCCCTTGATGGCGTCCACAAACTCAAAGCCCTTACCCGCTTCTTGCGGCTCGATCTTGAGCACGACGTGACCATACTGACCACGACCACCGGACTGCTTGACAAACTTGCCTTCGATTTCTTCGCAAGTCTTGCGGATAGTTTCGCGGTAAGCCACTTGCGGCTTGCCCACGGTCGCCTCAACGCCGAATTCGCGCTTCATGCGATCCACCAGAATTTCCAGATGCAGCTCGCCCATACCGGAAATGATGGTCTGGCCCGATTCTTCATCGGTCTTGACGCGGAATGAAGGATCTTCCTGAGCCAGACGGTTCAGGGCGATGCCCATTTTTTCCTGGTCAACCTTGGTCTTCGGCTCGACGGCCTGCGAAATCACCGGCTCCGGGAACACCATACGCACCAGCGTGATGATCGAGTCCGGATCGCACAGGGTTTCACCGGTCGTGGCGTCTTTCAGACCCACGGCCGCAGCGATGTCGCCGGCGCGCACTTCCTTGATTTCTTCGCGCTGATTCGCGTGCATCTGCAGCAGACGACCAATACGCTCCTTCTTGCCCTTGATCGGGTTGTAGATGGTATCGCCCGAATTCACCACGCCCGAATAGACGCGGAAGAAAATCAGTTGGCCCACAAACGGGTCGGTCATGATCTTGAAGGCCAGCGCGGAGAATTTCTCGCTGTCATCGGCCTTGCGCTCGGCAGGCTCGTCGTACTCGTCCACGCCCTGAACCGGCGGAATGTCCGTCGGAGCCGGCATGTAATCAATGACGGCGTCGAGCATGGCCTGCACGCCCTTGTTCTTGAACGCAGAGCCGCACAGCATCGGCACGATTTCACCGGCGATGGTGCGCGTGCGCAAAGCCAGCTTGATTTCGGCTTCGGTCAGCGTCTCGCCTTCGAGATACTTGTTCATCAGCTCTTCGGTCGCCTCGGCCGCAGCCTCGACCATCTTGCCGTGCCATTCGTCAGCCAGGTCCTGCAACTCGGCCGGAATGTCGCGGTAGTCGAACTTCATGCCCTGCGAAGCCTCGTCCCAATAGATGGCCTTCATCTTGATGAGGTCAACCACACCCTGGAAGCCCTCTTCGGCACCAATCGGGATTTGCAGGGGAATCGGGTTCGCCTTCAGACGCGCACGCATCTGATCGTGCACCTTGAAGAAGTTGGCACCAGTACGGTCCATCTTGTTGACGAAGGCCAGACGGGGCACCTTGTACTTGTTGGCCTGACGCCAGACGGTTTCCGACTGTGGCTGTACGCCGCCCACAGCACAGTAAACCATGCAGGCGCCGTCGAGCACACGCATGGAACGCTCGACTTCAATAGTGAAGTCAACGTGACCCGGGGTATCGATGATGTTGATGCGATGATCGGGATAATTGCCGGCCATGCCCTTCCAGAAGCAGGTCGTGGCCGCAGAAGTAATCGTGATGCCGCGCTCTTGCTCCTGCTCCATCCAGTCCATCGTTGCCGCGCCATCATGCACTTCGCCAATTTTGTGATTGACGCCGGTGTAAAACAGGATGCGCTCAGTCGTGGTGGTCTTACCAGCGTCGATGTGGGCGCTGATGCCGATGTTGCGATAGCGTTCAATAGGAGTCTTGCGTGCCACGATATTCTGCCTTTGGTTAATTACTGAAGATCATGACGATCTTCAAAAATTCAGAGAGCCCCGCTTGACGAGGCTCTCGCACAAACACTTAACTGGGGGCGAACCCCAAAAACTCAATTCTTAGAAATGGGCTAAAAACGGAAATGCGAGAAAGCCTTGTTGGCCTCAGCCATGCGGTGAACTTCATCACGCTTTTTCATCGCGCCGCCACGGCTTTCAGCGGCATCAAGCAACTCACCCGCAAGACGCAAAGCCATCGACTTTTCGCTACGCTTGACAGCCGCTTCGCGCAACCAGCGCATGGCCAGCGCCATACGACGAACCGGACGCACTTCAACCGGCACCTGGTAGTTGGCACCACCAACGCGACGGCTCTTCACCTCAACCATCGGCTTGACGTTGTTCAGCGCTTGCGTGAACACTTCCAGCGGGTCCTTGCCGGACTTGGTCGTGATGGTGTCGAAAGCACCGTAAATGATGCGCTCTGCAACGGCCTTTTTGCCGGAGAGCATGATAACGTTGCCGAACTTGGCGACATCAACACTACCGAATTTTGGGTCAGGGAGGATTTCCCGTTTGGGGACTTCGCGACGACGTGGCATGACACACTTCCTTTATCAATTCAGCTGAATCCAACCTCAGGTATTGAGGCCAACTCCGGGCAACCCATCATGAGTCGCCGCTTACTTTTCAAACAACATTGATCGCCCGCATGAGCGACCCCGTAAATTACTTGACGACTTACTTAGCGGCAGCCTTGGCAGCCTTCGGACGCTTCGCGCCGTACTTCGAACGCGACTGTTTGCGATCCTTGACGCCCTGGGTATCCAGCGAGCCGCGCACCATGTGGTAACGCACACCCGGCAAATCCTTGACCCGACCACCACGAATCAGCACGACCGAGTGCTCCTGCAGGTTATGGCCTTCACCACCAATGTACGAAATGACTTCGAAGCCATTGGTGAGACGCACCTTAGCAACCTTACGCAAAGCCGAGTTCGGCTTTTTCGGAGTCGTGGTGTACACGCGCGTGCAAACGCCACGGCGCTGAGGACAGTCTTGCAGAGCAGGGCTCTTGCTCTTGATTTTTGCGGAGACGCGGGGCTTGCGAACAAGCTGGTTAATGGTTGGCATTACTTTTCCAATCCGAAACAAATCTAAGCGATCACCGCCGCAACATTTCGCAGCCGGTGGATAAAATTCAGGGAGCTTTGTACTTTTGCCGGAGGCGTTCTGGCCTTGCTGAAAAACCTGCAGACCCACATCAAAGAACGCTTGGCCCGGGCGAGCCAAAGTTAGAAGCGGAATTATGCTGCACGACCGTTTTGTTGTCAACACGACAACAGAGGACATAGCATGGAATTCCGTAAAAAATACATCTTCATTGAGACAAAAAAGCCCAAACCATTTTGGAGTTTGGGCTTTTCTTACCCCATGCGCTACGGATTGCATACGCATGGAGAACAACGATTTACTCTGATGCCGTCGATTCGGTTTCGGTTGCTTCGGCCGTACCCGCATCAGACAACGCCTGCAATTCGGCCTGGGCAGCCAGCTCACGCTCACGTGCATCCGAGATTTCTTTCGCCTTGCGAGCGGTGTGGAACGCCAAGCCCGTACCAGCCGGGATGAGACGACCCACGATGACGTTTTCCTTGAGACCGCGCAGATCGTCCCGCTTGCCCATGATGGCGGCTTCGGTCAGAACACGTGTAGTTTCCTGGAACGAGGCAGCCGAAATAAATGAATCGGTCGACAACGAGGCTTTGGTGATACCGAGCAGGATGTTTTCGTACATCGCTGGACGCTTGCCTTCGGCCATGACGCGATCATTCTCATCCAGCATTTCGGAGCGCTCAACCTGCTCGCCCAGAATGAAGCCGGTTTCACCCGGTTCGATGATCATCACACGACGCAGCATCTGACGCACGATGACTTCGATGTGCTTGTCGTTAATCTTCACGCCCTGCAAACGATAAACGTCTTGCACCTCATCGACGATGTAACGCGCCAGCGCTTCGATACCCAGAAGACGCAGGATGTCTTGCGGATCAGCCGGGCCGTCGACGATGGATTCACCCTTGTTGACGACTTGACCGTCATGCACGAGCACGTTCTTTTCCTTCGGAATCAGGAACTCGTGAGCATTGCCATCGAGGTCAGTAATGACCAGACGCTGCTTGCCCTTGGTTTCCTTACCGAAAGTGACCGTACCAGTCACTTCAGCCAACGTGCCCGCATCCTTCGGTGAACGCGCCTCGAAGAGCTCGGCCACACGTGGCAGACCACCGGTAATATCGCGCGTCTTCTGCGATTCCATCGGGATCTTCGCGAGGACTTCGCCCACACCGACGTCCTGACCATCCTTCACGGTAATCAGCGCGCCAATTTGGAAAGCGATCGTGACCGGATGTTCCGTACCAGCGATTTTGACTTCTTCGCCTGCCCCATTGATCAGCTTGACCACAGGGCGGACGCCCTTGACCGCGGTTGAGCCGCGACGCTTGGAATCGATCACGACCAGTGTCGACAAGCCAGTCACTTCATCGAGCTGCTTGGCAACCGTGACGCCCTCTTCGACGTTCTCAAACTTCACGCGACCGGTGTATTCGGTCACGATTGGACGCGTTAGCGGATCCCAGGATGCCAGTGGTGTACCAGCCTTGATCGTAACGCCATCAAGCACTTGCAAGGTTGCGCCATAAGGCACTTTGTGACGTTCGCGCTCACGGCCATGGTCATCGGTCACCAGCACTTCACCCGAACGCGAAATGACGATCTGTTCGCCTTTGGCGTTGGTGACATAGCGCATCGTGGCCGTAAAGCGCACGGTACCGTTGGACTTGGCTTCCACGTTCGACACCACAGCAGCACGCGAAGCCGCACCACCGATGTGGAACGTACGCATCGTCAACTGTGTACCTGGCTCGCCAATCGATTGAGCGGCAATCACACCCACTGCTTCACCGGTGTTGACCATTGAACCACGACCCAGATCGCGGCCATAGCACTTGGCGCACAGACCGTAGCGGGTTTCGCAAGTCAACGGCGTCCGTACGCGCACTTCATCAATGCCCAAGGACTCGATTTTTTCAACCGCATCTTCATCGAGCAGAACGCCCGCCGCATACAACACATCCTGTGATTCAGGATTGACAACGTCAACGCTCGTGACACGACCCAACACGCGGTCACGCAGGGCTTCGATAACTTCACCGCCTTCGACCAAGGCCTTCATCGCGACACCGTTCGGCGTACCGCAATCGTCTTCCACCACGACCAGATCCTGCGTCACGTCAACCAGACGGCGAGTCAGGTAACCCGAGTTGGCTGTCTTCAACGCCGTATCGGCCAGGCCCTTACGGGCACCGTGCGTCGAGATGAAGTACTGCAACACGTTCAGGCCTTCGCGGAAGTTCGCGGTGATCGGCTGTTCAATGATCGAGCCATCCGGCTTGGCCATCAGACCGCGCATACCGGCGAGCTGACGAATCTGCGCAGAAGAACCGCGCGCGCCCGAGTCGGCCATCATGTAAATCGAATTGAACGATTCTTGACGCGTCGCCTTGCCATGACGGTCGGTAGTCGGTTCAGTAGCGAGTTGCTCCATCATCGCGCGGCCGACGCGGTCACCAGCCTTGCCCCAGATGTCCACCACGTTGTTGTAACGTTCTTGCGAAGTCACCAGACCCGAGGTGTACTGACGCTGAATTTCTTTCACGTCCTTGGTCGCTTCGGCAATGATGCCTTCCTTCTGCGTCGGCACCAGCATGTCGTCGACACAAATCGAGATACCGGCACGCGTTGCGAGACGGAAGCCCGACTGCATCAACTGGTCGGCAAACACAACCGTGGCGCGCAGCCCGCAATTGCGGAACGAGGTGTTGATCAGACGCGAAATTTCTTTTTTCTTCAGCGCCTTGTTCAACACAGTGAACGGCAGGCCCTTCGGCAGAATTTCGGACAGGATCGCACGACCTACCGTGGTTTCAAAACGAGAAATCTTCTCGACGAATTCTGGCGCACCCTCGCTCTTGTCCGGGTTCTTCAGGAATTCCTTGATACGCACGGTAATGCGGGTAGCGAGTTCGACTTCCTTGTTCTCGTATGCACGATGCACTTCAGAGACGTTCATGAAGAACGTGCCTTCGCCTTTGCCATTGATTTTCTCGCGCGTGGTGTAGTACAGACCCAGCACGATATCCTGCGATGGCACGATCGACGGTTCGCCATTAGCCGGGAACAGGATGTTGTTCGACGCCAGCATCAAGGTACGCGCTTCCATCTGCGCTTCGAGCGACAGTGGCACGTGCACAGCCATTTGGTCACCGTCAAAGTCGGCGTTGAATGCAGCGCAAACCAGCGGATGTAACTGAATCGCCTTGCCTTCAATCAGCACCGGCTCAAAGGCTTGAATACCCAGGCGGTGCAGCGTCGGCGCACGGTTCAGCATGACCGGATGTTCGCGAATGACTTCTTCGAGAATGTCCCACACGACCGGCGTTTCGTTCTCGACTTCTTTTTTCGCCGCCTTGATGGTGGTGGCAATACCCATCTGTTCGAGCTTGTTGAAGATAAATGGCTTGAAAAGCTCAAGCGCCATTTTCTTTGGCAGACCGCACTGATGCAGCTTGAGTTGCGGTCCGACCACGATGACCGAACGGCCCGAGTAGTCGACGCGCTTGCCCAGCAAGTTCTGACGGAAACGACCGCCCTTGCCCTTGATCATTTCAGCCAGCGACTTCAGCGGACGCTTGTTTGCACCCGTCATAGCCTTGCCACGACGACCGTTATCCAACAGCGAATCGACGGCTTCCTGCAGCATGCGCTTTTCGTTGCGCACGATGATTTCAGGTGCCTTCAACTCCAGCAGACGCTTGAGACGGTTGTTCCGGTTGATGACGCGACGATACAGATCGTTCAGGTCGGACGTGGCGAAACGGCCACCATCCAGCGGCACTAGCGGACGCAGTTCGGGCGGCAGCACGGGCAGCACTTCCATCACCATCCAGTCGGGCTTGATGCCGGACTTGAGGAAGCCCTCGAGAATCTTCAGACGCTTGGCGATTTTCTTGATCTTGGCTTCAGAACTGGTTGCACCCAAATCCTGACGCAGCTTTTCGACGTCACGATTGATGTCGATGGTACGCAGTAGTTCGCGCACGCCTTCGGCACCCATAAGCGCGTGGAAATCGTCACCGAATTCTTCGACCTTGGCGAGATAATCGTCCTCGGTCATGATCTGGCAGCGCTTCAGCGGCGTCATGCCGGCATCAACGACGACATAGGCTTCGAAGTAGAGCACGCGTTCGATATCGCGCAGAGTCATGTCGAGCACCATACCCAGACGCGACGGCAGCGACTTCAGAAACCAGATGTGCGAAACCGGCGAAGCCAGTTCGATATGGCCCATGCGCTCCCGACGTACCTTGGCCAGCGTGACTTCAACACCGCACTTTTCGCAGATCACACCGCGATGCTTGAGGCGCTTGTATTTGCCGCACAAGCATTCGTAGTCCTTGATCGGTCCAAAAATCTTGGCGCAGAACAGACCATCCCGTTCCGGCTTGAAAGTCCGGTAGTTGATCGTTTCCGGCTTTTTCACTTCGCCATAAGACCAGGAGCGAATCTTCTCGGGCGAAGCCAGCCCGATCTTGATCGCGTCGAACTGTTCTTCCTGATGGACTTGCTTGAATAGATCGAGCAGAGCTTTCATTCGTTACCTCTCGTAATACGTTTAGCGTTCAGCGTCTTGTAGAGCACATCGTTGATCACGTCATTGACCCTACTCAATTGCGCTCCAGATCGATGTCGATACCCAGCGAGCGGATTTCCTTCACCAGCACATTGAAGGATTCCGGCATGCCCGCGTCAATAACGTGATCACCCTTGACGATGTTCTCGTATACCTTGGTCCGGCCATTGACGTCATCCGACTTGACGGTGAGCATTTCCTGCAGCACATAGGACGCGCCATAGGCTTCGAGTGCCCAGACTTCCATTTCGCCGAAACGCTGACCACCGAACTGCGCCTTGCCGCCCAACGGTTGTTGGGTAACCAGCGAGTACGGGCCAGTTGAACGTGCATGCATCTTGTCGTCAACCAAATGGTGCAACTTGAGCACGTGCATGTAACCCACCGTGACTGAACGCTCGAAGACTTCACCAGTACGACCATCCTGCAAGGTCACCTGATTCTTCGAAGCCGTCATGCCCAGTTGCTTGGCAATGTCATCCGGGTAGGCCAGATCGAGCATGCGATGAATTTCTTTTTCATCGGCACCGTCGAACACCGGCGTGGCAAACGGCACGCCATGCTTGAGGTTTTCAGCCAGCTCCAGAACTTCCACTTCGGTCAGTTTGTCGATCGCTTCGTGCTTGCCAGTTTCGTTATAGATCTGGGTCAGGAACTTGCGTAGCTCAGCCGACTTGGCTTGCGCCTTCAGCATTTCACCGATGCGCAGGCCCAGGCCCTTGGCCGCCCAACCCAAGTGCGTTTCAAGAATCTGACCGACGTTCATCCGTGACGGCACACCCAGCGGATTCAGCACGATATCGGCAGGCGTACCGTCAGCCATGTAAGGCATGTCTTCAATCGGCACGATGCGTGACACCACACCCTTGTTACCGTGACGGCCGGCCATCTTGTCGCCCGACTGCAGACGGCGTTTGACGGCCAGATAAACCTTGACCATTTTTTGCACGCCTGGTGGCAACTCGTCACCTTGCGTGAGCTTTTTCTTTTTCTCTTCGAAAGCAGCGTCAAATTGCAGACGCTTGGCTTCGATGCTTTCCTTGGCCTGCTCAAGCGCAGTCGCGACTTCTTCATCAGCCGGACGAATGTCGAACCAGTGATAACGATCCAGACCCTTCAGATACTCAGTCGTGATCTTGGCACCCTTGGCCAGCTTGCCATCCTTGGAAGCAGGGCCGCCATTCGCAGTCTTGCCAACCAACAGACGCTCGATCCGCGAGAAGCTGTCGCCTTCAACGATACGCAACTGGTCATTCAGGTCAAGACGATAACGCTTCAGTTCGTCGTCAATAATCTGTTGAGCGCGCTTGTCACGAACGATACCTTCGCGAGTGAACACTTGCACATCGATGACTGTGCCGGAAATACCGGACGGCACGCGCAGCGAGGTGTCTTTCACATCGGAAGCTTTTTCACCGAAGATCGCGCGCAGCAGTTTTTCTTCAGGCGTCAACTGGGTTTCGCCCTTGGGCGTCACTTTGCCGACCAGGGTGTCACCGGCCTCAACTTCAGCACCGATGTAAACAATGCCCGATTCGTCCAGACGCGCCAGTTGGTTTTCGGCGAGATTGGAAATGTCGCGCGTAATTTCTTCTGCACCCAACTTGGTGTCGCGAGCCACAACCGACAATTCTTCGATATGAATCGAAGTAAAGCGGTCTTCAGCGACCACGCGCTCCGAGATCAGGATCGAATCTTCGAAGTTGTAGCCGTTCCAGGGCATGAACGCGACCAGCATGTTCTGACCAAGTGCGAGTTCGCCCAAGTCAGTCGAAGCGCCATCGGCAATCACGTCGCCCTTGGCCAGCTTGTCACCGACTTTGACGATCGGCGTCTGGTTGATGTTGGTGTTCTGGTTCGAACGCGTGTATTTGATCAGGTTGTAGATATCAACGCCGACTTCGCCTGCAATGTTTTCGTCGTCATTGACACGCACCACGATACGGCCCGAATCAACATAATCGACCACACCGCCACGCAGGGCTTGTACTGTGGTGCCCGAGTCCACCGCGACAGTACGCTCGATACCAGTACCGACGAAAGCTTTTTCGGGACGCAAGCAAGGCACAGCCTGACGTTGCATGTTGGCGCCCATCAACGCGCGGTTCGCATCATCGTGCTCAAGGAAAGGAATCAGCGAAGCGGCCACCGAGACAATCTGTCCAGTTGCCACGTCCATGTACTCCACTTTATCCGGAGACACCAGAACAAATTCGCCGTCTTGACGACTGGAGACCAGCTCATCGGTCAGCTTGCCATGCGTATCCATCGCGGCATTCGCCTGGGCGATGATGTACTTGCCTTCTTCAATCGCCGACAGATAATCGATCTGCGCGGTCACCTTGCCGTCATCGACCTTGCGATACGGGGTTTCCAGGAAACCATACTCGTTCAATTGCGCATACAGCGCGAGCGAGTTGATCAGACCGATGTTCGGACCTTCTGGCGTTTCAATCGGGCAGACGCGGCCATAGTGAGTCGGATGCACGTCACGCACTTCAAAGCCGGCACGTTCGCGCGTCAGACCACCTGGGCCCAATGCAGAGATACGACGCTTGTGGGTAATTTCCGAAAGCGGATTGGTCTGATCCATAAACTGCGACAGTTGCGAAGAACCGAAGAATTCACGAATCGCAGCCGAGATCGGCTTGCTGTTGATCAGGTCATGCGGCATCAGGTTGTCGGACTCAGCTTGACCCAGACGTTCCTTGACGGCGCGCTCGACACGCACCAAACCTGAACGGAATTGGTTCTCGGCCAGCTCACCCACACAACGCACACGGCGATTACCCAGGTGATCGATGTCATCGACTTCGCCGCGACCATTGCGCAGTTCCACAAGAATCTTGATCACGTCGAGCAGATCTTCATCCGCCAGCGTCATCGTTCCGGTGACTTCTGGACGACCCACACGACGATTGAATTTCATACGGCCGACCTTGGACAGATCGTAGGCATCTTCGCTATAGAACAAACGGTTGAACAACGCCTGAACCGAATCTTCGGTCGGGGGCTCACCAGGACGCATCATGCGATAGATGGCGATACGGGCCGACATCTCATCCATGGTTTCATCCATGCGCAAGGTCTGCGAAATGTATCCCCCCTGATCGAGATCATTGGTGTACAGCGTCTGAATGTCCTTGATGCCCGAAACGCGCAAAGTCTTCAACAGATCTTCGGTCAGCTCGTCATTCGCTTTCGCGATGATTTCACCGGTTTCGGCATCAATGATGTTCTTCGCCAGCACACGGCCCAGCAAATAATCTTCTGGCACGGCAATGCGCTTCAGACCAGCGGCTTCGAGATCGCGCAGGTTCTTGGTGTTGATGCGCTTGTCTTTGGCAACGATGATCTTGCCCGACGGATCAGAGATATCGAAACGGGCGATCTCGCCACGCATACGCTCAGGAACGAATTCCATCTGCGCGCCGGAATTGGCGTCATTACCGAGCAGGTGGAAATTATCGAACACAAAAAAGTGCGCGAGGATTTGCTCGGGCGTCATGCCGATGGCTTTGAGCAGAATCGTGACCGGCATCTTGCGACGGCGGTCAACGCGGAAGAACAAAATGTCCTTCGGATCAAATTCAAAGTCGAGCCAGGAGCCACGATACGGAATGATACGAGCCGAGAACAGCAGCTTGCCGGACGAATGCGTCTTGCCACGGTCATGCTCGAAGAACACGCCGGGCGAACGGTGCAGCTGCGACACGATGACACGCTCGGTACCGTTAATGACAAATGAACCGGTGGTCGTCATCAAGGGCAACTCGCCCATGTACACTTCCTGCTCCTTGACTTCCTTGACTACGGTCTTGCTCGCCACTTCCTTATCCAGGATGATCAAGCGAACTTTGGCGCGCAGAGGCGAAGCGTAGGTCAGACCACGTTGCATACACTCCTTGACGTCGAACACGGGCTCACCAAGTTGGTAGCTGACGTATTCAAGACGCGCAAACTGGTTGTGCGAAACAATCGGAAAAATCGACGTGAAAGCGGCCTGCAAGCCTTCATTCTTGCGCTTGTTGGGCAACAGGTCGGCCTGCAAAAAAGCCAGGTACGACTCTAGCTGGGTGGCGAGCAGAAACGGCACTTTGTGCACGTTGGGACGCTTGGCAAAACTCTTGCGGATACGCTTTTTTTCCGTAAACGAATACGTCATGTGGACTCCATGTTGCAGATCTGGGTGCAGAACTGAATCAGTTTCAATCCCGAAGGATTCTGGATTGGCGTCTGTGTTCAAAACGCCAATCCGGAAGCTTTCGGGCCAATACTTGCGTTGCTAAAACATCAATACCTAAAAGCACTAAAACCCGGAAGCCACACGACGATGTGTCGCGGACTTCCGGGCGTGATGCGGGGCCGATTACTTGACTTCGACCTTCGCGCCAGCTTCTTCCAGCTTCTTCTTGGCGGCTTCGGCGTCAGCCTTGGCAATCGCTTCCTTGACGGCCTTCGGTGCGCCATCGACCAGGTCTTTGGCTTCCTTCAGACCCAGGCCAGTGATTTCGCGAACAGCCTTAATGACGCTGACCTTGTTCGCGCCTGCTTCGAGCAGGACCACATCGAACTCGGTCTTTTCTTCAGCGACCGGGGCAGCAGCACCGCCACCAGCAGCCGGAGCAGCAGCAACAGCGGCAGCAGCGGACACGCCGAATTTTTCTTCCATTTCCTTGATCAGTTCCGAAAGTTCCAGAACCGTCATACCCGAGATTGCCTCGAGGATTTCAGTTTTGCTCAGTGCCATGATTAACTCCAAAAATTAAATGTGATGAATAAAGAAATACAGAGATCGGGATGCGCTTGAACTACTACGCCGCCTGCTTCTGATCGCGTACAGCAGCCAACCCACGCACGAACTTGGTCGGAACCTCGTTCAATGTACGGACGAACTGTGCGATCGGCGCCTGCATCGTGCCCAACAACTTGGACAACAGCTCTTCGCGCGACGGCAACGTGGCCAACGCCTTGACGCCAGCGGCATCGAGGACAGCGTTAGGCATGGCGCCGCCTTTGACAACCAACTTTTCATTGTCTTTGGCGAAACTGCTGAGGACCTTGGCAGCGGCTACGGGGTCGGTCGAAATACCATAGATGAGCGGGCCGACCATCTTGTCGGACAACCCAGCAAACGGCGTTTCGGCAACCGCGCGACGAGCCAATGTGTTTTTGAGAACGCGCAGATACACCCCATTAGCGCGAGCCTGCTTGCGCAATGTGGTGATTTTGGCAACTTCCAGACCACGGTATTCCGCGACAATAATCGACTGGGCGGTTGCAACGACTGCAGCCACTTCCTCGATGACTACCGCTTTCTCGGAACGATTGAGACCCACGGTCATACTCCTAAAAATGATGCTCGGCTTACTGCAAAATGTTCAAAACTACTGCACGACTGTGATGCTGCGTTGCCCAGTGCTCGAAATCCTCGTGTACACCAGTACACTCCGGTTTCTGCGCGCTGCGCGCCTTGCCTTACAGCCGCTCGCTACGTTTTCAACATCCTGCAGACATTCCTCACATCTGCCTGAAAAAACGGCGACCGATACGGTTCGAAGCTCCCGTTACGATTTGATTAAAAACCGCAACGATCACAACAAATCTTTTCGGGACCGCCATCTGCGTTGGTGATCGCCCCTTGTGGTTTGATCGATTAAGGCTCAGCGCAACTTTCTGCCCCTTGCCACCAACGGTCTTTGACGGCTGCTCTGTCATGCGGACCAGAGCGGCCCAAAGTCCTGCCCTGCTTGCGCAGGGACTTTAAATTCCAACTTAACCTGCCAGCGAAGCCTGATCGACCTTCACGCCGGCACCCATGGTGCTCGACAGTGATAGCTTGCGCAGATAAATCCCCTTGCTCGTTGCCGGCTTGGATCTGTTCAACGCTTCAATCAGAGCCGTCAGATTGGTTTTGAGCGCATCCACATCAAACGAAGCACGTCCGATCGTGGCGTGCACGATCCCGGCTTTGTCGGCGCGGTATTGCACCTGACCTGCCTTGGCATTCTTCACCGCAGTGGCCACATCCGGCGTCACCGTGCCCACCTTGGGGTTTGGCATCAGGCCGCGCGGGCCGAGAATCTGGCCGAGCTGACCGACGATACGCATCGTGTCGGGCGAAGCAATAACGATATCGAAATTGATGTTGCCAGCCTTGACCTGTTCAGCCAGGTCGTCCATACCGACGATATCGGCACCAGCTGCTTTGGCTTCTTCGGCCTTGGCACCTTGCGCGAACACAGCGACGCGCAGCGTCTTGCCGGTACCCGCAGGCAACACGACCGAGCCGCGCACAACCTGGTCGGACTTCTTGGCGTCAATCCCGAGTTGCACAGCAACGTCGATCGACTCATCGAACTTGGCGATGGCCACTTCCTTGACCAGAGCAATCGCCTCGGCCACTGGATAAACCTTGTTACGATCAACTTTGGCGGCGATCACTTTCGCGCGTTTAGTAAGCTTAGCCATTTACAGACCCTCCACCGTGATGCCCATGGAACGGGCGCTGCCTGCAATCGTACGTACCGCCGCATCCATATCTGCCGCAGTCAGATCGGGCATCTTGGTCTTGGCAATCCCTTCGGCCTGTTCGCGCGTGATCTTGCCAACCTTGTCGGTATGCGGCTTGGCCGAACCCTTTTGCAAACCAGCCGCCTTCTTGATCAGAATGGTCGCTGGCGGCGTCTTCATGATGAAGGTGAAGCTCTTGTCCGCAAACGCGGTGATCACCACCGGAATTGGCAGACCAGGCTCGACACCTTGCGTCGCTGCATTGAATTCCTTGCAGAACGCCATGATGTTCAGGCCGCGCTGACCCAGCGCCGGGCCAATCGGAGGGGAGGGGTTGGCCTTACCCGCTGGCACTTGCAGCTTGATAAAACCGATGATTTTCTTTGCCATGATGGCTCCTTAAATTGAGTTCAAACGCCTTTTCAGTTCAGAATCAAACTGCGCCTACTGGGGCTCCTCTGTCACAGAAACGCTGTGACGCCGCTTACCGCAAATCAATACTTCAGGCTTTTTCAACCTGACCAAATTCAAGCTCAACCGGCGTCGCGCGACCGAAAATCGTGACCGAGACGCGCAAGCGCGATTTCTCGTAATTCACCTCTTCGACGTTGCCATTGAAGTCGGTAAACGGGCCTTCTTTGACGCGCACCATTTCGCCCACTTCGAACAGCGTCTTGGGACGCGGCTTCTCGACGCCCTCTTGCATCTGCGTCAAAATCTTTTCGACTTCCTTCGGGGAGATCGGCGTCGGCTTGTTGGCCTTGCCACCCACGAAGCCGGTGACCTTGTTGGTGTTTTTCACCAAATGCCAGGACTCGTCGGTCATTTCCATTTCAACCAGCACATAGCCAGGGAAAAAGCGCCGCTCGGTAATGGCCTTCTGGCCATTCTTGACTTCAACCACTTCTTCGGTCGGTACCAGAATGCGGCCAAACTGAGCCTGCATGCCTGCACGCTCCACACGCTCCTGCAGAGCACGCATGACGCTCTTTTCCATACCGGAATAAGCGTGCACAACATACCAGCGCTTGTTACCAGTCGGAGCCAAGCTCTGCGGGGTGTCGGCAGTCGTTTCTACATTCGTCACGGCATCAGTCATTATTTCCTCCAGCCAAGAATCAGGTCATACAGCACCCACTCCAGGGTCTTGTCAGTCGCCCAGAGGAAAATCGCCATGATGAACACGAAACCAAAAACAATCGCGGTCGTCTGAATGGTTTCCTTGCGAGTCGGCCAGACCACTTTTTTGGTCTCAGCCACCGACTCTTTGGAAAAGGCAAAAAAGCGACGGCCCGGCTCCGAGAACCAGGCAATCGCTGCGCCCACGGCCAGCCCCGCCAGCACCGCAGCAATGCGGAACACCAGTGGCTGCGCAGCCAGCAGGTAAAAACCAACCAGGCCGCCGACTACTGCCGCCAGCGCCAGTAGTACCTTGGCTTTATCGGCCACACTGCCGACAGTTTCGATATTCGTATTGGCCATACACTTTCTTTCGCGCCACCGCGATCATCGAAGATCAAGTGGCAGGGGCGGAGGGCATCGAACCCCCAACCTCTGGTTTTGGAGACCAGCGCTCTGCCAATTGAGCTACGCCCCTACAAAAACACTGGAAACGACAACTGCGGAAACTTCTTTCAAAAAACCGAGGCGCCGCTCTTGCCACCTTTATCGCACCACCTCGTCCACCACCCCGAACAAGACCACGCGACTTGGCCGATGCGCCTCGCCTTTGGGTTAAGCAATAATTTTAGCCACAACACCCGCCCCGACGGTTCTGCCGCCTTCACGAATAGCGAAGCGCAGCCCTTCTTCCATCGCAATCGGGTTGATCAGCTTGACCGTGATCGTGACGTTGTCACCCGGCATCACCATTTC
>JANYFL010000034.1 GCA_025362735.1 Betaproteobacteria bacterium | reverse complement strand
GCCGGTTTCATTCCACTTGCACGGGACACGCCACATTCGTCGACTCACGCGCAGCCAGTGCCTGCCCATACCTCGCACCTGCCAACCCTCTCTTCAACCCCCTGTGTTACCTTGCAATTTCGAGGATAGGCCCCTTTAATTCATATTTTTTCAGATTGCAACTCTCAGCCTGTGCTTTGCTTATGATGGGTGCGTTGCAAGGATATGCAGCGCAATATTTTGTCAAAGTTGAAGCTCCTATTTATGAACAACCTTCAGTATCAACATTGATCTTGGGCAAGATCGATCCTTGGCGGACTTCAATAGAAGATGATCAAACGCGCCAAAAGAACGCGCCGGATAACTGGGTAGCTATTCCGGCTAATACCGGGGGCATCCAAAATCCAAGAGGTTGGATTCAACGTAAACAACTTGTTGGGACCAGTGATCTTAAAAAAGTATCTCGCTGTTGGCCTGTACATCTTTCAAAACCGATTTCAGGCGAAGCTCCTTGGACCGTGACCTTTAAAAGCAATGGTACTGCGGTTATGGAGTCATCGGTTGGATATGAAAAAATAATCGGACACGTATACAAAGCGGATGGATTTATATATGTGCGTGCTAACAAAAAGCGAAAAGGCTCAATAGACTTGTATGGAAACGGTAATTGGGGGTTGGCATTTTTATTTGATTACAATTCAAAAAAATTAGTACCACTTGATTACTATGATGCCGACACAATTTTGTTTTCAAATTTTGATCTTAAGCTTTGCCCACAAAATTACTGATACGCCCTTCACAGTAGCATTTACTAAAGCGCCACCAACCAGGGATTAAATGGGCCGCGCTAGGGTTCTTTTTTCGACGATGAACTGCCCTACTTTCTACCGAAATTAAGCGAGCCGAGACTTCGATCAAAACGGCAGCCCCACATAATTTTCTGCCATGACTTTCATCGCGGCTTCGGATTGAACCAGATAGTCGAGTTCAGCCGTTTGCATCTTGCGACCGAAGTCGCCGGTTTCCGGGAAACGATGCATCAATGAAGTGAACCACCACGAAAAGCGCTCCGCTTTCCAGACCCGTGCCAGAGCGCGTTGTGAGTAGTGGTCAATGCCGTGGCTGTTACCTTTGTAATACTCGGCCAAAGCCCCATACAGAATGCCCACATCGCTGGCAGCGAGGTTGAGTCCCTTGGCACCGGTTGGTGGAACAATATGCGCGGCATCACCACACAGGAACATGCGGCCAAAGCGCATCGGTTCGGTGACAAAGCTGCGCAGCGGCGCAATGCTCTTTTCAAATGATGGGCCTGTGATTACCTTGGCAGCAGTGTCTTCAGGCAGACGACGCTTGAATTCAGCCCAGAAAGCCTCATCACTCCAGTCTTCAACTTTGTCATCGAGGCTGCACTGAACGTAATAGCGCACCCGGGTTTCGCTACGCATGCTGCACAGGGCAAAGCCACGGTCGTGATTGGCGTAAATGAGTTCATGATGAACCGGCGGCACATCGGCCAGGATACCGAGCCACCCAAAGGGATAGACCTTTTCGTAGGTGTTCAGAATTTCCTGTGGAATGCTGGCGCGCGAGGGGCCATGGTAACCATCGCAGCCCACAATGAAGTCACACTGAATCGTATGAGTCTGTCCATTGTGCTCGTACGTCACCCAGGGCTGGTTACCGTCAAAGCCATGGGGTTTGACATTGACCGCACTGTAGATGGTGTTCAAGCCCGCAGCACTGCGCGCATCCATCAGGTCATGCGTGACTTCGGTTTGACCATAAACAGTCACCTGTTTGCCGGTCAAGGCCTGCAGATCGATGCGGTGACGGCGACCATCAAAACAAAGGTCATAGCCATCATGCGGCAGGCCTTCGCGATGCAGTCGCTGGCTCACTCCCGCTTCATCGAGCAGATCTACCGTGGTTTGTTCGAGCACGCCAGCACGAATGCGGCCCAGCACATATTCCGGCGTCTGCCGTTCCAGAATGATGTGCTCAATTCCGAGCTTATGAAGTAAGGCGCCCAATAACAATCCCGATGGGCCCGCACCAATGATGGCAATCTGCGTTTTCATAAAAGCCCCCTTTTTTTTCAACTGTCCAGATAGACAATCAATATTTGGTATAAAACATAATCATACCTTCAATATGCAAGACGCCGCTAGTCAAGCAAAACAAACTCGACCGCTATTTTGCAATGCTGTTAATGCCCGTCACGCTGACTTAAATCTTTGAATGCCTCAATGCTTGGCACGGGGACGGATCAATAAAACCGCAAGTGCGGCCATCACCAGAATGGCGGCAATGCAGTAAACCGGCAGGTCAAATGAACCGGTCCGCTGCCGGACCAGCCCGATCATCCAGGGGCCAAATACTCCACCCAGATTGCCGGCCATATTGATGAGTGCAATCCCGATTGGCAAAATAGCTGCGGGTATCAAGCTGGTGGGTAAAGTCCAGAATGTCCCTTGAGATGCGCCGATACCATAACCACCGATCACCAGCAGCACTAATGCCAGTGCGTTGGTACCGAACATGGTAGCCAGCGTCAGGCCCGCTGCGGCCAGCAAGGCTGGAAGTGCCACATGAAGATGACGCTCCTGTTTTTTATCTGAGTGGTTGGCGTTGACGACCATGCCGATCCCAATGCCGATCCAGGGAAGTGCGCTGAACACGCTGATCATGAGATTGCTGTGCGTGGAGACTTGCTTGATCACCAGCGGAAGCCAGTAAATCAGGCCATAAGAACCGGTCAACAAACCAAACCAGATCAGGGCAAATATCCAAAATTGTCTGGTGACCAAAAGTTTGAGCAAGGCCGTTTTGGCATCTGCCTCTTCTGGCTTTGCTACAAGCTGGAGTTGTTTCTCATGGTTGATTTCTTCTTTAAGCCATGCCTGCTCCTCAGGGGTAAGCCATTTGGCATGGTCCGGCCGATCAACGAAATACCACCACGAAGCAACGCCTAGGATCAGCGTCGGGATGCCTTCAATGAAAATCATCCAGCGCCAGCCTTCGATGCCCCAGGGATTGATGGTATCCATCAACCAGCCCGACAAGGGGCCACCCAGAATCACCGAGATCGGTATCGCCAGCATAGTTTTGGAAATAGCACCGGCTCGAAAGCGCTTCGGCATCCAGATGGTGCAGCAATAGGTAATGCCCGGCGCGAATCCCGCTTCGGCCATCCCCAACAGAAAACGCAGGATAAAAAACGAAGTGGCATCATGAACAAACGCCATCGAGGTTGCAACCAGCCCCCAACTCAAGATCACCGCAGTCATCCACTTGCGCATGCCCAGCTTGTGGAGCAACCACATGCTGGGAACCTGAAAGACCATATAGCCCACAAAAAACAAGCCGACACCAAAACCATAAGCCTCAGGCGTCAGTCCCAGATCAGCATTCATCCGGATTGCTGCAAAACCGATATTGACGCGGTCGAGCGAATTCAGAAAGATGAGAAACAGGAAGGGATAAATGAGCCGGAAAGTAATCTTGCGACTGATGCTGGCGCTATCGATCATTATTTTATCTAGGGCTTATGTAGGTGTGAATGACAGAAAAAATTCCAACTTGTCATGCTGAGCATAGCGAAGCATCTCAGGTATTCAATTACTGTCGGCGGTTGAGTAATACCTGAGATCTTTCTGGTTCAACACACTCGCCTAAGGATGACATTGAAACGCTCTTTCTATCTCCATGCCTCTGTGTCTCTGTGTGGAGCGGTTTTATCAAGCACCTCCGGCAGACATCAACTTTAGCGGCACTGACAAAGCGCCTAT
The DNA here is from genome assembly GCA_025362735.1 of Betaproteobacteria bacterium. GTDB lineage: Bacteria > Pseudomonadota > Gammaproteobacteria > Burkholderiales > Burkholderiaceae_D > JANYFL01. Next base: position 67,259 of record JANYFL010000034.1, on the reverse strand, counting down.
CTCCGGACACAGCGTCGTCGCAATGGGACCGTTCAGCTCAAAGTGGCTGGTACGCGCCAGTAATTCCTCCAGAGCCACACGGAGTTCCAGCCGTGCCAGCCATACACCGGGACAATTATGTGGGCCACGACCAAAAGCCAGGTGATCCTTGATATTGGGCCGGTCGAGAATGAACTGGTCGGCATTCGGGAATACCGACTCGTCGCGGTTCGCCGAAGCGTAGACCAACGCAATCGGTTCATCCTTCTTGATCTTCACGCCGTGGACTTCGATATCCTTGGTCGGTGTACGCGCAAACCCCCGGTAAGGTGTATAGAGCCGCAGATATTCTTCTATTGCTGCCGGAATCAGTTCGGGCTGTTGGCGCAACTTATTCTGCAATTCCGGGAAGCGCGACAGGTGAACGCAAATACTGCCAATCATCACGTGTGGCGCAATGATGCCTACCACCAGAATCTGACGTACTGCCCCTTCAATCATTGCATCGGGCAAAGGTTCTCCATCGACCCTAACCGATAGAAGCGCGCTCGTGACATCGACTTCAGGATCCATCAGTTCCTGCTTGCGCATTGCAATCAGGTTACGTGCCATATCGTAGAGCTTGAAACTGGTTTTCTTGACCATCTCTCCATTGAAGGTCTGTACTGCAATGGCATAGGCACGCCCCGTTTCACGCAAGGTATCAACCTGGTCCTTCGGCAGATTCATCCATTCGGCAAAAACAGCAATCGGCAAACGCGCGGAAAAATCATTGCAGATATCGCCCTGCCCGCGCGCGACGATGGGCGCGAGCAACTCCACCGCAAAGCGTCGTACCGGCTCCTCAAGCAGATCAATCTTTTCTTTTGTCAGTAGCGGATTGATGGCGCGTCGGTATACCGTGTGTTCCGGAGGATCAAGATGCAGCGGCGGTCGACGACCGGTAAACGCGAGTTTGGGTACGACGTTCTGTACCGTAGTTGTATAGGTGCGATAGTCGGCTGCGGCATTGGCCACATCCTCATAGCGCATGAATGCCCAGAAACCGCCCCAAGCCTTGGTATGAGCAACCGGACACCCACTTCGGAGTTCCGCATACATCCGGTAAGGACTGTCAAAGTCCTCGGGGGCAAGCGCATCAAAGTCTTCATGCTGTGCAGTTGTGAACATAGGTATGGACTCGTTTCTCTTTTTTGGTCTTTTTCCAGGGGATTGATTTTTTTGCAAAAACAATAACGATTTGGTTATTTTTATTTGTTATATTAAATCACTTCTGCTATTATTTCCAATATTGTTAACAATAATTTTAATAAAAATACAAAAAATTACGTTTACTACTTTATCGCCGGAGGAGAAACCATGAGCATCGAACCAAAATTCAGACCTGCCAAGACAGCCCAAGCCGTTCGCGCCGGGCACTTTAAATTGAAACCATCCAGCCGCCTCATTACGCTCTTGTTTGCGTTTGGTGCGACCTCAAATGTTTTCGCACAGGCCACAACGGATGTGCAACCCAGTACCGCAAAAAACAATGTTCTGGAGACTGTGGTGATTACCGGGACCTTGATCCGCGGCGCAAACCCGGTCGGCACACCCGTTATCGGTCTTGGGCGTGATGAAATCATCAAGTCCGGCGCCGGATCCACAGTCGATCTGCTCCGACAGTTACCGCAGATCCAGAATCTTGGAGCGGACGAAGGCCACCTGAATGCGGCTCAAAATGCCAATCAGAACATCAGTGTGGGATCAGGCGTCAATTTGCGCGGTCTTGGGCCGGAATCGACATTGACCCTGGTCAACGGACGCCGCATTGCGCCCGGCGGACTGGGTGCGCAATATACGGACCCATCGACCATACCCCCGCTGGCCATTGATCGCATCGAAGTCATTACCGACGGCGGTTCGGCAACCTACGGTTCCGACGCGGTTGGCGGCGTCGTCAATATGCGACTGCGCAAAAACTTCGAAGGAGCAGAAGTGTCGGTACGTCACGGCTCCGGAAAAGACGTCCATCAGAACCAGATCGGCGCCATCTTTGGCAAATCATGGGACAGCGGTAATTTCATGTTTGCGGTCGATCAAAACAATCGCAGTCGCCTCGGTGCAAATGACCGGAAGTTTTTCACAGACGACATGCGCCCCTGGGGCGGACCGGATTTGCGCGGCTTCAATGCCAACCCGGGTAATGTGCAAGTGGGCGCGACGCGTTATGCAATCCCTGCCGGTCAAAATGGCGTTGGCCTGACCGCCAACCGACTGGTTGCGGGTACGGCCAATTTGCAAAGCATCTACAAAGGCGTCGATGCGTTGCCGGAACAAAAACGCTTCAGTGCTCTTGGGTCCTTGACTCAGTCCTTGACCGACACCATCGCGGTCAGCCTGGAAGTATTCAGCACAGAGCGAAAATACAGACGCACCCTAGCCGCGCCGTCGGGAAATATCACGGTACGCAATACCAATCCATTCTTTGTCAGCCCGGTTCCCGGTGCCACGTCGACCACAGTCAATTATTCGTATTACAACGATTTCGGCAACAGTACGGTGACCGGCTTTGAACGATCAGATCAGATTGCAGCCGGACTTGACTTTGAGGTTGGCGGTGACTGGAATGGCTCAGCCTATGTTACACACAGCACGACACAGGAAAGGTATCTGGGGCTCAATGCCAATGGCATTAATGTGAATGCACAAGCTGCCGCAGTTGCTGACACCAATCCGCTCACTGCACTGAATGCTTTTTGCGACGGTAGTCGCTTTACCTGCAACAACCCCGCAACGCTCGACAAAATGAGGGCATTCAACGATCGCAACTCCAAATACATATTGAACGACGCAGGAATCAAATTCGATGGCCCTTTGTATTCGTTGCCAGCCGGCAAGCTGCGTATGGCGGTGGGCGCCGAGGTACATTCGGACCGCATGCCTTACTTTGAAGATCGCACCAATTCATCCTTACTCAATGCCAGCGGCTATCCCACAATCTTTCATATCGACAATTCCAAAGCGGTGCCACATCGCACGGTGCGATCTTTTTATGCCGAAGCCTATATACCCTTGATCGGTGCGGCCAATGCAGTGCCTGGCGTGCAAAAACTGGAACTGTCACTGGCGGGACGGTATGAGGACTATAGCGACTTCGGAACCACCAGCAATCCCAAGGTAGGCCTGGACTGGACGCCAATGCAAGGCGTGAAGCTACATGCCACCTATGGCACATCGTTCCGTGCTCCGACCCTGGGTGATATTGACCCGATCAACGGTGGTGTCATCAATGTGGTCGATCGCGTCGATGCCAATGGTGTGACTCAGGTCCACGGCCTGGCTCTACTGGGAGGAAACCCTGCCGGTCTCAAACCCGAAACCGCCGACATCTATACCGTGGGCCTCAACTTCAAACCGGCGTCCGTGCAAGGTCTGGATGTGACCCTGGATTATTTCAACATCAATTACAAAAATCGTATTCTGGTACCGGGCAACGACGTCAGTATTCTGCAAAAACCGGAACTCGCGGCTTATGTGAATCGCAATCCAACGCCTGCTGAAATCTCGGTGCTGATTGCCACACCCACATACTCCGGTAGTCCCACCGAAGCCGTGTCTGGCATCAAGTTCATTCAGGATGGACGCCGCTACAACGCGGGCGTCGTCAAGACCAGCGGCCTCGATTTTTCCGCACGTTATTTAATGCAGAGCAGTATCGGTATCTGGAATACAGGCTTATCGATCAACTATATTTTCAATTACAAGCAACAGTTCACGCCTACTTCTGCACTGGTAAGCGGCCTGCTCAATACCCTGAACAACCCGATGCGCCTGCGTGCCCGTGGCGAGCTCGGCTGGAGTTCGGACGCATGGCGGGTCAACAGCTTTATCAATTTCACGAATCGCTATCACAATACGACCCTGGTCAAAAATCCGAACGTCGCCTCCTATACCACGCTCGATGTAACGGCCCGGTATGACTTCAGCAAAGTATTCCATTCCGATTGGGTCAAGGGATTGAGTGCAAGCCTGAGCGTATTGAACCTGACCGACCGTGATCCGCCTTATGTGCAAAATGCAACCCAGGCCTTCGATCCACAGAACGTCAGCGCGATTGGACGCTTTACATCGCTGACACTGAACAAGCAGTGGTAAAACCGTTTTGATCGGACGAATGAGTACGAACAGGCCTGTTGTGAAGTGTCGTGCCGTTCTGGGTGCCATTGGTGCTGCCACACTGTGCCTGATCGGCTCATTGAATGCGAACGACGCTGCGGAAGCCGCTTTGAAGCCGATATCAAAGTCGATATCGAAGTCTGCGTTATCGACCGCCTTAAAACCCGCGCGTGGATCCGTGCTTTCGGCACAAGCCTGCAGTCTTCACAAGCTGCAGGCGGCCACCTCCGGTTTTACTGGGGAACACCTCACAACTCTGGATACCGCGCTCTGGTTTTTCGGCGGCATGACCGAGGACGGCAAACCGGTCAGTGCAAGCAATCCAGCGCTACCTTCCCATTGCATCGTGACTGGCGTGATCGGTGCCCACACAGGGGATCCCGATAGTGGCTCTGGCCCCACCCAATACGGCAACCACTTCCGGCTACGTATTCCGCTTTACTGGAACGGCCGTTTTTTCTTTCAAGGTGGTGGTGGCAATAACGGCAGTGTGGGCAACGCCATCGGCATGCTCAAAGACGGTCAAAACGCGCTGCCGCAAGGCTATGTCGTGGTTGCACAGGATTCAGGCCACGTCGGTCGGGATGCCGCATTCTCTCTTGACCGCAAGGCCTATACCGATTTCGCCTATCAGGCCGTGCACGATGCCACGCTCATCACCAAAGCCATCGTCAAGACCTATGCCGGACGCGCACCCGACTATTCCTATTTCGTTGGCTGTTCGAATGGTGGCCGCGAAACCATGGTGAGCGCACAGCGTTATGCTGACTTCGACGGTGTCGTGGCCGGTGATCCCGGTTTTGCCATCTATGACCAGTGGGTGCAAAACCTTGCCATGTTGCAAATCGTCAGCAAAGTCTCCGGGACGCCGGCCGGTATGGTTCCCACCGATACGTCAAAAGCCTATAGCGATGATCAGCTCGCTTATGTGGCCGAGCATTTCATGAATCAGTGCGACCGACTCGATGGCCTGGCCGATGGTCTGATGTCCAATTATCGGGCCTGTAAAGCCACCCCGGCCGACTATAAGGACTTGCTCTGCAAAAAAGATGGCGGCGATAGCGACAATGCGCGTTGTCTCAACGCCACCCAGATCAACGGCCTGGAGCGCATTTATGCGGGCATTTTTTCACAACGGCAAGCTGATCTTTCCCGGCTTTCTGCCCGGCAGTATCGAACGCGGCCTGCGCGAAACTTATCTCGGCACCTCTGACTCGGCGTTTCCATTGAGTTCGCTTTACAACAGCATCATGCCCAACCTTTATTTCATGGGTTATGGTTTTCAAGCTTATCCTGACGTGACCGGGCCTGCGAACAAGTTGTCTTCCTACCCTGCATCCTCGCTTGAATATGTGACGCGTTTTAATGTCGAGTCCGAACCTGCCAGGTTCGCTCAGGGCCGCCTCGATTTTCATGGGGCCAATATCGACCCAAGCCAGCCGGGCCCGAATTTCGAGGCCTTCAAAAAACGCGGGGGCAAGATGCTGATCTATACCGGTACCGCCGATCCGGCAGTGCAGGCGAGCGGCGTCATGGCTTTTATGGATCGGTTTAACACACACTATCAATCTGCGGCTGCAAACACGGCACGTCTGTTCATGATTCCCGGCATGAACCATTGCCGGGGTGGCGCGACCGCCGATCAATTTGACCAGCTTGCGCCGCTGGTGGCTTGGGTCGAACAAGGCGTTGCACCGGAGCAGATCATCGCGCGCGTGCTGCCAGGCAGTGCGCTTGATCAAAGGCCGGAAAAAAATATCGCCGACCTTAGCCGACCCTTATGCGTCTATCCCAAATACGCAAAATATAATGGCGTTGGCAATCCCGCAGCAGCCAGCAGCTTCGTTTGTACGCTTGACTAATACTTCCACTATGGGTTTGCCTATCACGCCGGTTAAACCATGATGAAAAAGCCAGATAACGAAACTTCCCTGACTGTAAAAAAACGGCTGCCCCCAGCCACCTCGATTGAGAGAGTGGTGGAGCATCTCAAATATCAGATCAAGATCGGTGCCATCGGTGCAGGACATCGACTGGTTGAAAGCGATATTGTCAAAGCGACCGGTGCGACCCGTGCCCATGTGCGTGACGCCTTCAAACTGATGGCTGCCGAAGGCTTTGTCCAGATCGAGGAATTCAAGGGAGCCAGCGTCAAGAAACTGTCTCGACAGGAAGTAGTCGAGATGTACGAGCTGCGCGCTTTGCTCGAAGGTTTTGCCGTGCGCCTGACCGCAAAAACAAAACTGACCGCCGCCCAGAAAACCGAATTGAAGGGATTGCAGGCGTCGATGGATAAGGCTGAACGCATGTTGCAACACGACCAGTTCAGGAAACTGAATGATGACTATCACTGCTTTATTCGAACCACTTCTGGAAATGTTTTGCTGCGTGAACACCTTGAGCGCTTAAGACTGCCACTGCTCCTGGCTCAGTTTCATCGCTTCTTCGACGTCAACGAACTGATGGCAGCCAATGCCGATCACCGGTTGATCACCAAAGCCATACTCGACGGCGATGCCGCCGCCGCCGAAAGAATCATGCGGCGGCATGTGGGAGACAGTCTGAAACTGATTCGTTCTCTGGACGATCATTTTTTCGCTTGAACATGATGAAGCCATTGATTTCCACTACCGCTGGACCTGCTTCTCGACATCCTGGCATTTCAATCATTTTCAGCTTGTTTTTTTTATTCCTGTCGTACGTATCGGCACAGGAAGTTAAACCAACCAACCAACATCTGGAGGGCCAGCTCAGTAGCGGTGCAACATATGTCTTCGATATGCCATCGAACTGGAACGGCACCACACTGCTGTTCAGTCATGGGCATGCGGCAGGTCCCAATAATCCAGCACGCAATTTTCCACGCAATGAAAAGGATTGGCTGCTGGCAAACGGTTATGCGCTGATCGGATCCTCCTATGCCAAGGTCGGCTGGGCGATTGAGGAAGCTGTGCCGGATCAGATCGCCACGCTGGATAGCTTTATCCGTCAGTTTAGCAAACCAAGGCACACGATTGCCTGGGGTAGTTCAATGGGCGGATTGATCACCATCGCATTGATGGAAAAATTTCCTGAACGGATTGATGGCGGCCTGGCTTTATGTGCTTCGGCAGGCGGTTCGGTCGGGATGATGAATGCGGCTCTCGATGGCGCCTTTGTTTTCAAAACTCTGGCCGCACCCGATTCAAATTTGCCTATTCTGTTCAATAGCGTCGGAGAACAAGGCAAAGCCGATATGGCTGCGTGGAAACAGCAACTTGATCCGGCACAGTTGACGCCACAAGGACGCGCACGTATTGCACTGGCCGCCACGCTGGCCCAGGTTCCGCCATGGATTGACCCGAAAATTCCTCAGCCACATCCGAAAGCATACGTGGCGCAGCAGGAGCAACTCTACAAGGGTCTGCTCGGCGGCATCCTCCTCCCGCGTGACGATCAGGAGAAGCGCGCGGGAGGCAATTTCTCATGGAACACCGGCATTGACTATGCAGCACTGGTTGCGCGCTCGGGTCGTGAGGATTTTCTGCGCGCGTTGTATCAACAAGCCGGCCTCAGTCTCGACAAAGACTTGGCCCTGCTCGCCAACGCATCACGCATTGCGGCCGAGCCCGAGTCTGTGGCTTATATGAAAAAGAATTACGTACCGAGCGGCAATATTAAAAAGCCGATGCTACTGGTGCAGGCTGTGGCCGATCCCGTCACACTGGTCGAATTCAATGGCGATTATGCGCAACTCGTCCGGCAAGCCGGACATCCTGAGCTCGTTCGCACTGCTTACGTGCAGCGCACCGGGCACTGCAATTTCAACCAGGCTGAAAGCATTGCTGCGCTGCTGACACTCGAACAAAGTCTGGCTCGGGGTCAATGGGAAAACGGTGACAAGGACAGTACGAAAGTTCAGTCGTTGAACAGGCTGGCAGGATCACTCCACCTTGATGGCGCTGTGTTCATCGACTATCACCCCGCACCCTTCTTGCGTTCATGCTCGACACGCGAGCCAAACTGTCCGGGAGAACCAGGCGGGCTCAAGCCCTGATGGAATATAGATGACCCCCATTAAACAGTTACTCCGCTCATCGGGCCGCAAGCGGTTTACGTTTGCCTTGATTGGCACCGTCACCGTATCTGCTTTTGTCGCTTCGGCAGCCGACCTGTCCGATGTTGTCAAGACCGCCGAACACTGGTGGGCCCCCAACAGCAAGCGCGAATTTCCGCACACCTTATCGGCAGAAAATCCGAATGGCGTGGTCAGCACCCTGAATCTCGCCGGGCCTATGAAGACGGAGGGTCATGCCTTCTTCACACCTTTAGGCAGCAATGGGCGCGCCTGCGTGAGTTGCCATCAGCCTGCCGATGGCATGAGTATTTCGGTCGATACGATTCGCCAGCGTTGGGATGTCACGCAGGGTAAAGACCCGCTGTTCGCCGCCATTGATGGTTCCAACTGTCCTTCCCTGCCACAGGACAAAGCCTCGTCCCATTCGTTGCTGCTCGAACGCGGACTGTTTCGAATCTTTCGCCCGTGGCCGCCGAAAGCATCCGACGGCAGCGCCATCGAACCGGAATTCACCATCGAAGTCGTGCGCGATCCGACCGGCTGCAATCTCGACAAGACCTATGGGTTGAACAGTGCCCGCCCTTATATCTCGGTGTTCCGGCGACCGCGCGCCGCGACCAATACCAAGTATCTGACCGCCATCGGCTATGACTTTGAACCGAAGAACGGTTTGCCGATGATTCTCGACCCTGAAACGGGTGCACCGACCAGCGGTAATCTGATGGCCGATGCACGCGCATTGACCTTGAAAGCCCAGGCTGTCGATGCGATGCGCTGGCATCTGGAAGTTCAATTCAAAAACAGCAAGCCCGATTCAAAACAGTTGCAGCAGATCCAGCAAATCATTGATTTTGAAACCCGGCTCTATACGGCGCAAAGCTTTGACAAACAGGGCGGCAAGCTCAACGAAAATGGAACGCAGGGCGGACCCGAATTTCTCGAACGGTCACAAGCTGGAGCGCTGCAAAGTACTGCCAATAATCCGAGCTGGTCGGAAGAGTACAAGGCCTGGAAAAATGCCCCCGCTGCCAATGAAGAGCAGCGCGCCTTTCGTGAATCCGTCGTGCGTGGCATTGAGGTTTACAGCAGACGCACTTTCCTGATCTCCGATTCAGCCGGACTCAATAACATGTCACCCATGGGCAATCCCATCCGCGACGGCTGCTCACTTTGCCACAACATGCTGCGTACTGGCATGGACGTCGCACCCGGCCAGGTTGATCTCGGCACCACCAACCTGCCCTACGCCAATCCGTCGCCCGAGTTACCGCTATTCAAGCTGACCTGCAAGCCCGATGTGCCGCCGCACCCTTATCTGGGCCGCGTCATCTATACGCAGGATCCCGGTTTTGCACTGACAACAGGAAAGTGCAAAGACATCGGCAAGATCACGATGCAGTCGTTGCGCGGACTGTCTGCGCGCCCCCCTTATTTTTCGAACGGCACAGCCAAGACGATTCGTGAGATCGTTGACTTCTACGACCGGCGCTACAACATCGGCTACACCGAGCAGGAAAAGCAGGATTTGACCAATCTGATGAGCGTGCTGTGATGAATAACCAGTCCCGTATCCAAGTGGTTTTGTTGACAGGCCTGCTGCTTGCACACGAAGCAGTGATCGCAGCCGAAATCGCCAAGCACTTCATTGCCTGCCCCATCTATCGTGACACTGTCCTTGCACGTAAGTCCGGCTGCTGGCTAGTCAACGATGACGAGACGGGTATCCGCTATGACCTGCAACGTTCGCATACCAAGCCGCAGCTTGGACAAGAAGTTCTGGTTGAAGCAATGCTGCCGGACGTTGATCAAACAAAAACCGGGAGCGGGACCGAAGCCTGTGGCGGGGTCGTGCTCAAGACCGTGCGTGTTTCCGTCCTGCCCACAAGCTGCAAGCCTTTTCTCATTCCTGCAGAGGGTTATGCCGGTCTGAACTATCAGGTGCCCAGCACGGCAATGACGCCGAACTACCTTCCCCAGCCACAACCCAAGCCACCCTACGTCACGCGTGACTTCACGATCCTGTTCAATTACAACGATGATTACCTGATCTATCAGCACGCTGAAATTATTCTTCAGGAAGCGGTGCGTCTGGCAAAAGTGGGCAAGGCCAAACAGATTATCGTGACCGGTTATGCGTCAACTCAGCCTGACCTCGCATCAGGCCGCAGTATTCAGGAAAACATCAACTTCGCCAAGGCCCGGGCCTTGATGGTTAACGAAGCCCTCACCCGACTCGGTATCCCAAAATCCATGATCACGCTCTCGTGGCAAGGTGATCCGCCAGCCGATTCCAATGCCAGCGAAGCACTGAAGGAGGCATCAAAGCGACGCGTGACGATTCAAGTCCAGATCTAACAAGCAGCTTATTTCGATACGAGCGTCAGGTCGTTGCTGCTCCAGCCACCACCGAGTGCTTTGATCAGCAGTATCGTGGCTGTTAACCGATTGCCTAGCAATGTGGCCACATTCCGTTCGGCGGCAAAGGCAGTTGCCTGAGCCGAGATGACATTAAGGTAACTGACCGTGCCGGCCTTGTACTGATTGATCACCAGATCCAGCGCTTCACGCGCAGACATCAATGCGTCGTTTTGCGCATCCGCTTCGAGTTCGTATATGCGAATCTGCGCAAGATAGTCTTCGACTTCCTTGAAGCCATTCAAAACCGTTTGTCGATAGGTCGCTACACTGGCGTCATATTCGGCTGCGGCCTGACGCGTGGCCGCACGCTGCGCGCCTGCATCGAACAGATTGAGAACCAGTGAAGGACCGAAAGACCACGTGCGATTGGCGGCAGAGATCAGATCATTGAATGTGGAACCGCTATAGCCATTGGTGGCACTCAAACTCAACGAGGGAAAGTAGGCCGACTTGGCCACGCCGATTGCGGCATTAGCGGCGATCATGCGGCGTTCCGCGCCTGCAATATCGGGACGACGTTCGAGCAACTCCGATGGAAGTCCTGCTGAAGGAATGAGTGGCAGCTCCGGCTTATCCATATGCAAAGGATTGGCCGGTATCGAAAAACTTGAAGCCGGCTTGCCGAGCAGCAAGGCAATCGCATGTTCCAACTGGGTACGCTGGACATCAAGATCGATCGCTTGAACCTGCGTGGTCTTGTACTGCGTTTCCGCTTGCACGACATCGGATCGTGCTGCCACACCACCGTTATAACGGTTGCGCGTCAAATCCAGAGATTTTTGATAGGCATCCAGTGTGGCCTTGAGCAATTCCTTTTGCGAATCGACCAGTCTCAGCTTGAAGTAGTTGTTAGCCAGATCGCTCTGCGCAGACAGTTGTGCATTGGCCAAGTCGGCTGCACTTGCAAACGCGCCCGCCTCTTTCGATTCAACACCGCGACGCAGCTTGCCCCAGAGATCAATCTCCCAGGATAGGCCCAACGATGCACTGGCTGTGGTGCCGTAACGATTGATGGAAGTCCCAGTACCACTGGTCGTTGTATTGAAGTTGGTCGTAACCGCCGGGCCAGAGCGACGTTCAGCGGCAGTCAGATTCAGAGTTGGGAAAAGACCAGCCCGACTTCCATCCAGTTGCGCACGTGCCGATCTAAATTGGGCTTCGGCCTGCGCGATGGTCTGGTTTGAAACAACCACTTGTTCCTGCAAAGCATTGAGTTGAGTATCCCCGAATGCTTCCCACCATTTTCCGCGCGGAACATTATCGTTAGGCTGAGCGGGACGCCAGACCGGGCCACTCGCGCTCGCCGAAGAATTTGCAGGCACTGCCGTTTCCAGATTACTGGACTCCTTGTATGCAGCAGGAGCACTCAATGCGGGACGGACATAATCAGGGCCCACTGCGCAGCCGCACAATACCGCTACGCTGGCTGCGGCGACAAGCCAATGCTTGGTAGGAAAACGAAGGGCTCGACCTTTTTTTTTCATGTTGCGTTTTTGATCACATTCAGATTGGATAAAGCTGGGTGTCCATGAATAAAAAATCCTGCTCAAGATTCTTCAATCGCCAAACTGGTGGCATGGCGTGTCTGAAAGCGTTTGCGCATGCGACGAGTCCAGGACTGGAAACGATCCATATACACATAGACCACCGGCGTCGTATAAAGGGTCAACAACTGACTGAGGATCAGCCCACCGACAATCGCAATCCCTAGCGGCTGGCGTAACTCGACACCCTCCCCTGTGGCCACAATCAAGGGTACAGCACCGAGCAGCGCGGCCATGGTCGTCATCATGATCGGACGGAAGCGAAGTTTGCAGGCTTCAAAAATGGCATCCCTCGGATCGAGTCCGCGCTCGCGTTCGGCGCTGATCGCAAAGTCGATCATCATGATGGCGTTTTTCTTGACGATACCAATCAGCAAGATCACGGCAATAAAGGCAATGATGGTGAACTGTGTACCAGTCAATAACAAGGCCAGCAGTGCTCCGACACCCGCTGAAGGCAAGGTTGAAATGATGGTCAGCGGATGAATCAGACTTTCATACAGCACACCCAGAACAATATAAACCGCAAGCAAGGCCACCAATATCAGCATGGGCTGACTCTGCAAGGTCTTCTGGAACACGTTCGCCGTACCAGCAAAAACTCCATGCACGGAATTCGGCACGCCGATGCGCGACATGGCATTGTTGATCGCGTCCGTGGCCTGCGATAGCGAAACGCCCTCGCTGAGGTTGAACGAGATCGTTGAAGCGACGAACTGGCCTTGATGATTGACACCCAGTGTGGTCGTTGTCGGTTCAAATCGGCTGAATGCGGAAAGCGGCACAATCGCACCACTCGAACTGCTGACGTAAACATTTTTCAGTGTCTCTGGACTTTGCCAGTATTGCGGTGCAGCTTCCATCACCACCTTGTACTGGTTTTGATCGTTGTAGATTGTCGAGACCTGACGCTGACCAAAAAGATTATTCAGGGTCGTGTCGATCTGGCGAACCGTGATCCCCAGGCGTGCAGCGGCTTCACGATCAATGTGGATATAGGTTTGCAGGCCCCGTTCCTGCGTATCGGTATTGACGTCAGTAATTTCATCCAGATCACCCAGGGCCAAGCGGATTTTTTTCTCCCAGGTGCGCAACAGTTCGACTTCATCCGCCTGCAGCGTGAACTGGTATTGCGAGTCACTCTGGCGACCACCGATGCGAATATCCTGGGTCGCTTGCATGTTCAAGCTGCCGCCAGCGATCTTGGCCGTTTTGGGACGGATGCGATTGATCACCTGGTCTGCAGAAACATGACCGGGACGATCTGCAAGAGGTTTGAGAATGACAAACAATTGCGCACGTGCACCGCCGCTGGTAAAGGCAACGATGTTCTCAACGGCCGGATCGGTTTGAACAATCCGCATGAACTCTTCCATTTTCGGTTTCATCGATTGAAATGACGAGCTCTGGTCGGCCTGTACGAAGCCGATCAACTGACCGTTATCCTGCTGCGGGAACAGCCCCTTGGGCACGATGGTGTAAAGATAAATGTTGAGTGCAATTGTAGCCGCTAGAATCACGATCATCACCGGGCTAAAACGCAGCGCCCATTTGAGCGAACGCTCATAACCGCGTGCCATTCCGTCCGTCAACCAGAGTGAGCCTTGCTGCAATTTACGGGTGGGCCATGCCAGTCTTGATTTCAATCGAGACCAGAAACCATATGAATTAACTGGTGCCGAAGTTGCATTCCCAGCTTCTGCTTCAGTCTTGTGACGCCGCAGCAAGCGAGCGCACATCATTGGTGTGAGTGTCAATGACACCACCATCGAGATCAAGATTGAAATTGACAAGGTGATCGCAAACTCGCGCAACAGCCGACCGATGACCCCCCCCATCAACAAGACCGGAATAAACACGGCGATCAACGACAAGGACATCGACAACACGGTAAAGCCCACTTCACGCGTACCCTGCAGCGTGGCTTTGAAGGGTGTCATCCCGTTCTCGACATGACGCGTGATATTTTCCAGAACGACAATGGCATCATCAACAACAAAACCGGTCGCAACGGTGAGCGCCATCAGCGAAAGATTATTCAGTGAAAATCCGACGAGATACATGACACCAAACGTTCCCATCAACGAAACCGGGACCGCAACTGCGGGCACCCATGTCGCCCGGCCATTACGCAGGAACAGAAAAACCACCAGGATCACCAGTGCAACCGAAATCATCAGGGTCTTCTCAACCTCCTTGAGCGAAGAACGAATGGTCTTGGAGCGGTCATTGGCGACGATCAAATCAATCCCGGATGGAATCGAAGCCTGCAGGATCGGCATCAAGGCCTTGATGCGATCAACCGTTTCGATGATGTTGGCATTCGGTTGACGGAAAAGTTGAATCGAGACGGATTTCTTGCCATTCAGATAACCGGCATTGCGCACGTTCTCCACCGAGTCGCTGACCTCGGCCACATCGCCCAGACGAATCGGCGCGCCATTCTTGTAGGCAACAATCAAGGGGCGATACTGAGCCGCCGTCCTGGTCTGATCATCGGCATAAATCTGCCAGCTATTTTTACCATTCGAGACAAAGCCTTTGGGTCGATTGGCGTTGGAAGAAGTGATGGCTGTGCGCACGGTTTCGATATCGATGCCGAGCTTGTTCAATACTGTTGGATTCAATTCCACCCGTACTGCGGGTTTGGCCGCCCCACCAATATTGACCTGACCGATGCCTTCGACCTGGGCCAGACGTTGCCCGAGAATGGTATCGGCGACGTCGTACACCTGACCCATCGAAAGTGTGTCGGAGGTCATCGCCAAAATGACAATCGGCTGGTCGGCGGGATTCACCTTGCGATACGAAGGCCGGCTACTCAATCCGGTCGGCAATAGAGGCAACGCGGCATTGATCGCGGCTTGCACCTCGCGCGCGGCACCGTCGATGTCCCGATCCAGATCAAACTGCAAAACGACATTCGTTCTGCCACTGCTGCTGTTCGAGGTCATCTCAGTCACACCGGCAATCTGACCCAGCGAGCGTTCGAGCGGTGTCGCGACGGTAGCAGCCATGGTTTCCGGACTCGCGCCCGCCTGCTGTGCCGTTACCGAGATAGTCGGAAAATCCACTTGCGGCAGTGACGCAACGGGCAACAATTTGAATCCGACGATACCGGTCAACACGAGACCAATCGCCAATAATGAAGTGGCAACGGGTCGATAAATGAATAGGCGCGACAGGTTCATCGTGTCAGCTCTGATTCAGACGGGTCGTGACGTTGGATTGGGGTCATCGAGTTCTGGCTCATCATCCAGATCGTTCTCGTTGTCGTCTTCCGTGTTGATGTGCTCACCGGCCTGGACGCCAAAGCGACGTGCCAGTCGGTCGAAGTATAGATAGATGACCGGCGTCGTAAACAGTGTGAGAACCTGGCTCACCAACAGCCCACCGACCATGGTGATGCCAAGTGGGTGACGCAATTCTGATCCCACGCCCGTCCCCAGCATCAATGGCAAAGCGCCCAGCAAAGCGGCCATGGTTGTCATCAGAATCGGACGGAAGCGCAACAGGCAAGCCTGATAGATGGCGTCTTCGGGGCTCTTGCCTTCATTGCGTTCTGCGTCGAGCGCAAAGTCGATCATCATGATGGCGTTTTTCTTGACGATGCCGATCAACAGGATGATCCCAATAATCGCGATGATGCTGAGATCGGTGCGTGACACGATCAATGCCAGCAACGCACCAACACCCGCCGAAGGCAGGGTCGAGAGTATTGTCACCGGATGAATCGTGCTTTCATACAGCACACCGAGCACGATATACATCGTGACGATCGCCGCAAGAATCAACAATAGCGTATTGGTGAGTGAGGCCTGGAAGGCCAGTGCCGCGCCCTGGAAGCTGGTCTGTATGGTGATGGGCAAACCGATTTCTTCTTCCGCCTTCTTGATGGTTTTCACGGCTTCGCCAAGCGAAGCGCCGGGAGCCAGATTGAAGGAAATCGTCGAGGCTGGAAACTGTGCGATGTGGTTGATCACCAGCGAAGTATTTTTTTCTACGACGCGAGCAATACTGGACAAAGGAATCTGCTGCGCAGGCTGACCACTGACCTGAGATGTCACGTAGAGTTGTTCCAGCGATTTGGGACTGAGCTGGAACTCGGGTTTGACCTCAAGCACAACCCGGTACTGACTGGCTTGGGTATAAATCGTCGAAATCAGGCGCTGACCAAAAGCGTTGTAGAGCGCCGTATCAATGGTGGCAGGCGTAACGCCCAAACGTGAGGCCGCATCGCGGTCGATCTCGACAAAAGCCTGCAGCCCCTGATCTTGCGCGTCCGATGCGACATCCGCCAACTCCGGAACCTGTTGCAAATGCTCGACGAGTTTTTGAGTCCAGTTGCTGAGAACCTTGGCATCGGTGTCTTGCAACGTGAACTGATACTGGGTACGACTGATACGGTCTTCAATCGTCAAGTCCTGTACCGGCTGCATGTAAAGTGCGACGCCCTGCAACTTGCTGACATTCGACTGAATGCGACGAATCACGTCGCTCACATGCAAACTCCGCTCCGATTCAGGTTTGAGATTGATGAGCATGCGCCCGGCGTTGAGCGTGGCGTTGCTGCCGTCGACGCCGATAAACGATGAAAGACTTTCAACCGCCGGATCTTGCAGCACCATCTTGGCCACGGCTTCCTGCTGGGCTGCCATCGCGGGGAAGGAGATCGATTGCGAGGCTTCAGTAATGCCTTGAATGACGCCGGTATCCTGCACCGGGAAAAAACCCTTGGGCACAAGGATATAAAGCAGTACGGTTAGTACCAGAGTGCCGATGGCTACCATCAGCGTGGCGAACTGCCGGTTCAGCACCCAACGCAATGCCACTGCGTAACGGGCAATGATGTCCTCGAAGAGTGCGTTGACCTTGCGGGCGAACTTGCCTTCTTGTTCAGGGTGAACATGCTTAAGCAAGCGCGCGCACATCATCGGGGTGAGCGTCAATGAGACCACGGCAGAAATCAAAATCGACACTGCCAGGGTGATCGCGAATTCGCGAAACAAGCGTCCGACCACATCGCCCATGAACAGCAGCGGAATCAGTACTGCAATCAATGAAAACGTCAGCGAGATGATGGTGAAGCCGATCTGCTTTGAGCCAATCAGTGCAGCCTGCATCGGCGATAGCGGCTTGCCCTCGGCCACGCTCTCTTCCATGATGCGCGCGATATTCTCGATCATCACGATGGCATCATCCACAACAAAACCAGTTGCAATCGTCAGTGCCATCAGCGTCAGGTTATTGATCGAGAATCCGGCCAGATACATGAAGCCAAACGTACCGACCAGAGACACCGGAACGGCCACGCTGGGAATAATAGTTGCCGGAATATTGCGCAGGAATAGAAAGATCACGAGCACAACCAGCACTATGGCCAGCATCAACTCGAACTGAACATCTTTGACCGAAGCACGGATCGTGACAGTACGATCCGTCAGCGTGGTCACTTCGAGAGAAGCCGGAAGCGAGGCCTGCAATTTGGGCAGCAATTCCTTGATGCTGTTGACGACCTCGATCACGTTCGCGCCGGGCTGGCGCTGAATGTTGACGATAACGGCTGGCTTCTCGTTGGCCCAGGCCGCGAGCTTGCGATTCTCAGTCCCATCAATGACATCCGCTACGTCGATCAACCGCACCGGCGCACCATTCTTATAGGCAACGATCAGGTTCTTGTATTCATCGGCTGATTTGAGCTGATCATTGGCATCAATCGTCGAAGCACGAGCCGGGCCGTCGAAACTCCCTTTGGCCTGACTGGTGTTGGCATTGGCAATCGCGGCACGCAGATCATCAAGACTAATGTCCATCGCAGCCACGGCACCCGGGTTGGCCTGAATCCGGATCGCGGGTTTTTGCCCACCCGACAGGCTGACCAGACCAACCCCCGGCAATTGCGCAATTTTTTGTGCGAGACGCGTATCAATCAAGTCCTGCGCGCGTGATAGCGGCATCGTGCTGGATGTAATACCCAGCGTCAGGATCGGCGCGTCGGCTGGATTGACCTTGCTATAAATCGGTGGCGTCGGTAAGTCCGCTGGAAGCAGATTGGCACCGGCATTGATGGCGGCCTGCACTTCCTGTTCCGCAATATCAATGCTGAGATCAAGATTGAACTGGAGGGTAATGACCGATGCGCCGCCCGAGCTCGTCGACGACATCTGATTGAGGCCGGGAATCTGGCCGAACTGCTTTTCCATCGGCGCGGTCACCGATGTCGTCATCACTTCGGGACTGGCACCCGGATACAGAGTGACAACCTGGATAGTCGGGTAATCCACTTGCGGCAAAGCCGAAATGGGCAGCTGGCGATAGGCAACCACTCCCGCGAGCAAAATCGCAATCATCAGCAGCGATGTGGCAATCGGTCGCGCGATGAAAAGTCGTGAAGGATTCATGGATGATTCAATTCAAAAACTTCACGTGTTCAAGGTGCTGCAGATGGTGCGTTATCCTGGCGATTACCGCCGAAACCACCACCCGGAAACTGGCGAGGTGTGCCATCGGGATTCTTCGGCCATTGACGCGGCGTTCCATCCGGATTGGTGGGACGCTGACGCGGGGTCCCGTCTGGATTTGCTGGGCGATTGCCACCAAAGCCTTGACTACCAACAACTTGCCCATCGGGACGCTGGCGAGGGGTGCCATCAGGATTCATCGGGCGATTGCCTCCTCCAAAACCACCTGGACCGCCTTGACCATTACGGCCACGTCGCGGTTGTTTTACTCCAACCTCAACCGGCTGCTCGGCTCGTACGATAGACTCCACCTTCATGCCTTCGCGCAAGCGATCCGTGCCATCAATGACCACCACTTCACCGGGTTCAACACCACGAATAATCATCGTGTCGTCACCCTGCACGGCGCCGGTACGTACCTGCCGCACCGTGACAGATTTATCTGGTTTGACGACATAAACAAACGGTCCATCGGTGCCGCGCAGGACAGCCGCCGTCGGAACGACGGTCGCGCCATGACGCACATCCATCAACAATTTGATATTGACGAACTGATTGGGAAACAGTGCGAGGTCATCGTTATTGAATTTGGCTTTGAGCTTGATCGTACCGGTGGTCGCGTCGATCTGGTTGTCAGCGGTAATCAACTCGCCACTGGCAATCATGTTTTTCTGATCACGGTCCCAGGCTTCGACGGGCATTGCGGCGCCCCCCTGCAACTGCTGCAGCACGCGGGCAATATTCACCTCGGGAATCGTGAAGACCACATTGATCGGTTGCACCTGCGTAATGATGGCAACGCCATTGACGTCGCTGGTATGAACCACGTTACCCACATCGACTTGTTTCAGGCCGACTCTGCCGCTGATCGGCGCGATCACCTGGGTGTAACTCAATTGCAGTTTGGCGGCATCAACATTGGCTTGGTCAATCTTGACTGTTGCCTCCTGCTGCCGCACCAGGGATTCCTGCGTATCAAGCTGCTGCTTCGCGATGGAGTCTTGTGCCAACAATTTTCGATAGCGTTCCAAATCGACCTTCCCGTTTTGCAACAGAGCGGCGTCACGTGCCAATTGACCTTGTGCTTGTGAGAGTTGTACCTGCGCTGCACGTGGGTCCAATTGCGCCAACAATTGACCTTCCTTGACCGTCTGTCCCTCTTTGAAATTCAGCTTCAGCAGCACCAGACCATCGATGCGCGCGCGCACGGTAGCGGTATTCGCCGCAGTAACCGAACCCAGTGCCGGGATATAAATATTGACGTCTGCAGTTCGCGCTTTAGCGGCTCCAACCGGTGCTGTTTGTCCGCCCCGCCGTCCACCGGGTCCGCCAAAGCCACCACCACCAAAACCTCCACCTCCCGTAGGTCCAGCAGAGCCACCCGAACCGGCGCGGCCATCAGCTGCTCCTTGAGTCTTGAACAGAAAGGCTGGTTTGGCCCACCAGATGTAGCCTCCCCCTGCAAGAATCACCAGAATGACACCTGTAATCCAGGGCTTTTTCCACCAGGGCACAGATCGAGACGGAGTTGACAGCAACTCAGTATGATTCTGTGAATTATCGTTTTCACTCATTTTGGGACAGTCTATTAAGAGAAGATCAACTGGCTAGGGCTTAGGCACTTACGATTTTCATGGACTAAAAATATAGTGTCGCATTGAATCATTCAATGATCACTGGTTTATTTCCTGTAGTCCTGAATTTGTAATTGTCTGTTACATATCACGCCTTCACAGCGCAAGTTAGGACCATTTAGCCCGCAGGCTCACCAGTTGAACGGAAAGCATTCAACGCATGGACAGGCAGCGTGGTTGATTGAATGTGATGGGATCAGGTGTGCTGGGCACGGCACACTGATGCCCGTTTGTCGGGCACCGTATTTAGATCGAAGGAATACGAAACTTACTGGTCCTGATTGCCCCCTCGTAGAGAGCAAGATCGGTAGCAGTCTTTGCGATAAGAGCCACTACCAATTACATGGAGGTGTCTTAGGAGGCCAAAGCTTGAACACCTGTCCGAATAGAACTAATAGAACTGAATACGGAGCAACCGCTACTTATTGAGAGTAGGTATTGGCCCCGGCATTGCCCAGTGCGGTGTAACCCGAAAAGAGAGTCACATTATTCAAATTACTGCTGGTGCCTGAGGCTGCCACTGACCAGCTGGTTGTCGGCAGGCCATAAAGAATGGTTCCACCGGCTCCAACAACAACAGCCTGTGTCGATATCGCGATCGAATAGAGGGGCTGGCTGACTGGATTCTGCAAGGTCCAGGTCGTCAGGTCCGCACTGGAGAGTATGGTTCCAGCATTGCCCACAACGATATAGTTTGAGAATCCATAAGCAACGCTATACAGATCGGCTGTAGTGGGTACGGTATAAGCAGTCCAGGTACCTGCGTCCGGACTGCTGCGCACCGTTCCATTTGCACCAACCGCCACAAGGATGCCATTAGCGACACTGACTCCGTACAGATTATTGGTCGTTCCGGAGGTTTGTTGCGTCCAGGTCACGCCATCCGTACTGGTCAGAATGACACCGCCATCACCGACTGCGACAAAAAAGGTAATCGCGTAAGCCACTGCATTCAGTCGACTCGAAACCCCTGAGGTACGTGCTGTCCATGTCACCCCATCTGAACTGGTGATGATGGTGCCATTCGCACCAACTGCGACAAAACTTGATGTCGCCGCGCTAAAGGCGACTCCTTTTAAATCATTCGTTGTGGTTGAAGTCCGTGGCGTCCAAGTCGTTCGGTCTGTTGTCGTATAGATCGCACCTCCCGAACCCACCGTGACCAGGTTGGCGGCTGCTCCCGCTGTACCAGAAGTTATATTCGCAGTGGCAAATGGCGTTTTGGCAGTCCATGTAACGCCTGCAATCTTCGGCACAAAAGAAAACGAACTACTAGCTGGGCCAGCCGGGCTACCACTCTTGGTCGAATTCATCACCAATGAATAGGTCGTTCCATTGGTCAGGCCTGAGATGATCAGCGGAGAAACGACCGACTTTTGTACACGCGCATCTGGGAACTGGATGTAGTTCGTCGTTGTAATGCTGGGTGCCGCGGCGGAGAAAATCCAATAATCCAGAGTTGGGTCCTGATTCCAGGTAACGATCACCCCACTGTCAATGGCCTGGAGTGTAATTCCAGAAGGCGCCACGGCAGGCGAGCCGGAAGAACCTCCGCCATTGCAAGCGGCAAGACAAACCAGCGCCAATAAAGTGAACAGTCGAGTGAACAAACCTTGGGGAGAAAAATGACGATGAATTGAAAACACGTTGGCACTTTCTTGAATGAGGGTGTCAGCTAAAGTGGACGGCATTATCCCATGGCAGAGGGTCGATGATTTCAGGCATTTACATTACGAAACAATTTGCGGGATAAATCTGCTCTGCTAACTATTGACATTCACTAACGGAATTTTTTAACAAACCGCGTTGAGAAATCTGCTGCGAGTTCAATCGTTTGGGCATGGATACGGCAGGTTTCTTCGATCACATGGCCGTATCCGCCTGCCATCGCGACCGCAACCGGGATGCCACGCTTCAGTGCCGCTTGAAAAACCATGACGTCCCTTTTCGCCAAACCCGCCTGAGTCAACTTCAGTCGCCCGAGCCGGTCGCCCTCATAAGGATCCGCGCCCGCCAAGTAAATGATTAGATCAGGCGTGAAGGCTTCGAATAGTTGCTGCAGAGCAAGTTCCAGAACCTGCAAATATTTTGCGTCGCCCGTACCATCGGGCAGCGCCAAATCAAGATCACTAGCCTCCTTGCGAAAAGGAAAATTCTTTTCGCCATGCAGGGACAAGGTAAAGACATTGGGGTCATCCTTAAGGATTGCAGCAGTGCCATTGCCCTGATGAACGTCCAGATCAACTATGGCAACACGAAAAATTCGCCCAGGGAAATAGTGCTCAGCTTGCATCAGACGCGCGGCCACGGCTGCATCATTGAAAACGCAAAATCCGCTGCCCTTGTCGGCATAGGCATGGTGAGTGCCGCCGGCCAGATTGGCGGCCACGCCCGACTGCAAGGCACTACGACAGGCTGCAATCGTTGCGCCGGTAGACCGGCGTGAGCGTTCGACCATCGCGAGCGACCAGGGAAAGCCAATTTCACGCTGCTCTGAATCGCTCAGATTTCCAGTAGTAACTCGTTGGATATATTCAGGCGTATGAGCCAAGGCGAGCTGGCCATCGCTTGCAGCATCCGGTTCCAGCAATTCCAGGTCCGGCACGTTCAGCAACGCCAGTTCACGGGTCATGCGATATTTCTGCATGGGAAAACGGTGACCCGGTGGTAGCGGTAAAACGAATTTGTCCGTGTAATAGGCTCGCATCGGGTATGACCAATCTACCTAAATGTGAAGTCGTTCTCGAAAACAGGTGGGAATGGGAGTTAGAGCGATCTTACAAGACCCGCACGCTGTCGCTCATTCCCTGATTTCCCCGAAGCTTTAGAGCCCAAGCCATGCTCGGCTGGATCTGCTCAAATCTGGATTCGGTTTTGCTGCACCGCAGTTTTAATACTTTCCTACAATCCAATCAATCCAATTTTTACATTGCTGCACCGCATATTTTTTGCGCACAATCGTTTTATTTTACGTAATTAATTTGAAATTAAAATATAATTTACTCTTTATATTCATGATGTTACAATATAAACCGTCATCAGTAGAAATTATTTTGTGCGTCGCACCAAATATTTCTTGACATTCCCGCCCCAGGCCCTACAATACTGTTTGTTGCGGTGCAGCAGTGCTGTGCTGGAATCCTCAGAATTTTCTTTCATTTTATTTTTTTAATCGGAGCCCACAATGACCAATCCCACACCTGAGCAATTTGCTGCTGCTGCCAAGAGCAATCTCGAAACCGTTTTCTCGCTGACCAACAGTGCCTTCGCTGGCGTTGAAAAAGTCATCGAACTGAACCTGAACGTCGCTAAAGCCAATCTGGCTGACACCGCTGCCAAGACCAAAGAAATGTTGTCGGTCAAGGACATGCAAGAACTGATGGCCTTTTCGACTGCCCAATTCCAGCCTTCGGCTGAAAAGGCTGTTGCCTATTCACGTCACCTGTATGACATCGCTACGTCGACTTCGACTGAATTCACCAAAGCTGCTGAATCGCAAATCACCGAAGCCAACAAGAAGTTTGTTGCTCTGGTTGACGCTGCTACCAAGAACGCTCCTGCTGGTTCTGAAACTGCTGTTGCCATGGTCAAGTCGGCTGTTGCCGCTGCGAACTCGGCTTATGACAGCCTGACCAAAGCCACCAAGCAAGCTGTTGAAATGGCTGAAGCCAACATCACTGCTGCGACCAACGCTGCTGTGAAGACTGCTGCTACGACGACTCCCCGTAGCAAGAAGTAAGTATTCGTATTCGAGTATGACGCGCAAATAATCGCGCATCAATCTCTACAAAACGCCCGCTGATTCAGCGGGCGTTTTTGTTTCTGTATTCCAGATGCCCGCTTCATCATCGAGAAAAAGAAGCCGAACACGGCACCTATAATTCAATAAAACTCAATGAGGTCCATTATGAACGAAGAGAAAATTTACGCATTTAATGCACTTGAGATCATCAGGCGTGGTGGACAATACTACCTTCGATGTAATGCCGGAACACATAACGAAGCTTGGCGCGAAGACGAGATTAGTGAGCAAGAAGTTGCAAAGATAAAATCGGGAAGCGCTGGCAGGTATGAAGCCATGATAGGTTTACAGAAACGTCTTATCTCCTCAGGTATTGATCCATATATTTCCAACTGGACTCCTTCTGGACCTGTAGGGGAATAATTGATAAAGATGCTGGATTAAAGCAGCCGTGCTCGATATTAATTTTAACAAGCCCGAAAAAAAGCAAGCTAATCAGGACGAAAGTTCGTAACAGTAGGCTTAATCAGTTCTTCCCTAGCGCCCATACCAATAGCGCGCATGACTGAGCCGGTAAGCATCCAAGCTGGATTCCTGCGTACCCAATACAAGGGTGACCGCTCCTTCGCGATCATTACGATGCACTTCCACGCCCCGCTTTATGTAGCGCTCAAGAACTTCTGGTTTTGGATGGCCAAAACGATTGCGATAACCCGATTGAATCAACGCAATATGCGGGTTGATGGCATTGAGAAACTCTTCGCTCGAAGAAGTCTTGCTGCCATGATGCGGCACCAGGAGTACATCCGACTGAATGGCTTCAGGTGCTGTGCGATCAATCAATTCAAGTTCCTGTTGACGTTCAATGTCGCCAGCCAACAGCGCCGATTGCATCTTTGAGCCCGCCTCATTGTTGTGAACCGTAATGCGAAGCACGCAACTGCGCGCATTGGTCTTGAGCGAGGTCTGTTCGTAATCACCCACCGTCGGATGCAACATCTCGAAATGCACGCCATCCAGTTCGATTTTCTGTCCCGCTTCACAGCGCCTGTGCCGACTCGCGGCAGTCTGAACCAGCGGACTATTGGTGGCCAGTGAACTGAAAATGACGTCCACAGGCATCTGATTAAGAATCGATAAGGCACCGCCGGAATGATCGTTATCGTTATGCGAAACGATCATGGCATCAAGCTTCGTAATGCCGCGTGCACGTAGCAACGGCAGAATGACCCGTTGACCCGCGTTGTTGTCGCCATCGTTATCGGCCGAGTATTGTGGACCGGTGTCATAGAGCACATTGTGATGCGCTGTTTCAATCAGAACCGCCATGCCTTGCCCGACATCAAGTGCCGTCATACGTGCGCTTCCCGATGCAGGGCGATCTGGAGGCCACGCAAATAGCGGGATCAGCCAGAGAATGCCAAGCCACCGCATCGGTATCCCGCGTGGAGCCAGACACCAGAGCACACCGAACATGGCGCAAACAAATGCCCAGATGGTGGGCGTTGCACCCGTCCATACAGTCAAAGGCTGGGTGCTCATCCAGCCCAATATCCAGGCAAGCCAGGCCATGAGGGTATGAGCGATCTGTAGCAACAGGATGCCGATCAGATTCGTTTTGAATACGCTGAGCATCGCACCCACCAGAGCGAGAGGCGTGACGATCAGACTGACCAGTGGAATCGCAATCGCATTGGCAATCGGACTGATCACCGAGACCTGATGAAACAACAGCATCGTTAATGGCATCAGACCAAGCGTTACGGCCCACTGAATGCGCGCACCTTGCCGTAGCAATAATATTGACTTGCCCTGCCAACCCTCAGCAGCCGTTTCCTGAATACGACCCGTGGTCACATAAAAAATCGCCGCTACTGCGGCAAAGGAAAGCCAGAAACCAGCCGCCATCACCGCCCAGGGATCAAGCAGCACGACAACCAGCAGCGCGGCACACAACACATGGCTGGCTGAAGTGATGCGGCCCATCCACAAGGCCAGCGCAACCATACTCAACATGTAAAGCGTGCGCTGTGCTGGTACACCATAGCCAGCGAGCAAGCAGTACAACAATGCAGTGATGGCGCCCGCTAACGCGGCAGCTTTGTGCGCGGGCAGGCGGACCATGAGCCTGGGCGAGCGTCGCCAAAGCGCAAAGACCAGCGTTGCCGCCAGACCGGCAATCATGGTGATATGTAATCCAGAAATTGAAACGAGATGACCGATGCCGGTTCGGTTGTAGACCTGCCAATCCGACTGGCCTATGCTGCGTTGATCTCCTATGACAAGGGCAGTGATCACACCTGCATATGGGGCATCGCCTAATGATTGCTGTATACGCTCGCGCAACAAGGCACGAGCCCGCTCGACGACATAGTCGAAACGCCAGACAAAATCGTCCAGTCGTCGATTGGGTGCTGCGCTATTTGAAGGCCTGACATAGCCGGTGGCGCGGAGATTGTTTTCGAGCAACCAATACTCGTAATCGAAACCGTCTGGATTGGCATTGCCATGCGGTTTGCGCAGACGCACTGTTAGTTGCCACCTTTCGCCCGGCTGCAGATTCTGGATCGGTACGCCCTCTTCCTCATCCACACCGTAGTAGCTCGAATACCAGGATAGTGAAAGCATTTGTGGAATATGCTTTTGGCGGACGCCTGCACTCAATACATTCTCAACGCGAAAATTGAAGCGCGTCCCCTGCTCGAAGATATAAGGAAGGTTATCGACCGTTCCGATAACGACGACATCCTGGCCTTCCATACTGGCAGGCAATTCATCGGACAAACGTAAATCTGCTCGCCATGCAGCCCAGCAAAAACCCAATGCCAGGCAGCCGATGAAAACGGGAATATGTCTGAGCCATGCTTTGTGAATCTTCCTGTTAAACAACAACAGAAGCGACGCGACAACTGCTGCCGCGACAAACCCTGATTTTTCAGGCAGCGTCGCCTGTTGTTGCAAGCACCACGCGCCAATCACGAAAGCAATACAGGCTAAACGCATTTATTCTTTTTCTTTCAACGCTTGCTGAGCTTCCTCCTCTTTCAAGGGGGAGGTTAGGCAGAAGATAAGCAATAGGCTGGCATGACAGTGGCCCCCACCCTAACCCTCCCCCAGAGAGGGAGGGGATTGAAGCTCCTTCCCCCATTGGGGGAAGGTTGGGATAGGGGCTGTTTTTTCTTTCAACACCCGCATGCGTGGCAGCACTTCCATGGCATTACGGCTTGTTGCTGTCATTGTTTGTTCCAACGACCATCCTCGCAATGCAGCCAGACTCTCTGCGATACGTGGCAACTCGTGCGGCGCATTGCGCCCATTCACGCCACGGCCATGATGCAGCCATGCGGGCGGAATGTCCGGCGCATCCGTTTCGAGAACGAGCGAAGCTTCAGGCAACTCTGCGGCCAGACGACGAATCTGCAACGAGCGTTCATAGGTCAAGGTACCACCAAAGCCCAACTTGAATCCCAATGAGATAAAAGCATCGGCCTGTTGTCGGCTGCCGTTAAAGGCATGCGCAATGCCGCCAGCATTCCAGCCTTTGGTTTGAATCTGTCGTAGCGGTTTAAGCAGCGCATCCTGGGAACGGCGCACATGTAACAGCACTGGAAGATTGAACTCCAATGCCAGCCGAAGCTGCTCGGCATAAAACCATTCCTGGCGTTGACGTGCTTCGGGTGTGCTTAATTCAGGGACGAAATAATCCAGCCCGATTTCACCAATCGCCACAAAGCGCGGATCGCTTAATGCCGCTGCAATAGCCGCACGAAGTGTGACCAGATCGGACTCATTGGCCTGTGGTGTGTATAGCGGATGGATCCCCAGCGCATAGACCGCACCGGAAGTTTTCGCCGCAAGTTGCGCGACGATGCCGAAGTTGGAAGCCGCGACGGCGGGAATGACAATATGGCTGAGACCCGCCTTTTGCGCTTGAGCGATCACGACATCACGATCTGCATCGAACTCAGCTGCGTCGAGATGACAGTGGGTATCGATCCAGCCGCTCAGGAAAGTACGCTCGTGTTGGTGATCTGAATCAGTCATGAACGGATTGTGCCAAATGTAGTGACGATAGTCATAGATTAAAATTGCGGCCTGACCCATAACCAGGGTTCATCTGGAAGGAATACGTATGTTGCGCTTGAATGAAGTGAAATTGCCGCTCGACCATGACGAAGCGGAACTGAAGGCGGCGATTCTCGGCCGTCTTGCGATCAAAGCTGCTGAATTAATCAGCTACACGATTTATCGCCGCGGTGTCGATGCCCGCAAGCGTTCGGCAATCAGCCTTATTTACACGCTCGATGTCGAAGTCATTGATGAAGCCGCAGTGCGGTCGCGCCTGGCATCCAGTCATCCGGTCGGACTCACGCCGGACATGGACTATCACTTTGTGACTCAGTTGAAGCCATCTGGCACGTCGCGCCCGGTCGTTATCGGCATGGGTCCCTGCGGCTTGTTCGCGGGTCTGATTCTGGCGCAGATGGGTTTCTGTCCCATCATTCTCGAACGTGGGAAGGCAGTGCGTGAGCGCACCAAGGACACCTGGGGCCTGTGGCGTAAAAGCACGCTGGATCCGGAATCGAATGTGCAGTTCGGCGAAGGCGGCGCGGGCACATTCTCTGATGGCAAGTTGTACAGCCAGATCAAGGACCCGAAGCATTACGGGCGAAAGGTACTGAAGGAATTCATCAAGGCCGGGGCACCCGAGGAAATTCTTTACGTCAGCAAACCTCACATCGGCACCTTTCGTTTGGTCAGCATGGTGGAAAAAATGCGTGCTGATATTGAAGCGCTCGGTGGTGAAATTCGCTTTCAACAAAAGCTTGACGCTTTGCATATTGAAGGCGGACAAGTCACAGGATTAACACTTGCGAGTGGCGAAGTGCTTGAAGCCGCTCACGTCGTGCTCGCCATTGGGCATAGCGCCCGCGATACTTTCGAGATGCTGCATGCGGCCGGCGTTTACATCGAGGCCAAACCGTTTTCGATTGGCTTTCGCATCGAACATCCTCAAGGCCTGATCGACCGTTGTCGTTACGGCAATTTTGCAGGGCATCCGCTATTAGGCGCTGCTGATTACAAGCTGGTTCATCACGCAAAGAATGGGCGTTCGGTCTACAGCTTTTGTATGTGCCCTGGCGGAACCGTGGTCGCGGCCACATCGGAGCCAGGCCGAGTGGTCACGAATGGCATGAGTCAATATTCACGCGCTGAGCGCAACGCCAATGCGGGCATCGTTGTGGGCATTGAACCAACAGACTATCCAGACTATTCACCGGACAAGCCGCTTGCGGGCATCGACTTTCAACGGCATTGGGAAAGCCGCGCCTTTGAACTGGGTGGCGGCGATTATTTTGCGCCGGGCCAGCGGGTGGGTGATTTCATCGCTGGACGCCCTTCCAGTGCGTTAGGGTCGGTCATCCCTTCGTATAAGCCTGGAGTGCATCCGACTGACCTCAGCTCTGCATTGCCCGATTACGCGATCGCTGCGATGCGCGAAGCGCTGCCAGCAATGGACAAGCAGATCAAAGGCTTTGCCATGGACGATGCAGTCTTGACCGGTGTGGAGACGCGTACCTCGTCACCGATCCGCATCAAGCGTGGCAACGATTATCAAAGCGTCAACGTCAAGGGACTTTATCCCGCTGGTGAAGGTGCCGGTTATGCGGGCGGAATTTATTCCGCAGCCATTGACGGCATTGAAGTGGCTGAAGCCGTGGCCTTGAGCATAGTGAAAAAACCTTGATGCCCTACTTATTCAACCACGACAAAACGCCGTGTCCTGCCACGACCCCACTCGCAAAGCACGCAGTCAGCAAATAACCCCCGGTCGGCGCTTCCCAGTCCAGCATTTCACCGGCACAGAAAACACCCGGTAAGGCTCGCAGCATCAAGGGCCACTCGTCCTGATGCAGGGCCTCAAAGCGGACTCCGCCTGCCGTACTGATTGCTTCGTCAATGGGACGCGTTGCAACGAGTCGAATTGGCAAGGCTTTGAGTGTCGTGGCCAGCCGATTCAAGTCAATCATTTCTGCTGCAGATAAATATTCACGCAGCAACCCGGCTTTCACATCCTTGATGCCGACCTGACTTTGCAAATGGCTGCCCCACGAACGGCTGCCGCGCGGTCGCGAGACTTCCTCAAGCACACGTTGAAGTTCACGGTCCGGCAACAAGTCCAGAAAAATGGTTGCTCTACCACTGGCTTCGATTTCATCTCGTAGCGGCCCTGACATTGCATAGATCAGACTGCCTTCCACGCCGGTTGCTGTGATCAGAAGCTCACCCTTTTGATCTCGCTTCAAACCGTGACGATCCGTCCAACTGAGCCCAATCGTTTTCAACGCTTGTCCCGCAAAGCGTTGCCAAAAATGTTCACTCCCTACGATGTCGAACCCACAGTTAGCCGGGCGCAGTGAGGCCACATTGACACCACGTGAATTCAATGTGGAAACCCAATGTCCATCCGATCCTAGTCGTGACCAACTACCGCCACCCAGCGCGAGTACAGTGGCATCGACTTCAACTTGTCGTTCCCCGTTTGGCGTTTCGAATCTTTGAACCATGGTGGAATCATTAACCCATCCGAGCCAACGATGTCGCATATGGAACTGCACACCCATCTCACGCAAGCGCCGGAGCCAGGCACGTAACAGTGGGGCGGCCTTCATGTCTTTTGGAAACACACGGCCAGACGAACCAACAAAGGTTTCAATCCCCAGACCATGCACCCAATCGCGCAAGTCTTGTGGTCCAAAGACATTGAGCAGTTTCTCAACTTGGGCTCGCCGCGCACCATAGCGCCCAAGAAATGAAGTGAGGGATTCAGAATGGGTCAAATTCATGCCCCCTTTACCGGCCAATAAAAATTTGCGACCGACCGATGGCATCGCATCAAACAATTCAACTCGCACTCCTGCACGCGCCAAGATTTCAGCCGCCATCAATCCGGCCGGGCCACCACCAATTACGGCAACTGATCTGGGTTTAAGTGGAGGTACTGATATGGACATGCTGGCCAAGGGGCGTGGGTATGTTCAGAAAAGCGGCGATGGTAACAGCAAGGAAAAAGCAATTTCGTGTTGCCGGGAATAATTCAGGCGAAAAAAAACCGTGGCAGAGATTTTCTGCCACGGTACCAAATGCCGCACAGGGGGATGTGCGGCCTCCTGGGGTTTATCTCCAACACCATGCCAGGCAGTGTGCCGGACACCTCCCCTCTTCTTCTAGTTGGTTCGCTTTCGTTGTTGGCTTTTAGCAGCCCTTTTATTAAGCGACTTTCTTATCAAAAAATTGCTCATTCTCGGTGGATCCATGTAAAGCGGTTGTCGATGACTGCCCACCCTGAATCGTTTGGGTCACGGCATCGAAGTAACCTGTACCAACTTCGCGTTGATGCTTGACTGCAGTAAAACCCTTGTCAGCCGCTGCAAACTCGGCTTCCTGCATTTCGACGAATGCACTCATGTTGTCGCGCGCATAGCCGTAGGCCAGGTTGAACATCGAGTAGTTGAGTGCGTGGAAACCTGCCAAGGTGATGAACTGGAACTTGTAACCCATTGCACCGAGTGACTTTTGGAACTTGGCAATCGTGGCGTCGTCCAGATTTTTCTTCCAGTTGAACGAAGGTGAGCAGTTGTAGGCCAGCATCTTGCCGGGGTACTTGGCATGAATGGCATCGGCAAACTGTTGGGCATAAGCCAGATCAGGCTTGCCGGTTTCGCACCAGACCAAGTCGGCGTAGTCGCAGTAAGCCAGACCGCGCGAAATGGCTTGGTCCAGACCCGCCGTGGTCTTGTAGAAACCTTCAACCGTGCGTTCACCGGTGCAGAAGGGTTTGTCGTTGTCGTCAATGTCTGAAGTCAGCAAATCAGCAGCTTCCGCATCGGTACGGGCAACAACCAGAGTAGGCGTACCCATCACATCAGCGGCAAGACGTGCAGCGACGAGCTTTTCAACAGCTTCACGGGTGGGTACCAAGACCTTGCCGCCCATGTGGCCACATTTCTTGACTGAGGCCAGTTGATCTTCAAAGTGAACGCCTGCAGCGCCCGCTTCAATCATCGATTTCATCAGCTCAAACGCATTGAGCACACCACCAAAACCGGCTTCAGCATCGGCGACGATCGGCGCGAAGTAATCGATGTCGTTCTTGCCTTCGCTCCACTGAATCTGGTCGGCGCGTTGAAAGGTGTTGTTGATGCGCTTAACGACCATTGGCACCGAATTGGCCGGATACAGAGATTGATCGGGATACATTTCGCCAGCGATGTTGGCATCGCCTGCAACTTGCCAGCCGGACAAATAAATGGCTTTCAAACCGGCCTTGACCTGCTGCATCGCCTGATTGCCAGTCAGCGCTCCGAGGGCATTGATAAAGGGCTCATTGTTAACCAGGTCCCACAATTTTTCGGCACCACGCTTGGCCAATGTGTGTTCGATCTGGATCGAACCGCGCAGGCGAATCACCTCTTCTGCTGTGTAGGGGCGCTTAATCCCTTTCCAGCGTGGATTGGTATCCCAATCCTTTTGCAACTTTTGAATTTCAAGCATTCTTGCACTCATTTCTACAGACTCCAGCTAAGGTTATTCAATGATAATTATTATCATCAAATCTTAGAAAGAATCTCGCTATGCAACAAGGCCTGTATCTTATATAAGACCAATTTTTTAATTTATTAAAAACATATACTTGCAATAATATTACCGCAATATGAAAAATAATTTTCGCATGTGGGAAATTTCTGCTGCCACGCAGCAGAAGTCATTTCATGATGCGGTATCCCGTTTTCACCCATTGGAAATGTTAATGACAAGCTTATCCACACTTTCACCACTCCCTTTAATAGTGCCAATAAGGAAAAGCAGAAACTTCAAGCCGTTTGTAACTCAGCCTGCATTTGTGCAGCACCTAGTTTAACTTGAGCATCACGTAGGGCTGTGCGCAGTCCCTCCTCGACCACAGGGTGATAGAACGGCATTTCCAGCATTTGCGAAATGGTCAGATTCATCTGTAGTGCCCACGCCAAAAGGTGGGCAATGTGTTCCGCATCGGGCCCCAGCATTTCCGCGCCGAGAAACTTGCCATTCTGGCTATCGGCATAGACATGCAGTCTGCCCTGATTGCGCAGCATGACGCGTGAACGGCCCTGGTTAACGAAGGAGACTTCGCCGGTAACATGGGGCTTTTTTTGCGCTGCCCGATAACCACCACCAACAATGGCAATCTGTGGATCGGTAAATACGGCAGCGAGGCCAGCACGACGCAAACCAGATTTAACATCAGGAAAATGCGCGGCATTATCACCGGCAATACGGCCCTCATCTGCAGCCTCATGCAAAAGTTGCACTTCGGCATTGGCATCGCCGGCAATGAAGATGTGAGAATGACCACACTGCAGGGTTTCACGGTTGAACACCGGCACGCCCTGATGATCTCTTACCAATCCGGTTTTCTCCAAATCGAGATGATGGACATTGGCCGCACGTCCTGTCGCAGCCAGTAAATAATCAAAATATTCGATCACTTCAGTCCCTTGATGATCACGGAATTTCACCTGCACCCGATCACCATCAAGGGCTACTTCAGCTTTGGCATTGGTATCAAGATCAAACTCAGCCCCGAACACGCGCCGCGCATCTTCCAGCAAAGCCGGATCGGCCAGAGGACCAACCCCACCGCCTCGGCCGAAGACTTTGATACGTACACCGAGTCGATGCAGTGCCTGACCTAATTCCAGGCCGATGATGCCCGGCCCAAAAACTGCAACGCTCTCAGGCAGGTCGTCCCAATAAAAAACGTCATCATTGGTAATCAGCCGTGAGCCCAGCACCTTCCACGCCGCCGGATACGAAGTAACAGAACCGGTTGCAATGACAATACTGGCTGCAGTCACCCGCGCAACCGGCACATCATTGTTCCGGCTGACCAACAGCGTGTGCGGATCAACAAACACGGCGTGACCCACCAGCTTGTCTTCAGCCGGAATCGATTCAACGCCTTCCAAAACAAATCCGACGAAACGATCACGCTCGAATTTCACACGCTTCATTACAGCTTTTCCATCCACTTTGACGTGGCCTTGCAGTTCCAAACCAAAGGCCGGAAATTTGTCTACGGTATGGGCCGCTTCCGCTGGAGCAATCAGGAGCTTGCTAGGCATGCAGCCGACACGCGCGCAAGTCGTGCCGTATTGACCGCCTTCGATAATGACAGCCCGCTTGCCAGCTGCCTTGGCAGCGCGGTACGCCGCCAGACCTGCCGTGCCCGCGCCGATCACAGCTACATCGACAGCAACATCAACATCAACAGAAATTTCGGACTGCATCGTTTGCATATCAGGATTCTTTCTAATCTCTGAAACTCAAGCGGCCTTTTTCAGATAGGCTTCCAGCGCTTCAGAACCGCCAATCAACTCACCATTGATGAATACCTGCGGGACGGTTCCGGCCGAAGCAATCGCACCCAGGGCCTTGGAACGAATCGTGTGATGCAGTGGTACCTCGACGTACTCGTAACCGGCCTCGCTCAACTGACGTTTGGCCTTGGCACAGAATGGACAGCCTTCACGCGTCAGGATCGCTACTTGATCCGGACGACCGGCATTCGGATTGATGTAGTTCAGTATTGTGTCCGCATCGGAAACCTTGAAAGGATCACCAGGCTCTTGCGGTTCGACGAACATCTTTTCGACGACCTTGTTACGTACCAGCATAGAATAGCGCCATGAACGCTTGCCGAAATTCAGGTCCGACTTGTCCACCAGCAAGCCCATTTTTTCGGTGAATTCGCCATTGCCGTCGGGCAGCAAGAATACATTTTCCGATTCCTGATCCTTGGCCCATTCATCCATCACGAAGGGATCGTTGACAGAGATGCAGACGATGGCATCGATGCCATTGGCCTTGAAGACTGGAGCGAGTTCATTGAAACGTGGCAGGTGTGTTGACGAGCAGGTCGGCGTAAATGCACCGGGAAGCGAAAATACGACCACGTTTTTGTTGGCAAAAATATCGTCGGTCGTGACGTTGGCCCAGTCGTTGTTACGACGGATGCGGAACGTGACCTCGGGAACGGCCTTACCTTCCTGCTGGATGAAATTGATTTGCGACATATTTTTACCTCTGAGTTGAGATTGGAAATTAAGTACATTATTAAAAATAACAATCAATAAATCAATTTTAATTATCTTATTAAATTTATAGACATCAGCTATTGCCTTGCAGCATAGGTTGTACAAAAAGGTGGAGCAACTGCATTATGGAAAATCGCGTCGGACTTATGACTACACATAATATTTGTCGATTTCTTTAACACTTAACCACAATCTTGCGATATATTATTTGCAAGTCATTGTTTTAATTTAAATAAAATTTATGGCCCATATTTTGCTTCTAAATCGCCAGCTGCAAGATTTCACCTACATAATCAGGAGCAAAGCATGCAATCCATACTTAAACAATCGCTTTTGGCAATCGCCATGACTTCCGGTTTGCTGTTGGCAGGCCAAGCCAGCGCCGGCGCGATTCACGACTCAGGCTTATTTACCAGCGTGCTGCCCGCCAATGATGACGGCTCAACGGGCTTGGTCAGTCTGGGCTTCACGGCAAACATCAACAGCACGAACTATACCCAGACCTACGTCAACAACAATGGCAACATCACCTTCAACAACCCGCTGAGTACGTTCACGCCTTCGGCCATCAGTTCCGGCGCCTTTGGTCCGATCATCGCGCCGTTTTTCGCCGACGTGGACACCCGAGCCGCAGGATCCTCTACCGTGAACTACGGCAGCGCGTCGTTGGGCGGATTTACCGTTTTTGGCGTCAACTACATCCACGTTGGCGTGTTCGGTGCACAGCCCATCTTTAACGACTTTCAGATGATCTTGACGGATCGTTCTGACATCGCCGCAGGCGACTTCGACATCCAGTTCAACTACGACACCATAGTGTGGGAAGCAGGCACTGCAAGCGGTGCTCCCTCCGGTGGCTTGGGCGGTACTTCTGCGCTGGTGGGTTACTGGACCAGCGCCACGTCGAATGCCACGCTACCCGGCTCACTTGTAAACGGTGCCCTGGTCAATGGTGGTCCGAACGCGCTGATCACTCACTCGCTGAATTCCAACATCCTCGGCCAATACAACTTTCAAGTGCGTAATGGCGCAGTGGTCAACCCTAACCCGACGACGGTACCCGAACCAGAGTCGCTCGCTTTGCTCGGCATTGGTCTGGCTGCCGCAGCCTTTGCACGCCGCAAACGCGCCGCTTAAGTTAAAGACTTTATCTACTGTAATAAGAAAAAGGCTCCTTCGGGAGCCTTTTTCGTTAGCACACTTTATTTCTTAAAGCAGAGCGATTTCGGCAAGTCGCAATCCACTTACAGAAATACCAGTCGATCACCCTTTAGCCCGACCCGTATCGTTTCCTTCGGCCCGAACTTGCCTTCAAGAATCAACTTCGACAGCGGGTTTTCAATCTGCTGCTGAATCGCACGCTTCAAGGGACGGGCACCAAACAGAGGGTCAAATCCGGCAGTAGCTAGTTTGGTCAGAGCCGCTTCGGAAACATCAAGGTGCATCTCCAGTTTTTCCAGACGATCTTCAAGATACTTGAGTTGGATTTTTGCGATTGTGGCGATATTGCCTTGATCCAGCCCATGGAAGACCACGACCTCATCAATACGATTCAAGAACTCTGGACGGAACTCTTGCTTCACCTCCTGCCAGACCAGACCCTGGATGCGTTCGTATATTGCATCAGCATTGGCATGATCGGCGCTGAGTCCTGCGCTCTCCGCAAGAATTAATTGCGAACCGATGTTCGAGGTCATGACGATGACCGTGTTCTTGAAGTCCACCGTGCGGCCTTGACCATCGGTTAGCCGACCGTCATCGAGCACCTGCAGCAGCACATTGAATACATCGGGATGCGCCTTCTCAACCTCATCAAGCAGGATCACGCTGTAAGGTTTGCGCCGTACCAGCTCAGTCAGATAGCCGCCCTCTTCGTAACCCACATAACCCGGTGGCGCGCCGATCAGCCGAGCGACCGAATGCTTTTCCATGAATTCGCTCATGTCGATGCGGATCAAATGATCCTGGCTATCAAACAGGAACTCAGCTAGTGCCTTGCAAAGCTCGGTTTTACCGACACCGGTCGGCCCCAGGAACAGAAAGGAACCATAGGGCCGATTCGGATCCGACAGACCCGCACGTGATCGCCGGATCGCATCCGACACCAGACGCACGGCTTCATCCTGCCCGACCACACGCTTGTGCAAGGCGTCTTCCATCAACAACAATTTGTCGCGTTCACCCTGCAGCATCTTGCTGACCGGAATACCGGTGGCACGTGAGACGACTTCGGCAATTTCTTCTACACCTACTTCATTACGCACCAACTGGTTGGGCTTCTTGTCGATATTTCCCGATTCGGCAGCCTTCAGCTGACCTTCCAACGCAGGCAACTTGCCATATTGCAGCTCGGCCACCTTGTCGAGTTTGCCTTCACGTTGCAAGCGAACGATCTCAGCCTTGATTTTTTCAATCTCTTCTTTAATTGTGGCGCTGCCTTGAACGGCTGATTTCTCAGCCTTCCAGATTTCTTCCAGGTCGGAATATTCTTTTTGCAGGCGCGCGATTTCCTGCTCGAGCAGTTCGAGTCGTTTTTGTGAAGCCTCGTCCTTTTCTCTCTTGACTGCTTCGCGTTCAATCTTGAGTTGGATCAGACGGCGGTCGAGCCTGTCCATCACTTCAGGCTTGGAGTCAATCTCCATACGAATGCGCGAAGCCGCTTCGTCGATCAGATCGATGGCCTTATCGGGCAGGAAGCGGTCAGTAATATAGCGATGGCTCAATTCCGCCGCAGCAACAATCGCCGGATCGGTGATGTCCACGCCATGATGCAGTTCATAGCGTTCCTTCAAGCCCCGCAGGATCGCGATAGTGGATTCCACCGAAGGTTCATCAACCAGCACCTTCTGGAAGCGCCGCTCCAGCGCCGCATCCTTCTCGATATATTTGCGATACTCGTCCAGCGTCGTCGCGCCCACGCAATGCAGCTCGCCACGGGCCAGCGCCGGCTTCAACATATTGCCCGCGTCCATCGCACCCTCGGCCTTGCCCGCCCCGACCATCGTATGCAGTTCATCGATGAAGACAATGGTCTGGCCTTCGTCTTTGGCAATGTCGCTCAACACGGCCTTCAGCCGTTCTTCAAACTCGCCACGGAACTTGGCACCAGCCAATAGGGCCGCCATGTCGAGCGAGAGAACGCGTTTGTTCTTCAACGTTTCCGGCACTTCGCCATTGACGATACGCTGTGCCAAACCTTCGACAATGGCTGTTTTGCCGACACCGGGCTCACCAATCAGTACCGGATTGTTCTTGGTGCGGCGTTGCAGGATCTGGATGGTGCGACGAATCTCGTCGTCGCGACCAATGACCGGATCGAGCTTGCCCGCGCGGGCGCGTTCGGTCAGGTCCAAGGTGTATTTTTTCAGGGCCTCGCGCTGGCTTTCGGCATCCGCGCTTCCTACAGTGGCACCCCCACGCACCGAATCGATCGCCGTTTCGAGCGCTTTCTTGGATAAACCATGCTCTTTGGCCAGCTTGCCCGCTTCGCCTTTGTCTTCAGCCAGCGCCAGCAGAAACATTTCACTCGCAATAAATTCATCCCCGCGCTTTTGCGCCGCCTTGTCGGCTACATTCAGCAAGTTGGCGGTGTCGCGACTAATTTGTACTTGACCATTGGTCCCTTGCACTTGGGGAAGCCGGTCCATGGCCGAGTTCAGATCCGTGGTCAAACGTTGGGCATTGACGCCCGAGCGCTGCAACAGAGAACGGGTCGAGCCGTCACTTTGGCCCAGTAATGCCGCCAAAACATGCACCGGTTCAATGTATTGCTGGTCGCGGCCAACGGCCAGGCTCTGGGCATCGGCCAGAGCTTCTTGAAATTTGGTAGTCAGTTTGTCGATTCGCATGGGTTTCTCGTAGATGATTCAATCAGAACTGAAGATGAGGCTGGGACGGCTTCTTTCAAGCCATCACCAAGCGATCCTCCTGATCCTCCTCTAATCGGGCCAATAGGTCTTGACCCAAATCAAATTTGGAAGCCACTGATCCGATTTGCTAAAACTCAGTTCAACATCTTTTGTGACAACTCTGGCTTAAGCTTGTTGCGTCGCCACACGGAATTGCCTCAATCTCCCCAATCGTTTGCCGTAATGGATTAGAGAATCCCATCAATCCAACGTCCTTCACGCCTGTCAATGCCTGCCCAACGCGGTTTTACCCCGGTACTCGTACTGGCATCTGCCCTGTTTTCACCCGCTTTACTGGCGGCAGTGGTTCACATCGAACTCACCACACAACCCGGTGGGAAACTGGTCGCAGATGCAGTCATCACGCTCGTTCCAGTTGGAAAGACCATTCCACCCAAACCCCAGCGCATCAGCATTGATCAGGTCGACAGGGAATTTGTCCCCAGAGTCAGCGTTACCAGTACGGGTTCCTCCGTCGTCTTTCCCAATAAAGACAATATCCGCCATCAGGTTTATTCCTTTTCGCCCCCCAAGAAATTCGAACTCAAGCTCTATGCGGGCACGCCTGCCGCACCAGTCGTGTTCGACAAACCCGGCTTGGTGGTCCTGGGCTGCAACATCCACGACTGGATGCTGAGCTATCTGGTGGTGACCGATGCCCCTTACTACGGCAAGTCCGAGGCTGCGGGAAAAATTGATTTGAAAGACATCCCGCCCGGCGATTACGACTACAGCGTTTGGCACCCTGATAGCCAAGCTGAGAAGACGGGCAAACTGACCGTCGCGGAACCCGCTGCCAGCCTGAAACTGGCACTGGACCTGTCCAAAGCGACAGCCCAATAAGCCCATCGCATGAGCACACTCTCCATTACAGCCCGGCTTTCAGGTCTCATCCCTGAAAATTTCCGGCTGTCGACCCTGTATAGCAAGTTTTTCTTGCTGACAGTAGGCATGAGTGTGGCGCTGGTGAGCATCCTTTTTGTGATCAATGACTTTGCCAACCAGAGCTTTGCTCGTAACCAGATAGCGACCGATCTGCGTATCGCCCAACGAGTCGCGATGCAATCATTGGCCAATGACAAAGATCAACTGACCCAGGCGGCCAGTGTTCTGGCTTCCGATTTCGGCTTACGGGAAGCCATCGGTTCGCATGATGTCGATACTATTGTCTCAGCATTGAGTAATCACGCCGCACGGATCAAAGCACCGATTGCCGTGATCACTGACCTGGACGGCAAGGTGCTGGCCAGCACCCAGCAGACGATCGCCCCCGGGGATATTTCTCCCGGGAAGTCGCTTAAGTTTCTATCCCGGCTTCAGGGTTCCAAGCAATCCAGCGACGTCAATCCATGGATTGTGGTGGATGGTCATGCAACGCTGATCGTCACTGCACCCGTCAAAGCCCCGTTGACGATCGGCTGGGTGGTTCTCGGCTTTCCCATCAATACTGAAAAAGTTCGCCAGCTTTCAGAGTTGACGGGGATGGAAGTAGCGATTGCTTCCAGTGTCCCGAGCAACAATGCCGTTGCCGGCTTACCTGCTGACTGGAATCCGAATCTGAATATCAATGCATCAACATTGATGCCCCTCCGCTTGAGCGACTTGGGACAACAACTGGGGCACGCCCTGTTCCTTGACAGAATCAATAATGACATCCCTGTATCAACCCATAAAGGCAGCCCTCCCAATCTGCTCGATACAGTTATTTCCGGTCATGAAATGGAGTTCGACAGCGAAAAATATTTGATCAGTATTTCTCCCTTGCCGACCGATCAGGCGAACGCCCAAAGCCAGGTTGCACTGATTCTTTTCAAGAGTCTGGATCAGGCTTTGGCACCTTATTTGAGTCTGCGCTTTCAATTATTTTTGATTGCCACTTTCGGCATTCTGCTCACAATTATCGGCAGCCGCTGGATGGCACGGACAATCACGTCACCGATTGCCAGTCTAGTTAAAGCCATGCGCGGGATCAGTAATGGCGATTATTCAAGCAAAGTCCAGATCCACACCGGCGATGAAGTCGAAAATCTGGCCGACGGTTTCAACACCATGACCAAGGCAGTCGCGGAACGGGAAGAACAAATACGCCATCAGGCCTTTCACGACGCACTAACCGGCTTACCCAATTATCGCAAGCTGGATGTCGATGGTTCTCAGCAACTCCAAGCTCTGCAGCGTGAGAACC
Source organism: Betaproteobacteria bacterium (assembly GCA_025362735.1). Classification (GTDB taxonomy): domain Bacteria; phylum Pseudomonadota; class Gammaproteobacteria; order Burkholderiales; family Burkholderiaceae_D; genus JANYFL01. Next base: position 26,035 of record JANYFL010000034.1, on the reverse strand, counting down.
GCAGCGCGGTCATGTTCAAGTTCGACATCAACCGCTTTCGTTTGATTAACGAATCGCTCGGCTACGAAATCGGCAATCAAACCCTGCTTGCTGTGGCAAAGCGTTTGAGCACCTGGCTGCGTGAGGCCGACGTACTCGCGCGTCAGAGTGGCAATGAGTTCGCTTTGCTTTTGCCAAGGTTGGATCCGGCCAAAGCCCAGGCCATGTTTCATCGACTTCATGAGGCTTTCGAACAACCTCTGGAAATTTGTGGAGAACTGATTGATATTCGCTTCTGTGCGGGCTGCTCTTACTTTCCGGAGCACGGAAAGAATGTCAGTGAACTCCTGCAGAAAGCAGAAATCGCTTTGTTCACCGCCAAGCGAACCAGTGCCGAAGTGGCTGTATACGATCCGGCTCTGGAAGCGAATACGCGTAACAAACTCACCTTGCTGGGCGAACTCAAACAGGCAGTCAAAGTAGACAATCAATTGCAAGTTTTTCTCCAGCCCAAAGTCAAGCTGGGGACGAGCGGCATCTCACAAGCCGAAGCTCTCGTGCGCTGGGATCATCCAGAACATGGCTTCATCCCTCCCTCTGATTTCATTCCCTTCGCAGAACAGACTGGCCGAATCACGGAAGTCACCCGCTGGATGCTGGATCGTGTGGTTCGCATGCTGGCTGACTGGAAGGACAGATACGGTTGGGAGTTGCGGATTTCGGTCAATGTTTCAATCCGCGATATTCAAGACATTCATTTCCCGGGATATGTCAGCCAGCTTTTACAAATGCACAAGCTTTCCGCAGAATTTCTTTGCCTGGAAATTACCGAAACGGGATTGATGGACGATCCGGGTACGGCGTTGAAAACCCTGAGTGAACTGGATCAAATGGGAATTACGATTTCGATCGACGATTTTGGAACCGGCTATTCATCGCTTGCCTACCTGCGCAAAATGCCCGCGAAGGAATTGAAAATCGACCGTTCTTTCGTCAACGGAGCAGATCGAAATGCCGATGCCCGCGCTCTGCTGAAATCAACGGTCGAACTGGGCCACAGTTTGGGGATGAGTGTCGTCGCCGAAGGTGTTGAAACCGAAGCGGAGTTGGAGCTGTTGACGGTGTTGGGCTGCGACTATGTACAGGGCTATCTGATTTCAAAGCCCCAATCGACCCATGCTTTTGAAGAGTGGTACAAATTGAACCGGCACTTCTTATACGCGGCTTGATTCATTCTGTTGATTCTCACATGCGTAGCTGGCCTAGAACGTAGCAAATGCCGGGCATCACAGTGCCCTTAGATCAAACCTCTCAACACAGAGCCGCGGAGATTCACAGAGAAAACCTTGAGGTTTTCCTCGGCGTCTCGTCTTTTTTCACTTTGACCTCAGTGTCAAGCTTTTTGGTTTCCCGCCACACATCACGATGATGCGGGAAAATCAGAAGTCAGCCTTGATTGACAGATAAGGCCCGCGTTGATTGGGCTTATCGGCAATATTGCCCAGGTCAGTCCAAGCCAGCGTCAGCGAAACCCGCTTGGATGGAAACCAGGCGATAAATAAATCCTTGAAATCGTCTTCGCGGAAGATCGCAAGATTGTCTGGTTTCTTGCGGTATTCAGTGCCAACGGCAATGGCGTCTGTCAGAAAAATTACCGCAGAAAATTCGGGCATCAGACGATAGTCATTGTTCCGATCTCCACCAAATCCCAGTAGTCCCATCTGGTTTGCCCGCGTCAAACGTAGCGTTCCATTCAACAGCAGGTTATGCCCCGCCACACCTGCAAGATAAAGTTTAGTCGCTGACAGATAGAAATCGGTTCCCGAAGCGTCTCTGGCCCCCAAGGCTGCAGGAATCGGTCGAAAATCGTCGTTGCGCTTGTATTGCAAGCCAACGGCTATTTGCGGCAAGGCTGTGTCCTGATCGTAGACCGCGTCCCCGATCAGCTTGACCTTGAGACCCACCACATCCATGCGCAGATTCATATTGGGCACGGTCGAACCAAGATTGAATTTCTGCTGAGCCAATGACATTTCAACCCGGTCATAAAAACCAAACTGCGCTCCAATCGTCGTCAAACGAAAATTCTGCGGCACGACGCGCGTCACGAAAATGGAGCCGCCAATCTGGTCACGCGTCCCATAACCACCAATTAGCGCCCATGGAGTCAGCCCTCCACCCGCTGCTCCTTCAACCTGAGCAACGCCGCCGGTTCCCAGCAAACGCCCCCCCGGTTCGCTGACTGTATCTTTGGCTGCAAATGCCGATACACTCAATGCGAGCCCAGCCACTGTGATAACGATGAAAGATGAATTCATGAACGCGATCTCTCCGATGGATCAATCAAAGTCCTGCAAAACTTTCCTGTATTGCCTAAGCATTGCACTACTACTCAGCTTGCCTACGGCTCAGGCACAGACAACTTTATATCAACAACTCGGAGCAAGTGCCGGTGTTCAAGCTATTACTGCAGACCTGATCAAGGCAGCGCGGACTGATCCAAAAACCAGCCGGAGTTTTGCCAAGATCAATGAACCCCGTCTGATCAAATTACTGGCTCAGCAGATTTGCTTGTTAAGCGATGGAGGTTGTGTTTACGAAGGTGAAAACATGAAGGTCACGCATGCGGGCATGGGCATCACCGAAGCAGAATTTGCTGGACTGGTTGAGCACTTGCGTGAGGTACTTGACCAGCGCGGCATCTCGACGGGTGCAAAGAATGAACTGCTCAAACGACTCGCACCAATGAAACGGGATATTGTCGAAACGACCAAGCCTGAAGCCGCTACAACACAATAGTCCGAGCAATCAGACTACTTCAAAGCGGTCTGCACCAGAGCGTAACCGGCAAAGCAGCAGGCAATCGATCCGACCAAATGACTGCCGACATGCAGCAGCGCCCAGCCATACTGGCGTTGCTGCAAGAGGATCATTGCCTCTGCCGAAAAGCTTGAAAACGTAGTCAGTCCGCCGAGAAATCCTGTAACGACAAAGAGCCTCCACTCCGGGGGCAAATTGCTGTGCTGATTGATCCAGGCGAAGGCCGCACCGATCATGAAGCCACCGCCAAGGTTGGCGACCAAGGTACCTACTGGCAGCGAGGGCAATAGCGCATTCATGAAAATCGCCAAGAGCCAGCGCAACCACGCACCGAGCACGGAGCCGATGGCCACAGCGATAAACCCGCTGATGGTTAGTGCATTCATTGGGTTCCTCTAATTTGCATCGTCGGCTGATTAAGTCCGAATTCGTCGTTCCTGCGAAGGCAGGAACCCAGTGACTTTTGCCCGACATTCACGTCGCTGGATTCCTGCCTTCGCAGGAATGACGATTGGCTTCTTAAAGTTTTTCTCATTCAGTCACCTTCCAGCGTGACAAGGCTTCTGCGTCACCGTCACGCGCTTCGACCCAACGCGTCCCTTGTGATGTCGTTTCTTTTTTCCAGAACGGAGCCTGTGTCTTCAAATAGTCCATGATAAATGCGCAGGCTTGTAAGGCGTCCTCACGATGCATCGAGGTTACAACAACCAGCACGATCTGGTCTTGCGGATATAGGGTGCCGTAACGATGAACCACCAAGCTGTCGATTAATTTCCAGCGCGTTGCAGCGTTTTCAGAAATTTCTTCAAGCGCCGTTTCCGTCATGCCTGGATAATGTTCTAGCGTCAGCATGCCGACATCATTACCGTCATTCAAATCGCGCACAGTGCCGATAAATGACGCTACAGCGCCGACCTTGGGTTTACCGGCACGCAATGCCGCGATCTCAGCACCGATTTCAAAGTCGGCAGTCTGCACCCGTACAAAAGCGGCCAACTCAGCCTCCTGTTACCGGTGGGAAAAAAGCCACTTCATTACCCTCTTCCAAAACTGTATTTACTACGCTCATCCGTTGCTGGACCGCCGCGCGCAGATTGCGCTCCGGAGCCAAAGCATCAGCCCAAATATCTCCGCGTGCGCAAAGCCAGTTTCGTGCATCAGCAACCGTATGTACTGAATCCGGCACAATGACTTCCTCCTCGCTAACACCCAGTTTTTCGCGCAAGCCGGCGAAGTAAAGTAACTTCAGTTTCACATTAGCTCCGCAAATGGCAGAAAGCGAACGTGATTACCTTGTGCAATCACTTGACCACCCGGGTTCTCGACAAGCCCATCGCCCCATACGGCTGAACTGAGCACCGCTGAACCCTGACTTGGATACAGATCCAACCCAGCTTGGGCATTAACTTGAACCCGCAAATATTCCTGACGTTTGTCCGCCTTGGGCCAATCAAAGTCTGCACGCATCAGATAGTGACGCGGCACAATATTTACAACGCCCTGCAAGCGCAGCAAAGCCGGACGTACGAACAGTAGGAAAGTGACAAAGCTTGAAACGGGGTTACCCGGCAAACCAAAAAATAACGCCGACCCCACTTTGCCAAAGGCTAGGGGTTTACCCGGCTTCATCGCAATCTGCCAAAGATTCAGTGTGCCTTCGGCCTCGACAGCAGCCTTGACGTGATCTTCTTCACCGACCGACACACCGCCACTGGTGACGATGCAATCGTATCCTTCAGCCGCTTGGCGCAAGGTTGCACGTGTGGCTTCGAGCGAATCGGGCACGATGCCGAAGTCGGTAATTTCGCAGCCTAGGTTTTCAAGCAAACCGCGCAACACGAAGCGGTTGGAGTTATAAATCGCACCGGGCTTGAGTTGATCTGGAGCCACCTCACCCGGCATGGCCAATTCGTCTCCAGTAAAAAAGACGGCAACGCGAATACGACGCGTGACGTTCAAACGGGCAATACCGACCGAGGCAGCAAGTCCGAGCTCCTGCGCACGCAAGCGCGTACCGCCTGCAAGAATCTGCGTTCCGGCGGCAATGTCTTCGCCGCGCCGACGGATGTTTTCACTCGGAGCCGGGACATGGTTGATGACGATTTGGTCTCCCTCTGCTGTGCAGCGTTCCTGCATCACGACCGCATCGGCACCATCAGGAATCATTGCACCCGTAAAAATCCGAGCCGCAGTTCCCGGCTGAAGCGGCATGCCGACCTGCCCTGCTGGAATGCGTTGTGTCACGGGCAAACGTGCAGAGCCGTTAGAGCAATCCGCCACGCGCACAGCGTAACCGTCCATCGCGCTGTTGTGCATTGGTGGCACATCAATCTCAGCCAGTACAAGCGCAGCCAGTACACGATTCAATGCATTCAGTGTCTCAACAGCCTCGCTTTGAGCAAGCGGCTGAACCGCCTTCAGAATCTTTTCCAGAGCGTCGCTCACAGACAACATTCCTTTCAGTGCTGGTGTGGTGGTGGAAGGTCCGGGAAAAGTCAGGTTCGTGTTCATGAGGCGAATTTTATGTCAAACCAGAACCGAGCTTGATTGCTAAAAGTCCTCTTCAATCAGTGTTGTTCATGCTTAGTCACTGTTCAACAATCAACAAAGCTGCTGCTCAGCCTGCTCGATACGCAGCAACTTGAGTTGACCGATTCGTCCATATTGTCAGTACGAACAATGAATTCAATTCCTTCATCAGTGTTAAATATCTTTTGCAATCATCTATTTGCATCCATTCGTCCGCTATTTGTTCTTGCAAAAAACATCACTGGCACATTCGCTGCAATCTCTTCACTACACAGAGGCCAGTCTCTGCTGACTAACGAACTGAAGTGAGTAGTGGGGCGAGTTGGTCTACGGAAAAGTTCGCTGGTGGGCAGTGATGGTCTCTGTGCCTTTATTGTTTTCCAACACCTAACTGAAATGACCATGAAAAAGTTGATCAAATTAATGATGCTTTGCCTGACGCTGACGGTCTCCTTTGCGTCTTCTATTACGTTTGCACAGCAGGCGACTCAGAACACCACTCCGAATGCACCCACCCAGGCAGCCAAGAAATCGAACGCCAAGATTCTTACGCGTGCTGAGTTGGATACGTTGCTTGCTCGACCGGAACAACTGATTTTGATTGATGTGCGTCGCCCCGACGAGCTGACCTCTATTGGAGGCTTCCCTGTTTTCCTGAGCATTCAGGCGAAAGACCTCGAAAAGAATTTGGCCTTTATTCCCAAGGACAGGCTGATCGTTACGGTCTCCAATCATGCGGGTCGCGCTGGCGGTGCGGCTGATCTCTTGGCCAGTAAAGGCTTCAAGGTCGCAGGAGCCATAGGTGCTCAAGGCTATGAATCAGAAGGCGGTACGTTGACAAAAATCTCTCCCCCTCTGCCGAAGACTGCTGACGCGAGCAAATAACCTAAGCCGGATTTCCGAACCCTGCGTTGACTACAAATGACTGATCGATTGCGAAATGCAGGGTTAAATCCTCTGGAATGAAAGAAGAATTTGTTATGAACATCAAGATAAAAAATATGTTGGCGGTCATGACATTGATTGGGGGGCTTATAGGAATAGCTTCCCAAGCAATGGCCCACCATGCCTTTTCAGCGGAGTATGACGGTGAGAAGCCCTTTGAACTCAAGGGCACCGTCACCAAGGCCAAATGGGTCAATCCGCATAGCTGGCTGTATGCCGATGTCAAAGGGCCTGATGGGAAGGTCGCCAACTGGGGCTTTGAATTTGCTGCGCCCAATGCGCTGGCGCAAAGAGGGATATCGAAGACCGACTTGGTACCAGGTACCGAAGTCACTATTAAAGGCTTCTATTCCAAGAGCGGTGAAAGCTATGGATATGCATCGGGTGTGACCCTCGCCGATGGCCGCAGTTTCAGTACGGGCGGCGCGCCGGATGCCACAGCCGCACCGGCAACGCGGACGCAGTAATCGTTAGGGTTTGACCCCAGGCCGGCAACGGCACTTTCTTCACAAAAAATGCCGGGGAGATCCGCCCCGGCATGCTCATGCACGCAAAGAGAGAATTCCTTGAACACCACACTCATCACAACAACCCCATCCTTCAGTGGAGACGGGGCGTACGCGAGCCCGTCAACTCCATCACGTTTTTGGCACCTAGGCTTACGCCTCATTGTGACGACCTTATTGGTTACGGCACCCTGCGCCTTCTTGAGCGCAAGCGCGGCCACGGCCACGACGGAAAGCAAAGTCGAAGCCAAGATTCCGCGCCTGAATGGCAAACCGGATTTCTCCGGTATCTGGCAGACCACCAGTGCTGCTGACTATGACCTCGAACCCCATTCGACTCGCAAAGATGCGCCGCCGAGTGCCGGTGTCATTGACGGGAATTTCATTCCCTATTTGCCCAAGGCGCTGGAGCAGAAAAAGAAAAACTTTGAAGCACGGCTGACCGCTGATCCGCGTTTGAAGTGGTACACCCTCGGCACCCCGCGCGGCATCTACTATCCGGAGCCATTCCAGATTTTTCAGCGCCCCCGTGACCTGACACTGCTGTTCGAGTTCGGCCAGTCGGTACGCACCATCCACACCAATGGCACTTTGCATGCTGATCCGGAACAGGAGGGGACGAACCAGTTATGGCTCGGTGACTCGCGCGGACATTGGGAAGGCGATACGCTGGTCGTCGACGTCACCAATTTCAATGACGAGACCTGGCTGGATCGGGCCGGTAATTTCCACAGCGATGCCCTGCATGTCGTCGAACGCTGGAAATTCCTCGACGCCAATACGATCGAATACAAGGCCACGCTTGATGACCCTCAGGTCTACAGCCACCCCTGGACCCTCAGCGTGATTCTTTATCGTCATCGCGAAAAGAACTTCCAGTTGATCGAGAACTACGGCTTCACGCTGGACTATGACCAGTACTACCCGCCCAAGCCTTGAGTGGTCATTTCTCAGCGGCTGCCGGAATGATTTTCATGCAGCCAACCATCACGCAACACATCGGATATTCAAGCAGGTGAGGATTTTATGAAAAGCAAATTTAGTCAGCACAAGTTTCACAGCGCAGGTCTGCTGCTTATCGCGCTAGTGCTTGCCCCCAGCGCTGCAAGTTTTGCCCAACAAGGGCAGCAAAGACAGCAAGCTGCACCGCAAGGTGGTGGTATCTCCATATCCAAAACGGTACCTGTCATTCTTTCCGGAAAATGGACTGGCAAGTATCTGCCGGACGGACAGCCGGATGTATCAGGCTTCTGGTCCAACACCATCGCCAACCACAACAATTTCACTGATCCACAGGGCGGCACCAACGATCCTGCACGGCCAATTAAATTGGGGCCGCGTGAAGAACGCGCACCGAGCCGCGTGAGCGATCCAGCCAGCGGTGAAATTCCTTTCCAGCCTTGGGCTCTGGCTGCGCAGCAGGACTTCAAAGCCAACTTCAACAAACCCAGCAAGCCGGAACATATCGAGCCGCTGGCCCGTTGCGCACCAGCTGGTGTACCGAAGTCGTTCTACTGGCACGGTTACGAGATTCGTCAGTTTCCAAACTATGTCTTATTCATCTTCGGCTCGGGCAGCCGGGTCATTCATCTGGATGGCAAGCCGCATCTTCCGGAAAACATCAAATTATGGAATGCCGATTCACGCGGTCACTGGGAAGGCAATACCCTGGTCGTCGATGTGAGCAATAACAATGCGAAGGCCCTTTTTGGCCGTGAAGGCGCATTTGCCAGCGACAATGTTCACGTCGTCGAGCGCTACATCTTCGATAACGACAACAAGCGCTACAACTACGTCGCCACCTTTGACGACCCGCCCGTTTATACGCGACCCTGGACCGCCACCATTCCTGCTCGCCGTTACACCGAAGCAGACAAGCCGGGCGGCTGGCACTACGAAGTGGCCGTGGCGAACAATCCGGGCAAGCCACTTCTTCACGAGGCTTATGAACGGATCTGCGTCGAGAACAACGGCGGCTTTGGCCGTGCTGCCAAATAGTCCTGAGTCATCCATGACGTAATGAGTACAAGGGTGGCTTTTAAGAGGCCACCCTTCTCTATGTTTGATCTCGAAACAAGTGTCGCGCAACCATTTTCGCCGACTGCGGTATAGCCACGCCGATGGACCTGGCGCTGCTGCATTGTTCAGAAGTAATGCATCGAAATTTTCAATTTTCTAGATTGAGGGGAAGTAATGATTAATCGAACCAGTATGAATTCAACCAGCTTGAACATGCTGCAACAGCCTCTTGCCGTGATCGGTCGCCGCAGCAAATTGTCGGTCAGTGTGATGGCCGCCTTGTTTGCCGCGACCGCAATTGGTACCGCGATGAATGTCCATGCGGCAGATGACAAGGCCTTTGCAGATTTGCAAAGCGAAAACGCGCGCCTGAAACAAATCGTGGACAAGCTGCAGCTACAGATCAATGCCCAGCAAAGCGGACAGACTGGAATACAGACAACCACGACCAATGCGAATGCTGTGGCCGGATCGCAAACCACCAGCACCACCAATCAGGCTGCCACTGCTTCGCAAGCAGAGGCGCAACAGAGTCTGGAGAAGGTCGTCATTCGAGCGCCGAACCCGCTGGTTCAACTTCAGGATGTCCCCAAATCGATTTCGGTCGTCACCGGTGCCGAACTGGAAAAGACCGGAGCCCTCAACGTAACGGATATTCTCAAACGCATTGGCAACGTCCAGTGGAACTATGGCAATCCCAAGACTGGCAGCCTGTCGATTCGCGGCGTCAGCGCTGGCAGTACGGAACAGATCGACCCGAGTCTGGGCGTGAATGTGGATGGCGTGCCCTATGCATACGTTGCACTCGCCAGTGGTTCCGACTATATCGATGTCGCCACCATTGACGTAACCCGTGGCCCGCAAGGTTCCACTGGTGGCAAGAACACCAGCATGGGCACAATCAACATTACGACCAACAAGCCAACATTCACACCGGAAGCCAATGCCTCGATCACTTTCGGGCAGCAAAATGCCCTGATTACGCAGGCAGCATTCGGCGGGGCGGTAGTGGATGATGTATTGGCATGGCGCGGCACGTTCTACAGAAACCAGCAAGAAGGCTTCTACATGAACCAGTTCAAGCCCATTGAGGATCGCACCAGCTATACCAATACCGACCGCAGCTATGGACGCGTCCAGTTCCTGCTGACGCCGAACAAGGATTTCAGTGCCCTGTTCAGCGCAGACTTCAAACCCAAGGGCATCGAATGGGTCAACGGCCTTACGTTCCGATTTGCACAACCTTTGACTTATGCCGACGGCAGCATCATCCCGCTGACCTCGGGCGCTCAGGTCGCTTTGCAGCGGCGCTATTTCACCGCGGTCTCCAGTTACAGCCTTTCAAGGTACTACAGTGATCCCGTCAATGAAGACGATAACCGCGGGATCCTGAACGGCAACAAGGGTGCCTCGGCTCAATTGAACTGGAAGCTGCCTAATTTTCTTTTGACCTCGATTACCGCTTTCAAGAACAATTTCTTTCAAGCGGCCAATGACGACGGTACGCCATTCGATATCACGCGCGATGCAGGTTTGTTTGTGCATTACAAGCAGGTCAGTCAAGAGTTGCGTCTGACTTCCAATCCAGGTGGCTTCGTCGATTACACCGGCGGTCTGTTCTGGATTCATACCAAGTCGGATGCGAATACGCGTACCTTTTACGGTTCCGATGCGGGGGCCTGGTTTGCGACGACGGCGCAATATAACCCGCTTGATCCGAACACCAGCGATTTTGGTAGCGGTCGGGCATTGCTGAAAGACTCGCTTGATCACGTTTATGCGACCAGCACAACCTACACCGACAACAAAAGTGCCGCGGTTTACGGTCAGGCCGATTGGCATCTGAGCGAGCCGCTAACCCTGACCACTGGTCTGCGCTACACCAATGAAGATCGGCGTACCTCGGTCAACAAACTGATTTCAGACAGCGGCTTCGGTTCACTGCTCAACCCGGCTGCATACGGCGGCTTTACCTCGGCTGCCAATCTGGCGGGTCTGCAGGCCGCCAATAATTCTACTCAGTTAAGCGCGGCAGATCGATTGGCGAATCAATATTTTGGCGCGCCGATTACCGCTATCCCGGGCGCGGCCTATGCCGGCCTGACTGCCGCGCAAAAAACCCAGGTCACACAGGCCCAGGCCATTCGCGCCGCACAAGCCTATAACGGCCTGTTCAATACCACCGCGGCGCAACCCTATCAGGGCAACCTGACCACCGGGAATATCAGTCTGAGCTACAAGCTCAATGACAGCCTGACGACCTATGGATCATGGCAGCATGGGGCCAAGGCAGGCATCTCGCAGATCAGCGGAACACTCAATGGCGTACCCCGTTCCTTCTTGACCTTGCCGGAAACATCCAACGCATTCGAGCTGGGTTTGAAGACCTCGCAGTTCAACAATACCTTGACCCTGAATGCCGATGTCTTTCTGGATCGACTGAAAAACTTCCAGCAATCGGTCAACATCCTTGACCCTGTCCTGACGGCCAACACGGGCATCCCGACTTACACCAGCATTACCGGCAACGCGCCCCTGGTGGAAATCCGCGGTCTGGAAATCGATGCTTCGTATACTGGCATCCAACATACCACGGTGCGACTGGCCAGCTCCTTTAACGATGCCTATTACAAGGATTCGATCCTGCTGTCTAATCCCGTCGAAAAGGGCAATCTGCCGGTCAGGTTCTATGACGCCAAGGGCCAGACCCTGGCGAACGCACCGAGGTTCACCGCCAATCTGTCGGTCGATTACAGCCTGCCGGTACTGAACGACAAGGTCTTCCATACCAATCTGAACTACAACTACAAGAGCCGTTTCAACTCGGATGCCGCCCAGTCCAGTTATGCCTGGGTCAATGCCTATGGTCTGGTTGATTTTTCGATCGGACTGGGTCGCCGCGACCGGCTTTACGACTTTAACTTCCTCGTAAAGAACTTGCTCAATACCAATTACAACGTTGCACAAAGCTGGAACAGTACGACCCCGGGTCTACCCCGTTGGTTTGGCTTTGTCTTCAGCGGCAAACTTTAAATCACAGCGAGGGATAAATTATGACTTTGTTCGAACTATGCCAATGGCTGGAAAACACCGAACTCGGTGAAGCCTTTCTGGGATCACGCTACCTGTATCCATTTGTTGAGGGAATCCATCTGCTGGGGCTGGCGCTCTCGGTTGGTCTTGTCTTGCTGACCGATCTGCGGCTGATTGGGGTCTATCAGCGGGGCGTACCGGTGGCTGATATTCTGGATCAGTTACGGCCCTGGCTGGTCGCTGGTTTTATTCTGACCTTCATCTCCGGTGGCCTGCTGTTCTGGCCGGTCGCAGCCACACTCTACGAGAGCAACATCTTTCGTCTGAAAGCATTGCTGATTGTGGTGGCCGGTATCAACGCCCTGCTGTTCGAATTTCGTCTGGGGCGGCGTGTGGCGGAATGGGGTCAGCGTGAAACTTTCCCCATCGGCGTTCGAGCCGCCGCATGGGTATCGTTGAGCTTCTGGACGACCACCATTGTGCTGGGACGTCTCTACGCCTATTACCCTCACTTTTAATCACTACTCTTGAGCTGAAACCAATTGCCATGACCAAAGCTGAACTATTTCACTGGCTGTCTCAAACGCCGCCCCTCTATTTTCTGCGTGAGTCCGATCACCGTGTCATCGAAATCGTCGAAGTGTTTCATGTCCTCGGCCTGCTCCTTTTGTTGACCGGCGTATTGCTCATTAATCTGAGGCTGCTGGGCGTAGGTTTGCGGCGACAAAGCGTGCCGGAAGTAGCGCAGTCGGCCAGACCTTTTGTATTGACTGGCTTGTTCGTGGCAGTGTCCACCGGACTGACCATTTTTCTTTCCGGTTTGTTGAGATACGACATGAATAGCGCGTTCTGGCCAAAAATGACCCTGCTGGCTCTCGCAGTTACCTTGCAGTTCACTTTACTGAAAAAAGTGACCACGCTGGAAAAGCCAAACCCCGTTCTTGCCAGAACCACAGCCCTGCTCTCGCTCAGCCTGTGGTTTGGCGTCGGACTGGCAGGCCGTGCCATCGGCTTTGTCGTTTAAATCAGTATCGGAATCAACATGAAAATCAGAACATCGGCTTTATCAGCCGGGATCGTCTTGCTCATTCTTTCCAGTGTTAGTGGTTGCGGTCAGAAAACGTCTGCCACCACCGCTGCAAACCCGGCTCAAGAAACACCGTTCAGACCAACGGCCAGCATCAAGGAACTGATGGATGCAGTGATCGATCCTTCCGCCGATGGCGTCTGGAATGCAGTCAGTACAGAAACCAGCAAGAAGGGTCTAGTCGAAAATCAGCCCCATACGGATGAAGAGTGGAAAGCGGTCCGGCGCCATGCCCTTACGCTGATTGAAGCGACCAATCTGCTGTTAATTGAGGGCCGCCAGGTTGCCCCCCCTGGTACGAAATCAGAGGTGAAAGACGAGCTGGAACCGATTGAAATCCAAAAACTGATCGATGCCAACAGACCTGCATTTATCGCCCATGCGCATGCCTTGCATGACGTGACGACACAAGCACTTGCTGCGATTGATGCCAAAAATGCGGAAGCGCTCGTGACCGTAGGCGGGAATATTGATGGAGTTTGCGAAGCCTGCCACCTGCAGTTCTGGTATCCCGGCCAGAAAATCCCGGTATATCCGGAAAACAAAAAAGCAACGGCTAAAAAGTGAGTATCCATTCATTGATTCAGCGCTGCAGTTCGCGCCGCTCGCTTTAGTGGCGTTTCATCGCTTTGATATCAAGCTTTTATCAAACAATAAAAGTGTGGCGCTTTCTAAAGCGGCTGCTTGAGTTATTAAAAATAAAGAAAACCCATGTTTCAACTGACCAAACTGGCCACATTGCTGGGTACGGGTTTCATCCTTTTTGGCGCTCGCGCTGCTGAGACGGATACACCGCAACTGTTGGCACAGAATAAAAATGCAACCGCGTCACAGTCTTTCGAGACTCTTAAAAAAATTGAAATTCAGGGAAATTATCTGAATGCAATCGGCACTTCTGATGCTGCCAGCCAAGGCAGCGTGACGGCACAGTTGATTGCCAGTCGTCCCGTATTACGCGCGGGCGAAATTCTCGAATTCGTGCCGGGCTTGATTGTGACCCAGCACAGCGGTGACGGCAAAGCCAACCAGTATTTCCTGCGCGGTTTCAATCTCGATCATGGCACTGACTTCGCTACTTTCATTGATGGCATGCCGGTCAACATGCCCTCTCATGCACATGGCATTGGGTATAGCGACATCAATTTCATGATCCCCGAAGTGGTCAGCCGCATCGACTACAAGAAAGGCCCGTATTACGCTGGGGAGGGCGATTTTTCCTCTGCGGGTTCGGCACGGATCAACTTTGCCAATACTCTGCCCAAGGGCATTGCCTCTTTGACCGTGGGTGAAGGCGAATATGGCCGCGTTGTGGTGGTGAACTCTACGGTTTTGCCTACCGGTAACCTGCTGTATGGACTGGAAGCTGTTCACAACAACGGGCCATGGGATGTTCCCGAACATTTTCACAAACTTAACGGCTTGCTGCGCTACAGCTTCGGCTCTAGTGATCACCCAACAACCATTACAGCAATGGCCTATCAAGCCAAGTGGAATGCAACCGACCAGATTCCGCAGAGAGCAGTGGATCAGGGCCTGATTGATCGTTTTGGCACGATCAGCCCGACCGATGGCGGCGATACGGCCCGCTACAGCCTTTCCTTCGCTACGCAATATGTTCAAGAAGATGGCGTGTTCGAATTGAAAGCGTATGCGATCCAGTCACGCCTGAATCTTTTTGGCGACTTCACTTACTTCCTGAACGATCCGGTCAACGGTGATCAGGTTGAGCAGGCTGAGCGCCGCCGTGTGTTTGGTTTCGACACCAGCCAGTCATGGATGGGCAAACTTTCCGGGATGGAGACGATCAACAAGTTTGGCATACAGGTAAGGCAGGATCGGATCAGTCAACTAGGCTTGTATGACACGCTTGATCGTGTACGCCTCAACACCGTCCAGGAAGGGCCCGTGCGACAAACCAGTGCCGGTCTCTATTTCGAAAATACCCTGCAGTGGCAACCCTGGTTGCGCAGTATTGCTGGTATTCGTCACGACCTGATGAAAGTCGATGTCGAAAGTAATGTCCCTGGCAATTCCGGCCACAAGGACGCCAGCATCACCTCACCCAAGCTCTCACTGATTCTCGGGCCGTGGAAGAAGACCGAGTTGTTCGCCAACTATGGTGAGAGCTTTCACAGTAACGATGCACGTGGTGTGACTTCGACGGTTTCTCCCAGGTCACTGACACCGATTGACCCAGCCAGCCTGTTGGTCAAGACCAGAGGTTTTGAATTCGGTGCGCGTACCGAAATCATTCCCGGTCTGCAAAGTTCGGTGGCACTGTGGCAGCTCAAACTGGATTCGGAACTCGTCTTCTCCGGGGACGCGGCCGAAACCGAACCCAATCGCCCCAGCAAGCGCACCGGGATTGAATGGAACAACCACTATATTGTGCGGCCCTGGTTGCTGGTCGACTTCGACCTGGCACTTTCGCAGGCGCACTTTACTGAAGACGATCCAGTCGGCAATTATGTGCCGGGTGCAGTCAATAAGGTTGCGTCTTTGGGCGTTACCCTGACCGAGTTTGGCCCGTGGTTTGGGCAGTTTCAGGTGCGCTACTTCGGCCCGCGTCCACTGATTGAAGACAATAGTCAGCGATCCAAATCGACTTCTCTCGCCTATGCACGGATAGGTTATAAGATCAATCAGGACTGGAAAGTTTCACTCGATATCTTCAACCTGTTTAACCGCAAGGCCAGTGATATTGACTATTACTACACCTCCCGCTTACCGGGTGAGTCCTTGTCGGGTGTGGATGATCTTCACTTTCATCCGGTCGAACCACGCACTTTCCGTATGACATTGAGTACGCAGTTTTAAAAGATGCCCCTCGATAAGATCAGCATCACTCGCGCCTCGATTAAATAAAAAAAGCCCGCTGACTAAGCGGGCTTTTTACTGCCCTCTACTTATTTCAAAGTCTGTCCTTGATCTTGTCGATTCCAGCAGCAGCGCAAGCCTCATCCTTGTCACCACCCGGTGCACCGCCAACGCCGATGGCACCAATCACTTCACCGGCAACCAGGAGTGGCAAAGCGCCTGCACGCGCGCGTTGCTTCGGATCCGCATTCAGCTTCGCGGTCAGGTCTGGATCTTTTTCAGCCTTCTTTGCAACCTCAGCAGATGATGTCTTGTAGGTGATAACGGTAAAGGCCTTGCCATTACCCGATTCGACCGCACGTTGCGGGGCGCCGTCCGAGGCCAACGCAACACGTACAACCCCAGCTGAGTCCACAACACTCACGCCCACTTTATAACCGTTGGCCTGGCACGTAGCCAGCGCTGTCTGTGCGGCTTCGAGAGCAAGGTTGACCGCAGGACCGCGCGCTGCAGGGACTGGCGTCTGCGCGGCGGTTGGAGTTTGTGCCAGTGCGAATCCTGCCATGGATAAAGCGGACAAAGTAACTGCCGCACAAGTGGCCATATTCGATTTTAGTTTCATCATTTGTAATCCTTTTGGTTAAAGAGTTCTTGCTGCATTAATTGAGTTAGGTAAGAGAGAGGGAATCAAAGTCTTGCGTGTAAAACCAGCCCAATCCAGCGACGCGGGCCGATACCGTCATAGGCAATCTGACCATCGCTGCTGACATTGATACTGGTCGTGAACTGCTTGTCGAACGCATTCTTGGCAACCAGGTCAATCTCGAACTTTCCCTGCTGGGCGATCAAGCCCAGACCAATATCCGTTATGGAATAAGCTTTTTGTATGCCATAACGCGAGAGAGTCGCATCAAAATTCTGCTTGGTCCGATAGACATTATTGAGCCACAGGTGGCCAGCGTAGCCTCCACTCAATCCCAGCTTGTAATCGAGACCGGCTATACCGATGAACCTGGGTGCAGCAACTACTTGTTTGCCAGTGTTGTCACAAGTCACGGTCGATGAAGAGACATTCAGTTCACTCGGGCAAGTTGCAGTATGCCAATCCAGATACTTGGCATTGTTGAGGGCGCCGCCAAAACTCAGACTCAGATTGCGATTGACGATATAGGTGCCATCGACCTCGACACCGCGTGCGCGAATCTTCGGAATGTTGCCGAGAATGGACTGGTAGTACAACGTACCGTCGTTGCGCAGCGCTGTCGTTGCTGGATCAAACACACTGGTGGTTTGTTGATAATCTTTGAGTGTGGTCTGATAAAAATTCACATTGAGCAGGAGTGAACGATCCAGTAGCAGACTTTTAAAACCAGTCTCAAAGTCCAATACTTTTTCCGGCGCAACGTCATTCGGTGTACCGTTACTGAGAAACTGTACAGAGCCAGATTTCTCGCCCGATGCTGCAGATGCATAGAGCAAAACATTTTCATTCAACTTGTAGCTCGGGCTCAACAGCCAGCCAAGCGCACTATCATTGATCGGCTTTCCTTGCTGGTTTGTGTAAGTCGTGCCAACCTGACCGTTACGCGTACTATTTGCAGCAGCAATTTCGAGCGGACTGGCGCCGATACTATTACCCAGTGTGGTCAGATTGTTGAGCGCACTGCCATCAAGAAAAGAGGCTTGTTTGCTCGCCGTACTGGTCTTTTTTTCGTAGGTATCACGCAGGCCCAATGTCAGTGTCGCGGCGTCCGTCCAGTGCCAGTTCACCTGGCCAAACGCTGCGGCACTCTTGTTGTCAGGTGTTGTAACGTTTTGAATATAGACATTGTTCAATGATGACTGGAGCAACTGCCGGCCACTCGCCGTATTGTAGAGAACGTTGTAATCACCGTTTTTCGCACTGTACGCACCACCATCGTTGCCATAAAGTGTGCGACTGTTCGACGTATTCCAGCTATGCATATAGAACAAACCAACCTGATAATCAAATTTCTCATTGACGAGTGAAGTCAGACGAAATTCCTGCGACACCTGCTGCGCATCGACGCGCGTACCATTCCGGCTCACTGCAAATTTGGTCTGATCGCCATCATTTTTGGCATCAAATGCATACGTGCGCACGCCTGTGATCGAGGTCAGTCTCAGCCCGGCCACGTCCCAGTTCAATTCGGCAACGCCTCCTTGATTCTTGGTGACGACAGGAACATTGAGATTCAGATCTTCTTTTATCGAAGATCCCACAATCGGACTATACCCACCAAAATATGCGCGATTGAAAATGCTGACATAGGTGTTCTTGCCCGCATTCTGTGCTGTAACTTGGGCCTGCGTCGTCGGTATGCCGTTAATCCCTGCCGTTGTCACACGCGATGAGTTCGACGCATCATCAAAATTGGTCAAGACGCGAATGACCGGTTTGGTATTGCTGCGCTCATTGGTTTCTGAAGAATCCACGTTGAGTCGAAGTGAGAGATCCTTATTCGGCGTCAGCAAAAATTGCAGTCGCCCGCCCGAGCGATTTTTTTCATGCGTCCGGCCACCTTCTGCGTTCACGTTCTCTATGTCACCATCCTGCTTGTCGACAAAAAATGAAACGCGATAGGCCAAAAGGTCATCGACGATCGCATTCGAAATGGAAGCATTGACCGTACGTGTGCTGCGTGAATCCAATGCCTCTGAACTGAAGAAAACATTGGCCGAGGCTTCAGGCGTAAAGCTGGGCAATTTGCTGACATAGTTGATCGCCCCGATCGTTGTATTCTTGCCCAGCAGCGTGCCTTGCGGCCCACGCAGGACTTCCACCCGATCCAGATCGGTAAAGTCTTGATAGCTCATGCCCGGGTGTGACAAAAAGACATTGTCAACAATCACACCCATTGATGCTTCAAGCGCGTCATTACCAGCGGACTTGCCGATGCCACGAATTGAAATTCCGGTACGGCGCGAATTGGGCGTCGTGGCTTCCAGGCCAGGAGCTTTCTTGACGAGGTCTTCAA
Organism: Betaproteobacteria bacterium; assembly: GCA_025362735.1. Classification (GTDB taxonomy): domain Bacteria; phylum Pseudomonadota; class Gammaproteobacteria; order Burkholderiales; family Burkholderiaceae_D; genus JANYFL01. The sequence continues at coordinate 7,301 of JANYFL010000034.1, read as the reverse complement.
TTGCAACAACGCCTTCGCGATCCAGCGTTTGTCCACTAATCACTGAAACCGGGATTGGTACATCCTGCGCGAATTCTTCACGGTTGCGCGAGGAGACGACGACCTTTTCCAGATCGACCGAGGCTTCTGTCCTGGAAGTACTTTGAGCAATCGCCGATGGACTCCCTCCCGCAGCAAGGATTGAAGCAATGATACTTGCTCCGGCAATCAACGATTTGTGATGCAGGTTAAAAAGCTCTTGCAGACTGCTTGCGACAGGCCTTAATTCAAATTGTGTGCGAATGGTGGTGCTAAAACGTCTTGGAGACATGTGTTCCCTTGAATAGAGTCAATCAATGTTTGAACTCATTCATATCGCAGAGACCATGCCAGTCATTACCTTAGCTTTTTATTTCATCTTGTTACCTCTAAAGCCTTGATGCATAAGAAACAAATTTATTAATCTAGCGTACTGACATTTGCTTTAAAAAATGGGGTTGTTCATATAACAACAGATACGCAACAGCGTTGTTGAGAGAACAACAGTTTGATCAACCAACCTTGAATTCGAACGGTACTCGCACTCTTACTTCACGTCCGGGACTGGAGCAATTAAAGCGACTAACAGCATTGCTCGCGACCGCATTGAATATTTGATTGGTGGATTTGGTAATGCTGACATCCTTGATCTGACCGGACTCGGCAACCGTGAATTCAACCAGTACATCGCCCGACATATGCAGACGCAAAGCCTGGGGCGGATAAGGTACGCTGCCCCGCACATCAAGATGGTTGGGGCAGACCACGCCAACATTGACCACTTGTGGAGCCGATGCAATTTGCTGTGGTTCAGGTGCACGTACCGGAGCTGGAGCGGATGGTGGCGTTGTAACCACTGCCGCAATGACGGGTGTCTGCGGTGGTGCCGTAACCTGTACTTCAGGAGGTGGTATAAATGGAGGCGGTGGCGCCTTGAACTGAGGTGGCGGCACGACTTCGCGCGGCGGCGGTTCTGTTCTCACCTCCTCAATCAGTTTAACTTGAAGCGGATCACTGATGACCTCTACAACCTTGCGAGCCAGACCATTGGCAAGTGCGTAAATAAGGACGATGTGAAATAAAGCGACGATTGCTATTCCGGTCAAATGTCGCTGTGGATTTCGTTGATGTTGCGCGAAGTTCATAATGTTTATTTCCTGAGGCTGGATATCAATTACTCACCTATACAGGTAAGCGATACCAATAAGCTGTGCAGGCTTCGTGCCAGGAAAAATCATGCGGCAGTCCGAGCTAAGCGACTGAAAATCAATACTTATTTTTTGGGGCGTTATAGCCCCTGTTTGATTCGACACAAGCACTGCTGAACACGCAACAAGCCATGTTCTCAATGCAACAGGCGTGACACTACTGCAGATCAAGCGACTGTCGAATGCTCGTAATGGAACGCTTGCAGCAGATCACGCGTACACCTTCGCTTTCTGCGGCTTCACGAAAATTACGCATGACGTTGTGACCCAGGAAATCCGTAAACAGGATCAGCAGGTCCGTGCCATTGGGCACATTGACGCCACGGCGCTGATGCAGGGTGTCGCGTCCCGTCAGATGGCGGCTGATCTGAATTCCATACTCGGACAGCGCCTTGGGAATATTCCCAAGCTGATCGGCACCGACGAGCATGGCTTTCATTTGCGCTGCTTTACTTGCGTTGAATACGACGAATGGACGCGACCAGCGCATCGATTTCGGCGCAAGTGTTGTAGAACGCCAGCGACGGCCGCACCGTCGCTTCAAGCCCAAAGCGCCGCAGGATGGGCTGAGCGCAATGATGCCCGGAACGTACGGCGATACCGTCCTGGTTTAACGCGGAACCCACTTCTTCGGTCTTGTGGCCTTCGAGCACAAAGGACAGCACACTGGCCTTATCTGCCGCCGTGCCAATCAACCGCAGCCCCGGAATCTGGCGCAGATGATGGGTCGCGTATTCAAGCAGACCGTGCTCATACAACGCGATGTTGTCCATGCCCAGGCGCGTCACATAATCTATGGCCGCTCCCAGACCCACTGCGTCAGCAATATTGCCAGTGCCTGCTTCAAAGCGACCCGGCGCAGCATGATACTCAGTGTGCTCGAAGCTCACATCCTTGATCATGTTGCCACCGCCTTGCCACGGTGGCATGCTGTTCAACAATTCTTCGCGGCCATAGAGCACGCCGATACCGGTCGGACCAAAGACCTTGTGGCCTGAGAACACGAAAAAGTCCGGGTTCAGTGCCTGCAAATCCACGCGCATGTGTGAGACCGACTGTGCGCCGTCGAGCAGGACTTTGACCCCGTGCTTGTGTGCGATACCGATGATCTCTGCTGCAGGAGTGACCGTTCCAAGCGCATTCGACACTTGGGTGAACGACACCAGCTTTGTGCGCGAGTTGAACAGTTTCTCGTAAGCATCCAGCAGAATCTGACCGGTGTCATCGACCGGGATCACCCGAATCTTTGCACCCTTCTCTGCCGCGATCTGCTGCCAGGGCACGATGTTGGCGTGATGTTCGAGATGACTGACGATGATCTCGTCGCCCTCTTTCAGATTCTGACCACCCCAGCTCTTTGCAACCAGATTGATCGCCTCGGTCGTGCCACGCACGAACACGATCTCATTGACCGAACGCGCATTCAGAAAACCACGCACCTTCTCGCGGGCGCCTTCGTAAGCATCAGTAGCACGCGCTGCCAGTTCATGCGCGGCGCGATGGATGTTCGAGTTTTCATGTTCGTAGAAATACGAGACGCGATCAATTACTGACTGTGGTTTTTGCGTCGTCGCTGCGTTGTCGAGCCAGATCAGCTGGCGGCCATTCACGCGCTCTTGCAGAATCGGAAAGTCGCGCCGGATCAGGTTCACATCAAACGGAGCCTGGCTCGATGCAATACCTGGAACCACCGCACTGCGGCCTGGAATCTGCACAGACTCATTTGAAGAGTGCGCATGTTCGAGAAAATAAAAGGATGGCGTACTCGAAACCAGCCCGGTTGATGAAACAGGTAAATGAGTGGGTACATGAGCAGGTGCATGAGCGCTTGCAAGAGACAGTGCAGGCACCGAAGCGACACTGGCTTCAAGCAGGCCGAGCAGATCAGCATCATTCAGCAGCCCGTCAAACGGCGTAGCGGGAATGCCTGTCGTTGCTGAAAAAGGGAAGACGGATGGTAAGGTCAACCCGCCTTGATCAGGCCAGCCCGGATTAATCGTCTCGTATCCGACAATCGGTGGAGTCGCCGAGGTTGAGGCCAGATCAGGCAAAGGATTGAGCGCAGTGGATGGCAGTGCAGCGGGACTCACGGGTAACCCGGCACCGGCAATCGACGTCGTTCCTGCTGGCAATCCGGCGGGAATGGCACTGGCTGGACTGGAGGTGCTGGCACCATGCAGACCGGCAAGTCCGGACGTGCTTGTTGTAGACCCGGGCACAGCCTGAAAAAACTGGTTCGCCAATGCTTCGAGCCAGTTCGCCTCGGGCAATCCTCCAGCTACCCCCAGTTGTGCAGGATCGGGCAGGCTGTCGGTACCGGGAAGATTAGCTATAGACATGGTACTTGCCCACTTCGACGTTTTCGAGCGCTGCGATGGCATCCGGCGTCAGTGCCGCCAGCGAGCAGTAGAGCGAGACCAGATAGGAAGCGATGGCCTTGTGGTTGATGCCCATGAAGCGCACCGACAGTCCCATGCTTTGTTCGCCCGGCAGCTTGGGCTGGAACAGACCAACAACGCCTTGTCGCGCTTCGCCGGTACGTAGCAGCAGGATATTGGTCTTGCCGTTTTCAACGGCCAGTTTGTCCGAAGGAATCAGTGGAATACCGCGCCAAGTGAGGAACTGCGAACCGAACAACGAGATGGTGGGCGGTGGCACACCACGGCGCGTGCACTCACGTCCGAAGGCTGCAATCGCCAGCGGATGCGCGAGGAAAAATCCAGGTTCTTTCCAGACCTTGGTCAGCAGTTCATCCAGATCATCCGGCGTCGGCGCGCCAGTGCGCGGCTGTACTTTCTGCGATGGAACGACGTGACTGAGCAGACCGTATTCCTTGTTGTTGATGAGTTCGCTTTCCTGACGCTCCTTGACGATCTCGATGGTCAAACGCAGTTGCTCACGAATCTGGTTGTGTGGACTGCTATACAAATCGGAGACGCGCGTATGCACATCGACCACGGTGTTGACCGCGCTCAGGCGATACTCGCGACCCCACTCTTCATAATCGACGAAGGTTTGTGGCAGGATGCGCTCATCCAGTCCCGAACAGTCCACCGCGACACTGGTGCCGTCCTTGACACGGTTGACGCGATAGATACCGGCTTCGACTGGCACCCATTGAAGTAGATGCACCAGCCAGCGCGGTGTAATCGCCGGTAGCATCGGTACTGTCTTGGTGGCATTGGCAAGAGTCCGTGCAGCGACGTCGCCTAGTGCAGTATGAATTTCGTTTTGATCAGCCATGATGGCTCCTTGTGAGTGGGGTGGTTGGGGGGAGATTTTTTGTAAGTTCAATGCGGACTATCAATGAACATTCGTCTTGAGTAGGCTGCGTTTTTTGCAGGCGTATCGAAGGATGAACAACCACAGAGTGTTAGCTTCAATACCAGTGGGCTGCCCTTCCGCTGTGTATCAATTCACCGCGCTGCGTGCTGCACTCAGGACGAACGGGTTAGATGTTTGATGTGTGCGTCTCCGGTTGGGCTTTTGACAAACCCGAAGGCACTCCGACAATCACTTCGTTTAGGGCCTGCGCTACATTGCTATGCGGCGGTACGCTGCGTGTCAGCCAGACATTGCCACCAATCGTAGAACCTCTGCCAATCGTGACGCGACCCAAAATGGTGGCCCCGGCGTAAATGACGACGTGATCCTCTACGAGGGGATGGCGCGCATCGCCTTTTACCAGTGAACCGCTGGCGTCGGCCGGGAAACGTTTCGCACCGAGGGTCACTGCCTGATAAATCCGGACATGTTTACCGATGACGGCAGTTTCACCGATCACCACACCGGTACCATGATCAATAAAGAAACTCTCGCCAATCTGTGCACCTGGATGAATGTCGATACCGGTGATCGAATGCGCAATTTCGGAAATGATGCGTGCAGTCAATGGCGCGCCCAGTTCATGCAGTACATGAGCCATGCGGTAATGCGTAATCGCCGTAATGCCGGGATAGCACACCAGGACTTCGTCAATGCTGCGCGCCGCTGGATCGCCCTGATAAGCCGCTTGAATATCGGTCTCCAGCAACATTCGAATGCCCGGCAGACGCGCAGCAAACTCATGCGTGATGGCAATGGCACGCTGACGGTCATCTTCACCGATGTGTTCCAATCCCGAAGCAAACTGCAGCTCGCGCGCAACCTGCTGATTGAGTGCACGCAGATTTACATCCAGCGTGTGGCCGACGTAATAGTCGATGCCTTCATCGTTCAAGTCCGGCAGACCCAAACGGTTAGGAAACAGTGCTGCGCTCAACCCCTCAATAATCTCGGTCAGTGCCTTGCGTGCTGGCAACTTGGGTGGACGATCACCGCGTTTACGAATTTCAAGCGAGCGCACCCGCAAGGTACGCAGGCTGGACACAATCGCATTGATATTCCAGTCAAGATCGGTAGTGAAACCAGTACTGAAAGCATCTTCCGTTTTGTCACTCATGTGCTTCTCCATGACTCGTTCTATTTCACGATTCCGCCGTCAGCGATTCAAAACTGACCACCATTAAGGACAGATAGAGTTCACGCAGTAATTCCTCGCCTTTCGGCCAGACGCCATAACCCGCTTCGGCATTGATGTGCCCTGCGTTACCCAGATCCACCAGATTGCTGTCCCAGAGTTGCGCCCACCGGGCCGCCTTTTCAAAAGACATCCATGGATCATTGCGGCTGGCGACAACAATGCTTGGAAACGGCAAGGCCGCATGAGGAAGAAGTGGCTCGACACCGAATTTGTCCGGATCGGCAGGTGCCACTAGCAAGGCACCCGCAATCTGTCGATCTATAACCAATGAAGCACGCAAAGCTGCGAGGCAAGCAAAGCTGTGCGCAACCAGCACAACTTGCTGCCGTTGATGCCGCACCGCTTGCACAATGGTGCTGGCCCAGACGTCGATATCCGGTGTATCCCAATCGAACTGCTCCACCCGAGTCAGGCGTGGATTGCTCGCTTGCCACAGCGATTGCCAATGCCCTGGCCCGCTGCCGTGCAAACCGGGCAGGAGCAGCGTCGCCGGCGGCTCTCGCAGAAATTCCGAATCAGCCATATCAAGCAAGAACGTTCAATCAGAACTGATGCCTGATGCCAACCGACCAGGCCTCACTTTTCGCCGTGATGCGATTGCTGGCCGTACTACTGGTGCTGGTATCGTAAAGACCGGTACCGTTGGCCGTGAAGCCACCGGTTGACGTCACAAAGTTGTCATTGCGCACATTGCCGTAGCTGACGTACAGATTGGTCCGTTTGCTCAAGGTATAGAGGTAAGCCAACGCATATTGACGCGCATCAGCCGCACCGGTGGCGCGGCTGACCTTGTCTTTTACCTGGCTGGCCTGCGCAGCAATGGTGCTGGCGCCAAACGGGACGGACACACCGAGCGAGGTGATGCGTTGATCAATCCGTATTGGAGTGAGCGGGGTTACGTTCCTCTTGTCGGTGTAATAAAACCCATAGAACTTGACCGCCGTCAGATCATAGCTGCCGGCCAGGGCCTGAATCTTGTGAGAGGTGACGCCAGTCGTCACCGTGGCCAAGGGACCGGTACCCAGCGTTGCCCCATCTTTCGAACTGTAATACACGTAACCGGCATACAGTGGTCCGCCGCTATAGGTCAGTCCAATCGAGGCGACATCATTGAGGGATTTGTCGGTACCGTTAGTGGTATTGCTTTCGCCCAGTCCATACAGGAAATCGCCTTTGAAGCCGCCGAAGCTGGGGGTTTCATAACGGATCTGGTTATTAACGCGGCGGTTATAGCCGCGGGTGGCACCGGTGAGAATCAGGTTGAGGCCCAGGCTGTTGCCGCTCCCAAAAGGCTCGGCATTGCCCAGCAGGGTATAGAGCGGCACATCGCGGCGGCCGAGTCCGACGCTGCCGAAACCGCCGGTCAGGTTGACGGTGGAGCGGCGGTCGAACAGGACGGCGCCATTCGATGCGCCACCCGTACCGGTATCGACACCGATGCTGCTTTCGAGGACGAATTCAGCTTTCAGGCCATTGCCGAGATCTTCGTTGCCGCGCAGTCCCCAGCGGCTGCCATTCTGGATGCCGCTGGTTTCGCGCAGGACGTTGCCATT
>JANYFL010000019.1 GCA_025362735.1 Betaproteobacteria bacterium | reverse complement strand
GCTTCGCCGCCAAATTTCTTCGACAACACTGTCGTGATCGCTGCCGTCAAGGTGGTCTTGCCATGATCCACGTGACCAATCGTGCCGACGTTCACGTGCGGCTTGGTCCGCTCAAATTTGCCTTTTGCCATTTTGGTTTCCCGCTTGCCTGTTTAATTGATTCGTTTGTTGATCAACCGCCGCTTCAAAGCAAACTCCTTGAGCCGCGCCCACCACATCCATTCACACTCATTCACGTTCACTCAAACCACACAACAAATTCTGGTGCCCTTGGCGTGGATCGAACACGCGACCTCTCCCTTACCAAGGGAGTGCTCTGCCACTGAGCTACAAGGGCCATAAAAAGAGCCCTTACTACGCAAGACATCCATCCGTTTGTGGAGCGGGTGAAGGGAATCGAACCCTCGTCTTAAGCTTGGAAGGCTTCAGCTCTACCATTAAGCTACACCCGCGCACGTCAACCGTATGCGCACCTGCTTGGATTCTCTTTGCACTTTCAACAGCGCCACACCACACTCTGTGGTGGAGGAGGCTGGATTCGAACCAGCGTAGGCGTAAGCCAACAGATTTACAGTCTGCCCCCTTTAGCCACTCGGGCACCCCTCCGCAGAGAACCGCAAATTATGGTTAAAAGCAAGTCTTCTGTCAAGTGAGACTTGCCCCAATCCGCTTGTGCGCAGGGGCCGTTGGGACTAAATTCGTCCCATGCCACCCCAATTCCCACCCCTGAGCTGCCTCTACGTCGACTTCAATTCCTACTTCGCCTCGGTGGAGCAGCAATTGCGGCTCGATCTGCGCGGCAGGCCGATCGCGGTATTGCCGGTCATGACCGAGACGACCTGCTGCATCGCCGCCAGTTACGAGGCCAAGAAATTCGGCATCCGCACGGGCACCGGCGTGCGGGAGGCGCTCAAACGCTGTCCCGATCTGGAATTGGTCGAAGCGCGTCCCTCTCTGTATATCGAGATGCACCACAAGCTGGTGGATGTCGTCGAGTCTTGCACGCCGGTCGAACGCATTCATTCGATTGACGAAATGGCTTGCACGCTCATGGGAAGTGAGCGCCAGCCCGCGCGCGCCGTAAAGCTGGGCAAGGAAATCAAGCGGCGGATCAAAGAAACCGTGGGCGGCGAATTGCGCTCGTCCATCGGCATTGCGCCCAATCGTTTTCTGGCCAAAACAGCCTCGAACATGAAAAAGCCCGATGGCCTGGTGGTGATCGAGGCTGCCGATTTGCCGAATTGTCTGCATCGGCTGAGCCTGCGTGACCTGACCGGCATCGGTCGATCAATGGAGCGGCGCCTGAACGAAGCCGGTATCGAAACGGTGGAGCAACTCTGCGCCAGCGGCAAAGAGGAATTGCGCAACGCCTGGGGAAGTATTGAAGGTGAACGCTACTGGAGCAAACTCCGTGGTGAAGTCGTACCCGAGCTCCCCAGTGACCGCGCCACAGTCGGGCATTCGCATGTATTACCCCCAATTCTGCGCACACCTGAAGCTGCGTGTTCGGTTTTGCATCGTCTGCTCCAAAAAGCGGCGATGCGCTTGCGCAGTTATCACTGCGTAGCAGGCGGAATCGCGCTGTCCGTGCGCTTCGTCAAAGGGGGACGCTGGCATGTGGATCATGCGATTGATCCGACCAATGACACTTTGCGATTGTTGTCGGCATTTGAACAACTCTGGCAGGAATTCCCCAAGCGCCTGAGTTCCCGCCAACGTCCGCTCGCGGTCGGCGTGACTTTGTACCGGCTTGCGCCTGCCGGTCACCAAACGCGCTCCCTGTTCGATAACGACGATGCCCGCCATCAACTCAATGCAGCGGTTGATTCACTGAATCTGCGCTATGGCAAGAACACGCTTTACTACGGCGGCGCCCATCAGTCCCTGGATGCCGCGCCGGTACGGATTGCTTTCAACCACATTCCTGATTTAGCGCTGCCGTTTTGAAGCAAAACTTGCGAAACGGTGGGAGTGATGGCGAGCATGGCCCGTTTAATCGTTCGAGCGCGGCCCGTTAATTTTCGCCACCTCGCTCTTTAGCAGCTCTTCAAAGCTTGGAAAGTCGGTTACGCGATCAATCCCAATCCGGTCACGATACTGAAACAGCTTCGCACTGTCGGAAAAAGTCAAAATTCCCGTACTGTCTTCACCGATAACAACGAATTCAAAGAGCTCCTTTCTGTAACTCTCTCGGGCAAGATCGTTCATCTCAAAAAAATCTAACGGTGAAGCATCACCACTTATAGTTGAATTTCTTGTTCCATAAATTATCAATCCGTTGAATTCCAACCCATTCGCCGCTTGAAGAAATTCAAGATATTCGGCAGGAAGTTCAAGCTTGAGATTTTCTTTCGCACGTTTCTTAAATTGATCTATCTCCTCCGCTGACGCAGGCGGCTCAATAATCTCTCCCCATTTTTCTGCTTGGGCCTTTAAGGGTTGCAGTATTTCCGTAATCGCCATATCAATGACCTCATTAGAGGATGAGTTTAAGGGACCAGGCTCGCTCCATGCGCCGCTCTGCCGGACGGTTCCACTGATCCTCGATCACTTCAATGCCCCAAACACCTTGCCGATGATGGCGCTACCGGCACCAACCGGGTCCTGACGAATCGCGCGCTCTTCATCAGCAATCATCAGATATAAACCATCCAGCGTCTTCTGCGTGACGTATTGTTCAACGCTGGCCGAGTCGCCCTTGATGAGACCGAGCTTCATGCCCTGACCGGCGAGGGCGTTGTACTTCTGCGCAAGTCCGACTTTCTCGGTCGCTTTCTTGACGATGGGGAGGAATTTCACGCTCAGTGGCTCTGCGGTTCTTTCCTTGAAGAACGCGGTCACCGAATCATCGCCACCACTCAGGATGTTCTTCGCATCAGTCACGCTCATCGACTTGACCGCATTCACCAGCAAGGGTTTGGCTTCCACCACCGCAGTTTCCGCAGCGCGGTTCATCGCAACTACCAACTCATCCGCCTGCTTGCCCATGCCCATCGTGCGCAACAGTCTTTCGCCTTTCTGCAGAGGACCGGGCAAAGGAATTTTCACTTTGTCGTTATTGAGAAACCCGTTCTCGACGCCCAGTTTGGCCACTGCAGCTACCGAGCCTTTATCGAGAGCCGCTTTCAACCCGGCTGTCGCATCCTTGTTGCTCAGATCGTCCAGGCTGAGTGCGTGTACCGGACTGAACAGGCCAAACAACGCCGTACCGCCCACCAGCCCGATCACTTGCCGTCTACGAATCATTTTTTCTGTGGTTTTCATGATGGTCTCCAGTTGATTAACGCAGTCGGTTCTCACCTCAAGCCTAAGCGCAATCAGCGTGGCTGACAACTCATTCCATTTTCTCGATCCGGGGCGTCTGATCCATCATGACCGGTGAATGACTTTGTATCCACGCTTCAAGGGCATCCACATCCTGAATGCCTAACGTCGGCTCCTGCTTTTGTGCCGCTTGATTGAAAATCTGAAAGCCATCACCGCCTGCAGCCAGATAATCATTGACGGTGAGCCGATAAGTTTTGGCGAAGTTGAGTGGCACCCCATCAAGCTTGATGCTTTCCGGCAAAACGCGATCACCCGTAGAACGCCGTAGATCATAGGTATAACGAAACCCCTTTGAGACTTGCAAGATCAAGGGCCGCTGGCGACGCTCGCTGAATTGCTGTTCCAGCACCGCTTTGATTTGCGCGCCGCTCATCGTCAGTGTCACCAATGTGTTGTTGAAAGGCTGGGCGGTAAAAATGTCCGCATAAGTCATGCTGCCGTCCTTGCCGTAATCAAGCGCGGCGCGAATGCCGCCCGGATTCATAAACGCCACTTGGGCGCCAGCATTACGCGTGGCGGCCAGTTGCGCGTCGGCAATCACCCTGCCCAATGAAGACTCACCGGCGGCATTGGTGGTCTGCGTTAACGATTGAGTAATGCGGCCGACCTTGCGTTCCGCCAGAGGCTTGACCTTGCCTGCATAACAGTGCATCCACAGCCGCGTCCTTGGCAAGCGCGACGTAGCCAGAGGGAAGGGACACATTGTCATACGCCTCGCTGACCACGATTTGATTGGCCGCCGTTTTGCTCAAAACGCGACCCGTTGCTCGTTCGAGTTCCATATGAATGTCGGTCACGAGCCGCGCATAAGAACCGGCGCTGGTCAGCAGCACGCCTTTGTAATTGCACACATAAGCCTGATGAGTATGAGCAGAAACCACCACGCTGATGGCCGGATCGAGTCGGTCGATGATGGAAAGAATGGGCCCATTCAACCCCGGACATTGCGGATCATTCAAGCGGCCTGCCGTAGCAGCACCCTGATGAATGACCGCGACAAATGCTTTCACACCTTGTGCTTTCAATTCAGGGGTCAGTGCATTTATGGTGTCTGCTTCATCGGTGAAACGATAACCACGCACGTTAGCTGGCGTCGTAATGGCCGGCGTGCCGCGCAAGGTCAGGCCAATGAACGCCACCTTGATGCCATCGAATGTCTTGATTCCATAAGCGGGGAATAGGGTCTTGCCACTCGCCATATCGACCACGTTTGCCGCAAGGAAGGGAAAGTTGGCACCCTTGAAAACATGACCGGCCTGACAGGGTTGGATGCTTGGATTTTTTTCAGCATTGCAACCACCTGACTGTTTGCGTTTCAGTTCGGCGATGCCCTTGTCGAACTCGTGATTGCCCACCGCATGAAAGTCGATTCCAATCTGGTTCATCACCTCGATGGTCGGCTCATCCATGAACAGCGATGAAGTCAACGGCGACGCACCAATCATGTCGCCCGCCGATAGCACTACATGGTTGGGATTCTGTGCACGCAACTGCGCGATCAAAGTCGCCATTTCCGCGACACCACCAGCGGGAACCGAAACTTCACGCGAGGGATCATTCAGGCTCGGCGCGCGCACCGCCATATGCGGTGCTTCGAGATGACCATGAAAATCGTTGAAGGCTATCAGCTTGATGCGGACACCGGCCAAGTCGGCGCCATGCGCCGGTAAGCACAGTATCGATAGCCACAAAAGTAAGCGGAGAGCGCGGCTCATTTGAAGCCCAAGAGAATCAACGAAGGCCCAAATTGTGGGCCAAGTTCATGACAATTCTTCGGGCGTCTTAAACCACTCCGGCTGCATGGGCTTGCTGATCCGCGTGATAACTGGAACGCACCATGGCGCCCACAGCGGCGTGACTGAAACCCATGACTTGTGCTTCGCGTTCGAACATCGCAAAGGTGTCGGGATGCACATAGCGGCGCACCGGCAAATGGTGTTCGGACGGCTGCAGATATTGGCCGATGGTGATCATGTCGATATTGTGTTCGCGCATGTCACGCATCACTTGCAGAATCTCTTCATCGGTTTCACCCAGACCAACCATCAGGCCACTCTTGGTTGGCACGTTGGGATGCAGGGCCTTGAATTTTTTCAGCAGGTTGAGACTGAAGTGGTAGTCGCTGCCAGTGCGCGCTTCCTTGTAGAGGCGCGGAATGGTTTCGAGGTTGTGGTTCATCACGTCTGGCGGGGCTGACTTGAGGATTTCGAGCGCGCGGTCATCGCGGCCCCTGAAGTCGGGCACCAGAATTTCGATGGTGGTATTGGGCGACAACTCGCGGGTCTTCTTGATGCAATCGACAAAATGCTGGCTGCCACCATCGCGCAAGTCATCGCGGTCCACGCTGGTGATCACAACGTAATTGAGCTTGAGTTTGGCGATGGTCTTGGCCAAGTTTTCCGGCTCGTTGACATCAAGCGGATCAGGACGGCCATGACCGACATCGCAGAAGGGGCAACGGCGTGTGCACTTGTCGCCCATGATCATGAAGGTCGCTGTGCCCTTGCCAAAGCATTCGCCGATATTAGGGCAATTGGCTTCTTCGCAGACCGTGTGCAAATTGTTCTCGCGCAGAATCTGTTTGATCTCATGGAAGCGCGAAGCAGTTGAAGCCGAACCCGCACGCACGCGAATCCAGTCGGGCTTCTTGAGTTTTTCTGCGGGGACAATCTTGATGGGAATGCGGGCGGTCTTGTCGCGTGACTTTTGTTTGATTGTGGGGTCAATGCGGGTGGGATCAATGTGCATGGCCTCAACCGCAACTGTTGAAGTCACCACTTCATCCGCCTTCAGGGTTTCTGTGCTCATTTCGATTCCATTCCACCAAGCTTGATGATGTTGACCAAGGCCGTTGCCAGTCGGCTTGCCACATCATTCCATGTTGCCTTTACGCCGACCGTTTTCATATCGATGGTCTTCAACCCAGGATAACCACAAGCATTAATGTGGTCGAACGGTGACAAATCCATATTCACATTCAGACTTACGCCGTGATAGCTGCAGTGATTCCGGATCTTGAGTCCCAACGCGGCAATTTTTTGCTTTTCGCCATCCAGATCAAGATAAATACCGGGCGCGCCGGGCTTGCGCTCACCGGCCAAATTATACGCCGCTAGGGTGGCAATCACTGCATCTTCAATGGCGCGCACAAACTCCCGCACTTTGAGATTGCGCCGCTTTAGGTCGACCAACAAATAGGCAACGACTTGGCCGGGACCGTGATAGGTAATCTGTCCCCCGCGTTCGGTTTTCACGACGGGAATGGGTGTGGACTTGAGCAGATGCTCGGGTTTACCGGCCTGGCCTTGCGTGAAGACGGGTTCATGTTCGACCAGCCAGATTTCGTCGGGTGTATTCGCAGTACGCGCGTCAGTGAAATCGCGCATGGATTGCAGCGTAGCGAGGTAATCGGCGCGGCCCAAGGTGCGAATCAGGATATCCATATTGGCTGAGGATTAAACCATAGCCTGGCACGACTTGGTTTAACAACACGCTTAAAATACCGTTCGTCCTGAGTAGACAAGCAAAGCTTGTCGTATCGAAGGATGAGTCGTCGCAGTACCAATGTAGATTGCGAACTGTCCTTCAATACACTCCTTCGACAGGCCCTTCGGGCTACTCAGGACGAACGGAATTGGTCTTCGATGTCTTCGGTGCACCCACGTCCAGGGCGCGCCAACCTTCGAGGCCCAAGGCATTCATCGTGTCGATATTGTGTTCATAGATGTCCGCGGCATCGGGGAAAGCCGCCGTCGCTTTGCTGATACTGGCTTCACGCAGCAGATGCAGCGTGGGATACGGGGTACGATTGGTGTAATTGGCGATATCGTCCGCATTGACCCCTGCGTCGGCAAAGACATAGTCCGGATGAAAACTCGCCACTTGCAAAACACCGGTCAGTCCATGCAAGCGCAAGCTGACTTCCGCCAGATCAAGGAAATTCGTGAAGTCAGCAAAGTCAGTGAGTACATCCGGCATCATCAACAGCGTGGTGTCCACGTTTTCTGGTGCGGCCTCGATGAGGAATTTCAGCTCACGTTCAAAATCATCAAGTAAGGCTGTATCCGACTTGGCTGGACTGACGACATAACGAATCTGTCCTTTGACGTGTACTGCCTTGGCGAAGGGGCATAGATTAAGACCGATGACTGCGCGCTCCAGCCATCGACGAGTTGTGGCGATGACTTGAGCATCTCGTACGGCTATGTCGATCATTGATCGCGTCGTCTCAATCAGCTCTGACTCGAAGCTGCGGCCCGGTACAACTGCCGACGCTCTTCTTCCTGCAAAGCCAGTTTGACCTCTTCCAGCACCGCACCCACATCAACAGGTCGATGATCGATTTCGATCCGGCCGGTTAGTTCGGTCTCTGGAGTCAAGGCCCCGGCCTGATAGAGCTTCCAGATTTCTTTGCCATATTGACTGTTCGCCAACTCAGGCGCAAAGCGGCTGAAGTAGCTGGCGAGGTTAGCCACATCGCGCTCCAGCATTGCTCCAGCCATGCTGTTGCCCGCTGCATCAATCGCCTGCGGCAAGTCGATAATGACCGGGCCGTTACTGCCGACCAGAATGTTGTACTCGGACAAGTCGCCGTGAATAATGCCCGCGCACAACATGCGCACCACCTGATTCAACAATCGCGCATGAAAGTCCAGCGCCTGTTCATGCGACAACTCGATGTCATTGAGGCGCGGCGCCGGATGACCATCGGCATCAGTCACCAGATCCATCAACAACACGCCTTCGTGACACAGGTAAGGCTGGGGAACATGTACGCCTGCGGCAGCGAGTCGATACAGCGCATCGACCTCGGCGCTTTGCCAGGCCTCCTCCTGCATCTGCCTCCCATAGCGCGTGCCTTTCTCCATCGCGCGCGCCTGTCGGCTGTTCTTGGTTTTGCGCCCCTCCTGATACGAAGCGCTCTTGCGAAAGCTGCGTTGCTCCGCATCTTTGTAAACCTTCGCGCAACGAATAGTGTCGCCGCAACGAACGATATAGACCGTCGCTTCCTTGCCGCTCATCAGTTGCCGCAACACCTCGTCAATCAGACCTTCGGTCACCAGCGGTTGAAGTCTTTTTGGAATTTTCATGAAAGATTTTCTTAGAACCTGGCCGCAGTATGTAGGGCAATGCCTCATTGTGCAGGACTTTCTTGACTCACCCTATCTGAGCCTTTAGGCTCGGTTCATTCACCACCGTCTTTTCTCTTTCTTCGTCGCTTTTTTCGCTATCGCCAGCTTCCAAAACTCTCATGTACTCGTCTTCCCGCAACATCCATGCTTGCCCAATTAGGTTACTGATCTGCCTGCTGATCGTTTGGTCGCCTCTTGCAATTGCCCAGGAAAAAGTAAGCGTCAGTGACTGCCATGCGATTGAAGATTCGCTCAAGCGATTGGCTTGCTATGACGTGGCAACCAGCAAGGCAACCCCGGTGCAGTTGGACGTCAAGGTCGTCAATTCTGAGACCAACCCCAAAGATCCAAATCAAACGGAACAGTCACGCGATACCGGTACCGGGCTGCGCATGTTGGCAACGTTCAAACAGGATGTACCGGGGAGTCGGCCCTCGTCACTCGCGGATCGCTGGGATCTGGACGACAATCCTGCCCCCGGCCTGTTCTCACTCCGGCCCTACAAGCCGATGTACTTTCTTCTGGGTAATTACACCAACAACATCAACACAAACCCGACGAGTCCCAATCCCGCCAACAACGTCGGCACTTCTCTCGACCTGAAAAACGTCGAAGCCAAGTTCCAGATCAGCTTCAAGGCAAAAGTTCTGGACAACGTGCTGGTCAACAACGGCAACTTGTGGTTCGGTTATACCCAGTCCTCACGCTGGCAGGTCTACAACAAGACGGTCTCGGCTGCATTCCGCGAGACCGATTACGAGCCCGAAGTCATGATGACTTTGCCCGTCAATTATTCTTTGCTCGGCTGGAAACTCAGCATGTTGGGCGGCAGTTTCACGCATCAGTCGAATGGCCGTGCATTGCCTGCTTCGCGCAGCTGGAACCGTCTGATTGGTATGGCGGCTTTGGAGCGCGGCGACTGGACGGTGATGGTGCGGCCCTGGGTAAGACTGCATGAAAAAAATCATGACGACGACAATCCGGACATCACGGACTATGTGGGGCGCGGTGAACTATTGGTGATTCGTACCTATGGCAAGCAGCAGTTCGCGTTGACGGCTCGGCACTCGCTCAAAGGCGGGGGCTTGTCTCGTGGATCGGTTGCTCTGGATTGGGGCTTCCCGTTGTATGGCTATCTGAAGGGCCACGTCCAGGTATTTAGTGGCTATGGTGAAAGCTTGATCGACTACAACCACAAGCAGACCACTTTCGGTTTTGGGATTTCGCTGATTGACTGGCTTTGATAAAACCCAAAGGCGTTGACACAGAGATTGTGGAGGTCCACAGAGGTCAAGGAGAAAACCCTGGGTTTAGCTTGTGTATTTCTCTGTGCCTCTGTGTCGAGAGGTTTAATCCAATCAACCCAGCAATATCTTGATATCGTGTGTCAGGACAGCAGCGCCTTCAAGTCCTGAACCAAGGCATCAGTCTTCATGCCCGGACGCGTGACCAGTCGAATGTGTCCCTGCGGATCGAAGATATAGGTACTGGAACTGTGATCAATGGTGTAGGTCGTGTCTGTGGTGCCGGGCACCTTCTGATAGAAGACCTTGAACTCCTTGGCAACCTTGTCGGTAGTGGCCGCGTCACCATAGAGGCCGAGGAAACGCTTGTCGAAATTGGGCACGTATTCAGCCAGCAGTTGGGGCGTGTCGCGTTCGGGGTCAACGGTGATGAACAATACCTGCACCCGGTCCGCATCCGGACCCAGGGCTTTCATCACATCGGCCAATTGAATCAGGGTGGTAGGGCAAATGTCCGGGCATTGCGTGAAACCAAAAAACACGACAACGGCCTTACCCTTGAAATCAGCCAGGGTACGCTGTTTACCGCTCGGATCATTCAGGGTGAAGCCGCTTGCATACGGAGCGCCGGTGATGTCGATGCTGTTGAACTGAATCGGCTTCGAACAGGCCGCAACAATCAACAGCAGCAGAATGGCGAACAGTCTTTTGAAATTATTTCTGAAAATTAGCATGATGGTTTCTGTGTGATCGCTCAGGCGATAAAAATGTAGTGATCGACCAGCAATGCGGCAAACAGCAAAGATAGATAAATGATGGAATAGCGAAACGTGCGGCGTGCAATCAGATCGGCCTGTTGATCGTTCGGCGCACGCCAGATCTGCAAAGCAAGTTTGAGAAACCATGCGCCGAGCAGAATTGCTGAAATCAGATAAATCCATCCACTCATGCGAATGGCAAAAGGCAGCAAGGTCGTTGCAATCAGGACGATGGTATAGAGCAGAATCTGCAAGCGGGTGTACTGGGCGCCGTGCGTAACGGGCAGCATCGGCAGGCCGGAGCGCTTGAAGTCTTCGGTGCGATACAGGGCCAAGGCCCAGAAGTGCGGCGGCGTCCAGACAAAAATAATCAGCACCAATATCCAGGCTTGCGCGGGCACATCATTGGCAATTGCGGCCCAACCCAGCGCGGGCGGCATCGCACCTGCTGCACCTCCGATGACGATGTTCTGCGGGGTCATCGGCTTCAGGACAATGGTGTAGAGAATCGCGTAGCCGACAAAGGTGGCAAAGGTGAGCCACATCGTGAGCGCGTTGACAAAGCTGAACAAGACGAACATCCCTGCGCCACCGATCAGACTGGAGAACACCAGCGTTTGGGTGACGCTGAGTTCACCGCTCGCTGAAGGACGCCGCGCCGTACGCGCCATGCGTGCGTCAATCTCACGCTCGACCAGACAATTGACCGCAAAGGCTGCGCCCGCGAGCAGCCAGATACCGATCGTTGCAGCAATAACGATTTGCCAGGGCGGCAGACCAGGCGTCGCGAGAAACATGCCGATGACTGCACAGAACACCGCAAGCTGCGTGACACGCGGCTTGGTCAGCGCATAGTACTGCGCCAGTTTGTTCATCACGGAAGGTTCAAGGGCTTGTTGCACGAGTGGATGGAATAGCCGAAGAAATGGAAGCAGTCGTGGCAACCGGGGTCAGGTTGGTTCGCCCGGCAGAAAGTCTGTAGTTTATCAGCGTCAGCACAATGACCAAGGCCGCCGCACCCGCGTTATGTAACACGGCAGCAAGAAGCGGCCAAGCGAATACGACGTTGATGACGCCGGTTGTGAATTGCGCGACCAACAACAGAATGAGGGCAAGAGCCAGTCGCTTCAGCGCAGGATAACGCCAGCATTGCCAGCTCAGTATGGACAAAACAATAACGACGAGCCAGGCAAAACTGCGATGCGCCCAGTGGATGGCCGTCAGCGCGGCGAAAGGCAAATAGCCATTGTCGGCCGTCTTGCCCAGTTCACGCCAGAGATGAAAGCCATTGGCAAAATCCATCTGCGGTATCACCTCCCTTTGGCAGAGAGGGAAGTCACTACAGGCCATCACAGCATAGTTAGTGCTTACCCAGCCACCCAGCGCAATCTGAAAAATGAGAGCGATGGCAGCCAATAGGGCCAGCGGTCGCAAGAAACGTGAGTAGCTGATCGAACTGAGTACAACCTGAAGCCGAGCCGCGTTCCAGACCAACAGAATCAACAACAGCATGGCCAGCAACAAATGGATCGTGACGATGACCGGCTGTAATTTCATCGTCACCGTCCAGGCGCCGAATGCACCTTGCAGACAAACCAGAAGCAACAAGGCGGTTGGAAACCAGGGCGACTGCTCAGTACTGATGTTTAATTTCTTCGCGTTCAAACTGCGCCACCATGCCACGACCATCATCACAATAATCAGCACGCCCACGCCCATTGCCAGATAACGATGAATCATTTCGATCCAGGCCTTGGTCATCGTCACGGGACCTGTCGGCATGGCTGCTTCAGCGGCGTGGATGTCATGCATCGCGGCAATCGGATTCGCTTTGGCATAGCAGCCGGGCCAATCGGGACAACCGAGGCCGGAATCGGTCAGGCGCGTGAAGCCGCCAAACACGATGAGATCAAAGGTAAAGAAAGCAGTGACCCAGGCCAGGCGACGAAATTTATCACTGCCTTTTGCACCGACTCCGACCCAGATCAGACTCAGCGGAATCGAAGCGACGATCAGTCCCTTGAGCGCGAGAAAGGCGAGGTCGGTGAGCTGCATCTAAATGGTCCAGACTCAGCCGACGCTGGAAGCTTTCAGCAATTTGGTGAGGTCTTTTTTCATTTTGGCGGGGTCGGCATCCTTGGGGAAACGCATCATCAGATTACCAAGCGGATCGACCATATAGATGTGGTCATCAAACTCAGTCACTTCGGCACCATGATCCGCAGCAGGTGGCAGCCAAGCCTTCAGTTGAGCGGCATCGGCACGCAACATATGCGTGCCATCGTAAGCGCGGATGATGGTCGTGGACAGTGGCGCCTCATCAGTGATCAGCCAGACGCGTTCAATCCGATCCTGGTCCTTATTGGCCAACACGCGCAACTGACGCATGAAAAATAGACGTTTGACACAGGCCTCATCGCAATCGCCTTCATTGGCGATGAGCATCATCCATTTACCTTTAAACGCCGCGGGGTCGAAGTTGTGACCATCGAGAGTGCGCAGAGTTAACTGCGGAATGGGGCGTTGCGGTTCAATCAGTTCACCATAGTTGCTGCGCGCACTTGGTCGCACAAAATAGTAGGTGTAGTACGAAGCAATAATCGGCGCGGCACAAATCAGCAAGACCAGCAGCAGCTTGGCGCGGCCACGTGGCTGGGCTGATTTCTGCACGGCTTCAGGAAGATTTGGATTCTGTTGACTTGCGGGCATTGCGGTATCCATAAAACAGAGTCAAAAAAGCGATCAAGCCAGCCAGGCCATACCATTGCGCAGCATAACCATGATGACGATCAATCTGGGCCTGGATGCTGGCACCTTGATCAGGCCAGTCACGAATCAGTCCATCCTCAGTCAATTTTGGACTGGGGCTTTCTTCGCGTAAGACCAGCGGCACCGGAACGAGCTGACTAGCGTTCTGGTAAGCGGCGAAATCGAAATTCTGCCAGATTCCCCCCAGCTTCTCAGGTGCAGCTTGTCCGAGCTCAAGTAATTTAGGCTCATTGTCGAGAGCAATTCCCTGGACTTCAACGGTACCCATAGGCGTGGCATAGGGTGCGATATGGGTACGCTGATTAATATCGCGCGGTAGCCAGCCGCGATTAACCATCAGGATGATTTCCTTTTGTCCTGATGCGACATCGAGTTTCAGCGGCATCAACACATAAAATCCAGCGCGTCCCTGATAGGGCCGATTGTCCAGATAAACCACTGCTTCCGGCATCCACTTTCCTGAAGCCTTGAGATGTTGATGAATCAATGCCTCGGCATTCAACCAGTCCACTGGGGCAACGGGCGTTTGTCGCTCGGCCACAATAAGTGCCTGCTGCAAAGTCAGCTTTTGCTCGGCACGCCGCATCTGCCAGTTGCCCAGGGCCACTGTCAGCGCAATGCCCAGCACGGCAGCCAGCGCAGGAATCCAACCAATCTTCAAACGTCTCATGCGATCACTGGGTTGTTCAATCGGTGGGATAATCGCAGCATGCGTATCGTCGTTCTCATCGCCTTCATTCTCATTCTTGGCAGCCTGGCTTCGGCCTTGGTGTTCCTGATGAAAGACAAGGGCAAAAGCAATCGTACTGTCAATGCACTGGCAGTACGAGTCGGTCTATCCATTACGCTCTTTCTGTTCATCCTGTTCAGCTACAAGATGGGATGGATTCACTACACGGGTTTGCGATAGGCCGGCTCAGTTGAGCGAAGT
>JANYFL010000055.1 GCA_025362735.1 Betaproteobacteria bacterium | reverse complement strand
CGGCTTAAGTTCATCGCTCCCGCGCAGTTACCAAACTGCACGAAACACAGTGACTCTGCATTTCTTCTTTCTTCAACGTAACGCCGCTGGATTCCCGCCTGCGCGGGAACGACAGCTTAGAACGCGCAGACGAACACCAGCCCGCTCGCTACTGGTAGAAAAACTCCATTTTGGTTCCGGATAGCTCAATGATGTCATGGTCGTTGACGGGATGCGCTTCTGCACCCAATACCTTTCCATTTACGACCGGAAACGAAGAACCTTCAACGTGGGTAATGAAATAACCCTGTGGCCGACGGGTAATCACGGCAACCTGTACCCCAGGTCGGCCCAAAGTGGTCAGGGCCTTGGATAACACCAACTCTTTGCCAGCATTCGTGCCATTCAAAATCTGGATGACAGCCTGGCGATTAATGCCACCACTGGTCGTTGTACCAGACACGGTCGCCCCGGTCAGAGAATTGACCTGGGATCCAAAAATGCTGTTGCCGTGAGTCGATGTTGGACCCGCTTTGCTCTGTGTGTTCTGGCTACTGGTGGGTTGACCGGAGTCTATGGCCACAGAGGGTTTGCTGGAATCGATGACATATTTGAGCTTGTATTTGCCCAGTTCCACCACGTCATTATTCTGCAGCACATGTTTCTTGATCGGCTGACCATTGACCATTGTGCCATTGGTACTCCCCATATCTTCCAGGAACGAATCCTTCAGAATCGTCATCACCACGGCATGCTCGCCGCTGACCGCGAGATTGTCGATCACGACATCATTGTGCGGACGGCGGCCAATGGTGATCCGCTCCTTGTTTAACTCAATTTCCTTGAGTACCAGCCCGTCCATCGAAAGAACCATTTTTGCCATCAGGGACTCCTCACACCATGCACTTGGCAGGATTTACTTCAACCAATTCATGAATCTTGAAACGGTCGCAATCGATTGCTGATTTTGCGACTCCACCTGTATCAGTATGACTGAAACGTTATCACGACCGCCATTGTCATTGGCAATCTGGATCAGTTTGTCTGCAGCCACTTCGGGCTCGGCCGCCCAGAACTGCAGCGCCTGCTTGATGTCCAGATCGCTGATCATATCGGTCAAACCGTCCGAGCACATCAGGTAAGTATCCCCTTCGCGGGTTGCATAATCCCGAATTTCGGCTTCGACGACGGGATCCACGCCCAGTGCACGCGTCAGCAGATTCTTATTGAGCGACAGCTTCGCCTGCTCCGGCGTGACCAGACCGGCATCAATCTGTTCCTGCAAGAGCGAATGATCCCGTGTCATCTGGGCCAGTTCGTCACCGCGCAGCCGGTACATACGCGAATCACCGATATGCGCGACCGTCAGGCTGCCCTCGCGAAACACAGCCAAGACCAAAGTCGTACCCATACCGGCATACTGGTCCTGCTTGGCCGAGGCGTGAAAGATCATCTCGTTGGCTTTGCTGATATGCGATTGCAGCAGCAGATGCAATTTTTCGCTACCGTTGCGCGATACAAGTTTGTAGGAGTCTGCTAAATCCGCCGCCAATTCCCGCTGCAAAATCGAGGTTGCCATCGCGCTGGCAACCTCCCCGGCGTTATAACCGCCCATGCCATCCGCCAATATCGCAAGCCCATAGGCAGGCAGGACGGCGATGGAATCTTCGTTCTGGAGACGAACCTTGCCTGTGTGTGTTTGGCTTGCGAATTTCAAATCGAGGTTCAGTGTCATGAATAGGAGGGTGTGTCACCCATTAAAGCACGCTCATGGCAGGAAACATGCGGTCAAAATCATGACTTGCGTCGCGCATTCCGAGCCGCCAACACTTTGCCAATGATCAAGACCAAGCCGGCACCCGCCGCGCCGCTGCCATACTCCATCATATCGGTTGCAGTTAGGTAAGGCTTGAGTGCAGGATCGGAAATAGCCAGGGTTCCAGCAATCCAACCCAGGAGCATGCCACCGGCTGTGATGATGAAAGGAAACTGATTCATCAGTTTAACCACCATCTGACTGCCCCACACGATAATCGGAATACTGACCAGCAAACCGAAAATAACTAGGGGCATCTTGTGCTCACCGCCAGAGCCTTCTGCGACCCCAGCAATGGCAACCACATTGTCGATACTCATCACCAAATCGGCGACGATAACTGTTTTAATGGCACTCCAGAGCCGGTCACTGCTTTCGATATCACTATGTGCATCGTCTTCCGGAATCAGCAATTTCACGCCAATCCACAACAACAACACCGCACCAACCAGTTTGAGATAGGGAATCAGCAGCAGGGTCAGGGCAAAAAAAATCAGAATGACCCGTAGCGTAATCGCACCTGCCGTGCCCCAAAGAATACCTAACCGAAGCTGCTTGGGCGGCAGCCTTCGGCAAGCCAGAGCAATGACCACCGCATTATCTCCCCCGAGCAGGATGTCGATCATGATGACCTGACCAACCGCAAGCCAGAATTCAGGGGTCAGCAATGTGCCCATCAATGCTCCGGCTTACCCCCGGCCAACTTACAGCAGACCTTTGAGCAGCTTGCCCATCTCCGACGGATTACGCGTTACGGTAAATCCACAGGCTTCCATGATTTCAAGCTTGGCATCGGCTGTATCGGCCCCGCCGGAAATCAGCGCGCCTGCATGGCCCATGCGCTTACCCGGAGGCGCAGTCACACCCGCGATGAAGCCCACAATCGGTTTTTTCATATTGGCTTTGCACCACATCGCCGCGTCCGCCTCATCGGGCCCGCCGATTTCACCGATCATAATGACCGCATCGGTCTCGGGATCGTCGTTGAACATTTTCATGATGTCGATATGCTTCAGACCGTTGATCGGGTCACCACCGATACCTACAGCGCTGGACTGGCCCAGACCGATGTCGGTCAATTGCCCCACTGCCTCGTAGGTCAGCGTACCGGAACGCGAGACCACGCCGATACGGCCTTTGCGATGGATGTGCCCCGGCATGATGCCGATTTTGATTTCATCCGGCGTGATCAGACCCGGACAATTCGGCCCCAGCAGCAGGGTTTTCTTGCCACCCTTGTCTTCCTTCGCCTTCATCTTGTTGCGCACTTCCAGCATGTCGCGCACTGGAATGCCTTCGGTGATACAGATCGCCAGATCGAGATCAGCTTCAACCGCTTCCCAGATCGCTGCAGCAGCACCGGGAGGCGGCACGTAGATCACACTGACCGTTGCCCCAGTCGCCGCCTTGGCTTCCTTGACCGAGCCGAAAATCGGGATATTGAAAATCGACTCACCCGCTTTTTTCGGATTCACACCGGCAACAAAGCACTCTTTACCGTTGGCGTATTCCTGACACTTTTCAGTGTGAAACTGGCCGGTTTTACCGGTGATCCCTTGCGTGATGACCTTGGTATTTTTATTAATCAGAATGGACATGCGAAATTCCTTTGAAATTATTTAACAGCGGCCATGACCTTCTCGGCCGCTTCCGCCATGCTGTCGGCGCTGATGATGGGCAGGCCAGACTCGGCCAGCATTTTTTTGCCCAACTCTTCGTTGGTGCCTTTCATACGCACGACCAGTGGCACTTTCAGATTGACGGCCTTGCAAGCCTGGATGACGCCATCGGCAATCGTGTCACAGCGCATGATGCCGCCGAAAATATTGACCAGAATCGCTTTGACCTTGGGGCTCTTAAGCATGATCTTGAACGCCTCGGTCACCTTTTCTGGCGTAGCGCCACCGCCGACGTCGAGGAAGTTGGCTGGTTCGCCGCCGAACAGCTTGATCGTGTCCATTGTTGCCATCGCCAGACCGGCGCCATTAACCAGACAGCCGATGTTGCCGTCCAGCTGGATATAGGCCAGATCGAATTTGGATGCTTCGATTTCAGCCGGATCTTCTTCGTCCAGATCGCGATACGCCACGATTTCAGGATGACGGTAGAGTGCATTGGAATCGAAATTGAACTTGGCGTCGAGCGCCTTGATGCCCCCATTGCCTTCCAGAATCAAGGGATTGATTTCGGCCAGCGAACAGTCAGTCTCCATGTAGCAGGTGTAGAGTTTCTTTAGCACATCGACCGCCTGCGCCTGCGATGCTTCAGGGACACCGATGCCCTTGGCCAACTCCATCCCTTGCGCGTCAGTCAGTCCCAGCGCTGGATCGACAAACACCTTGAGGATCTTTTCAGGTGTGTTGTGCGCGACTTCCTCGATGTCCATGCCACCTTCGCTCGAAGCCATCATGGCCACGCGCTGCGTGCCACGGTCGGTCACTGCCGCAACGTAATATTCTTTCTTGATGTCGGCGCCATCTTCAATCAGCAGGCGGCGTACCTTTTGACCTTCAGGTCCAGTCTGATGAGTAATCAACTGCATGCCAAGAATCTGCGAAGCCTTTTCTTTGACATCAGCAATCGACTTGGCGACCTTGACACCACCACCTTTGCCGCGTCCACCCGCATGAATCTGGGCCTTGACGACCCACACCGGCCCGCCCAAGGTTTCGGCGGCCTTAACCGCTTCATCAACACTGAACGCAGGAATACTGCGCGGCACCGGCACGCCATATTTTTTTAGTAGTTCTTTGCCTTGGTATTCATGAATTTTCATTGGGTTCCTTCCTGATGATCAATAAGATGCAGCCAAAACAGCATTAGTTGGGGACGACTTGGTTTTTTAATTCTCACCAGCCTTTTTGGCCGGTGCCCGATACCACTTGGGATAATAGAGCCGAGCGAGTTCACCGTCCGTTCGCATGGCATGACATTTATCCAGAGCAAACGGCTTTTGTTCACCATTATCCGCTTGGTCATCCGGCTTTTTTTGTTCGAGCTTGACCTCGCCAGCCAAGGATTGCAGGGCTGCTGTGGGCAGTACGCTGCACAATTCAGTAATGTGGGTACATCCCGCCACACCTTTGGTGCGATCACGCACGTTCTGCCGAAATTGATTAAACAGGTTCAGACCAATCAACTGGCGATAAACGGGTGTAATTGTTTCGCAAGTACCCATGAAAGGCGCTGCGTCGGTCACGGCAAGCACGTCCACAATGTTCATTTGCGCATCAATGGTTACACGCAGATGCATGTCATGCAGTAACTCACCCGCAGGACGCACGGTACCGTTGGCGAGCGACAAAGGCCGCTGTTTGCGATCAGTGATGCGTGCGTCGATGTCCCACAGGCCGTCATCGCGGGCATAGCCCTCAATGGTGATCTGGCGCGTATGCTTCAGTGACCGGGACGCGCTCGATGACGGCAGTGGCATGGAAAGATCTGAAGATCGGATTAGAGGATGTATGCAGACTGGAATTATTGGATATATAAAATGCCGTAATGCGTGCTGTAATGCGCATGCTGCAATGCGGCGGAAATCATATCATAGCAAGGCTCTGGTGGCGCGATCAAAACCCGTCATCTGAGGAATCGGCACCATTCAAAACGCGGCGTATACAAGCCCCGTCAAAACCCCGCGTCAACAGAAAACGGGTCTGACGGGCCCGCTCTTCCATCGTCGCAGGCAATTGACCGAACTTTTTTGCCCAAACTTCCCGACAACGCTTCATCTCGGTTTGCTTCAACAGAGCTGCCTGGGTAGCGATCAAATCGGGGGCCAGCCCATGCTGCTCTAATTCCATAACTATCCGCCGACCGCCAAAACGATCTTCGCGCCGGTGCTTCAGACTTTCTGCAAACCGGGCATTCGACAGCAGTTTTTCACTTTCCAGCCAGTCGAGCAAGGCATCAAGCTGATCGGCACTCTCGGCATGCGGCGTCAGTTTCCGTCTGAGTTCGATCCGGCTGTACTCCCGCCGCGACAGTGCGTCGATGGCGCGAGCTTTCAGGGATCGTTCAGGTCGCTGCACAAAGCCCTGCGCTAAGTCACTCTTTTGTCACTCTTCTTCACTCAGGCTGTGACTCAAGCGGCTTGACGTCAAATTTTTCGCGCACCTTGTTCTCGATCTCGATCGCGATCTCGGGGTGTTCGCGCAAATACTCACGTGCGTTGTCCTTGCCCTGCCCGATCTTCTCGCCTTTGTAGGCATACCAAGCGCCAGATTTCTGCACGATATCGGCTTCCGCAGCCATTTCGACAATCTCACCTTCACGCGAAATACCCTCGCCGTAAAGAATGTCAAACTGCGCCAGCTTGAACGGCGGCGCGACCTTGTTCTTCACGACCTTGACCTTGGTTTCCGAGCCGATCACTTCCTCGCCCTTCTTGATCGAGCCGGTGCGGCGAATATCGAGGCGAACTGAAGCGTAGAACTTGAGCGCATTGCCGCCGGTCGTGGTTTCCGGATTACCGAACATCACGCCGATTTTCATACGAATCTGGTTGATGAAAATCACCATCGTATTGGTGCGTTTGATGCTGCCAGTCAGCTTGCGCAGCGCCTGACTCATCAAACGTGCCTGTAATCCTGGGAGTGAATCACCCATTTCTCCTTCGATTTCGGCTTTGGGGGTCAGCGCCGCTACCGAGTCGATCACAATCAGATCAACCGAACCGGAGCGAACCAGCGCATCGACGATTTCGAGTGCCTGTTCACCGTTGTCGGGTTGCGAAATGAGCAACTCGGTCAAGCTCACACCGAGTTTCTGCGCGTATTGTGGATCCAGTGCATGTTCCGCATCGATAAAGGCGCAAGTGCCACCCACTTTTTGCATTTCGGCGATCACCTGCAGGGTCAGCGTGGTCTTACCGGACGATTCCGGCCCATAGATTTCAATGACCCGTCCACGTGGCAGGCCACCCACACCCAACGCAATATCAAGCCCGAGCGATCCAGTCGAAACCACCTGGATGTCTTCAATCACCTCGCCCGCCCCCAGACGCATGATCGAGCCTTTGCCAAACTGCTTTTCAATCTGGGACAGAGCTGCGGCCAAGGCCTTGTTTTTTTCGCTACTTTTTTCAGCACCTGCAGCCGATTTTGCCTTGTCTTCCATAAATACTCCGGGTGAGGTTGTGGGTGATTGTTGAAACTGCGGTTGAAGTTGCGCTTAATGCAATACTCGAACGTGCAAATATACCGTATCAAGACATGGTGAGTGCGGCACCTTCTCATTCGAGATGCCGCAACGCAATACACAAGACCACAAGAGGCGCATAGAATCTGCCGAACTCTTCTAGCTGATCCATTTCTGTCAACCGCTCAAACCAATGAAAATTCTGCTGGCCGAAGACGACCCAGTGCTGGTTGACGGACTTTCGCGGTCTCTGCGTCAAGCTGGGTACGCGGTTGAAATTGTCCATACGGGCGCAGAAGCCGATGCAGTGTTGAACACCCAGACCTACGATCTGCTGATTCTGGACTTGGGTCTTCCCAAACTTTCAGGGTTGGAAGTCTTACGCCGCCTGCGCACCCGCACCCAACATCAGAATGCCCGTCTGCCCGTATTGATTCTGACTGCCGCCGACAGCGTGGAACAGCGCGTCAAAGGTCTGGATCTGGGCGCGGACGATTTCATGGCCAAACCCTTTGCACTCACCGAATTGGAAGCGCGCGTTCGAGCCCTGGTACGACGCGGCTCAGGCGGTGGAGCGTCAACCTTGCAGCATGGGCCGCTGGCTTTCGACCGGGTCGGTCGCATGGCCTATCTCGATGAAAAGATTGTCGAGCTTTCCGCGCGCGAACTGGGCTTGCTCGAAATTCTGCTGCAGCGCTGCGGCCGACTGGTGAGCAAGGAACAACTGGTCGATCATCTGTGTGAATGGGGCGAAGAAGTCAGCAACAACGCTATCGAGGTGTATGTCCACCGTTTGCGCAAAAAAATTGAAGTTGGTGGCATTCGCATCACCACCGTACGCGGGCTTGGTTATTCACTCGAAAAATACGTGGCCCCGCTTGAAAAATCCTGACAGCGCTTCTACCGGTACATCAACCCGGGCTCGACAGCCGCGTTCGCTGTTCGAGGAAATTCTCGTGTCCATGCTGGCCCCTCTGCTTCTCGCCTGGGTGCTCAGTATCGCTGCCATCTACTGGATTACTGCCTCACTGGCGAATGCCCCTTTTGATACGGCACTGGAAAACAATCTGCGCGTTCTGGCCGAGCAAGTCAAAATCCAGAATGAAAAAATCGAAATCGCGCTACCTCAGGCCGCTCTCGATTTACTGCATGCCGACCACACCCACCCCATCTATTTTCAGGTGCGCGGTTTACACGGTGAGCAGTTGGGCGGAGATCCTGAATTGCCAACTCCATCTGCCGAAGATATGCCGGTACCGGGACAAGTGTTGTTTCGTAACGCAATGGTGGGACGTACTGAAATGCGCATCGCTTCGATGACTTTGCCCCTATCCGCTCGGGACGAAGCCAACTCCGAAAAATGGATTCTTTTGCAAATGGGCGAAACCCTATACAAACGCGTCGAACTCTCGAAGGAAATGATCAAGGGCGTGGTGCTGCCGCAGTTCGTCATTGTGCCCATTGCCATTGTGCTGGTCTGGTTCGGCTTGTACCGTGGCATTCGCACTCTGGCCCGTTTGCAAGAGCGCATTCTGGCGCGTGCGCCCGATGACATGCGCCCCATCAATCCCAACGAGGTTCCCGCGGAAGTTACATCATTGGTCGATTCCTTCAATCAAATCCTGTCGCGGCTGGAACGCAACATTCAGCACCAGCGCCGTTTCATTGCCGATGCAGCGCATCAGATGCGCACACCTCTGGCCGGACTGCGTACGCAAGCGGAACTCGCCCTGCGTCAGACCGAGCCAGAAGAAATTCATCGTAGCCTGGAACAGCTCGCCACCAGCAGCGAACGTGCAACCCATCTGCTCAACCAGTTGTTGACTCTAGCTCATGCAGAACGTCATGGTGAGAGCGGCAGTGATGTGCGCAACAGTTTTGCGCCGGTTGATCTGCAAGCACTCGCACGTGATGTGCTGCGCGACTGTGTGCCCATTGCACTTGAAAAACAGATTGACCTGGGCTACGAAGCATCCGATACCGCGATAACGATTTCCGGCAATGATTTTCTGCTGCGCGAGCTACTGAAAAACCTGATCGACAACGCCTTGCGTTACACACCTAAAGGTGGCGTCGTCACGGTTCGGATTACTACCGACCACGCACCCAAGTCCGGCGGGGCCGCCACGGCCATCATGGAAGTCGAAGACAATGGCCCCGGCATTCCCGATTCCGAACGCGAACAAGTCTTTGAACGCTTCTATCGCCTATCCAGCCACGCCACCGACGGCAGCGGCCTGGGACTTTCCATCGTCCGCGAAATTGCGCTTCAACATCAAGCGCGTCTGGTTCTGGGCGGCAATCCGCGCTGTGTCGATGCGGTGACACCGGGCTTGTCAGTGCGCGTCATCTTTCCTTTACTGGTACAGAAGCAAGAATTACAGTACGAAGGAGATGCCTGAAAAAACGGACGGGCAACTATGCATCCAATGGAAGCCATCCATGTTTGCTCACCTTGTTCCCCGTTGCTGCCAGAAGGCTCTCCATAGGGCCAGATCGTAGGAAATTTTCAATATTCCACAAGCGACAAGCGGTGTTGCCAGCCAGCCTGCAGCAAACAAGGCACCCCCAATTGTTGGGCTGATTGCAGAGGCCAGACTACGGGGTACCGCAGTAAAACTCGCCGCTGCAGCGCGTTCGCCAGGTGTGACGACTTCCATTACAAAAGCCGTGCGCGTTGGCACATCCATTTGCGACAGCAAGGCTCTTACAAACAGCAAGCCAATAGCGAGATTGATGTTGGGTACGAACGCCGCCAATATCAGGCACACGCTGGCCGGAATGTGGGTGAATACCATGGTGTTCAGCAGACCAATGTGCTTTGCAACCCAAGGGGCAAGAAGTTGCGATACCGCCGATAACAATCCCGACCAAAAGAAAAAGGCGCCCGCCGCAGTAAGGGAAACATCGAATCGCTGAAAAAGCCAGAGTGCCATCAGTGAATTGATGACCAAGCCACCTGCAAACGAGTCCACCGAAAAGAGCGCAGCCAGTTTGATGACGATACCTCTTGAATGCCCAAGCGGGATCGGGGGAGATTGAATCACATTTGTCGGTCGAGGTAAGTCTCGATAGAGCAGCCACACCAAGGCTCCAACGACACCGTACATCACGAACATCCCCCGGAATGCAGTCAATTGAGTCATCCCGGTTGATGACACAAGCCAATCAGGGATGCCTGCCGCAAGCGCACCCACGGCGGCAAAGAGTGCTCCCAACAAAGAGTAGCGGGCAAACAACGATGTCCGGGCACTACCTTGCGCAGCCTCGGCCAGACGAGCATGTTCCAGAGGAAGAAATACGCTGACATCCCCTGAACTGGGATTGAGTGTTCCGACGAAAGCGATCAGCAGCAATGGCCAAAAAGTGGATTGAGCGGCAAAAGCAAAACCGGTTACCGCCATCAGTACCGCTGCCCCGCGCAACAGGTGTCGATGGTGGAAGCGATATCCCCAGGCGCCAACTGCCAAGGTGGCCACAGCTGACCCCAGCAAAGTTGCCGTACTGAGCATGCCGACATCCAGAGTGCTATATCCCAACGCCAGCAAGTAGGCGGGCAGGAGAACAGCAACGTAGCCATCGGCAAATGCCCGCAGCGCTTTTCCCATCAACAGGGGGAAAACTGTTTTATCAATCCCGTCGGGAATCAGTAACCGCCCAATCACTTTAGCCTCAGGAGTTGAGAGACCCTCTTCAATGGCATATCTGAGCACCAGGCAAAGAGTTGGTAATCCACCGTTATTCCGTAGCTAAGCATCTCGTGGTCGTCGGTAAAATTTAAATAACCGCATCGGCGGCGGAAGAGTATGTGGGCAGACAGTCCAGCACTTTGGCATTGTCTGCCAAAGTACGGCGCATTCACTTTCTCAGTCTAACAACTTGGAATTAGCCCCTGCGTCAATACCTCACCAAGTGAAAAAATATTCATCCCTGTAAGTCTTCCGTAAGTTTGATTTTTCATAATGTGGCAGTGGCGTAAATCGCCATCTAGATAGTTAATGAAATTAAACTTATTGCAACAGGAGGAGACATGGCTGCAATCCCAACACCTGCGGGTACCAAAACCCCGATGACCAGTGAAGAGCGGAAGGTTATTTTTGCGTCATCATTAGGTACCGTTTTTGAGTGGTACGACTTCTATCTATACGGCTCACTCGCCGCAATTATCGGCAAACAGTTTTTCTCGGGCCTGAACGAAACCTCGCAGTTCATTTTCGCGCTGCTGGCTTTTGCCTCAGGCTTTGCGGTACGACCTTTTGGTGCCATCGTGTTCGGACGCATTGGCGATCTGGTCGGACGTAAATATACTTTTCTTGTCACCATTTTGATTATGGGTGCATCAACCTTTGGCGTCGGTCTATTACCGTCTTACGCATCATGGGGTATGGCCGCACCAATCATTCTGATTTCGCTACGCTTGCTTCAAGGTCTGGCTCTTGGGGGTGAATATGGAGGGGCAGCAACTTATGTGGCCGAGCACGCGCCGCAAGGCAAGCGTGGCGCCTTTACTTCGTGGATCCAAACCACGGCAACGATGGGCCTGTTCCTGTCGCTGCTGGTGATTCTGGGTGTACGGACTTTTGTAGGTGAAGAAGATTTCGCCTCATGGGGATGGCGCATTCCGTTCATCGTTTCCATCCTGCTGCTTGGCGTGTCACTCTGGATTCGTTTGACCCTGAATGAATCACCAACTTTCAAGAAAATGAAGGCCGAGGGCAAAGGCTCCAAGGCGCCACTGACTGAAGCATTTGGCGAATGGAAGAATCTGAAACTCGTCATCCTGGCGCTGGTTGGTCTCACTGCCGGACAGGCCGTGGTTTGGTACACGGGTCAGTTCTATGCGTTGTTCTTCCTGACGCAAACGCTCAAGGTCGACGCGTTCACGGCAAACCTGATGATTGCTGCGGCATTGCTGATCGGCACGGGCTTTTTCGTGGTGTTCGGCACGCTGTCGGACAAGATTGGTCGCAAGCCGATCATCATGGCGGGTTGTTTGATCGCAGCACTAACCTACTTCCCGATTTTCAAAGCCATCACGCACTACGCCAACCCGGCATTGGAATCAGCGCAGGAAAAATCGCCAGTGACTGTGATATCCGACCCGAGCATCTGCCACTTCCAGTTCGAGTTCTTCGCTAACCCCAACAAGCCGAACTACGCGTCATCCTGCGACGTCGCCACATCGGCTTTGGCCAAAGCATCCGTGTCGTACACCGTGCAAACGGCACCAGCAGGTACGGTCGCTGTCGTGAAGATCGGCGACAAATCCATCGAGAGCTTTGACGGTATCCCGCTGGAAGCCGCCGCATTCAAGGCCAAAAACGCGGAACTCGGCAAGACCTTGGGTGGTGCCATCAAGGAAGCCGGTTACCCGGCCAAGGCTGATCCGAGTCAGATCAACAAGGTCATGGTGGTCGTTCTATTGACCATACTGGTTCTCTATGTGACCATGGTTTATGGTCCGATAGCCGCCATGCTGGTTGAAATGTTCCCGACTCGTATCCGCTACACCTCGATGTCCTTGCCGTATCACATCGGCAATGGCTGGTTTGGTGGATTCCTGCCGACCATCGCCTTCGCCCTGGTTGCATCGAACGGCAATATTTATCACGGCCTGTGGTATCCGATCATCGTAGCCGCACTCACCTTTGTGATCGGTATGATCTTCATCAAGGAAACCAAGGACGTAGATATTCAGGACATGTAAGATTTTCGGGTATCGATTGCCCACAGCCCCGCTTCGGCGGGGCTGTTTTTTATATTGGTTTTACTGCACGGTATCCTGTCGGTCGTTTGACGATAGAGATCGTTTCCACGATAATCGCGCCTCTCGTGGCGGATTAGCTCAGTCGGTTAGAGCGACGGAATCATAATCCGCAGGTCCGGGGTTCGAATCCCTGATCCGCCACCATTTCCCATTCTGCCAAAAAGCCTGCACAATCAGCAGGCTTTTTTCATTGAACGGGCTTAAACCGCTCCAATGCATTTCTGTATTTCAAAATTACGGATTCCGAACATGCGCTATCGACTTTGTTTGAACTGGTTTTCCGGTCTACTTGTTGTCCTATTGATGCATAGTGCTGCGTTGGCACTGCAACGCGAATTTCCGGCCAACAGCGTGCAGGTCAAGATTGAAGCAATCAATGATCCTTACATTAAAGCCAGTGGCAAGACTTATCAGATGCCGCCCGGCATGCTGATTTTCAGTGCCAACAATATGACGATTGTGCGCGGCGCACTGACTGCCGGTGTCATGGCACGCATTCAACTCGATCTGAATGGCGATCTGCACCGCATCTGGATTTTGAATCCGGAAGAAGTGGTTTCTTCGTCCAGTCTCAGGCCGGCGACCAATCCCGGTCCGACCGAGAAATTGCAATAGCCATTAAGACCATCATGTCCAAAAAACTTTACATCAAAACCTACGGCTGTCAGATGAACGAGTATGACTCGGACAAAATGGCGGACGTACTGGCTATGAAAGAAGACATGGTTAAGACCGACACACCGGAAGATGCCGATGTGATCTTGTTCAATACCTGCTCGGTGCGCGAAAAAGCACAACACAAGGTCTATTCCGATCTGGGTCGGGCGCGTGAATTAAAAGCATTGAAACCAGATCTGGTCATTGGTGTCGGCGGCTGCGTCGCCAGCCAGGAAGGTGCGGCCATCGTCAAGCGCGCACCCTACGTAGACGTCGTATTCGGGCCACAAACTTTGCATCGACTGCCGCAGTTATTGGAGGCAAGACGCAAGACGGGCAAATCCCAGATCGACATTAGCTTCCCGGAAATTGAGAAGTTTGATCACTTGCCCCCGGCCAAGGTGGACGGACCGACGGCATTCGTTTCGATCATGGAAGGTTGCTCGAAGTATTGCAGCTTTTGCGTCGTGCCCTATACAAGGGGCGAGGAAGTATCGCGTGGCTTCGAAGATGTGTTGACCGAAATCGCAGGACTGGCCGATCAAGGGGTGCGTGAAGTGACCTTGCTGGGACAGAATGTGAACGCCTATCTCGGCAAGATGGCCGATGGCGAAATTGCCGACTTTGCGTTGCTGCTCGAATATGTCTCCGACATTCCCGGCATCGAACGCATCCGCTACAC
>JANYFL010000054.1 GCA_025362735.1 Betaproteobacteria bacterium | reverse complement strand
GAGCGTGATGCTCTTGCCGTCGATAAGGGCCGTGTCAATCCCTTGTGCCGTCACCGTCACTGTACCCGCAGTATCCGTCGTGATCGATGCGACATATTTG
Source organism: Betaproteobacteria bacterium (assembly GCA_025362735.1). Lineage (GTDB taxonomy): Bacteria > Pseudomonadota > Gammaproteobacteria > Burkholderiales > Burkholderiaceae_D > JANYFL01. The sequence goes on along the minus strand of JANYFL010000054.1, from coordinate 3,272 downwards.
GATGTCGCTGAAGCAGATTCACAACCCCAACCATTGGCACTCGGTGCACTGGTACTTGATCCAGACTGATATACCTCGGTAATCGTCGTCCGACAAGCCGAAGCCGCCAGAATCACTTCCGACATCTTGGCGCGTTTGGTGTAGTCCTGATAAGCAGGCAAAGCAATCGCCGCCAGAATACCGATGATCGCCACCACGATCATCAATTCAATCAGGGTAAAACCCTTTTGCATCTTAATCATTTGAAATCCCCTAAAAATGTTGAGAGCCCTCTCTCGTACACCACTAAAGGCAAAGTCCATGCCAATAAATAAACCTTAACCAGCCCTTAGAAATAGAGGAAAAGCCCCTATAAAAACAAACCAAAGAAAAACATTGTAAAAATTTGACAATTTTTGTCTTACACGTAAAAAAACCGTCATTGCGGACTCGCTACAAATAAATCAAATGCTGCAACGCACACAGTTACTTTAAGTCTCTCGAGACAAGCTTTGCAAGCGTGATGGTTTATTCGAAATTTCTAATTTGGCTCTTTATTTTCCATCCATCCTTCGATACGCCCTGCGGGCTACTCAGGACGAACGGAAAACAAGGGCACATTTGAACCGCTACTTGATACAAACCGCCCGCACCTGTTTCAAATCAGTCATGCCCATCAGTACTTTTTCCATACCGTCCATCTTCAACGTCCGCATTCCTTCATTGATGGCCGTAGTAAACATTTCGGCGACGCGAGCGTGTTCCTGGATGTTTTTCTTGAGGGCATCGGTGCCGACCAGTAGTTCATGCAGGCCGACGCGGCCTTTGTAGCCGGAGCCGTTGCATTTGGGGCAGCCTTTGGGACGATAGAGCGTGAGCTTGCCGTCCTTGCCGTGTTCCTGAGTCCATTGTTCGAAGAGTTTTTTGGCTTCGCCTTGTGGGTCTTTGCGCCACTCTTCGGTATTGCGCAACTCTTCGGCGTATTCGGACAGGAACAAGCGCAGTTCAGCCGAATCAGGATGGTAGGCTTCCTTGCAATCGCACAGACGTTTGGCGAGACGTTGGGCCAAAATGCCGAGCAGCGCATCGGAAAAGTTAAACGGATCCATGCCCATGTCGAGCAGACGGATGATGGATTCGGGTGCGCTGTTGGTATGCAGGGTCGCGAAGACCAAGTGGCCAGTGAGCGAGGCTTCAATACCGGTCGAAACCGTTTCCTTGTCACGCATTTCGCCAACCATGATGATGTCCGGATCGGCACGGAGAAATGACTTCATGACCGTAGAAAAGTCGAGGCCGGCTTTGCGGTTGACCTGAACCTGGCGCAATCCCTTTTGGGTAATTTCAACCGGGTCTTCTGCCGTCCAGATTTTGGTTTCCGGGGTATTGAGATGACTCAATATGGAATGCAGCGTCGTGGTCTTGCCGGAGCCGGTGGGGCCGCACACAAAAAACAATCCATATGGCTTGCTGATGACGGGCTTCAAACGGGCAAGATTGTGTGTGGTGAGGCCGAGCTTCTCGATCGGAATCGGCGCACCGGCGGCCAGGATACGCATGACCACGTCTTCCACCCCACCTGAAGAAGGAATGGTGGCGACGCGCAGTTCAATATCGATCGGCCCGTATTTCTTGAACTTGATTTTTCCATCCTGCGGCCTGCGCTTTTCGGAAATATCCAGATCGCACATGATCTTGAGGCGCGTGACCAAAGGGGCGCGATAACTGGCCGGAACTTCAATGTATTTGACCAGCGTGCCGTCTTTGCGAAAGCGGATTTCGGTCTTGGCTTTGCCCGGATAAGGTTCGATGTGAATGTCGGACGCGCCTTGATGATAAGCGTCGATGATGACCTTGTTGACGAACTTGACGAGCTCGTTGTCCGAAGCGGCGGACATTTCATCGGAGGTGTTCTCTTCCGTTTCGGATGACCCGTCCTCAAGGCCGGATAACAGCTCCCCAATCGATGCGGACTGGTGTTCATCACCAAAGAACAGGTACAAGGTCTGTTTGAACTCTTCGCGAGTGGTGACGCGATAAACGACCTTGTCGGCCTTCGGGAAAATGTTCTGAATCACGCGTGAGGAACGGATACGCTCCGGATCAAGCGCAAGAATGACCAGGCCTTGGGGCCCATCTTCCAGCGGCACCCACTCAGCGGTATCGACATAGTCCTGCTTGAGTAACTTGAGCAGATCGATGGGCTTGGGCCGGTCAAACTGGAAGGGCTCATAGGGCACCTCAAAGAATTTCGCCAGGGACTGACCCAGTGCCACCGCACTAACCTGAAACTCGCTCATCAATATGCTTTCGATATCAATGGCTTTGCGGCGCGCAGAATTCGTTGCGAGCTTCAGCTCTTCAGCCGAGATGATGGCATCGGCGACCAGACTGTCGTAGCGCGTACGGATACGCGGCGTCTTGGTCTGCAGTTCGATTTCTTTTTTGCGATTGCGGATGGCAATCGCCAGGGTTTCGCAAATCGTGGCCAGGCCATCTTCTTCAATCGTACCGAAGGGCTGACCAAGCTTGTTGTTGATGATCTGGATCACCCCCAGTAATTCAGACTGGGCATCCATAATTGGCGCAAGCAGCATCTGCTTGCTGCGATAGCCGGTTTGTTTGTCGGTTTCCTGCGAGAAACTGAGCTCAGGGTGAATCGCTTTCAGCTCGGCGTCATCGTAGACATCGCTGATATTGACTTTCTTGCGGGCCTTCACAACGTAGCCCGGAATCGTGCCTGGCGTGGCCGGTATCTTGATATCTTTGACGGGATGGTGGCCAGTTTTGGTTTTCGATACCAGTTCGGTCAGATCATCATTCAACACATAAATCATTAACCGGTCGGCGGTAAAAACACGACAAAGATCCCGGCTGACATCCAGCATCAGTTCTTCCAGAGTCTGGGTCGCATGAATGCGATTGACAACATGCTGGAGATTCTTTGAAAACAACAGCTTGCGGGTGAGATCGCCGGTACTGATGCCAGCGGCAGCAAGCTTTTCCGCGGCGCGTTCCAGACCGGATCGACCGGGCTGCTGGGTCGTGGGCTCAACCGTGGTGTGCAACTGCGTAGCCGGACCACTGTGTTTCAGGGGAGCATTCATCTCAGCCCTCCTCTGATATCTGTAGGGCGCAATAACCGAAGGGCATTGCGCCGGATGGATTGGTAACGAACAAGGTTCCGGTGCAATGCGCTTTGCTTATTGCACCCTACGGTACCGTCGTTCCCGCGCAGGCGAGAACCCAGTGACTTTAACGCCGCTGGATTCCCGCCTGCGCGGGAACGACAG
>JANYFL010000049.1 GCA_025362735.1 Betaproteobacteria bacterium | reverse complement strand
GCCACCCGTACCGGTATCGACACCGATGCTGCTTTCGAGGACGAATTCAGCTTTCAGGCCATTGCCGAGATCTTCGTTGCCGCGCAGTCCCCAGCGGCTGCCATTCTGGATGCCGCTGGTTTCGCGCAGGACGTTGCCATTCAGACTTTTGGCAACCTGTAAACCAATATCGGCTACGCCATATAACGTGACGTTGCTTTGCGCTTGGGCTACAGAAGGAAATAACGCCGCTTGCATCGTTCCGATACTCCCCAGACCCAAAGCAATAAATAGAATCTTGTTTTTCATATTGATATCAGTTTGTTAAATATTGAAAAGTCCAACCCTACGGAACCCCAACGGATTCCATAGGGATGTCATTAATTCCAGCGTCTAATTTTTTCCTCTACGCTTTATTTGGCGCCCGGCTGGTATATCTGATCAAACACACCACCGTCTGCAAAGTGAGTCTTTTGCGCTTTGGTCCAGCCGCCAAATTCATCATTGATATTGAACAAGGCGATCTTTGGGAACTGCTTGGCGTACTTGGCAGCAACCTTGGCATCCGTTGGGCGATAGAAGTTCTTCGCAGCGATTTCCTGGCCTTCGGCTGAATACAGATATTGCAGATAGGCTTCAGCAACCTTGCGCGTGCCCTTCTTGTCGATGACCTTGTCGACCACGGCCACCGGCGGCTCAGCCAGGATGCTGACCGATGGGTAGATCACATCAAACTTGTCCTTGCCAAACTCGGAAAGCACCAGTCCTGCCTCGTTTTCCCACGAGAACAGCACGTCGCCGACACCGCGTTCCGCAAACGTTACCGTCGCGCCGCGTGCGCCCGAGTCCAGCACCGGTACGTTCTTGTAGACCTTAGTAATGAAGTCCCTGGCCTTGGCATCATCATTGTTGAATTTCTTCAACGCATAGCCATAAGCTGCGAGATAACCCCATCGTGCACCGCCCGAAGTCTTGGGGTTGGCAACAATGGAAGATACGTCAGGCCGGATCAGGTCATTCCAGTCCTTGATGCCTTTGGGATTGCCCTTGCGTACGATAAAAACAATGGTCGAGGTGTAGGGCGTGCTGTTCAGCGGAAAACGTTTTTGCCAGTCTGTCGGCAGCAGTTTGGCGTTGTCGGCAATGGCGTCAATGTCAGCCGCCAGCGCCAGCGTGACAACATCGGCGTCCAGTCCATCAATGACCGAACGCGCCTGCTTGCCCGAACCACCGTGCGATTGCTTGACCGACACATCATCACCGGTCTTGGCTTTCCAGTACTTGGCAAAGGCAGCGTTGTATTCCTGATAGAGCTCACGCGTGGGATCGTAGGAGACGTTGAGCAACGTCACTTCGGCAGCTTGTACCGTGTGAGCAATAGGCAGCACTGCTGTAGTGGCCAAAGCGAATAAAGACAAAAGTTTTGTTAATTTACGATGCAGCATGGTTTTCCCTTTGATAAAAAATTGTTTATGCAACACAACAATGTGCATCGACCATGCCAACCAACAAAACATATATCAATCAATAGCTTGATCAAATAAAGCCAATAACCCCAAGACAAATTTGCTGGATTAGCACCAATGACTGTTGATTCATCAACAATTAATTGTTTAAAACAAAACACCCTACGAAATCTTTAGATTGCAGCTTAAAAACAAAAACGCGCACCTCAGTGCGCGTTTTGAATTCATAAAAATCTGAATCTGTTCAGATCATAGGATTGAGTTGGATAAGGCTTGGTCTTTGCCACCCGCATCCAGCAGGCCATGGTGTTTGAGATGTGTACGCAACACGTTACGGGAGATGCCAAGCGCCCGGGCCGTCTGAACCTGATTCTCGCGACAAGCCGCATAGGCGGACTTGATCAGGGCTGCCTCGAAGCGTTCGAATAGACTGGGCTCATCGTGGTCGAGCCAGCGACTCAACAACTCGCTGACTTCGATTTCCAACGATGCATTGGCAGGCGGAACCAGTTCGTGCTTGACGACAGGGTTGGATGAGATTGCCCCAACCCGGCCTGCTCGATTTCCGAGATGCAAATCTTCGGCATGAATCAATCCGCCTTTGGACACGATCACACCGTAATGAATGACGTTTTCCAGTTCGCGAATATTCCCCGGCCAATCGTATTGCAGCAGAGCCTGTTCGGCTTCGCGTGTGAGCTTGAGATAGCCTAGGCCTAGACGTTTTGCATACACATCGATGAAATGGCGTGCGAGAGGCAGGATGTCGCCTGGACGCTGGCATAGGGGCGGCAGAACGAGAGTGGCCACACCCAGGCGATAGTAAAGATCTGAGCGAAAGTGCCCCGAACGAACAGCTTCGTGCAAATCGACGTTTGTGGCAGCGATCAGACGCACATCCAGTGAGATGGGTTTGCGCGAACCCAGCCGCACCACTTGGCGTTCTTGTAAAACACGCAGCAGTTTGACTTGCATGGCCAGAGGCAGATCGCCAATTTCATCGAGGAATAGCGTTCCTCCATTGGCCGCTTCGAACCATCCCTGACGCGCTTGCGCTGCTCCGGTAAATGCGCCGGACTCGTGACCAAACAACTCAGCATCGACCAGTGACTCGCTGAACGCACCGCAATTCACAGCAATGAACGGCCCACTGCGGCCGCTGTTGTTGTGCACATGGCGCGCGAGTAATTCCTTGCCAGTACCGGTCTCGCCGATAATCAGCACAGTCGCATCGCTGGCGGCAATCTGCTCAGCGCGTACTAAAAGTTCAGCCGAGCGTGCATCGTCAAAAACCAGCGCCTTGGCACGGATAGACAGTACGCCTGCGTCAGTATGGGGAAGAGTAAGAAGCTTGCTCACAGCGATTGGAACCAGTTCACTAAAGGCCAGATGCTAGTCACAATTTCATATAAATCAAAATCATTTTTAAATTAAAACTAATGCAGATTGGCTATATAGAAACACCGGCCGCTCAAATGTTTGATCCAGTATTGATCGGAATCTGGTGAATTTATGGATTGCTAGCCGCAGAAATCAATATTTAAAACTTGTTCTGCCAAGCAAAGTAGTGATTCTTTATACTGCACTATGAAAATCAGATCGTATAAGAACAATTCGAAGGATTTCCAGAGGAGATTACGTGCAAGCAAATAGAGTGGACATTGCCCCCTTGCTGGACAAGGGTAGCTGGAGTGGTTATCAAAAAGTCGTATTGGCCTTTTGTGCACTGATTGTCATTTTTGACGGACTGGACATCCAGGTGATGGGTGTGGCCATTCCGGCATTGATGAAAGAATGGAATCTGCCCCGCAGTGCCTTTTCACTCATCGCGGCAATAGGACTCGCTGGCATGGCCATCGGCGCCATCGTAGGTGGTTTTCTTGGAGACCGGATTGGTCGACGTCCCACATTGATCGGATCGGTGTTTGTGTTCAGCATCCTGACCATACTGAGTGCATTCGTGACGAATATCGAATCGCTCACCTGGTTGCGGCTCGCTACTGGAATTGGACTTGGCAGCGCGATGCCGAACGTGACTGCGCTCATTGCAGAATTCACGCCACTGAAAAATCGGGCGCTGAGCGTGATTCTGACCATCGTTTACATTCCGGTAGGTGGTGTTGTTGCCGGTCAGTTGGCGTCATACATTTTGCCGACGTCGGGCAGCTGGCATACGCTGTATATCGTCTGCGGCGTACTGCCTGCCGTGGTCGGCCTGATTCTGATTGTGGTACTGCCGGAATCACCACGCTATCTGGTACGTTTTCCAGAGCGACGACCAGAGCTGGCTAAACTATTTGTCCGTATGGACAAGCCAGTTGCAGATGCTGAACTGGTTGATCTGACGGAACGTGACGAAAGTCGTTCGCAATTCGGCGCCCTGTTCTCACCCATTTACTGGAGCGACACTGTCTGCCTCTGGCTTGTTTTTTTCACAACCCTGGGTGCGACCTATGTCATGCTGAATTGGCTGCCGGCCTTGTTGAGTGGACTGCAGTTCAACATTGCAGTCGCCAGTTCCGGCATTACCTATTACAACTTCGGCGGCATTTTTGGTTCAGTCATTGGCGCATTATTGATCGGCCGTATGGGTTCACGGCTGGTGATGCTGGGTTTGGTTTCAGGTTCCGTCTTGACTGCCCTCTATCTAAGCCAGGTGCCGCTTGATCCCACCCATACACAACCACTCATTGCTGCCATGCCGTTTCTCGGAACTCCGCTGCTCACCTCAATCGGCTTGTTGGGCCTATTCATGAATGCCCTGCAGACCAGTTCATATGCCTTGGCAGCGCAAATTTATGTCAGCCATATCCGTGCCACCGGTACCGGGTCTGCGCTGGCCATAGGCCGTATTGGCGGCGTATTGAGTTCGTTCGTGGGGTCTTATGTCATTGGACTTGGCGGCAGCAGTAGTTACTTCGGTCTTGTCGCCGCATGCCTGCTAATCAGTCTGTTGTCGTTAGCACTGATCAAACGTCATATCCCTGCAAATGCGGGGAGGTAGGGCTGAGTTACAAGCCGGTGTGCCGCGCAATAAAGTTTTTAATCTGATCCGCATTCGGTGACATCACCTCAAAGCGCTGCGGCAGCGCTTCAATGTTGGCAAAATGTGCTGGACGCAATGGCTCACGACCGAGTGCTTCGACAATGGTTTCGGAAAATTTTGCTGGCTGCGCCGTTTCCAACACGACCATCGGCACACCCGGCTCTAAATGCTGACGCGCCACTTTCAGGCCATCGGCTGTGTGTGTGTCAATGACAAGATCATATTCCTCGTCGGTATGACGGATGGTTTGAATCCGATCAAAGTGAGTGCTGCGCCCCGACACAAAACCGAAACGTTTGGAAATTGCCTCGAATTGCGGTGTGCCTGACAAATCGAATCCACCTTCACGATCCACCTGCTGCCACAGCGCACGTACTCTCGCTGGATCACGATCAAACAAATCGAATACAAAGCGTTCAAAGTTGGATGCCTTGCTGATATCCATCGACGGGCTTGAGGTCTGCTGTGTTTCGGCTGATTTACGCACACGATAAACGCCGGTGCGGAAAAATTCGTCGAGCACATCATTCTCGTTGGTCGCACACACGAGCTTATGAATCGGCAGCCCCATCATGCGCGCAATATGGCCCGCGCAAATATTGCCAAAGTTACCCGAGGGCACCGCGAAGGAAACGGTTTGTTCGTTAGACGTGGTCGCTGCGAAGTAGCCTTTAAAGTAATAGACCACTTGGGCCAGTACGCGTGCCCAGTTGATCGAGTTCACGGTACCAATGCGGTGACGTGCCTTGAAGACGGTGTCATTGCTGACGGCTTTGACGATATCCTGTGCGTCGTCGAATACGCCTTCGACCGCAATATTAAAAATATTCGGGTCCTGCAAGCTGAACATTTGTGCCGTCTGGAACGGACTCATTTTTTTGTGCGGCGACAGCATGAACACGCGGATGCCACGCTTGCCGCGCATCGCATATTCGGCCGCACTGCCCGTATCACCGGAGGTCGCCCCCAGAATGTTGAGCTCACGGCCTTCCTTGGCCAGCACATACTCGAAGACATTCCCCAGAAACTGCATCGCCACATCTTTGAACGCCAGCGTGGGACCATTTGATAAGCCCAGCAAATGCAGGCCGGGTTCGAGGGTTTTCAGCGGAGTAATTTCTTGCGAGCCGAATATCTTGGGCGTGTAAGTCCGCATCAGCAACCCGCGCAATTCGATCGCAGAAATGTCATCGATGAACTTGCGCATCACCTCATTGGCGAGTTCCGGATAGGACAGGAAACGCCAGGCTTCAAGCTCATGCGGCATGACACGCGGATAAATTTCCGGCATCGCCAAACCACCATCCAGCGCAAGGCCTTCGAGAAGAATATCGCAGAATTTGGCGGGGCCGTCCGGCTTGAATGCGCCGCCCCGTGTGGAAATGTAGTTCATCTCAACTCAGTTCTTCGAGGCGGATACGCGTCACTTTCGAGAGGACGGTATACAGTGCCTCAATTTTCGCAATTGCCGCATCAACGCGTTTCTCAACGGTCAGATGGGTCAACATGATGATGTCGGTTTGTTTCTCGCCTTCCGCCGGTTCTTTCTGCAGAAATGCATCTATTGAAATGCTAGCATCGGCAAGAATACGTGTGATGTCAGCCAACACGCCGGGTTGATCCGCCACGCGCAGACGCAAGTAGTAAGCGGTGACGACCTCACTGATCGGCAGAATCGGCGTGTCTGCAAGCGAACCGGGCTGGAAGGCCAGATGCGGCACGCGATGTTCCGGGTCAGCCGTATGCAGACGCGTCACATCGACCAGATCGGCCACAACCGCAGACGCGGTCGGCTCGGAACCCGCACCCGCGCCATAGTAGAGCGTGGCGCCAACGGCATCGCCCTTGACCAGCACCGCGTTCATTACACCCTCAACGTTGGCGATCAAACGCTTGGCTGGAATCAGTGTTGGATGGACGCGCAACTCAATGCCCTGCTCCGTGCGACGGGTGATGCCCAGTAGCTTGATGCGATAACCCAATTGCTCGGCATACTGGATGTCAATCGCGGTCAGCTTGGTGATCCCTTCAAGATAAGCCTTCTCGAATTGCATCGGAATGCCGAATGCAATTGCGCTCATGATCGTGAGCTTGTGTGCAGCGTCATTGCCTTCAATGTCGAAAGTTGGATCGGCTTCTGCATAGCCCAGTTTTTGCGCTTCAGCCAGCACCGTGTCAAAGGCCAAGCCCTTGCTGCGCATCTCGGAAAGAATGAAATTGCTCGTGCCATTGATGATGCCGGCAATCCATTCGATGCGATTGGCGGTCAAACCCTCGCGCAGCGCCTTGATGATGGGGATACCCCCAGCCACCGCTGCCTCGAATGCGACCATCACGCCTTGTGCTTGAGCCGCCGCAAAAATCTCGTTGCCGAATTTCGCCAGCAAAGCCTTGTTGGCGGTCACGACATGCTTGCCATTGGCAATCGCCTTGAGTACTAATTCTTTCGCAATACCAGTGCCACCAATCAGTTCGACGACGATATCGATTTCCGGATCAGTGACGACCAGGTTGGCATCGTTGACGATTTTGCAGGCACCACCCGTCAGCAACCTGGCACGCTCGACATCCAGGTCAGCCACCATCGCAATCTCGATCCCGCGTCCAGCACGCCGGGTAATTTCACTTTGATTGCGCTGCAAGACCTTGAAGGTGCCGCTGCCCACTGTACCGATACCGAGTAGACCTACTTTGATGGGTTTCATGATTAAAGATCGTTGGTGATTTTTTGAAATTCAACATCTGGACGCAGAGGCGCAGAGAAAAAACAGAGGTTTTCTTTTGACTTTCTCTGCGTCTCTGCGTCGATGGGTTTTAAAAGATTGGATCAAGCCGCCGCTTTCACAATCAGGCCATCTCTACGGAACATGTCCTTGATGCCGCGCACAGCCTGACGCGTGCGTGCTTCGTTTTCGATCAACGCAAAGCGCACGAAATCGTCACCGTAGTCGCCAAAGCCAATGCCTGGCGACACGGCCACCTTGGCATCATTGAGGATCTTCTTGGCAAATTCGAGCGAGCCCATCGACTTGTAAACATCAGGAATTTCGGCCCAGATATACATTGAGGCTTTGGGGATCTGAACCATCCAGCCCGCTTCATGCAATCCCTTGCACAGGACATCGCGGCGCTTCTGATACTGCGCCCGAATTTCTTCCACACACTCTTGCGGCCCCTCCAATGCGGTGATGGCCGCGACCTGAATCGGCGTGAAAGTGCCGTAGTCGTGATAGCTTTTCATGCGTGCCAAAGCGTTGACCAGTTCTTTGTTACCCACCATGAAACCAATACGCCAGCCGGCCATGTTGTAGCTCTTGCTCATCGTGAAGAACTCAACCGCAACATCGCGTGCGCCCGGCACTTGCATGATGGATGGCGCTTTCCAGCCATCGTAGGTGATGTCGGCATAGGCGAGATCATGAACAACCAGAATGTCGTGTTGCTTGGCCAGCGCGACGATGCGCTCGAAAAAATCGAGCTCGACACACATTGCCGTCGGATTACCCGGGAAACCCAAAATCATCATCTTGGGCTTGGGCAATGACTCACGAATCGCTCGTTGCAGTTCCTCGAAAAAATCGACACCCGGCGTCATGCGCACCGAGCGGATATCCGCTCCGGCGATCACAGCGCCATAGATGTGAATCGGATAGCTCGGATTCGGCACCAGTACGGTATCACCCCGATCCAGTGTTGCCAACATCAAATGGGCTAGGCCTTCCTTGGAGCCGATCGTGACGATGGCCTCGCTGTCCGGATCGAATTCCACGTCGTAACGCGATTTGTACCACTTGCAGATGGCACGACGCAGACGCGGGATTCCCTTGGAGACCGAATACCCATGCGTGTCGGGACGCTTCACTGCTTCGACCAGCTTGTCGACGATATGCTGCGGCGTGGGTCCGTCCGGATTACCCATGCTCATGTCGATAATGTCCTCGCCACGATGGCGCGCGGCCATCTTCAACTCTGCCGTGATATTGAACACGTAGGGCGGAAGGCGCTTGATGCGCGAGAACTCTCTCATGGGAAACCTCGAAAAAAGAATGCGTGATGTTTACTGACGACTCATTCACCGCTCTTCCGGTCATTATGGAAAAGTTATAATTGGCGAAGCTTCACATTATAGTGAATTGTGTTCGCCCCGCCGCCGGATCATCGGCAGTCAGCTCAAGGCTTACACAGAGATTAACCAATCAAGACCCGATCCAATCCGCTTCAATCCGCAAAGCCAAGACAGCATTGAAACTGCACGCCCCTTCCACCGCGTTCTACAACACCTTCACGGCGTATGGGGACGATTTTGTCGACGTCAATGAAAAGCGCCTCGATTTCAGCGCCATCGTTATTCCCGAAGGTGAAATCATTCCCTGGCCGGTGACGCGTTTTGAAGATCTGAGTACGACGCACTTTGAAGCCATTGCACAGTTAGCCGCCAAACCGGAAGTGGTCCTTTTCGGCAGTGGCAGACGTCTACGTTTTCCGCACCCGCGTCTGACCCAGGCATTGACCCGGCAGGGCATTGGCATCGAAACCATGGATTTGCATGCCGCCTGCCGCACTTACAACATCCTGATGGGTGAAGGCCGCAAGGTCGCTGCCGCATTGCTGTTTGAAACGGTCGGCTGATCAGATGCCGCTTTCCTCAGAGACCCTGCCGCGCCGATCCCTGATTGTCCTACTGCTGATTCTCGCCATCATCTGGTTCGGCAGCCTCGACCAGCGCAAACTGATCAAACCGGATGAAGGCCGCTATGCCGAAATCTCCCGCGAAATGGCAGTGAGCGGTGATTGGCTGACCCCGCGTCTCAACGACCTGAAGTATTTCGAAAAGCCGCCGCTCCAATACTGGGCCACTGCTGCGGCTTATGAAGCATTCGGTACGCATGAATGGACCGCCCGTTTGTGGACCGCCCTCACTGGTTTTTTCGGTATTTTGTTGACCGCATGGACGGCGGCCAAGCTTTACGGGCCGCGAACCGGCGTCATCGCCGGGGCAATTCTCGCGAGTAGCGCACTGTATGTCTTGCTCGGCCATATCAATGCGCTGGACATGGCACTCAGTTTTTTCATGGCGTCCACCCTGTTCTGCACCCTGCTGGCAAGGCATAGTGAGGAGCCACGCGCACAGCGCCGCTGGATGCTGGCGACCTGGGCTGCCATGGCGCTTGCTGTTCTATCCAAAGGACTGATCGGCATTGTCTTGCCCGGTGCCGTCCTCGTTCTTTATGTGATTTTGAGCCGCGACTGGGCTTTGATAAAAATGCTGGAATGGCTACACGGGCCACTGCTGTTTTTTTTAATCGCTGCGCCCTGGTTTGTATGGGTATCGATTCAGAATCCCGAATTTCCCCATTTCTTTTTTATTCACGAACACTTCGAACGCTTTCTCACTACAGGTCATCAACGGGTTGGCGCATGGTGGTATTTCCTCCCCATACTGTTTTCAGGCTGCCTGCCTTGGCTCACGATGCTGCCATCCGCCCTGATTTCCAGTCTTGTTCGCCCGGCTCCATTGACGCTTTCGTCTTCGAATAGAGGCTTCAAACCCGAACTGATGTTGTTGGTATGGGCCGTATTCATTTTTGTTTTTTTCAGCGCTTCCAGTTCCAAATTGCCTGCGTATATTTTGCCCATTTTCCCCGCATTGGCGATCCTGTTTGCGCGTAGTGTGGCTTCGCTCAATCGCAAGCAGCTGCTGATCCATCTTGCTCTGCTCGCCGTACTCGCTCTCGCAGCGCTGATTATTGTGTTCAAGCTGCCTGAGTTACGGCAATTTCGAAACCCCAGCCCAACCTATCTGGCTTATCGGGAATGGTTGATATTTTGTTTTGCAGGATGGCTACTCGGTATCGCCTTGTCCATCGTATTGGCGTGGCGCAACCAGACGACAGCAGCCATTCTCGGCCTTGCCCTGATCAGCTTGCTGACCTGGACCAGCGTTCTACTGGGTCACGAACAATTACGCGGCACCACTTCATCCTATGAGCTGAGCCATGCGGTTATTCCAGAGATAGAGAAAGCAGGCGCTCCGACCCCGTTCTACAGTATCGGCATGTACGATCAAACGATGAATTTCTATCTGGGTCGTACCGTAACGCTAGTCATTCATCGTGATGAACTGGATTTTGGTTTGCAGCAGGAACCGTTGAAATGGGTCCCTGACTTGCCGACATTTGAACAACGCTGGCGAAGTGACGCGCAAGCCTTTGCCATCATGGCGCCCGAGGTTTTCGCTACACTGCAAGAATTAGCATTGCCCATGCGGGTCATCTTTAAAGACCAGAACCGCGTTGTTATTGCCAAACGATAATCATGAACCTACCTGAACACTTCGCATGACGCCTATTACTCTTTTTCTGATTCTTTTCGGCGTGTTTCTCAACGCGATTGCCCAGCTTCTGCTCAAGGCGGGTGTCAACACCATTGGCGCCTTCGAGTTTTCGCGTGAAAACATCATTCCCGTCGGGATCAAACTGGCAACACAATTGCCGATTCTGGGTGGCTTGACCTGTTACGTCATCAGTGTGGTGGTCTGGATCCTCGGTCTTTCGCGCGTCGATGTTTCGATAGCCTATCCGATGCTTTCGCTTGGCTATGTGCTCAATGCCTTTGGTGCCTGGTGGTTGTTCGGTGAAGCCTTGTCGATGCAGCGCATGATCGGGATTGGCATCATCATCATCGGTGTGTATGTTCTGGCACGGAGCGCCTGATGAGCAACTCATTACCTTTCCTACCATTCACGCGTCCCACGATTGATGAGGAAACCATTCAGGGCGTAGTCGATGTGCTGCGCTCCGGCTGGATCACGTCCGGCCCCAAGGTTAAGGAATTTGAAGCCAAGTTGTCCGAGTATTGCGGCGGTCGCCCGGTGCGCGCTTTCAATTCCGGCACGTGTACGATGGAAATTGCGCTGCGCATTGCGGGCATCGGTCCAGGCGATGAAGTCATCACGACACCGCTATCCTGGGTTTCGACCAGCAATGTCATCCTTGAAGTTGGTGCTACACCGGTATTCGCCGATATTGATCCCGTTTCACGCAACATCGACCTGAACAAGGTCGAAGCAGCCATCACGCCCAAAACCCGCGCCATCATTCCGGTGGACCTTAGCGGTTTACCGGTCAACCGCGATCATCTTTACGATATTGCCCTGCGCCATAAGCTGCGCGTCATCGAAGATGCGGCGCAGGCTTTCGGTAGTACCTGGAAAGGTGAACGTATTGGTACGAAGTTTCAAGGTCAGGGCGACTTCGTTTCGTTCAGCTTTCATGCAAACAAGAACATCACCACCATCGAAGGTGGTTGTCTGGTCATGAACAACGAGGCCGAAGCCAAACTCGCCGAGCAGTATCGTCTGCAAGGCGTGCAACGTTTCGGCATGGACGGCATGGAAGTCGAATTGGTCGGTGGTAAATTCAATCTCACCGATGTGGCGGCGCGTGTTGGACTTGGCCAGTTGCCCCACCTGGATGCCTTTACCATCAAGCGACGCGAACTGGCACAACACTACTTCACCTGTCTGGATCAGGACTTCATGGCAGAGATTGACTGCCGCCTGCCCACCAAGGATTTTCTCGACAGCAATTGGCACATGTTTCAGGTCTTGCTTCCTGAAGCTCGCCTCAAGATCAAGCGTGCTGACGTGATGACCAAGCTGAATGAGCGCGGCATCGGTACCGGCATTCATTACCCGGCGATCCATCTATTCACTCTCTATCGTCGGCTGGGCTGGAAAGATGGCGATTTTCCGCATGCAGAATACGCAGGACGCAATACACTGACGCTGCCCCTTTACCCGACCATGACCCTGGAAGATGTCGAACGGGTCAGCATCGAATTGACACGTGTTTTAAAGGACCATTTGAAGTCATGAGTTCTTCACCCATAGAAAGCCTGCCGCTGCCACTTGAATCTGAAGTGGAAAATCTTGTGCCCGCAACATCCACCAACAAAGTCATCGAGCTATCCGTCGTCATCCCCGTTTACAACGAAGAGGATGGTCTGGATGCGCTGTTCGACCGGCTCTACCCTGCTCTGGATGCGCTCACCATTGGCTACGAAATTATTTTCGTGAACGATGGCAGTCGTGACCGTTCGGCCGCGATTCTTGCCGCGCAGTTCCGCTTGCGTCCCGATGTGACACGCGTTGTGTTGTTCAACGCAAACTATGGTCAGCACGCCGCCATCATGGCGGGCTTTGAACATGTGCGTGGTGACATCGTCGTGACGCTCGATGCCGACCTGCAAAATCCGCCCGAAGAAATCGGCAATCTGGTCGCCAAGATGCGCGAAGGCTATGACTATGTCGGCACCATTCGGCGCCAGCGTCAGGACTCGGCCTGGCGCAAGACTGCATCGCGCGCGATGAACCGGCTTCGCGAACGCATCACCCATATCAAGATGACCGATCAGGGCTGCATGCTGCGCGCCTATAGCCGCCGCATCGTATTGACGATGAATCAGTGCCGCGAGATAAACACCTTCATCCCCGCGCTAGCCTATACCTTTGCCAACAATCCGGTCGAGATCGAAGTCGGCCATGAAGAACGTGCTGCTGGTGAATCCAAGTATTCGCTCTACAGCCTGATCCGGTTGAACTTTGATCTGGTGACCGGTTTCTCGGTCATGCCGCTACAGGCTTTTGGTCTGTTGGGGATTGTGCTGTCATTGCTCTCCGCAATGTTTGTCATCTTCCTCGCGTTACGCCGTATCTTCGTCGGTCCGGAAGCCGAAGGTCTGTTCACCCTGTTCGGCATCGCCTTCTTTCTGATCGGCGTGCTGTTGTTTGGCATTGGCCTCTTGGGCGAATACGTCGGACGGATTTATCAGGAAGTGCGTGCCCGTCCACGCTATATCGTTCAGGCGATCTTGCAACAAGATGAGTGAGAACCGCGCAGTTGTTTTTGCCTACCACAACGTTGGCGTGCGCTGCCTCCAAGTGTTGCTCGCTCGCGGTGTCGATGTCGCTCTTGTTGTCACGCATCAAGACAACCCGAACGAAACCATCTGGTTTGACAGCGTGGCACAAGTGGCTGCAGAGCATGGCATTCCCGTTATTACGCCGGAAGACCCCAAAGATCCAGCATTGTTTGAAGCCGTCTGCAAAGCCATGCCCGATTTCATTTTTTCGTTTTACTATCGGCACATGCTTCCGGTCGAATTGCTGGGGATTGCCAAGCGGGGCGCGTACAACATGCATGGTTCGCTGCTGCCCAAATATCGCGGTCGTGTGCCGGTCAATTGGGCGGTGCTCAATGGAGAAACCGAAACCGGCGCCACGCTGCACGAAATGGCGGCCAAACCCGATGCCGGCGCGATCATCGGCCAGGCCGTTGTACCGATCCTGCCGGACGATACCGCTCACCAGGTTTTCGAGAAGGTGACCGTCGCCGCCGAGCAAGTACTGTGGGCGATGACCCCGATGCTGCTCAATGGTAATGCGCCACGCATCCCCAATGACCTGAGCCAGGGTTCTTACTACGGCGGTCGCAAACCCGAAGATGGACGCATCGATTGGAAGCAATCCGCACAGCAGGTCTATAACCTGATCCGTGCTGTCGCTCCACCCTATCCCGGTGCTTTTTTTGAGATCAACTCAACCCGTTTCGTTGTCGCCGATGCAAGACGGTCCAAAAAGATTTTCCCTGCCAATTTTGAGCCTGGCTTACAGGTAGCGGATAATTGCATCTATGGGCTTTGTGGCGATAGTCAGAGTATCCTCATCAAACGTCTGCTGCGAAATGGCCAAGAAAATAGCCAAGAAATTACTCCTTCTGAACTGACCGCATTACTACCAACACTATGAAAAAAATCTTGATCCTGGGCGTTAATGGCTTTATCGGCCACCACCTTTCCAAGCGCATCGTCGAAACGACGAACTGGGAAGTCTATGGCATGGACATGCAGTCCGAACGCCTCGGCGATCTGCTGAGTCATCCGCGTTTTCATTTTTTCGAAGGTGATATCACGATCAACAAAGAGTGGATCGAATATCACATCCGAAAATGCGACGTACTGTTGCCGCTGGTGGCCATCGCAACGCCAGCTACGTATGTACAACAGCCGCTGCGCGTTTTTGAATTGGACTTTGAAGCGAATCTGCCCTTGATTCGCTCCGCAGTGAAATATAAGAAGCGGGTGATCTTCCCCTCGACTTCCGAGGTTTACGGCATGAGCGGCGACAGCGAGTTCGACCCGTATGCATCCGATCTGGTTTATGGTCCGATCAACAAGCCGCGCTGGATTTACGCTTGCTCGAAGCAGTTGATGGATCGCGTCATCGCCGCCTATGGTCAACAAGAAGGGCTCGACTACACCCTGTTCCGTCCCTTCAACTGGATCGGTTCCGGACTGGATTCGATTCACACACCGAAGGAAGGCTCGTCACGGGTCATCACCCAGTTCTTCGGTCACATCGTACGTGGAGAAAACATCAGCCTGGTCGATGGCGGCGCGCAGAAACGCGCCTTCACTTACATCGATGATGGTATTGAAGCCTTGGTGAAAATCATTGCTAACGAAAATGGTATCGCCAGCAGCAAGATCTACAACATCGGCAATCCGAGCAACAATTATTCAGTGCGCGAACTGGCGACGATGATGCTCAAACTGGCCGCAGAGTATCCCGAATATGCCGAGACCGCAAAAAAAGTACAGCTGATTGAAACGACCTCCGACGCTTACTACGGTAAGGGCTATCAGGACGTGCAGAACCGCGTCCCGAAAATTACCAACACCAAAGAAGAGTTGGGCTGGTCACCTCAAGTCAACATGGCTGACGCGTTACGCAAGATTTTTGATGCTTACCGTGGGCAGGTTGCCGAAGCCCGCAAATTGATGGATTAGTATCTGTCATCAACTAAACCATGACGACGGCTTACACGATCCGCTCCGCTCGACCTGAAGATATTCCAGACCTGCGCGGATTGATTATTGAACTAGCCGAGTTTGAACAGCTGTCACATCTCGTCACTTGTACCGACGCTGATTTGCAAGACGCGCTGTTCGGTTATCGCAGCGTTTCTGCCATTCTGTTATTTCCGGAAGGGGCCGTTCGCCCGGTTGGGTTTGCTCTTTATTTTCACAACTTCTCGACCTTTGTTGGGCGGCGCGGTCTTTATATTGAAGATTTGTATGTACAGGAAAATCATCGCAGCAAGGGTTATGGCAAAGCCCTGTTGGTTCATCTGGCCAAGCTGGCAGTAGAACGTAATTGCGGTCGCTTTGAATGGGTTGTCCTTGACTGGAATCTTCATGCCCAGCGTTTTTATGAAAGCCTGGGCGCAACGGTGCTACCAAATTGGCGCGTCACACGCGTCACGGGTGAAGCACTGACTCGAATGGCGAACTTGCTCGCATGACCAAATATCTGGCCCTGAAGGTTGACGTCGATACCCTGCGCGGCACCGTGGAAGGTGTTCCCAATCTGCTGCGCCTGTTCGACAAGCTGAACATCCGCGCCACCTTCCTGTTCAGCCTGGGACCCGATCACACCGGTCGTGCGATTAAACGCATTTTTCGCCCAGGCTTTTTCGCCAAGGTGCAACGCACTTCAGTGGTCGAGCACTATGGCCTGAAGACCCTGCTTTACGGTACCGTATTGCCGGGCCCGGATATTGGCGTCGAGGGCGCAACCATCATGCGCGATACCCGATGTGCGGGACATGAAGTCGGTATCCACACTTGGGATCACGTGCTTTGGCAAGATCACGTCCGTAATCGTGACGAGGAGTGGACACGTCGTCAGATGCAGCAGGCCTATGATCGTTTCGTGGAAGTATTCGGCAGCCCTCCCGAAACGCATGGGGCGGCGGGATGGCAGATGAATGATTACGCCCTGCGTCAACTGGACGACTGGGGCATGACCTATGCATCGGATGGCCGTGGCAGTCAGCCGTTTCGTCCTGTCCTCGGTGACAAACAACTCAGCTGCGTGCAACTGCCGACCACTTTGCCAACATTGGACGAGCTGATCGGCGTCGAAGTCAATGGAAAACCAATGGATAGCCTGGCTGCAGCCGAACACCTATTACAGCTGACCGCAAAACTGCATTCGCCACAAGTCTTTACCCTTCACACCGAGCTTGAAGGTGCCAAACTCCAACCTGCATTCGAAAGACTGCTCAATGGCTGGCAAGAACAGGGCTTCACACTCTCGTCATTGAAAGACTATTACACTGAATTATCCGATTCAGTGATTCCAGGCCGAGCCGTTTGGGGAAGCATTCCCGGACGCTCAGGGGAACTGATCGTCCAGCAAGCTGCCTGAACCTCGATTCATCACAATACAAGCAAGGACTTTCATCACATGACTCTTGAAATTAACAAGTCCGTACCCGCGTTCACTGCTGTATCGACTTCCGGCGAAGTCACACTCAAAAGCTATGCGGGTAAAACTCTGGTCTTATATTTTTACCCCAAGGATTCCACACCGGGATGCACGACCCAGGGACAGAATTTTCGCGACCTGTACAAGGACTTCAAAAAGGCCAATGCCGAAATCGTCGGCGTCTCGCGTGACAGTCTCAAATCGCACGAGAACTTCAAGAGCAAAATGGAGTTTCCGTTTGAGCTGATTTCTGATCCAGATGAAAGCTTGTGCGCTCTCTTCGGCGTCATGAAAATGAAGAATATGTACGGTAAACAGGTACGAGGGATCGAACGCAGCACTTTTGTGATTGACGCGAAGGGAAAACTTCTGAAAGAATGGCGTGGCGTCAAGGTTCCCGGCCACGTGCAAGAAGTGTTAGAGTATGTCCAGACTTTGTGAACATTCAGTCAGTAATGAAGTCCAGAATTAAGAAGTTCAGAATTAAGCCGCAAGTTTTACAACCGTATCTGAATACCTGATTCCAAAGACTTGAATCAACCAATAAAAAAGGCTGTCTGTCTGTGCAAGATGCACTGGCAGTCGGCCTTTTCGCTTTTTTGCCTGCCGCGCTTTGTCTTTCCCAGCTTTGTCTCTCATTGCTTTACCTCCCCCTGCAACTAACCCAAGACGAGAAGATGCCACTACCCAAACTTCCGACCAAGCCTGCCGCACTTTTGTCCGCCGCCGCCATCGAAGAGGCCAACAAATCAAAGCCTCGCCCCAGGGCCAGTTTCAAATCCGCATCGAAACCCACTGAAAAACAAGCCGTCAAAACCTTTCCCGCTGCTGTCGATACGACGCATGCACACGCCACACCCAGCGCCAAACAGAGCGAAAGTCGCTCTGCCGCAAGCACCCTGCTCTCAGTCGTTGCTCCGACATCAAGTGCTAATCGTCCCGAGCCCAAACGCAAGACCCCATCAAACGAGCCGACCAAGTTATTCGTACTCGATACCAATGTGTTGATGCACGACCCCAGCTCGCTGTTCCGTTTCGAAGAACACGATGTCTATCTGCCGATGATGACGCTGGAGGAACTCGACAACCACAAGAAGGGCATGTCGGAAGTGGCGCGCAACGCCCGTCAGGTCAGCCGTTCACTTGATGGCTTGATTGCCAATACCAAGGACGACGATATTGAACTGGGCATCGCCCTCGACAAACTCGGCAGCAAGGACGCCCACGGCAAGCTGTTCTTCCAGACTCATGCGGTATCGCAAGCACTGCCTTCAGGATTGCCCGTTGGCAAGGCAGACAACCAGATTCTCGGTGTCGTACGAGCACTGCAGGAGGCACATCCGTCGCGGCAAGTGGTGCTGGTATCAAAAGACATCAACATGCGCATCAAGGCGCGTGCGCTCGACTTGCCCGCAGAAGATTATTTCAACGACCAGGTTCTAGAAGACACTGACCTGCTCTACTCCGGCATCCGTCAATTGCCGACCGATTTCTGGGATCGGCATAGCAAGGGCGTGGAAAGCTGGCAGCAAGGCGGAGCAACCTGGTACCGCATCAGCGGGCCACTGGTCAGTAGCATGCTGGTCAATGAGTTCGTCTTTTTCGAAGGTGATGGCGCACCGCTGTACGCACAGGTCAAAGAAATTAACGGCAAGACAGCCGTACTCAAAACTCTGCGCGACTACACCCACGCCAAGAACGCCGTGTGGGGTATTACTGCGCGCAATCGCGAACAGAATTTCGCACTCAATCTGCTAATGAATCCCGACTGCGATTTCGTTACGCTGCTTGGCCAGGCCGGTACCGGCAAGACCCTGCTTGCGCTCGCGGCTGGTCTGACCCAGGTACTCGAAACGAAAACCTATACCGAGATCATCGTCACCCGTGTCACCGTTCCGGTGGGTGAAGATATCGGTTTTCTACCTGGTACCGAAGAAGAAAAAATGTCGCCGTGGATGGGCGCATTCGACGATAACCTGGATGTGCTCAACAAGACCGATGATTCGGCCGGAGACTGGGGCCGCGCCGCAACCCAGGATCTGATTCGCTCACGTATCAAGATCAAGAGCCTGAACTTCATGCGCGGTCGCACCTTCATCAACAAATTCCTGATCATCGACGAAGCGCAGAACCTCACGCCGAAACAGATGAAGACACTGATCACCCGCGCGGGTCCGGGAACCAAGGTCATCTGCCTGGGTAACATCGCGCAGATCGATACGCCTTATCTGACCGAAGGTTCCAGCGGTTTGACCTATGTTGTGGATCGCTTCAAGGGCTGGACTCACAGCGGCCATGTCACCCTTCAACGCGGCGAACGCTCACGCCTCGCCGATCACGCCGCAGAAGTACTCTAAGTTGATTCCATTTGAACAAATCACCGGCGTGATTCTCGCCGGTGGGCGCAGCACTCGCATGGGCGGTGATGACAAAGGCTTGATGCCGTTCCGCGGCTATCCGATGGCCATGCACGTGTTGTTGCGGCTGGCGCCGCAGGTTGGTTCAGTCTTGATCAGTGCCAATCAGAATCTGGATACTTATCACGGGCTTGGCCATCCGGTCATCACCGACTTGATATCCGATGCCGGACCACTTGGCGGCATTCATGCGGCCCTCAAAATCTGTAATACCGATTTTCTTCTCACCGCCCCGTGCGATGTACCTTTGCTGCCCACCGACTTGGCAGAACGCCTGGGCCATGCGCTGCAGGGATCATCAGCCGATGCTGCAGTCGTCGCAACGGGTCCTTGGTTACAGCCACTGTTTTGCTTGATGCGCAGTAGCTTACGCGACCCGATTGAAAGTTATCTGAATGATAGTGGCCGCAAGGCCGATGGCTGGCACGCGCACTGTAATGTCATTCATGTTCCTTTTGATGATCAACCCGAAGCTTTTGCCAATATCAATACTCAGGATGATCTGAAACAACTGGAAAGCGAGTGAGCCTTCCTCCGACTTGATCAAACCTCGCTGATGCTGCCAGTTTGAATGACCGGCAATTCATCCGATGCGTTTGCATCTTCGACAACCTCCTGAGGTAGTCGCTTCTCAGCCTTGGCACCCAGCTTACGAATATCTTCACTGCGCTTGACCAGATTGCCGCGTCCGCTGGACAACTGCTTTTCAGCAGTTTCATAGGCCCGCTGTGCATCGCCGATTTTCTTGCCGACCTCACGCAGGGATTCGACGAAACGAACAAACTGGTCATAGAGCGCACCCGACTGACGCGCAATCTCAATGGCGTTACGAGTCTGACTTTCACGCTGCCAGAGTGTCGCTACTGTAGTCAGCATCGCCAGCAAGGTGCTCGGTGTAAGAATCACGACCTTTTTTTCGAAAGCATCCAGATAGAGCGATTCATCGTGGCCCGCGGCCAGATTAAAGGCAGGTTCAATCGGCACGAACATCGCCACAAAATCTGGCGCATTTACTTCGGTGCGGCTTTGATAGCGCTTGGTAAACAGGTCGCTGACATGGCGACGTAATGCTCCGACGTGTTCCTTGAGCGCCAACGCGCGTTCGCCTTCATCTTCAGTCGAGTAGTAGCGGTCATACGCCACCAGCGAGACTTTGGAGTCGATAACGATGTGCTTGTTCTCAGGGAGATTGACGACAACATCAGGACGCAACTTGCCATCCTCACCCTCCATCGTTGCCTGTGTGACGTACTCGCGACCTTTGACCAGACCGGAGCGCTCCAACACACGTTCCAGAATCACCTCGCCCCAGTTACCGCGCGTCTTGGATTCACCTTTCAGCGCACGCGTGAGATTGAGCGTGTCCTGGCTGATCTGGATATTGGCCGCCTGAAGCTTGCGCACCTCGTCGGCAAGCGAGTGCCGATCCTTGGCTTCAGCAATATACGTGTCCTCGATTTTTTTCTCGAAGGCTTGCAGTTTCTCGCCGAGTGGCTTGAGCAATAAATCCAGTTCACCTCGATTCTGTTCAGAAAAACGCTTGCTCTTTTCTTCAAGAATATCGTTGGCAAGTGTCTTGAACTGAGTGGTCAAAGCTTCGCGTGCTTCCTGCAATAAAGCCAGCTTTTCGGCTGTCTGTTCGCGCTCTTCTTTCAACTCCGTAGTCAAACTGGCCTGGCCCTCACGTGCCCGAGCCAACTCATCACGTAGCCGCGTCGTTTCAGCAACGGCGGCATCCAGTCGCGTCTGCAAATCACTGGCTTCGGCTGCGCGACTTGCGGCACGCTCAGTTAAGGTCGCAATTTCAATACGGCTTTGTGCCAGCACCTCCGCATCCGCAGTTTGTGTACTGACAGCACGTTGCCGCGCAAGCAACCAGGCGATAACGGCTCCGGCTGCAAAACCGATCACGATCCCAATCAGCAATGTAGAAGCATTCATCAGGTGCTCAATCGCTCAAAAGCCTGTTCAACATCAGCAATCAAATCGCTCTCGTCTTCAAGTCCCACATAGAACCGTATCAATCCACCTTGTTCAGTCCAGGGCCGCGCCGTGCGCTCACCATCCAGTTGATACGGCATCACCAGGCTGCATGAACCGCCCCAACTGAAACCAATCTTGAACAACTTCAAACTATCGATCATCGCATCAATGCGAGTCTGTGGAATATCAGCACGGAACACCACTGAAAACAGACCGCAAGCGCCACTGAAATCACGCTTCCAGAAGGCGTGCCCGGGACAATCGTAGAAGGCCGGATGCAGCACCTTGGCGATCTCGGAACGCGCCTTGAGCCAATTTGCCATCGCCAGTGCATTGCGTTCAGTCTGACGCAATCGCAGTTGCATGGTCGCAAGTCCACGCAGAACCAGGTAGGCATCGTCCCCGCCGACACCCAACCCTAAAATACCGTGCATCAGCTTGATGCGGTGATGCAGTGCCAGATCGGCTGTCGTTACCGAACCCATCAGCACATCGCTGCCACCAGACGGATATTTGGTCAGTGCATGCATGGCAATATCGATACCGTGTTCGAAAGGCCGGAACAACAATCCCGCAGCCCAGGTATTGTCGATCGCGGTCAATACGCCCTTGGCTTTCGCCGCGGCAACGATAGCCGGTACATCGGGCACTTCCATGGTCACTGAACCGGGCGCTTCAATCCAGACAAGTTTAGTGTTCGGCTGAATCATGCCAGCCACAGCAGCCGCATCCATCGGATCGTAATAGCGGGTTGTGATCCCGCAATTTTTCAGTAAACCATCTGACAGATCACGGCTGGGGTTGTAGACATTGTCGGGAAGCAGCAGATCATCGCCCTGCTTCAGCAAGGCAAGGTTCACCATCATGATTGCCGCCAACCCGGACGGCGCCAGCACGGTGTGCTTTCCACCCTCAATCTCGGCGATCCGGTTCTCCAGCGTGAACGTGGTGGGTGTGCCGTGCAAGCCGTAGGTATATTGATCCTCACGCCGCCAGTCGCGTGCACGCAGGGCTGCCACACTGGGGAAAGTGACCGTTGAGGCATGATGAATGCCCGTATTGAGTCCACCGAAATTCGGGGGCGCAAGGTAATCGGTATGAACCAGCTGCGTGGCAATTTTTTTGTCGGTCATGACATACTTTCGAGCATGCTGAAATTATCGCATGCAGCGAAGATCTAAAAAATTGCCAAGAAACAAGATTAGCTGTAGCTGATTCTTTGAATCAGCAGTGCTACAAAATTATTTGAAGCGATGAGCGTAGATAATGATTGCTTCTGCCACTGCCCCTGGCTGTTCTGGCACTAACGCGTGGCCTGCACGATCAATCTCCACGACGCTGACCCGTTCTCCCAACTCTTCAGGTATACCGTCGGTTCTGCTGGGCAGCAGGAGCGCGTCCTGTTTTGCGCGGATGACGAGCAGGGGCGCTTGACCTGCTTTACGCCAGCTTTCATCTTTGGTCG
The DNA here is from genome assembly GCA_025362735.1 of Betaproteobacteria bacterium. Taxonomy (GTDB): domain Bacteria; phylum Pseudomonadota; class Gammaproteobacteria; order Burkholderiales; family Burkholderiaceae_D; genus JANYFL01. The sequence continues at coordinate 27,694 of JANYFL010000049.1, read as the reverse complement.
CATCATTGGCTTCTCGTTGCATGGCCCCGACTGCGGGATACCAACCGTCCAGCCAAACTGAGGGATCATGAGCATCGAAGAAAAAAGCCTTTTTCAGATGCGTCAAACGCTCTTCGCGAGGAAAGGCTGGGTCGCCACTTTTCACGATTGAGTTTCTCATCTCAGGCGAAATGACGCGGCCCGCGGGAGCCAACAAAATAACGGCTCGAACCAGATCAGGACGATCCATGGCGAGCGTGCGTGCGACAAAGTTGCCATAAGCATGCCCGGCCACAATGGCGGAGCTACCCTCCTTTTCAATAATGGCTGCAACGTCAGCCGCCAGATCATGCAGCGTCAGGTTTTTCATTGGCCCTACGCTGGCTCCGATTCCACGCGGTTGGGGTCGCAGGACTCGAAAACCCGCACTGGCGACACGTGTAGCAAGGTCGTCGAAATCAGTTGCACTCCGGCCAAGCGACGGCAGCATCACGACCAGCGGGCCTTTTCCTTGCGCCAGTACTTCGATCTGCACACCGCTATGCTTAACAATATGTTGCGTCACGGTCAGACTGTCCGCATGGGCCATTGGATTGCTGGCGCAGCCACTGACAAACCAACTAACTATCAGGATCAAGCGAGTCATCCAATTCAGACGTTGTACCTGAGTCAACATAGCCATTAAGAAAATGATTGCCCGAGGAGCAATTTCAGATTGGTCAATTCTTCAGCTGTCATCAACAATCTCCGTTGCGACAACGGAAGGCCGCTGACGAAAAGCATCGTGCCAAGCCGCCAGTTGCCAATGATGCCTTCGCCAGTTGAGATCCGGAAAGCGAAAATCGAGGTAAGACAGCATGCATCCAATCGCGATGTGTCCAATACCAAAAGAATCAGCACTGAGTACCGCCGCATCCGCTTCCAGAACGGCCAGTGTGGCATCCAGCTTGATTTGAAAGGAAGCAATCCAGCTCGGCAGTTGCTGCGCACGCAACTTGTTGCGCTCCTGTCGCCAGATCAATAAGATTCCAAGTAGGCCATCGGCCAACGCCTGGCGACGTAAAGCCTGCCAGCGTTCTTCTCCATTTACTGGAAACAGTTTTCTACCGTCATGTAGCGAGTCCAGATATTCACAGATCACCGGTGAATCATAGAGTGGCATGCCATTATCCAGTACCAAAGTTGGTATTTGGCTCAGAGGATTATCACGCATCAACAACGCATTGGGCTCTGCGATTGCAGCAACGGTTCGCACGATTTCAATTTGATCAAATTGCCCGGTCTCGTGCAAAACAATCAATACCTTTCGTACAAAGGGTGATTTTGGAGACCAGTGCAGTTTCATTTTTCTTGAATATCTAATATGGATTCACTGGCAGTCAATGATTGCTTTAAAAACATATTTGAGTGACATGAGATGGACTCAATATCAATATCGAGCCGTCGATTTGAAATCGAGGACTATTGTCGTTAAGCCGCCGACAACTTACAAACCGGATATGCCACTAGCTGCTATGTCGTAAATACATAGCAGCCTCAAACTTAAGCTGAGTTCATCCTCAAGTCTTTCGACTTTTGGAATCAACTTGTAGCGCGGTAGGGAGGGTATACAGACTGAGGACGCTTTTCTCGACGACTTTTAGCGCCTTGGTTGCGAGTCTGGAGAGCGGTTGACGACGGCAAGTGGCCAAGACCATTTGTAAGCTCGGTGTCGGTTTCGTAAAGCGCTGCATCGTAAATTTGCGCTTGGCTGGATCGCTCGCGATAGCCGTTTCGGTCAGTACGGCATTGCCTAAGCCATCGGCAATCAAATCCAGTATTGACGTCACTGCATCGACTTCAATTGCGATATTCAAGCGCAAGCCAAGTTCAGCTGCCCGGCTTTCAATGGTGTGGCGTACCCCATGCATACGGCTCGGCATAATGAGTTTATAGCGATCAATTTGCTTGAAAGGTATGGGTGGCAGAACACTAGCTTTCCCACGTACCGTGCTCTCAGGGCCGATCAGAAATAATTCTTGTTCGACCAGTTCACGTTTTTCGATCAATGGTGTGATGCTCGTATCGTAAAGGACTGCGGCATCGAGACGGCCAATCATCAGCCACTCAATCAGATATTCGGACAGTCCCTCGGCAATCGAAATCGTGGCGTTAGGAAAAGCCTCATTAAAACCTCGCACCAGCGACGAGGCCGTCATTCGAGAGACACTGGGTAATAGCCCCAGACTGAAATGACCGCTCAACACGCCACGTCTTTCTTTCAGATCCTGCTTCGCCCGTTCAACTTGTTGCACGATCCCTTTGGCATGGGCGAGTAATACTTGCCCCGAATCAGTCATCACAACACCACGGCCATTTCGTAACAACAAATTCTGGCGCAACTCATTCTCAAGTTGCCGCACCAGCCGGCTGAGTGCAGGCTGGTTGGTATCGAGAACGGTCGCTGCGCGAGTAAAACTCCCGAGTTCGGCCACATGAAAAAACGCTTCGAGCTGTTTGAATTCCATGGTGACCTCTTTATGTGGTTTTGGTATATCAGCTAGATTGATATACGAATTGTATGTTGTTGAGCTTCTCGTCACAATCAGAAAATCAAAAATAGCTTGCATAAGACAGGCATTTAAAAAATATGCATTTGAATTACTTCATTCATGGACAAGCAACACGCTTGTTCTGACGAACGAGATTCAATGTCAAAGTTATTAACAAGGAGATACAAATATGCAAAAGCATCGCTTGAGTTTGAAGCCGGTGACTGCGATAGCGGCCGCCTGTAGCCTGACCTTACTGCTGGTCAATCACCGTGCACTTGCCGAAGACACGCCAACGACCGCCAATAAGAGTAGCGTTGCGCCTCAAAACAGTCTTGACGAGATTGTCGTGACGGCCGAACGGCGTGAGTCCAGTCTGCAGAAAACACCCTTAGCCATTACCGTCATTTCGCCTCAATTACTGGAGCGCACTGGAATCACCGATACGAAAGCTTTGCTGTCGACCGTACCCGGCTTGAGTGTTGCGGCTACCTCGGCCAATACCAATCTGGGTATTCGAGGCCTGGCTTCCGGCGGCGGCAATGCATTTACCGATGTCGCGGTTGCATTTAACGTCGGGGGCGTTTCGCTGGCGCGGCCCTATGGTGTGGCGGCCCCTTTTTATGATGTGGCGCGTATTGAGGTGCTCAAAGGACCGCAGGGAACCCTGTATGGCCGTAACGCCACCGTAGGTGCCATCAATGTCGTACCGAATCGCCCCTCCGATTTTTTTGAAGGCGCAGCCAGCATCACTGCTGGAAATTATGGACAGATCAATACGACCGGTATGATCAATGGCCCGCTTGCCGACAAGATAGCGGGACGCATTGCGTTTCAGACGGTCAAACATGACGGCTATCTCAATAATGGCCTGAATGACGCTAAGAATCAGGCGGTTCGCGCCGGCCTTACGTTTGATCCGTCCAGTGACCTCTCTTTTTATGTCGGTATCGATTATTTTCACGATAACTCGCGAGGCGCTGGCACCATCTATCTCTATCCGAATGGTTTCAATGGCCAACGTTTCCAGAATCCCGGTAATCCTTGGGAGACTCTGATAACCCCTCCTTGCGGGAATCCAGCGTTGTGTCCCACCTTTGGCAATAGCGGCATTACACCGGCGGTCGTACAACCGATTGCATCCTTACCCGTTATTGGCAACGATGCATATACAAACAATACCGTCGCGATCTATTCTGGAGAGATGAACTGGAAGCTTGGCTTTGCCACTTTGACGGTCATCCCAGCGCAAGTGGAAACCAAAGTTGACTTCCTGGGTTATGGCCAAGGCTTTCAGCAACGCCAGCGTTTCGATGTGGATCAGACCAGTCTGGAAGCACGTCTCGCTTCTAGTGGCAATTCAGATCTGCAATGGCTGGCTGGATTTTTTTATTTCAAGGAAAAACAAAAGGGCGCCAGCGCATTTAGCAACCCTCGCTATTACGCCGATATCACGATCAATTCGTTAACCGATGAAAACTATGCCTTGTTTGGGCAGACCACTTATTCAGTTACGAAAGACTTGAGAGCGACGGTTGGTTTGCGCTATACCACTGAAGAAAAAAATGTCAGCGGCTATGGTTCAGGAGCCCCAGCGGACGCCAACCCCGCCACGCCAGAATGTAATGCAACTTCGCTCGCAGCAGGGGCAATCGAATTACCGGTCGGGCCATTGACTCCAGTTGGCGCCTGCCGCTTCCCAACCCGTGGCAATAAAACCTTTACCGATAAGAGCTTCCGTCTTGGTATCGAATACGACCTCGCGCCACGTTCGCTGTTATTTGCGAACGCCAGCTCGGCATTCAAGGCGGGCGGGTTCTATAACGGACTGCCACCCAACACTTACCTCCCGGAAAAACTGACGGCGTACCAGATCGGATCAAAAAACAAGTTTATGGATGGGTGCTTACTGTTAAATCTGGAAGCGTTTTACTGGAAATACCGCAATCAACAAATCTCTGTGTTTCAGACACTCAACCCACCACAACTTACTGCCCCGGTGCCCGTCAACGTCCCGGGTTATGTTCGAGGTGGCGAGCTGGAAGCTTCGTGGCTCTTCACGCCAGAAGACTTGATCTCGGCCAACGTCTTGTACGCAGAAGGCAAGTACGATCTCTTCCCGACCTCGGTTTCTCCGAATGGAACAGTGGGTGGCCTGGTCAACGCACCACGTGCCAACCTGCCGAGGTGGTCCAGCACTGTGAGCTACCAGCACACTTTCAATCTGGCAATAGGAAAGGTGGTCTTTGGCGCGAAGACACACTTCGAGACTGATGCCTGGCTGAGTCCTAATCGAACTACGGGCACCAACAGGGAGAGCTACAGCTTGACCGATCTGTCGCTCGATTACGCTACAACAGATGACCGCTGGTCAGTCACTTTGTTCGTCACCAATGTCGGCAACAAAGCAGTCCTTTATTCCGGTACTTCCGGTGGCGTCACACCGGGTCTGACGTATCGTCCGCCCACCAATCCGAACTCCCCTTTCGCAGCCATCGGTGCACCACGCACCTGGGGTGTCCGGGTTGGCACGCGGTTCTGATTTTCGATGAGCCCGGTTTAGAAATATTGAGTCGGGCTCGTCGAATTTCTTTATCCCCTTCATTCTTCAACCCCATAAAAATGTTCACGTCTTAGAAAAATTCTGGGTCGATGGCCACATCGACTCAAGGGTGTCTTCCTTATGGTGCGACGCTTTAAGTTTGACGCCAGTCTTACTCAAGAAGCTTGACTGGCGATATCATCAGCCCAGAACTTTGTTCGTTTTCAGGCGCTACCGGGATACAAAATGAATCAAGGTGCAGAAGGTGGGAGCGAACCAGCGGTCTCGGCGAACCCGGGTTTCAGTAAAGCCTATTCTTATTACGTGCTCGCGGTACTCTGCCTCGCGAATATTTTTGCCAGCCTGGACCGCTTTGCATTCTTCCCCTTGATCCCGCTAATCAAACGCGAATTCAAGGCGACCGATACGGAGATCGGCCTCGTTTCCGGTATTGCTTTTGTGGCTTTCTATGCCCTATTCGGAATCCCGGTTGCACGCTGGATTGACCGCGGCAATCGGCGCAATATTCTGGCGCTCTCGGTGGCCGCATGGTCGCTGGTGACCATGCTCGGTGGCTTCGCGGCCAACATCATGCAACTGGGACTTTCGCGGGCCGGATTGGGTGCGGGCGAGGCGGGCGCAACACCTGCGTCAAACTCGCTGATCAGTGACTATTTTCGCAAACAGGATCGCCCACTCGCAGTCTCCATATTTCAGGCGGGCATGGCATTTTCCGCCATCGTACTCGGGCCCATCGTTGCCTGGATTGCTGTGTCCTATGGCTGGCGTGCTGGCTTGATTGCCATGGGCGCACCCGGCATGCTGGTCGCTCTTCTGATCTTTTTGACGGTCAAAGAGCCTGTGCGCGGCGGCATGGAAGTGAATAAGACTGCCCCAGTCATATCTGCTGGTTTGTGGACCTCATTCAAAATCCTGTTTTCGCGCCGGGCTTATGCGTATCTCGTGCTGTCACAAATCGCGATCGGTTTCGCCGTCGGCGTCCTGCCGGTCTGGCTACCAGTTTATCTCGTACGCGCCTATTCCCTGTCCTTGCCTCAGGTTGCAGGAACCATGGGATTTCTGAATGGTGCGGTCATGCTGGCTTCGTTTGCAGTTGCTGGCCTGCTGGGATCTTTCCTGCTACGCCGACACCAAGGGGATCGATTGGCCGTATTGTTACCGGCAACGGCTTGTCTATTGAGTCTGCCGTTCTTGATCGCGACACTCAATGCCGGATCGTTTAGCACACTTCTGATTCTGGCCACCATTTTTTTCTTCTTGATGTTTATCAGCCGCCCCGCCGCATTCAGCCTGTCCATCGAACTGGCTCCCATTGAGCATCGCGGCCTCGCAACGGCCATCATTGTGATTGCCGCAGCACTGATCGGGGGCGGTGGCGGGCCGCTGTTGGTGGGGATGATCAGCGATCATTTGACCGCTTCGATGGGTGATACGCGTGCTTTGGGAATGGCATTGTTAATGACCGTACCAGTTGCGATAACGATCTGCTCTTTGTCGTTCTACGCTGTCGCGTATTACTTTCACAAGCCATCATCCGGTCAAGCAGCTTTCAACGAAACTGCGCGGGAATAATCTCCATTCTGATAGATCAACGGCGCGACTTGCCCAGCTGTCCGAACGCCATCAACACGACCAATAAAGACGCTGTGTGTGCCATGGGTCAAGGTTTCAACCAGTGTGCAAAAAATGTTGGCCTGCGCATCGCGCAATGCAGGCAATTGATAAGCATCGTTGTCCCATTGTCCCAATGCAAAGCGCGCACTGCCTTTCAGTTTTCCGGAAAAAGCCTGCGCTGCTTCAGCTTGATCGCTTTGTAATAAATTCACGCAGAAGTGTCCGCTGGCTACCAGGGGTTCATGGATGGAAGCACTCTGATTAATACACACCAGAATCGTGGCCGGGTCGGCACAAACAGAGACCACGGCTGTTGCAGTCATCCCATGCCATTCCTCTCCAATCTGGCAAGTGACGATACTCACGGTACTGGCCAGCCGCCGCATCGCAGTACAGAAATGAGACTTGATGTCCTGATCTCCGGATTCGGAAATGGATGAAACGGGCGATGGGTTCATGTTGAATCCTGTCTTGAAACTTGTCTTGAAACAATAGACGCTGATGTTTTCGTTTCATGTTGCAGCACTGACCATCAGCAATACGATTTCTCTGTTACCAAGATAAACAACTCACCCGCTTTACACCAGAACCAGAATCACAAAACAGATTTGCGAATTTGTTCAAACAGGATAATCAAACTGGAAGCCGTGGATAAAGCATCCGTTCTGACTTTCCAATCATGCACATCTGACTTGCTTTTTTCTGTATGGCCTATCCGGTGCCAAGTCTGTATCTTCAAAACTCAAAGCATCTGTCTACATATCCTCAAGGAGACCGGTATGGCATCCACAATTTATCCTGACCGTAGCAAGGCGCCGATGCAGGGCCCGCTATTTGGCAGCCCCAACAAACTTAAACTCGCTGTGTTTTGTCCCAATACACAGCGCGGTACAACGACCAGCTTTGCCGAAGAAACCTTGAAGCTCAACTGGCAGAACAGTCTCTCAATTGTGCAGGCCGTTGATGCCTCTGGTATTGAGGCCATCATTCCCTTGGCACGCTGGCGCAAGCCGAAATTCACTTCGCCCGAAGTGGATCGCATTTATGAAACCTTTACCTGGGCTGCGGCTGTTGCTGCATTGACTCAAAATGTTCAGGTTTTTGCAACGCTGCATATGGCACTAACGCATCCAGTCATGGCGGCCAAGGCCATCACCACGATTGATCATATTTCCGGTGGGCGTTTTGCACTGAACGTTGTTGCAGGCTGGAATTCACACGACTTCGCAATGCTGGGCATGGTTCAAAAAGAGCACGAAGACCGATATGCCGTGGCCGCAGAATGGATGGAACTGATCGAGAAAATATGGACTGAAAATGCACCCTTTGATTTCAACGGCACCTACTATCAGGGACGCAATATCGTTTCTGAACCAAAACCCATCCAGTCACCACGTCCTGTCATCATGAGCGCCGGTTCGAGTCCCGCCGGCATGAAGTTCGCCCGTAAATGGGCCGACATCAATTTCGCCGCGATTGAGCATATTGAAGACACACCAAAAATTGTGGCCGATACCCGTGCGGCGGCACAGGAAATCGGTCGTGAAGTCGGCGTCTATACGAGTGCCTGGATTGTCTGTCGCGACACCGAGAAGGAAGCGCAGGAATATGTGGATTACGTCATTCGTCAAAAAGGCGATTACGATCAGGGTAATTCCGTCGTTGCCGAAATGATCAAGAATTCACATTCCACCGACGTGTTTTCTCGCAAAACGATTCAGGAACGTTCCATGTCCGGATTCTTTGCCCTGCCGATGGTAGGTACAGCCGAGCAAATCATCGAAAGAATGAAGTTCGTTTCAAACGCAGGCATTGATGGCCTGGCGATTTCATGGCCGGACTACGAGTTTGGGGTGAAGCAGTATTCTGAAAAATTGCTGCCGATGATGATCGAAGCAGGATTGCGGGTTAAATAAGCAGCCTCCGCAACAGGAATGATTTTGGAAAAAATATGCAAATGATGAAATCAGTACGCTTCCACAGTCAGGGCGCACCAGACGTGCTGGTCTACGAGGACGTACCCAAGCCGCAAGCGCAGGCAGGTGAGGTGCTCGTACACGTGGAAGTCGCGGGCGTCAATTTTGCCGATGTTGTGCGGCGCCGGGGAGACCCTTATCCGCAACCCTCGCCCCTTCCCTATTCATTGGGTGGCGAGGCCATTGGTATTGTCGAAGCCACCGGCTCGCCAGCGGATCAACACTGGATTGGCAAGCGTGTATTCGCGTTTCCGGGCAAAGGCTGCTATTCGGAATATGTTGTCGCACCGCAGAATCTGTTATTCCCAGTACCGGAAGGAATCGATTCAGTACAGGGTATTGCTTTGTTCGTGCAGGGTCTGAGTGCGGCATTGATTCTGAAAGCGGCCGGTCGCCTGCAATCTGGTGAAGCGGTGCTGGTTCAAGGCGCGGCAGGAGGCGTGGGTCTGCTTGCAGTACAGCTCGCAAAACTTTATGGCGCCAGTCTCGTCATCGGCGCGGTCAGCACCGCTGAAAAGCGTCAGCTGATTATCGATCACGGTGCGAATGTGGCTGTCGATTACACCAGCGCCACCTGGGCCGATGAAGTCAGGAGTGCGACGCAAGGAAGAGGCGTTGATCTCGTCCTCGAAATGACCGGTGGTGAAATCGCCCGCACCAGCATGAAGCTGCTCGCCCCGTTTGGCCGTTCCATTGTTTACGGTACAGCCAGTCAACAACCCTTGATCGTCAACACGGAAGACCTGCCCGGTGGCAACTACAGCGTTGGTGGGTTTTATTTGCGGCCCTATCTGTTCCGCCGTGAGTTGATTCTTGGACTGCTGGAAGAGTTGGGCAATTACGTGAAATCGAGTCAGCTTAAAATTCATGTTGGTGGCATCTTTGCCTTGAGTCAGGCCGCACAGGCCCATCAATTACTGGAGTCACGGGGAACCTCGGGGAAAATCGTTTTGAAGGCTCAATGCTGAGCACTCACATCATTCTGCATCTGTACTCAGATCAACCGGTGTCCAGACTTCCCGTTGCACCAGATCTTCGGCAATGCTGCGTATCGTGCGTAACACGATACGACTGGCCAGCGTCAATGGTCTTTGCATCGTGGTACTGAGGGTAATCGTGCGCCGGATGGAAGGCTCAACAATGCGAGCCGCGCTTAGACTGCCGGTGCGCAATTCATTCGGAATGGTGTGTATCGGCAAAATGATATAGCCGCAACCATTGGTGGCCATGGCAATTTGCGTCAACAGCGAATTGGCTTCCATCACCACACGCAACTTCATATTTTTTTGTTTGGCCAATTGCTCCAGAGTCTTGCGCATGCCGTTTGGCAAACCAGCAAGAATCAAAGGCAATTGATGGAGCTGGTCAAATGCAATCGTTTCCTGTTGGGTCAAGGGGTCTTTGCCTGTTCCAACCAGATAATTATCATTAGTGGTCAGCGGATGTTCGTTTGCAGAGAAGCTTTTTCCCTGCCGTGCCATCAGACCGATATCGACATGGCCACTGCCTATCCATTCGTCCATCTGTCCTGGCGAACCTTCAAAAATACTCAGGATGACATCGGGATAATTTTCTTGCAGTTGCTTGAATAAAGGAGGCAACAAAACATTCGCTGTAGCCGCAAGAATGCCCACACGCACTTCGCCGGATGGAATACCGGCAAAGCCTTTGATTTCCTTGTCGAGTTCTTTTGCGTCTGCCAGCAATAATTGCACGCGCGGCAGAATGCGTTCGCCCAGTTCGGTCAAGGCAATGCCTCGACCCGTACGATGAAACAGACGCCCGCCACATTCGGTTTCAAACAAGGATATCTGGCGGCTGATGGCCGAGGGCGTGGTATCCAACATCACGGCGGCCTTGGTAAAGCTGCCGAATAGCGCGGCCTGAGTGAAGAGTTCAAGTCTTGATAGATCCACAGTACTTTGTCCCTCAGACCTTAATTCATTTTTGAATGGTCTTGAAATTCTACACTCAGGAAAGTACCGATTTCATTTTTATTCGCGCATGAAACATCTACTCATTAGACGCGTGCAATGAACAGAGCGTGAAATGAATCAGACTGCAATTTCAATGATTTTTTTGGGCGTGTTGTGGAGGCAGGCTCCCGGGCCATCGGCTTCGATCAGATAGATATCGGTGTTGTGAATGAACATGCGTTCATTGAGGATGCCGGGATGACAGACGATGGCCATATGCTCTTGAATCGTCATTGTTTCGTCATCCCGTATGAGCGGTCGCTCGACCATGTCATAACCCATGCCGTGCACGGACAGCCGACGTTCTTCGGGGAGATTCTGCTGACGCAGATAAGCGTTGTGTTGCTTGAAAATATCGGCACAGGCTGTACCGGGTTTGAGGAGGGAAAGCGCATAGGCCTGTGCGTCGATCACCGCGGCATAAACATCTTGCAACTCCTGAGAAACAGAGCCGAGTACAAACATGCGCGACAACTCGGTGTAGTAACCACCCGCGCCGTTGTTTTCGATCAGCAGCGAAAAAGTGTCGCCGCGTTCAAGTGTGCGGCCTTGCATGGAACGTGGGCGAAAGCTGGCAGCTTGCCCCGGCGGTGCTGAAGAGCACAGGAAAATGCCCTGCTCACTCCCCAGCTGCTGACCACAATATTGCGCATAGGCCGCAACCTCAAAGTCTTTCAACCCAGGGCGGATAAACGTTTGCACGCGCGCCATGACCTCGTCCTGCATTGCAGCGACCTGACGCATCAGCCCGCGTTCCTCTTCACTCTTGATGGCCTTGATCGCATCAATTTCATTGGTAAAGTCAATCACTTCAACGCCATGCAGCAGCTCACGCAGGTTCATGCCGAAGCTGTGGTACATCGCGGCTGGTGCAACAAAACCAATACGGCGGACACCATGATTCTTTAGTTCCTGTGCTGCAAGTTTGGCGTCATAGTCACCGGTATAAGCCACGGACGGATAGCTGGGCGTGGTCAGGCGTCGGGCAATGCCGGTTTCTTGCAACTCTGCATTGCCCGCTTCGCGTATCACATCGCGCGGCCCCTGTTCGATGAAGGACATGCCCCCTTCCAAGGGGAAGACCAGCGTACTTGGATAACCATTATTGGCAGGTTGATTGCTGAACCAGCGGATATATCCGCCAACCCAGTCGCTGGAATTCTGCAACACAAGCGCATCAATTTCCTGCTCGCGCATCAAGGCGCGCACCGCACGCCAACGTCGTTCCAGTTCTTGAATGGAGACCGCATTGACGATACGTGTGGAAGTTTTGTGCATGAAGAGGAAGAGGCTAGTGCGCGACGACGTTGATCATCGCGTCATGTTTGCCAGCAATGAAGTGCTGCAAATTACTGCGCACAATCGGATAAGCCTGGTCGAGATAAATATTGCTCATACCTCCGACCAGCGGCGTAACGATCACACGCTCTTGGCGCCAAAGTGGATGATCTACAGGCAACGGTTGCTGACGAAAGACGTCGAGCGCGGCTCCAGCGATACGTTTTTCCTGAAGGGCCTCCATGAGTGCCTGTTCATCCAGAACACCACCGCGCGCGACGTTAATCAAAAACGCATCAGGCTTCATCGCAGCAATTACCTGGGCATCAATCAGATTTTCAGTCACTCCCGAATGCGGCACAATCAGCACCAGATAGTCAGCCACTCCGGCCGCTTGGGTCAGTTCATTGCGGCCATAGACTCTATCGAATCCTTCCGGTACACGGGGTGTGCTAGAGACGCCATACACGGTCATGCCAAAAGCCTTACAGCGTGGTGCGAGTGCCTCAGCGATTGCACCCACGCCGACAATGACGACGGTCTTGCCCCACAGTAGCGGCTGCGGCCAACGCTCCCATTGACCAATCGCCTGGTTGCGTTGCATGCGTGGAAAATCGCGGGTCAAGGCGAGCATATGCAAAAAGACCAGTTCAGACATTTGCGGGCCATGCATGCCCCGGGTGGAGCTGACTATAACTTCGGGTCGCAATGCAGGCAGTTTGAGAATGGCATCGGTGCCTGTGGTCAAAGACTGAATCCAGGACAACTTTTTAGCTCGCTGAAGCAAATCGTCATCGAACTGGAAATGATGGCCAATCACGGCATCAGCATCGGCCACCTGGCCCAGCGCACGCGCGCGATCATTGCTTGCGAACAAATGCATATCCGGAAAATCGCGCTGCGCACGCAATTCGAATTGGGTAGCGTCGGCCTCGGGCGCTCCGATATAAACAACTTTGGTTTTCATTTTTGACGAACCAATAGTTTTCAAGCCGGGAAAAGTTTGGCTATTTCTATTCCGTGCTGGCAAATGGCTTCATCTTCATCACCCGTACCGCCACTTGCACCCACGGCACCCAGGATCACGCCATTGCTATCCTTGATCAGCAGTGCGCCGGTTTGCGGAATAAAGTTGCCTTGTCCCGTCGCAGCGAGTGCCCCGAAAAAAATCGGCATCTTTTGAGCCCGCTCCGCCAGGACTCGCGAATTGGCAGACATTCCCACCGCCGCCCAGGCCTTGCCTTTGGCGATATCCATACGAAACATGCTAGCTCCATCTTCTCTTTGCGCGGCCTTCACATCGCCTGCGTCATCCAGCACCACCACGCTCATCGGCTGAACCTGCATCGCCCTTGCTTTTTCAAGGGCGGCAGAAATAATCTGATTGGCCTGATTGAGAGTGAGCGTATTCATCGTCTAGAAACCCAATTGCGCTGCCGGAACCCAGGTGCCATGAAAACCTTCATGCAAACGGCAAGGCATTTTGATGATAGCGACCGGCCCCTTCTCGATACAGGTCGCGTCGAGAATCACTAGGTCGGTACGATTCTCGCTGCGGCGCCCGACCAGAGTCAGCAACCAGCCGTCGCCTTCAGGCGCATCCTTGCTTCGCGGCACAAAGTAAGGCTCTTCAGGTGCCGAATCCGGGCCTGCGTAATAAAAACTCATCTTCTGTTGGACCTCATCAAAATGAGCGATGCAGGTAAACGGCGGGCCTTTAGGGCCCATGTCCAGCATCGGGCCAAAGTCGACGTTGCTGGTCCCGAAATAGAAGTGGCGAGTTCGCTGCATTAGATAGCGGGGATCAACCATCGGCATCTCACCGATCTGATTGAAAATCCGCTTTACGCCAAAGCTTTCACTGGTGCTAGCCATGTCGAAGGTCCAGCGTTCAGCATGAGGCGGAAGTTCTTGCGTACATTCGCCACGGATATCCGGGAATTGCGAAATCCATCCCGAAGCGGTGAAGAAATGATCGAGATGCAGCAGCTTATTTCCGTCGCGCTCTTCTTCCCATGCGTTAAACGAATGAGTCTCCATGCCTGTGAATGGACAGGTGTACCAGCGAATCGCTTTCACTCCTTCTTTACGTGGAATGATGGCAACCATCGTCGGCAGGCTGGAGTCCCAATGAAAATAGGGTTCCCCGTTCTTGACCCGCTCCCAGTCATTGACCATCGGATAGATCGTGAATGCGATGTAGTTCCGTGAGACCATAAAGTCATGCGCCATCGAGGAGTACGGTGCTTCGAAGGTTTCGCTGGATGTGATCAAGCCATCTGGAGATATCACATAGATATCGATGTCCTTGCTGCTGTAACCCGGTGTGTTGTAGGCAAAAGCAATCGCCTCACCGGTTACCGGATCAATTTTCGGATGGGCTGTGAAGGTCTTGCTTTTCAAGGTTCCATGAAAGTTCCAGCTACCGATGGTCTCCAGCGTCAAAGGATCGAGCCGCATCGGCCGGGATGATTCCTTTAACGCATAGAGCTGATTGTGATGCCAGAACGCTGTGGTATTCGCGGTGTTGTTGTCGATCCCGGCAGCACTGGGGTCGTCGGTAAATGAATTGCGATAGGAACCGAACAAGGCCCGTCGCGCTGCTCGCTCGGCCTTGAACTTCTCCGTGCGCACGTACCGGGTTTTCAGATCGGCATGACCATTCTCCAGGCGAATCATGTGCGTCATGCCGTCGCCATTGATAAAAATATCCTTGCCTAACAGCGGTGGATATTGAGGATCAGCACTGCACCGGTAATAGGCACCATTGAGTTCCGGCGGAATATGGCCAACGACCTCCAGATCATAGACATCGGCCTCAATCCTTACCGGTGCTGCGTAGCCTCGATAAATCAACAGATCTGGAAATTGCAGCCCAGTCGTCGTTGATGTCGCTTGCTTGCTCAAAAAATGCTCCTTGTCGTTGGTCTTCAATGAAACTCAGAATCTGAAAGCAGCCTTGACGCCAAAGGTACGTGGCATTTCCAGAGCCTGCATGGGCTGGCCAAACTCAGGATGAACAAAGGTAAACGGCGAGACGACCCGGTCAGTAACATTGGCGACATAGGCACTGACTGACCAGCGCCCATCGGAAGAATTGTAGGTCATGTCGAGATCCCATTTGCCATAGCCACTTTGTTTTTGACCACGTAAATGTTCTTCTCCTAGCCAGTAGTTGGACTTGATGATCCCCGCCACTGAAAACACCAGATCAGCGCCACTAGCCAAAGGCATGGTGTGGCTGTAACCCAGATTGAGAATCCACTTGGGGGCCAGTGCGACTTCATTACCTGTGCAATCCACCTTGAACGCACCGGGAACTGCAGTGGGTGTCACCGCACAATTGGATGCGGGTCGGCCTGGCGATGAGATGACCACATAAGAGTCATAACGCGTGTGTTCATACTGCACCGTTGCCGACACCATATCGTCTGGCGTAACCAAATAACGCGCCTCCACCTCGGCACCGTAGAGCTTGGCCTTGCCTGCATTTTCAGTCACAAGACTGACGCCGGTACCGTTGTTGATCGGGCCAAGGTGGCTAACCTGTTTATCCTTATAGTCCCAGTAAAACGCTTCGGCATTAAGTTGCAGCCGGTTGTCCAGAAAGCGATTTTTAGAACCCAGAGTCCAGGCCGTCAGAAATTCAGGCTTGAAAGTATTCGGCGCTGAGGCAGCAAAAAAGCCGCCTGCTTTAAACCCGCTTCCCACGGTGAAGTAAGCCAGAGAATGTGGCGCAAGATCGGTTTCAACGCCCACCTTGTACGTGGCCTTGTTTACTTTCATGTCACCACTGAATGGGAAAACACCAATCGTGGTTGTACCCGCCACCGTTTTCTTTTCCTCAGAGTAACGTGCGCCCGCAATCAGTCGAAAGGTCTTGGTCAGATCCAAGGTCGCCTGACCGAACACCGCAGTTGCAGTGGTATCGAAGTCCTGAACATGGGTTGGGTCTGGGCCGCCGCCAAATGCCCGTGGTACCAAATCATAAATGTAGGTAAACAAATCGAAATGGCCCGAGTCCTTGAAATAGTAGGCGCCCAACACGCCTCGCAGGATATTGCTCTCGGGCGTTGCATAACGGACTTCCAGCGACTTGGCAGTGGAGGTTTCATCATCATCCAAACGGAACCCGGCGGTGTAGCCGCTATAGCGAAACTTGGATTCACGGTAAGAAGAAATCGCGGTCAACTTGCCGCCGCCCAATTCCCAGTCGATAGTTGCGCTCAAACCCGTAATGTTGTTGTCATTGAAACCATTTGGTGTCGGAGCCGATTCAGCTGGTCTGAACGTGAAGGGGCCACGCACCACTGAGTTGCGCGGGTCCGTGTTGTAAAAGGCTACCGTTTGCGGGGAACTCGGACCAAGGTAGGGATTCGATGGATTGATATAAGGTGCACTCAACACATTGGCTGAGCCTTTACCGCCAATGTGAACGTAGTCCGCATTGAGCAGGATGCTGAGCCCTTCGTTCGGCTTGATCAGCAGTGCAGCTTTTCCGGAGTATTGCTTTTGGTCATCATACCCATCGGTCAAATAACCGCGCCGGTTAATACTCTGACCGGCCACTCGCAAAGCGACCGTATCGGAAATCGGCACATTGATTGCGCCCTGACCTTGTTTCAATCCGTAGTTGCCGAATTGCACAGACACATCGCCACCGAATTGCTGCGTCGGCTTTTTCGTGATCAGATTGACTGCACCAGCGGTTGCATTACGACCGTACAACGTGCCTTGCGGACCCTTCAGGACTTCGATGCGATCCAGGTCGTAGAACAGTCCGTTCGAACCACCACTACGCGCGAGATAAACCCCGTCAAGATTGAAGGCCACCACCTGTTCGGCCAGCGCATTGCCTGTCAAAGCGCCGATGCCGCGTAGCGTAACTTGGGTACTGGCACCGCCACCAGTAGAGAATGTGACCGCAGGCACCAGTTGGGTCAAATCTTGTGCAGATGTCACTTTTCCATCAATTTGATCCGATGTCAGCGCGCTGACCGGGAGTGCCGCGTTCTGGAGATTTTCATTGCGCCGTTGAGCTGTCACGACAATTTCCTTGAGGCCCTGTACTTCCTGGGCCGCAAGCGCCGCTTGAGATTGCGCTTGCATCGGCGCAATGACCATACCCAAACCCGCACAGGCAAGACTGATCAAACATGCCATGTGCTTTTCTACAAATTTTGATTCACGGGTGTTCGACACACCTTGAAAGATTTTTTTCATATTTGTCTCCTATCTATATAACTTTTCGCTCCAAATCCAGATGAGCGATGAGGCCATTCGCCTGGATCCTCCTTATTGCCAACAAGACTTCCTGATACCCTCTATTGCAAAAAAACTATACCATACCGTTCAGTTTACTCAGAATAGCAGCCAGTCGCGCAGAAGTCAAACAAAACTAAACGATATCGTTTAGTTTTGTTGCTTTGTCTTTAATGGTTGCAATCGAAACCGAGGCGAATTTGATTTAGGCCTTTGACCGGCGAAGAAGAATCGGGCCTGGGCCAAAAATAAGGCGATGTTATATTTGCCGTACCCAAAACGGCGATAAGGGCGTAAGATGAAATCTTCTTATTGCCTTGTGAGTTTACTGGATATGTTGAAAATTTATGCTCATGAATACATCAGCGCTGGCCGCGACATTCACGATCTTGGAAGCATGTTGTACATGTCAGAAGACATGGAGGGCGACCCTGGACGCCCTTTGACAGACGATGATGCTCACAAGCTCAAATTGAAATTAATTGATCTATCTAAAACGTGCGAGAAGTTAGGCTTAAACTAGCGAAATTGCAGCTTGATCGAGCCACAAAGAATTTGCCAAAAAGCTGGCGTGAGTTTGAACTTATAGTTTCTGTTCTCACCGATGAACTAGCAAGCCAATTGTTTCTATTCGTCCCTTCAAATCGAGCTACATACTATGAAAAGGAGATTTCATTTCCATCTTTCCCAAATGCGACTAGCGAGCTAGTTCATTCTGGAAATTGCTTTGCTGTCGGGGAATATACCGCATCTGTTTTTCATTGTATGCGTGCCGCAGAGTGCGGTGTCAATGCGATGTATTTAAGTCTTGGATTGCCCCCACCGACTGGAAATGAAAGAAATTGGGGAAACCTTTGCAAAGGGATTTCGGCACAAATACAAACGCGTGGGTCAAATTGGCCGAAGAGAGAACTTTTCCTCAAACTAAATGGCACTGCCGTAGCTGTTAAAGATGCATGGAGAAATGAAACTATGCATGTGGAAGCCAGTTACAGCGAACCGGACGCCGAACGCATCTTTATGTTGGTGTGTTTATTTATCGAGACCCTTTCCGCTCATCTGAACGAACAGGGACAGCCTTTGGCGTAGGCGTGACAACACCTAAAGCGCGATCAAATGAACCGCCACTTTCATCCACGCCAAGTTCTTTCGCAGCATCAACAAACCGTTGAGACTGCTCCTTGTCATCCGGCTCAGGCTTTGACTTCTTTGACACGTTTTTTCCTTTTACGCCAAGGTTCTTCATTGCATAGTTGTTTCATAGGTCAACCGCTTGCCGACCACGCCACGCAACAGGTTATCTGCGCGTTGCGCATCACTGACGCCAAGGGCTACACGGTTGTTATAACGGAAGTCGAATTCAGCCAGATAGCGGTTCAGATGGTTATGGCCACAATGTTGATAAACGCCTTTCATGCCGCGCTTGAAGATCGAAAAGAAGCCTTCTATGGTGTTGGTATGAATCGACGGGTCAATCTTGGAAACATATTCGCCTTGACCGTGGCGGGTGAAAGCATGGCTGGCAAAGTGTTGGTCAACCTTTTTGTATTGACCGGCTTCATCGGTCAGGATGCGAGCTTCGCGGGCAATATTAGCTTGCAAGATAGGAAGCAAGGTCTTGGCCTTGAGATCGTCTACAACCATGCTACGGGCTTGACCAGTGGCGCGATCAACCAAAGACAGTACCTTGTTCTTGTGTTCGTAACCACGGCCAGTCTTAACGCCCTTGGGCTTCTTGTCAAAGTCACGACCGATGAAGGTTTCGTCCACTTCAACCGCGCCGCCTTCGCTACCGAACGGCGAGAAATCACCCGACCGCATGGCCTCACGAATGCGATGCGACATGAACCAAGCCGATTTCAAAGTGATGCCAAGAGTGCGATGCAGTTGGTTGGAGCTAATACCCTTCTTGCTCGACGAAATCAGGAAGATTGCTTGCAACCAGAGGCGCAGCGGAATATGACTGGCTTCAAAGATGGTGCCGACCTTGACGGTAAACGGCTTGCGGCAGTCATAGCACTTGTAAACACCTATGCGGGTGCTTGCGCCTTGCATCTTGCGGTTGCGCTCAGTACCGCCGCAATGTGGACATACCGCGCCTTTAGGCCAGATGCGGCCTTCGATAAATTCGTAGGCGGCTTCTTCATTGTGAAAGTAGGGTTGGGAAAGAATGCTCATGACTGTTCTCCGTGTATGGATACAGTCTAGGATATTGAATTGGGTACGTCAAGTATAATATCACCAAAAATAACCACATAGAGAAGACCACCTGCCATGACGAAATGATGAAAGAAATCATCAATCATCATTTGCCACATGTGAGGAGGAGCCATCCAGAAACGGTGAAACCAGGGGCCCGTCCAGAGCACCCAAAGAGTCAGAGCCAGGGCACCTTGGCTCGCCCTCCAACCAGTCACCAGCATGAGACTGGCACCAAGCTCCAGCAGAATGACGACGGGCATCAGTGTTTCTGCGAAAAGAACTCCGTGCGCCTGAGCGAACAGGACTGCGCCACTAAAATCAAAAACTTTCTCCAGTCCGGAAAACACGAACAGAGATGCCATAAAACACCTGGCTACAAATAGCGTTACAGCCGCATGTTTTGAATTGGCATTCGTCACACTTATCATGTCATTCTCCTGAAGGTGTTTTCTAGACCACACCGGAATTGGCTATCCTTGGATTAAGAATGCCGTTGGCTGTAGGTCCTGAAGCTGAGCGACTAATGGCAAAGAAGCAGGCTGCACTCGAGAGCGCCAGAAAAGCGGTAACGATTCCCAACGAGGGATAACCAAGATATTTGACGAATGTACCGCCAGCAACGGGGCCGATGGCTGAGCCAATCATGAGCATCGCTGGTGTGGAAGCCGATGCACGACCGCTCGGATCAAGCCGCGCAATCAAGCCGAACATAAAGGTGTGGCCAAAGATGATGAAAAAAACAAAGCTGGCACTCGCTGCCAGAAAAAGCGAATAACTCACCGCATGCATTGCGGTGAATGTGAGTACTGCATGACAAGTCAGCGCCACCATTGCGGCGCGGGTTGCATTGACGTGACGCTGCAGCAGAGCGGCAACGACTGGGGCGAAGAGGTTGATAAGGCCACTAATGATGAATACTCGTGCAACCATTTCTGGCGCGAAACCACGCCAGGCGCCAAGGCGATCGACGAAACTGAATGCCATGGCTTGCCCGGTCGCCATTAAAGCCACACCAATAAAGGCGAGCATCACGCCCCGTCGCAACGCAGCCGATAAACGAACCGTGTGATGTTTTAATGGTTTCGGGACTGCGCCAGATCCAGCGAGCGCCACAGGGGTTGGGAAGGCAATAGCGGAAACCAACGCGGCCAAAAACATCAAAATTCCGAGCACTGCGAATAGAAACTGGACGCCCCCATCCTGCATGTAGCGTGGAACAATAACGAAAAATGGAATCGCCAAAAGCCCCACGCCAAATGAAGCAAACGCGAACAGGCGATCCGGCATGGCACTCTGCCCTATCGTGCCATGCACAGACGACAAACCCGTACCTGCACCGATGCCAGCCATCGCGTGCGCAAGACTGGTGATCAGCATTGAAGAGGAGCCCGCTTGAAGAATCAGGAAACCACAAGCAGCCAGAGCGAAGCCAAAAGTGGCACACAAGCGCGGTGAAATGCGATGAAAGACAGGCGATAAAACAACACTGGCAATAAAGACGCCGAAAATATAAAACGTGACTTGCAAACCAGCCTGTTGTGGATCCAGATGGAACGACTGCATCAATCCACTGATCCATAACGGCAGGGCAACCAGATCAACCATGCCCGCGACATTACCTAACAGTAAAACCAGTTTGCCACGCTTACTCTCTGTTGAAATCATCTCTGCTCCTGGACAAGTGGCAACGCGCTTGAGACTAGGACGTGGGGCCAAACTCACGATAGAGTTCAGGAAGGAAGCTGGCGAGATGGTTCATCTCAGTTGCACAATGTTCAAGTAAATCGAGTGGTCCTGGCTCTGATGACGACTCCTTCGGTGGTGTTCCATCTCTTACAATGACGTCCTTCATTACAACGGGTGGCCCGAGATAGAATCGGCTGCGCATTTCGGATCCAGTTGGAGTACGACGGACCTGATGTATCAGCCAGGCTGCGGTCACCGGTGCAAGGCTGGAACCACCACGACCGACAATCGTCACATCCTCTCTGGTATTCGCACGCGAAACTGAATTCGATTCCGGGTCACCGAAACCCAAGACTGCAGGCGCAACAAAACGTACTGCTAGCCGCATCAACTGCTTGCCAATGTACTCATCAATATAAGAAACATTGCCGATGTATTTTTGCTGATCAGTCAATGAGTCATCGTCACTACGCTGTTCACCAGGCATGGTGAAGACATGGGCTGCAGGATGCCAAAGCTTATAGCGAGCGGATTCCTTCATGTGCCAACCAAACCACCATTGCCACATGTGTGGCTCGACACCGGGCATATCAGTCAGGCACGCCACGCACGCCATCCCATCGGCGGCAATGCCAAATCCTGTCTCCAGTTCGAGATAGCCCGGCTTGGACATCTCATTTGCAACTCGATCTAAGGGGGTGACTTGTTCTTTTTGTACCGGGCCATTCTTGAGTGCAGATCTGACGTGAGCCTGAATGGGCAATGGCTCAGGCTTGAAATAATGCGCATAGGGCTTGCGTAAATCGGCTTCTCGATAACCAATATAGCGATCCTCCGAGAAAAATTGCACAGGCAGACCCAGCTTGTCTACTCTGCTTGGCGTATAGGTGTGCGGCATCTTTGATCCCGTTCAAACAAACATCTTCAACATACCCAGCGGAGTAGCCGGTCGCGGAATGGTGAACTTCACAGACTGCCAGTCATTTGCAGTCGGCCGATGGAGACAACGCTCAAGCCATCGTTCCAGGTTTGGATAAGCGTGCAGGGATATGCCCGCAGGCGGCGCGAGGTCCATCACCGTAGCGACATTGAGATCCGCGACCGTAAAGCGCTCTCCCATCAGGTAATTACGATTCGAGAGATGCGACTCCAATACCGACCAGGGACGATCCAGTTTGCCCAATGCCATGCTTGCTTCTTCGGAACTGCGCTCTTCCGCTTTGAATAAATATGAATTGGCCGCAGCCAGCAAGAGCGGTTTTTCGATTTCGGTGACGACCCAGAAGCTCCACTGCAGCGCAAGTCCTTCCTCCGTAATATCGACAGGCGATAACGAACTCGGATATTTTTTTGCAAGGTAGAGATTGATGGCGATCGATTCGAACATCAGCAGTCCATCGTCATCAATGGCAGGAACCCGGCCATTTGGATTGATTTTCAGAAACTCGGGGCGATGCGTACTGCCATCCAGAAAACTGGTTTGAATATGCTCATAGGGAATGCCGAGCTCCTTCAGCATCCATAACACGCGATGCGCACGCGACATCGTCGCCCCATATAGCTTCAGCATTTTGTCTCCAAAATAATTCCGCAATCACAGAATTGAACTGTACCGTTTAGTATTTTTTGTGGACAATAGCACTCACATTGCACAACGTCAAGAAAAACTGTACGGTGCGGTATTAAATTAAAACCGGATGGAAAGTGGTAAAAATGCAGCCAAGTAAATCAGCGAGCAAGCCTGTCGGTCGCAAAGCAGAGCAGATTCTGCAAGCGGCGCGCAAACTATTTATGGAACACGGCTATGGTGCGACCAGCATGGACGCGGTGGCGCTTGAGTCCGGCGTGAGCAAGGCAACGCTCTATGCTTATTTCCAGAACAAAAAGGAATTGTTCGCGGCTATTGTGAATGACTTTTCTGATCGCTATTCAGCAATCGTTGTACCGGAAGCCCATGACGACATACGTGTCACATTGCAACGCGTGGGCCGCTCAATCATTACGCTACTGCTCGCCCCGGATGCCGTTGCTGCACACCGCATGGTCGTGGCTGAAGCGGCACGTTCCCCGGAATTGGGCAAGCTGTATTACGAATCAGGTCCCGCCTATCTGCTCTCTCATCTGGAAAGCACAATCAAAGCTGCGATGAAAACAGGCCAGTTGCGCACGGCTCATCCCAGGCGTGCGGGCGAGCAGTTCATCGGTTTAGTGCGGGGGAATCTTCAATTGCGCGCACTGATGTGCGTCGATGAAGAAGTCACAGAGAAGGAAAAAAGTGCCATCATCAAGAGTGGCGTGGATGTCTTTTATCGCGCTTATCAACCAGACATGCCTGCAAAAAAGGCATGAGTGAAAAAATGTATGAGTCAGACCCCACCTTGAGATGTTTCTCTGGTGGGGTTTTCCGAGACTAGGCCTTCATGAAATCGACGATCATCTGCGTCGCTGTTTCAGGCTGTTCAATCACGAGGTAGTGACCACACTCAGGCAGGACCTTGAGGTCCCAAGTGGGCCGCATGGCGTTGATCTGCGCAAAGCCAACACCACTGTCCGCTGGCTTGAATGGCGTCATGTTGTCTTCCGCACCTGCCAGCAGCAAGGTGGGTGCCGTCACTTTGGGAACGAAGCTGCTGAGGTCTGTGCGTTCGATGGTTTCGGTACCGGCGACAAAGGCCTCCGGTGTCGTCTTGCTGAAGGCATCACGCATCGATTGCAATTGTGTCTGCGCTTCAGGGCGATCGTAGAAGCTGCGTGCAAACCCGGCAACGGAGGTCAGGTCAGCAACGGCGTCCATACCGCTCTCTTTGGAAGCGCGCTTCCAGGTCGCACGCATCATGCGCGCAGCGCTGTCGTAGCGGGCCAGGAAGCAACTCATGATCAGTCGATCAATCACTTCGGGGTGATTGGCACTGAGAGTCAGGCCGATCATGGCGCCGAAAGACGTGCCATGAAGGTTTACCTTTTTGTAACCAAGTGCCTGAATCAGCTCATACACAATTTCAGCGATGACGCTCATATCGCTCAAAGCCGGGCCGCCGTGACTTTCGCCATAACCCGGCAAATCGAAATCGATGACTTCGAAATGCTTGGCCATTAGTGGCGTCATCTTTTCAAAGTTGCGATGACCGAAGGCCGAACCGTGAATGTGCAGAAACGGCAAACCGGTTCCGGTTTTTTTATACCAAATGGTGGCGCCGTTGGGGAGTTTAATTGTAGCCATGATTTTTCCTGGTCAGCCCAGACGCGAGAGCGTCATCAGGCGTTGAATATTGGGCGCTGTTTCCAGCCCCCAAGCCGCTTCGAGTACAGATTCAATTGCTTGCTTCGACATCAAATCGCCTGCCGATAAACGAAATACTTCCGACAACTGGTCATCAGACATGGGATTGCCCGGTGTTCCAAGAAAATCGGGAACATGGTGTGTTTCACGCGAGCCATCAGTGAAAATAAATTCTGCCGAGCAGCCATCAAAGGTCGGAAAAGATGGGTCAGGAATCAGATCGACACGTGACCGCAAGTCAAGAATTGCCGCATCGGTATAAGCGGCTTCCCGCATTTCGGCCAAGGTGAAGCGGCCCCGTGTCCATGCGGACGCGGCACAGAATCGCGTATCAAAGCGTGCAGTCAATTCACTGCTGGGATTGCCGAAACGCGCACGCCGTTCGTCAGCAATCTTGACGACAATCGGCGCCACATTGAAACGCATGCGATCAATCGTCCGGCCTTTGGCTCGCTTGAGAATATCCATCACGCATTCAATCGGCGCATGAGTGATGGTTTCGGTCGGAACGGTCTTGTAGGTATTGCCGAAGATACGCCAAGTTTTGCCCAACGTAGCCAGCACACCCTCAACCTTGTCAACCGATTCATTGGAATGTGCCGCCAACATGCCGCGCTCACCTTCAATGGAAGTACGCGGCCCAGTAAGACCGCTATAGCCCATTTGCCAGGCGTTATATCCTGAGCGTGCCGTCATGCCCATGATGTAAGGCAGGCCATCGCTGCCGACCGACTCGTAGAGACCGAACGAGCTGCACATCGCCAGGCTCAACGCATTGCGCGTTTTGGCTTCATCCAGACCGGCAAGAATTGAACACGCTGCTGCGCCGCCGATAGCACCTGTTATGCCGCCGGGAATATAACCACGTTCGGTATAAGCAGACGGCATTAATATCGTGGCGCAGGCGAGTTCCACTTCCATGCCCAAGGCCAGCGCCGTCAAAACTTCATGACCCGTACGCCCAGCCAGTTCACCCGCAGCCAGAACCGCAGGCAACACACCCGAAGTGGCGTGCATAAAACAGGGGATATAGGTGTCGTTAAAGTCGAGCACTTCAAACAAAGAGGCGTTGACGACTGCAGCGTGTTCGGCGGAAAGCTTGCCGCCAAACCACAGCACGCTGGTCTGTTGTGCTGACGTGCCGGTATTCAATGCCCATTGATGCATCGCCTGAACGGCGGGGTGATCGGTCGCACCGACCGAGGCCTTGAACTGGTTGATGAGCAGACGCTTGGCTTCATGCAGCACATCAGCAGGGACGCCCTGAGCGACCTGCTGCTGCATAAACGTGACGAGGCGCTCCGAGATCGTTGGCTTGGCCAGAATCTCAGCGAGATTGGGCTTAGTGGTATTGCTAGCGGCACTCATGCGACCGGTCCCGTTTGTACGATCGGTCCGTACATCCAGGTCAGCAGGCCAAGGTCACGCTGATTGTCTGCCTTCAGCGACATCATCGCATCGTAGGCCGGATAACCGCGCAGGCCAACAATGGTCGGTAGACCTTGACGGACTGATGTATAGATCACTTTGACTGGGTAGGCATGGATGGTGCTGATGTGCGCAGCATAGTCCACACCGTCAGCATCAGACAACAGTCCATGTGCGACGGCTTCACTGTCAACGCTCAGATCAATAAGCGCCTGATACTGCATTTCCTGTGGATGCGTCTTGACCGGGTAACCGGCCTTGCGCTCGGCTTCCATGTCGGGCACTTCAAACAGGCTCATGCGCACACGAACCACACCCGCCGTTTTGGCCCAACGCTGAGCGATGCCCTTCACGACAGCACGGAAAGCGGCTTCATCACCACGCTGGCGGAAAAAGATCGAGTAGGTTGGCCGCTTGACCGGGCCTTGCGGTCCGGCGTCGCCGCTGCTGTCCGCAAAGGTCCAGGCCTTGTCGCCCAATACCTTATAGGTCGTGCTTTTGTCGACAATGATTTCGATGTCGCCGAGCAATTCCTTCAGCACGGCGGGATTGGGGTCGGTACCGAATTTGGCGAGAGCTGCGTCGTTCTCATAGCGCACATCCGACTGCCACATCAATTGCTGATCCGAAGGACAGTCATAACTCACCCCTTTCACAGGTGCAAAGACATTGTTCTTCACCGGGTCGTATTGAAAATGACGATATTCCCAGACGCCTTGACGGCGGGCAATGCCCGGGCTGTGCACATCACGCCAGTAGCGCCAAACCACTTCGAGCGAGAGTTCGGGCTTTTTCCAACCGCAAGTGATGCGGCTGATCGTCGCGCGGTTTTCGGTTTGAATTAAATCAGTCAAGGCATTCTCCATCAACAATAGGTATAGAAAAGAAAACTAACAAAACGGTATTGATCAATCAAAGCTCAGAACTTCCGTATCCGCCTATCGAGTAGCAACATCAATCAAAAAGCAGAGCGGAAATTAGATCCCCGGTAACTTGTAATCCTTGAACTGTTCGCGCAACTTGTTCTTCAAAACTTTTCCCGTGCCGCCGAGCGGAATGCTGTCGACAAAAACCACGTCATCTGGCGTCCACCATTTGGCCATCTTGCCGTCAAAGAATTTCAGGATCTCTTCACGTGTGACTGAAGTTCCGGGTTTCCGAACGACGACAATCAACGGACGTTCGTCCCATTTTGGATGGAACACGCCGATGCAGGCAGCCATGGCAACATCGGGATGCGCCATCGCAATGTTTTCAAGATCAATCGAACCGATCCATTCACCACCCGACTTGATGACATCCTTGCTGCGGTCAGTAATCTTCATGTAGCCGTCGGGATTGATATTGACCACATCGCCCGTCTCAAACCATCCATCCACCAGCGGATCACCGCCTTCACTTCTAAAGTACTTTGCGACCACCCAGGGGCCGCGCACAAACAGCGCGCCCGTCTGCTCACCCCAAGGGAGTTCTTTACCATCGTCACCCACCGCTTTCAGGTCAACCCCAAATACGGCGCGACCCTGTCTGGCCTGGATGTCGTAACGCTGCTCTAAAGTCAAATCAGCATGCTTGGATTTGAATGCGCAGACGGTTCCCAGCGGACTCATTTCCGTCATGCCCCAGACGTGCAGGATTTGTATACCGATCTCTTCCTGGAAGGTGCGGATCATGCTTGGCGGACACGCCGCGCCGCCCACAAGAATGCGCTTCAAGCTGGAGAACTTGAGATTGTTTTTTTGAATATGCGCCAGCACGCCCAGCCAGATCGTGGGCACGCCCGCAGTCATCGTCACGCCCTCGCCTTCGATCAATTCATACAGCGATTTGCCATCCATGCCTGAACCGCAAAACACGATCTTGGCACCGGTCATACATGCGGCATAAGGCATGCCCCAGGCGTTCACATGAAACATCGG
>JANYFL010000045.1 GCA_025362735.1 Betaproteobacteria bacterium | reverse complement strand
GCCACCCGTACCGGTATCGACACCGATGCTGCTTTCGAGGACGAATTCAGCTTTCAGGCCATTGCCGAGATCTTCGTTGCCGCGCAGTCCCCAGCGGCTGCCATTCTGGATGCCGCTGGTTTCGCGCAGGACGTTGCCATTGGGACTTTTGGCAACCTGTAAGCCGATGTCGGCTACGCCATATAACGTGACGTTGCTTTGGGCTTGCGCCATGGAGGACAACAGCGCGGCAATGATTAAACCGACGCACAAACCGGAAACGCTGCGCAAGCAAGATTTCATATTTCACTTTCTTGAATAAAGTTGGAAAAGTTAGAAGGGGTTGATAATGCAAATTCAGGAGCAACGGGCAGGCATGCGTCCTGCACAATGCGCCAGGCCATTTCATCACTCAGTCGATGCGACAGTTGTTTGCAATTGAGTGGCTTGCGCGTCCGACCGATGTCGTAAGTCACCAATGTATCGGCGAACAAGCGCACGTCTTCAAGGTCATGGGTGATAACGACCATCGGAATGCCGAAGCGCGCCTGGATAGCGACCAGTTCGTGTCGCAGCCGGCTACGCAGCAAGGTATCCAGCGCAGCGAAGGGTTCATCAAGTAGCAATAGATCGGGCTTCACAATCAAGGCCCGCGCCAAGGCAGTACGTTGACGCTGCCCGCCGGATAATTGGCGCGGCAGGCTATGCGCTACCGAGGTCAGTTCGAAACGATTCAGCATTTCGCTGACCTGATGCTGTTCTGCTTCAGTCAAAGGATGAAACAGCCGCTTGAGTGGAAATGCAATATTTTCGGCAACGGTTAAATGCGGAAACAAAGCGTAGTCCTGAAACAGATAGCCGATACGGCGATTGCGCGCGGGCAAATTGATTTTTGTTTCAGTATCCAGCAATACCCGGTTTCCAAGTTTGATGCGGCCCCGCTGTGGCTGAATCAAACCTGCAATCGCCTGAACAGTCAGACTCTTGCCTGCACCGGAAGGGCCAAACAAAACAATACGCTCGTCTTCGGTTTCGAACGAGGCATCAAGAACGAACTCACCATTCGAAGTTTTCAGGCGCGTTGTGATATCGACCGAGAGTTTCATGCCGAAATCCTCATGCTCGTGCCTGAATCAGTCGGCCAGCAACGAGCAACACGACGATACAAACAATGGAGATGATGATCACCAAAGTATTGGCCAAAGTGTCCTGTCCCGCCTGTACCGCATCGTAGATAGCCATCGACAAGGTTTGCGTGCGTCCCGGGATATTCCCCGCGACCATCAGCGTGGCACCGAACTCACCCATCGCGCGGGCAAAGGCAAGCATGGTACCCGCCAGAACACCACGCATTGCCAGTGGTAGTGAAATGCGCAGGAAGACTTTAACTTCGCCAGATCCCAGCAAGCGTGCTGCGCTTTCAAGGTTGTGATCGACCCCCTCAAATGCAGCACGTGCCGATTTGTAAATCAAAGGGAGCGCAACAATGGCTGCAGCAATGACCGCTCCCTGCCAGGTAAAAATCAGCCGGATACCCAGGTCCTGTTCCAGCCAATTCCCCAGAGCGGAACGACGTCCGATCAACACCAAGAGGTAGTAGCCGAGTACCGTAGGTGGCAAAACCATCGGTAAGGTCAGCACCGCATCAAGCAGATTACGACCGATGAAACGGGTACGTGCCACCAGAAAAGCGAGTCCCAAGCCGACCATAAAAGCAAGGAGCGTCGCCCAAGCCGCCACTTTGAGCGTAAGCCATAGCGGTACCAGTGCGGTGGCCAAATTGCTACTGTGCTCCATCAGGAATGGGTAAAGATCAAAGCTTGCTGAAACCGTATCTCAGCAATACTTCCTGCCCCGCAGGCGAACGTACCCAGGCTATAAAGGCATCAGCCTGCACCGCATGTGTACTCGCACTGATGCGCGCAATCGGATAAATCACAGGCTTTGGTGTGGGTACATCCAATGCAATCTTGACCTTGTCTTTTTCAATGCCCACGTCGCTGCTATAGACAAACCCCGCTTCGACTTCACCACGGGCAACATACGCCAGGACCTGCCGCACGTTCTCTGCATTGATCAATCGCCCTTCCAGCGCAGTCCAAAGCCCTGCGGCTTCAAGCGTACTTTTGGTATAGCGCCCTACCGGTACAGATGTCGGCGTTCCAATCGCGATCCCTTTGATCACAGGCTGAGTCAAATCATGCACACTGCTCAGCTTGAATGTCGAAGTAATTGGCACCACTAACACCAGCTTGTTGCCGACGAAATCAGCTCGGGTTTCCTTGACGATGAGATTCTGCTGCTGCGCCTTATCCATCGTCTCTTCATCTGCAGAGGCAAACACATCAACGGGAGCACCTTGTGCAATCTGTTGCAGCAATGCTCCGGATGCAGCGAAGTTGAAGACCACCTTGGTGCCCGGATTCTTTGCTTCGTAAGCTTTCCCGATTTCCTGAAAAGCATTGGTCAGACTTGCAGCAGCTGATACAAGGATTTCATCCGCATGAGCTGCGTGCACCGAGCCAAAGAGCAGCGCGAATATTAGAAAGACTGAACGGAAAATTGTTGAGCGCATTATTAAAACTCCCTTTCGTTATATCCTTAATTATATAACGAAAGGCGGTTTTCGTGGGCAGCAAACTTGACTTTATGTCTTCCTTATTGGAGAAAATAATCCAGCAGAATGCCGACAAACACCGCGGCGCCCAACCAGTTATTGTGCAGAAACGCCTTGAAGCAGTTCATGCGTTCCCGTTGCCGAATCAATGTGAAGTGATACCCGGCGATGGCAGCAGCAACCATGAGTCCCACCACATAGATCCATCCCAAACCGGCCATTCGCCCTGCAATGCCAAGCAATACCAGGGTCATTCCGTAGCAAATCATCACTGCTGCCACATCGAATCGGCCAAATGTAATGGCCGATGTTTTGATCCCAATCTTCAGATCGTCTTCTCGATCCACCATCGCGTACTCGGTGTCATAAGCAATCGCCCAGAAGATATTGGCCAGCAAAAGTACCCAGGCTACGGCTGGAAGCGCATTGAGCACGGCAGCAAACGCCATCGGGATGCCAAAGCCAAAAGCTATCCCCAGATAAGCCTGTGGGATCGCGAGAAAGCGTTTGGTAAAGGGGTAACTCCCCGCCAGAAATGCCGCAACGCAGGCTAAGGCGAAGGTCAATTTATTGAACGTCAGAATTAAAGACAGCGACAGGAGACTGAGCACAACAGCGACCATCACGGCTTCCCATGGAGCAATGCGACCGCTAGTTACGGGACGTTCTTTCGTACGAGCCACATGTCGATCAAAATCGCGATCGGCATAATCGTTGATAGCGCAGCCAGCCGAACGCATCAATACGGTTCCTGTGACAAATACAAGAATGATCGATAGATCAGGTTGACCATTCGATGCAATCCATATTGCCCACAGGGTAGGCCAGAGCAGCAGGAGTATCCCAATGGGCTTGTTGAGACGCGTTAGCTGGATATAACAGCCGAGACGTTCGCGCAACGTCAGGGCCGCTGGTTCTGTCATTTGCATCGGCTGATTATTTCAACAGGCTGCGAAGCATCCACGAAGTCTTTTCATGAATCTGTAAACGCTGGGTCAGGAGGTCAGCGGTTGACTCATCGCTGGCCTTGTCCGCAGCCGGGAAAACCGCACGTGCGGTACGTGCTACGGCTTCATGCCCTTTCACCAGAAAGCCGACCATTGCCAAGGCCTCAGGTACACCTTCCACCTGTTCAATCGAAGCGAGTTTGGCAAACTCTTTGTAGGTGCCGGGGGCCGGGAAACCCAACGAGCGGATACGTTCCGCAATCAGATCCAGCGCAGTCCACAGTTCGGTGTATTGATCCATGAACATGAGATGCAAGGTATTGAACATCGGCCCTTCGACATTCCAGTGAAAGTTATGGGTCTGCAAATAGAGCGTGTAGGTGTCAGCCAGCAGTTTCGACAAACCTTGTGCAATCTTTTCTCTATCCTTGACCTGAATGCCAATGTCAATTGCTGCAATGGGACTCTTGATACTTTTTGCCATGGGGTTCTCCGGAAATAATGATATTCAAAAGATAAGTGAACACACCGCACTTACCAATTAATTTACAACATGAAGTTCATAGCAAGTCCTAACCTGCTTCAAACCATTGCGGATTTCAAATTGAGTTTTTTTACACCATTGAGGTCGCAAGCCAATACTGCTTGACGAATGGCTTCAATCGCTTGTGTGCGTGGGAAACTCTTGCGCCAGAGCAGTACAACGCGTCGGTCGGGTACCGGTTTATCGAAAGGCACATAACGCAGCAAACTGTCTGCCGGAATGGGGGTGGGAACAGAAGTCGTAGGTAATACGGTCAATCCAATACCACTGGCCACCATATGGCGAATCGTTTCCAATGATGAGCCTTCGAACGCACGCTGCATCGAACCGTTGGCATGATTGGTCGTCAGCTTGACCAGTTCAGGGCAAACTTCGAGGACTTGCTCACGAAAGCAATGCCCCGAACCAAGCAGTAACATGTTCTCGTCTTTGAGATCCACTGAAGCAATGCTCTTGCGTTTGTTCCAGGCATGATCGCGCGGCATGGCGACAACAAAGGGCTCATCATAAAGCGGCAATGCCAGCAATCCCGATTCAGGCAAAGGTAAAGCCATGATGGCCGCATCAAGTTCGCCCAGTCTTACCATTTCGAGTAGCTTGACGGTGAAATTTTCGTGCAGCAGCAGCGGCATTTGCGGCGAACGCGCGATCATTTGCTTCATCAAGAGGGGCAATAGATAAGGCCCAATGGTGTAAATGATGCCTAGCCGCAATGGGCCATTCAAAGGGTCTTTCCCCTGTTTGGCAATCTCTTTCACGACCGCTGTCTGCTCCAGAACCTTTTGAGCCTGGGCCACGATCTGAGTACCCACCGGGGTCACACCGACTTCATTGTTACCTCGCTCGAAAATGGCAACGCCCAGTTCATCTTCGAGCTTCTTGATCGCGACTGACAAGGTCGGCTGACTGACGAAGCAGGATTCGGCCGCACGGCCAAAATGCCGATCGCGCGCTAATGCAACGATGTACTTGAGTTCAGTAAGTGTCATGGCGCTACTTTACCCCCACGATTCAATAAAGCCAAGCTATGAAAAGCAGGTTTCTTATGCCTTTAGAAATTCTTCGCGTCCACCCATCCAGCGCTGCAAATGCAAATCGGCATATTCCGGATACTCGCGTAGCATCAATGCTGCGGTATCACGTGCCTGTTCGACCAGCCATTGATCGGTTTGCAGATCGGCAAAGCGCAGCAAGGCCATGCCGGATTGACGCTGCCCAAGAAATTCACCAGGGCCGCGCAATTCAAGATCGCGCCGGGCAATCTCGAAACCATCGGTCGTTTCATGCATGATGCGCAGCCTTGCGCGTGCAGTTTGTGAAAGTGCAGATTGATACAACAGAATACAGGCCGATTCAGCTGCGCCCCGCCCTACCCGGCCGCGCAATTGATGCAATTGGGACAAGCCGAAACGCTCAGCATGTTCAATCACCATCAGCGAAGCATTCGGTACATCGACCCCGACTTCGATCACGGTCGTCGCAACCAGAACCTGGATTGTTCCAGCAACAAAGGCCTGCATCACTTCTGCCTTTTCTGCTGACGCCATACGACCGTGCAGCAAACCGACGGATAGATCGGGCAACGCAGCAGACAGTGCTGCATGTGTATCCACTGCCGTTTGCAGTTGCAGGGCCTCGCTTTCCTCGATCAAAGGACAAACCCAGTAAACCTGTTGGCCATCAATCGCTGCGGCGTGGATGCGTTGCACGACTTCGTCGCGGCGCGTCTGGGTTAACAGTTTGGTGACGACAGGCTTGCGTCCCGGCGGCATTTCGTCAATGGAAGACACATCCAGATCGGCGTAATAGCTCATCGCCAACGTCCGTGGAATCGGGGTCGCACTCATCATCAACTGATGTGGCTGACCGTGCAAAGTTTTAGAGCGCAATGCCAGGCGCTGACCGACACCAAAACGATGTTGCTCATCCACTATCGCCAGGCCAAGCCGATGAAAAATGACACCGTCCTGAATCAATGCATGTGTACCGATAACCAATTGAGCTGCACCGCTCTCGATCTGTTCTTGTGCCAGCGTCTTGTCTTTCTTTTTCAGGCTGCCAGTGAGCCAGGCAATGCTGACCCCAATGGTTTCGAGACTCTGGGCCAATTTGCGGAAATGTTGCTCGGCCAGTATCTCGGTCGGCGCCATCAGGGCCGCCTGAAAACCATTGTCGATGGCTTGCAAAGCAGCGAGTGCAGCAATCACCGTTTTACCACTGCCGACATCACCTTGTAGCAAACGCTGCATCGGATGGGACACCGCCAGATCCCCTCGAATTTCAGACCAGACGCGTTGTTGTGCACCAGTCAATTTAAACGGCAAGGACTGAAGAAATTGGTTCACCTTTTTGCCCGGAGTCCTCAAGGCTGGCGCATCAAGTTTTCGCCGTGCATGGTGCGCGCGCATCAATGAAATCTGCTGAGCCAGCAACTCATCGAACTTGATACGAATCCAGGCCGGATGCGATCGATCGAGCAAGCCTTGCTGATTCACATCCGGCGGAGGGTGATGCAGTAACCGTACTGCAGAGCCTATTTCCATTAACTGACGCTGCGTCCGAATTGCGTCCGGTAAGGTGTCACTGAGTGCCCGCTGATCCAGCATGCGTGCCAAGGCTCGGTTGATAGCAGTACGGAGCAAGGCCTGACCAACGCCCTCACCTGCGGGATAAACCGGCGTTAGACTCTCTGGCAAGGCTACACCCTGCTCCACGAGGCTATAGCGCGGATGCACCATCTCGCGCCCAAAAAATCCGTCACGTACTTCACCACGCACGCGTACCCGCGTTTTTGTTTCCAGTGCTGTTTCAAACTGCCTGGTTTGGCTGCCGTAGAAATTCAGAAAACGCAGAGTCAATTCGCCGCTGGCATCGGCCATTCTGACGACCAGTTGGCGACGTGGACGAAACTGAATGCTGCAATCATTGACAACGCCTTCGACCTGAGCCTGATCTCTAGCTTCCGCAATCGGAACGATGCGGGTTTCATCTTCATACCGCATTGGCAGATGCAAAACAAAATCGATGTCGCGGCGTAATCCGAGTCGGGCCAGCCGGGCCTGAATAGTCGACTTGGCCGCAGGAAGCTTGTCTGCGCCAGCTGCCTTGCGAGTTTTGGTCACGCTGATCAAATCACCAGAATCGCTTCCACTTCAAACAATGCGCCCTTAGGCAGACTGGCCACACCAACTGTAGAACGCGCAGGAAAGGGTTGAGGAACCAATTCCGCCATGATGGCATTGACCTTGGCAAAATCAGCCAGATCGGTCAGGAACAGCGTGAGCTTGACGGCATTCACAAGCGAACCTCCGGACTCTTTTGCGACCGCGGCCAGATTGGCAAACGCCTGTCGCGCCTGCGCCTCAACGCCACCGGATACGAGTTCTGCACTAGCTGGATCCAGACCGATCTGACCGGAGGTATAAACCACCTGATGCAACTGATGCGCCACTTTGACAGCTTGTGAGTAGGGACCAATCGCCGCCGGTGCTTGAGCGGTGTTGATGATTTGCTTTTTCGATGAACTGGAAACGCTTGAAGTCATGCTGGGCTCCTTTGATGAATCCTGTGAGTTTAGCGGAGCTACAAAAGATGAGACACGCATCCCTGCTTGCCCGGCTGTCAGCGATTGGCGTATCATCCGACCCTGTTGCATTGCAACAAGTACGTTGATGCACTGAATACCGGTATTGTCTCAGTAGCTGTGTAGATCAATTCAGGCAACACCGGCAACAGGCTGGAGAAAAAGAATGGCTTCAAAGAAAGTCCGCGAACTGTTTCTGGGCCGTGCCCTCGACCCCCTCAAAAACGAAACCCGACACTCCCTCGCTCTGGTGGCCTTTCTGGCCTGGGTTGGTCTTGGCGCCGATGGCCTGTCCTCTTCGGCTTATGGTCCGGAAGAAGCCTTCAAGGCCTTGGGCACACACACCCATTTCGGTCTCTATCTCGCCATTGCGACAGCGGTAACGGTATTCATCATTTCGCTGGCCTATAACCAGATCATCGAACTGTTTCCGACTGGTGGTGGCGGCTATCGAGTGGCCACTTCATTGATCGGACCCTATGCCGGACTGACGGCTGGCGCAGCATTGATTGTCGATTATGTCTTGACGATTGCCATCTCGGTGGCCAGTGGTATCGATGCCCTGTTCAGTCTGATGCCAGTGCATTGGCAGACCTGGAAGTTGATCGTTGAACTATCGATAACCGTTCTGCTCATTTTCATGAACATGCGTGGGGCCAAAGAATCAATCAAGATTCTTTTACCGATTTTTCTCGGCTTTGTCGTGACCCATTTCGTCCTGATCATCTATGGCATTTTTTCCCATGCTGAGGGACTGCCAGCACTGATTCCAGACACAATAAGAGAAACACAAAAACTCGCATCCGAAACCAGCTGGATATTCACGGCGGCCTTGTTCTTGAAAGCCTACTCACTCGGCGGTGGTACCTACACTGGGATTGAAGCGGTCTCGAACAACGTGCAGTCGCTTGCGGAACCACGCGTACGCACAGGCAAGCTGACCATGCTGTACATGGCAACCAGCCTTGCCTTCACCGCTGGCGGGATCATTCTGCTCTATCTGCTCTGGAATGCAGTACCGGTCTCCGGCCAGACACTGAATGCCGTTGTCTTTCGCGAGGTCATTGAAGACATGGGCTTTTCCGGTGCCGGTTTGGGTGTCGCCCTGACGGCCACTTTGGTTTTCGAGGCCGGCCTGTTACTTGTTGCGGCCAACACGGGCTTTCTTGGCGGCCCGTCGGTACTCGCCAACATGGCAGCCGATTCATGGATGCCGCATAAATTCCGTTATCTATCGTCACGACTGGTCACTCAGAACGGCATCATATTAATGGGACTCGCGGCACTGGCCATTCTTTGGTGGAGCCATGGTCAGGTTGACCTATTAGTCGTGTTGTATTCGATTAATGTGTTCCTGACTTTCAGCTTGTCTTTGGCCGGGTTGTGTATCTATTGGATCAAACATCGACGCGAAGACAAACGCTGGTGGAGTCGGCTCTTGCTTTCAGCAACGGGCCTCACCGTGACAGTGTCTATCCTGTTCGTGACCGTCATCGCCAAGTTCAATGAAGGCGGCTATATCACCGTACTGATCACCGGTGTGGTCATCGGCGGTTGTATCTGGATACGCAATCACTACCGCGATACCAAAAAGCGAATTGCCGCTGTCGATTCTGTCTTTGCCGACCAGCCTTATGGTTCAGAAACCCGTTTTCCTGATCCCGACCCTACTCAGCCTACGGCTGTCTTTATGGTCGGTAGCAGTCGAGGTGGCGGCCTGCATGCCCTGCTATGGGTGCAGCGCATGTTCCCCAACCACTTCAAAAATTTCCTTTTCATTAATGCGCGCACAGTCGATGCTCAGGCTTATGGCGGGGAAGAAAATATCGAGATGATGCGTACCGATGCCACGGTCTCACTCAATTTTTTCGTGAACTTCTGTCATAGCTACGGTCTCGCAGCCAAGTCTTATCTCGCTTTCGGCACCGATGCAGTCGAACAACTGAATACGCTTTGCGAACAGATTCGCGACGACTTTCCCAATGCCATTTTCTTCACCAGCAAACTCATCGCCGACAACGAAAATATTTTCACGCGCGCCCTACATAACCAGGCGGCACTAGCCTTGCAACGTCGCCTACATTTGAATGGTATGCAAATGGTTATTTTGCCGATGAAGATTTAGGAACAATGGCGTAGCGCACTTACGGCAGGTGATCTTGTAACGGTTTAATGTTTGAGGTAAATACGAGCAGCGCCTCATGCTTGATGACCCCAGCGGCCTAAAAAGCCACTTTATTTTCTGCTTCGTTTACAGACGGCAATACTCATCCGGCCCGAAAACAGATCCAGGTCATGTTCGGAAAAATCATCCACATAAGGGGACAGCACTGCGCGCCAGCCGTAGGAGCGGAGGATGTTGATCGCTTTTAATTCATCCTCTGTCAGGGGTTCTGCAAGGCGGTTCTGAATGAAGTCGACCATTTCTTTACTCCAGGCACTATGCGTTAACTCTATATGCAGCCTGCTTCAACACCAGAACTGCATTGGTCCCACCGAAGGCAAACGAATTACTGATCGCTGCTTGCAAGCCGGGCTCGGACACACCCTGCCCTGAGACCAAATTGAGTCGACATGCAGGATCAGGTTCGATGCAATTTGCAGTCGGTGGCAATTGCTGGTGATAGAGCGCCAAAGCCGTAATCGCGGCCTCAAGCGCACCGGCACCACCCAGCAGATGTCCATGCATCGACTTGGTAGAACTGACACGCAATCCGTCAATACGTTCCCCCCACACCGTGCTTAAGGCTTCGCTTTCGACCGGATCACCTGCACGGGTTGCGGTGCCATGTGCGTTGCAATAGCCGATGTCAGCCGCGCTAAGCCCGCTCTGACGCAAGGCCGCTGTCAGCGCATTGATCTGGCCTCTCACATCAGGCTTGGTCAGATGACTGGCATCGCAATTCACTGCGCTGCCAATGATTTCGGCATAAACGCGCGCGCCTCGTTTTTTGGCGTGCGCGACAGATTCCAGAACCAGAAATGTTGCGCCTTCGCCCAAGGCAAAGCCGCTACGATTGATGGCGAAAGGACGACAGGCTGAGGCTGCGCCATTGGGGGCATCTGCATCCACGTCATTATTAAAGGAGGCCAGGGTTTGCAAAGCTTGCCAGGCGCGCACGGCACCAGGCACAAGTAAAGCTTCGCATCCACCTGCCAGGGCGATGTCGATTTCTCCCATGGCAAGGGCCTTGCGTGCCTCTGCGATAGCAATCGCTGAGGATGCACACGCCACCGAATAGGTAATGACGGGTCCGGTGATCCCCGCACGCATCGCCACATGTGCGGCGGGCGCATTGGCCATGAAAGCAGGAACAGTCAGAGGTGAAATGCGTCCGGACTCGGCTTGACTACGGTAAGCGTTATCAAGCGCTGTTGCACCACCCATGCCACAGCCCACAAAAACACCAATGCGGGCCAGTTCCGCCGGGCAATCCTCTTTGCTGGTCCAGCCAGTATCCTTGCGCGCCAGCTCCGCTGCTGCAACGGCCATCTGACTAACCCGATCAACTCCTGCCAGCTGCAAGCGATTGAACCAGAGACTGGAATCAAAAGTCACTGTAGCCGCAGCAACAGGTGGCGCATCACCACACTGCACACGCTGGACAGCAGATTCCCCACGCATCAACGCAGCAAACACGGCTTCCGGTTCGTTCCCATGCGGTGAGACAAGACCTATGCCCGTTATAGCGACGGAAAAATCTTGCATATCGACTTTCAGATAACAGACTAGATCAAGCTGCCTGCTTCATGCGGATATCATCAATCACCTGAACCAAGCCGTTAAGCGTATCCACCTGCATCTGGGAATCAGGAAAATCGATCCCAAAGTGATCCTCAACACTGAATAGAAGCTCCGCTAACGCAAGCGAGTCCAGCCCGTATTCGCTCATCGGTAAATCAGCATCCAGCGTCTGCGGGTCAATATCAAATTTGTCGTGGATCACTTGCTTGAGTTCAGATAATGTATTCATCGTTGTCTCCAGGAAAGAATCAGATAATCTCAGTCACACACTTCAGACAGCCCTGGCCGAAGCTTTGGGACTGATTGCGTGTTCACGAGTGCTTGTCGTTGCAGGGTTAAAGAGATTGGCAAAACGCATGATTTCCTCGACCACGCGTTGCCGGTCGTTGTCGATCGTAATCATGTGATAGCTGTCCTCAAGAACGATCAATTCACGCTCCGCAACAGTCATGGAATCGAACAAGGCCTGTACGCTCTCGAGCTTGGTAATTTCATCTTCACGCGCATGCATGATCAGCGTGGGGCACGCGATTTCATTCAGACGCGTACGTACCTCACGAATCAATGCTTCGCCTTGTTGCAAGGCCCACAGCGGCAAGCGCGAAGGCCCGGCAGCAGAGCGAGCCCGGTCCTGCATTTCACGCGCGACCCATTTCCGGATTTTCGGATTCTTGATGCCGTAAGGCTCACGTTCACGAATGTGAATCAGACGTCCCAATCGCAACAGATAGCCCAAGTGACGCCATTGCCGCCAGCGTGACAGACCCCAGCCGTCATAAACAAAACTGGGGGAAAGCAGAATCAAGCCATCGGCATGACAACGTTTTTCCAGAATCAGGGCTGCTGCAATCATGCCGCCCATACACAGGCCGCCCAGCAACACCGGCCGGTCTGTCGGAGCCAATTGATTGATCGCTTCTTCAGAATAATTCAGCCAATCTTGCCAGGACTGAGGCGTCCTCATATCCGCGTCGGTGTAGCCAGGGACACGGAGCAAGTCATAGGAAATGCCATGGCGGCGTAAACTGAACTCCATCAGGCCAAATTCCTGTGGCGTACTGTTCAAGCCGTGAATCAAAATCAGATGGGCTGTCGGCAACTTGGGCCTCCCAAGCGTTCTATCTTCGAGCTGCATTCGTTTCCAGCATGGTTGCGATGTGGCTCATCTTAAGAATTCAAGCTTACAAGCACCTGAACGAGAAAACTGATGAAAGTCCTGCTTGTGGAAGACGATGTCACTTTGCAGCGTGGTCTGCGCCAGGTCCTGAATACCGGTGGTCATCAAACCGTTCTGGCGCAGGATGGCTTGCATGCCGACACGCTCCTGAAAACTGAAAATTTTGATCTTCTGGTTCTGGATCTGGGACTGCCGCGTCTTGATGGTCTGGAGGTTTTGCAACGCCTGCGTCAGCGCAAGCAGAATCTTCCTGTTCTGGTCTTGAGCGCGCGCGACCAGACTGAAGATCGGGTGCGAGGGCTGGATACAGGGGCCGATGACTATCTCGGCAAACCCTTTGAACTGAGCGAATTTGAAGCACGCGTGCGTGCACTGCTGCGACGTGGTCAAGGCGCCACCGTCTGCATCGGCGCGCTGGAATGGTCCTGGGAGAGCCGTCAAGCCTGGATCGGCAAAACTGTTATGACGCTTTCCCAACTCGAATCGACCGTGCTCGAATCGCTCTTGCAATCACCCGGAAAAATTATTGCCAAAACCGCACTTGCACGTCGCATTGGTGAGGATGGCATTGCCGCAGCCGACAACATGGTCGAGGTCTACATCCATCGCCTGCGAAAAAAACTGGCCGAATCTGCAGCCGAGAATGCAATCGAAAGCGGATTGGAAATTCGCACGGTGCGGGGCTTGGGTTATATGCTGCAAGAACTTCAGCCAGGGAAATAAGGGATGGAAAATCTGCCCGATAACCGTCAATCGATACGCCGTACCCTCACCCGCCAACTTGCACTGGCATTGACGGTTATCGGGCTAATCGGAGCCGGCGCGGCATCTTTGCTTGGGAACCGCTACGCCAATCTCGCCTATGATCGTGCCCTCTCCGACGACGTAGCCACACTGGCTAATCAAGTTGAAATTCGCAATGGTGAACTGCACGTCAATCTCCCTCAAGCGGCGCGGGCCTGGTTGATTGCGGATCAAGGTGACGAAGTCCGTTACCGTGTCATCGATCTGAAAAATCATCGCATACTGGACGCCAATGGCAACCTGGGCAATTCGGACAATAAGGAGCACATACAAGGCCAAGCGTATTTCCGCGACGAAACGATAGGCAATACCGACTTTCGCATTGCCTATATGCGTCGTGTAGTAGATCCCAGTGATTGGCCGGTTCTGGTGGAAGTGGGTGAATCACTCGGCAACCGCAACAAAATGAATCGGCAGATCGTTGCTGCTGCGGTCCTCTTGATCAGCACCATGATCGCCGTCGCCGTCTGGCTAGTCAGGCAAGGCGTCAAGAAGGCGCTGGCACCACTCGCACAACTCGAACAGGAAGCGGCGTTACGTTCAAGCAGTAATCTTCTCCCGCTTGACCCCATGCTCGCACCGCATGAGGTGCGCGGTCTGATCCGTTCGATCAACCAGATGATGCGACGCGTCTCAGAGTCGATTGATTCGCAAAACCGTTTTATCGCCAATGCTGCGCATCAATTGCGCACCCCTGTCGCCGGATTGCGTTTGCAGGCACAAATTGCACTGAAAGGCGGTTCACCGGAGACCGTGTCGAGCAGCTTGCGCGACATTGAAGATAGCGCTACACGTGCAGCACATCTGATCGAGCAATTACTCGTACTCTCAAAAGCTGATGCCGCATCAGGCCTGGACTTGACGAGTGAATTGGTCGACCTGACCAACCTGGCCCAGCGCGTTATCGAACATTTCATTCCTCAGGCAATCCGCAACAATATCGATCTCGGTTTCGACGGACCGGCGGATGGCGTCATTGTTCGCGGCAACGAAATCCTTTTGCATGAATTGCTTTCGAATCTCGTTGACAATGCGCTTCGTTATGGAAAGCCCATCCGGGATAGAGGAACTACTGCCGGTCAAGTCACCGTTTCGGTTCGCTATGAAAAAGATGAAGTTTTACTCAGCGTTGCCGACGAAGGGCCGGGGGTTTCTGAAGTCGAACAGGATCGACTTTTTCAGCGTTTTTATCGTCCCGACTCGGCCACATCCTCACAGACCAATGGCGCAGGCTTGGGTCTGGCAATTGTGAAGGAGATAGCTGACCGTCACGATGCACGCATAGTGATCAGTTCTACACCAATCTCTCAAGAGGGATCAGAGTGCGGGGGCTGCACCATAACCATTCGATTCC
The DNA here is from genome assembly GCA_025362735.1 of Betaproteobacteria bacterium. GTDB lineage: Bacteria > Pseudomonadota > Gammaproteobacteria > Burkholderiales > Burkholderiaceae_D > JANYFL01. The sequence continues at coordinate 15,831 of JANYFL010000045.1, read as the reverse complement.
CGGGGCCTTAAGCAAATCTCTCGGCCAAAAATGAAGGTTCAGTGCGATCGAATCAGCGAAAATCTCCGAGCAAGACCGTCACGCCACCAAACGCGCTCCAGTTTGGCGAAGCCCGGTTCAAACCTGCAGCAGCGCCAAAATCGAACACCGTGCGCTTGGACAGGCTGTAACTGAATCCAGCCAGAAATTGAGACGTGCTGGGAGCACCACGTTGATAGGTTCCGGATAACTCGCCCACCAAGCCCCAATTTTCTGAAATCGGATGCGACAAGGATGCGGCCCATGTACTCTGCCATCGATTTTGTCCGAGCCCAACTTGACCAAATCGCGTGCCAATCAAATTGAGGTCGGTATGCCAGTCGCCCAGATCAGCACTGTAGATACCAGCCAGCGAATAATCGGTTTTACCACTGCCCGTCCCTAACCCTGTTCTGGCCGTCGCAAAGTTGGCGCCGGCCTCGAGACCAAAAGCAGAAGCATCATCGATTGCAAACCGCCGCTTCAGTATCAGAGCCGTATCACCGCCGCCGGTCAACCGCAGGCCCTGTCCATCGTTATAACGGACTTGGGCTTCACCGCCGATGCGCAGGCCCCAGTCAGGACTGAAGGCGTATTTGAAGGTATACAGCAGGCTATCTCGCCTTTCCGCTGAGGTGTCCCTGATACGCAGTCCGCCAAACTCTCCTTCCAGCCAACCGGGTGCAGACAGTTGCGCGGGCGTGGAGACACTGGGCCGGTATGGGGTAACTGAGGGGACACCAGACGCATAATCGTCGGCCTGGGCCAGCATGGGTGCAAATGTCATTCCCAGCAGCAGCACGAAAGCTGCGACTGTTTGTGTATTTTTATTATTCGATTGATGCATTCTGACCTCGGCGCTACAACAACAAGCAATTCAATGCACAACACTGAATCCTTTCAACCACAACGTAAACGAGCTGCAGCTTATGGATATTGACCCGATTGAATCCGTTCTAACCGATGAAGAATCAAAAACAGATGGAAAATCGAGAATCTCGCGCCTCAACGCGGCGGTTGCCATTACAGTTGCTATTCTGGCGACCTTCATGGGGATCTGTAAAGTCAAAGACGACAATATTGTGCAAGCAATGCAACAAGCCCAAGCGGACAAGGTTGACCATTGGGCGTTTTATCAGGCCCGGAATATCCGTGAGGAAATTGCCAAAGCCACGCTGGCAGAATTAAAAGTACAACTCAGCACCCAAACAACGCCTGAGTCACGCCAAATGGCGAATGGCTTTGTCGAACAATATGAAAAATTAGCGAATGACCAGGCCGGAAAGAAAGAGGAAGTACGTAAACAGGCCGAGCAGGATCAGGTCACTTATGACACGCTCAATTTTCGCGACGATCAGTTTGATCTTTCCGATACGCTGATCGACATCGCCATCGCCTTGCTGGCGATCACTGCGCTGACTGATATCTGGTTGCTTTATGTCGCTGCGCTGATCCCCGCCTGCTTTGGAGTCGCAATGGGTTTGTCTGGATTGATTGGCTGGTCTATCCATCCAGACGCATTGATCCGCTTGCTGTCCTAAAAAAATGCCTTGGTCTACTCGACCAAGGCAGCATAAACCTCAGAACTCAATTAAAAGCCGATCCGCGCCTTCTTGGGATTACGTTCGAGTTCCAGATCATCAGCGCGAATTTCATCGCGCCGGGCCAGGCGCGCATTGCCGAAACCATTCAGGATGATTCGGCGCATTTCGCGTGGGGACAGGCGCGAAAGTTTGTCGAGTGGATCGTCCCCGAGCCTTTCAGGAAAGCGATTGCCCCAGGCATGTGTGCTGCGAATTTCGGCATAAATGCTCTGGGCTATCCGGCACGCCCCATCGTAATCAGGTGCCGGAATTTCATACACGTTCATGCGGTTGAGAATCGGGTCGGGAATATGCTGAACTTTATTGGCCGTGGCCACCCAAACCATATCGCCCGCGTCGATCGGTACTTCGGCAAATTCGTCTATGAAAGAAGTGGCCGTATCGTGTTCGAGCAATGAGTACAACGCACCGAGTGGATCGTACTGACTGTCACCACCGGCCTTGTCGATTTCATCGACCACCATCACCGGATTGGCGTAATCCCCATGCACCAAAGTGTCGAAAACTTTACCGGGCTTGGCGTTTTTCCATTGGGATGAAGAACCGGAAAGTACCCAACCCGCGGTCAAAGAACTCATCGCCACAAAACCAAAGCCAGTTCCCAACAGTCGTGAAAGTTGTTTGGCAAAGTGGGTTTTGCCGATACCCGGATCGCCGAGCAATAGCATCGGCGTCAGTTCCATACGGTCGTCGGTTTCGGTGCAAAGCGCTAGCTGCTTCTTGATGTCGTCCAGAGGCTCGGCAAAATTGGGCAGTTCTTCGTAAAGACTGTCCATTTCAGGCAAAGATGAGGGCTTGACGGAGAAACGTTGCCCGCCTGCCTTGAGCATTTTCTCGTAGGTGGAGCGCAAGGCGTCGTTGGCGCTTTCGGGTAGATCGCACAGGGCGGTTTCAATATCGCCCTGTGCGTAGACTTGTTTGAACGCCGCAACCGAAATATTCGATGTTTGTAGCGCAGTACCCATGCTTCAGCCTCCGTGAGAAGAATCCGCAAACGACGAGTGCTGGTTCAACCGATCATCCGGCGAACCGGCTTCCACTTATTTGTCATGCAATCAATGTGCCACAAATAAGCAGTTAGAGATAAGTTAACAAATAAAACTTCGACGCGCCATAAACAAATGCCGGTTGTCTCTCAAACAACAAAAAATCCCGTTCGTCCTGAGTAGCCCAAAGGGCGTATCGAAGGATGAATAACCACGAAGTGACATTCTTCCTCTCGCGACGCATCTCGTGCTGATTTTCTATTCATCCTTCGATACATCGCACTGCGTGCGGCACTCAGGACGAACGGAAAATTTATTGAAGCTGGACAATCGGGGTACAACTCAAACAGGCGTTAATTTCCACAGTCTTGATTTTCACCCTCCTGCCTCAAAACCAAGCCTCAAACAAAGCCCGTTTTCACCCTCATTTCTGTCTGTTCTCGCTGTCAGTTATCCTTGCGCCTTTCCCGCTTTCTTCATCAGGACTTCAGGCTATGGCTCAATACGTTTACACCATGAACCGCGTCGGCAAGATCGTGCCGCCGAAGCGCACCATCCTCAAGGATATTTCCCTCTCGTTTTTCCCCGGCGCCAAGATCGGCGTGCTGGGTCTGAACGGTTCCGGCAAGTCCAGCCTGCTCAAGATCATGGCGGGCATCGACAAGGACATCGAGGGCGAAGCCGTGCCAATGCCCAACATCAAGATTGGCTACCTGTCGCAGGAGCCGCAGCTGGATGCGGAAAAAACCGTGCGCGAGGAAGTCGAAGCCGGAATGGGCGAAGTGATGGAAGCCAAGGCTGCGCTGGAGCGCGTCTATGCCGCCTATACCGAGCCTGATGCCGACTTCGACAAGCTGGCCGAAGAACAGGCCAAGTACGAAGCCATCATCGCCGCTGCTGGCGATGACACCGAACACCAACTCGAAATCGCCGCCGACGCGCTGCGCCTGCCGCCCTGGGACGCCAAGATCGGCCCACTATCCGGCGGTGAAAAGCGCCGCGTTGCGCTATGCAAACTGCTGCTAAGCAAACCCGACATGCTGCTACTCGATGAGCCAACCAACCACCTCGATGCCGAATCAGTCGAATGGCTCGAACAGTTCCTGCAACGCTTCCCCGGCACGGTCGTCGGCGTCACACATGATCGCTACTTCCTCGACAACGCTGCAGAATGGATACTCGAACTCGACCGCGGCCACGGCATTCCATGGAAAGGCAATTATTCAAGCTGGCTTGACCAAAAGGGTGAACGGCTGAAGCAGGAAGAGTCCACCGAATCAGCGCGGCAGAAAGCGCTCAAGACCGAACTCGAATGGGTGCGCCAGAACCCCAAGGCGCGGCAGGCCAAGAGCAAAGCGCGGATCGCCCGCTTTGAAGAACTGTCCAGCCATGAATATCAAAAGCGCAACGAGACCAAGGAAATTTTCATCCCGGTCGGTGAGCGCCTAGGCAATGAAGTGATCGAGTTCAAGAATGTCAGCAAGGCCTTCGGGGACCGGCTGCTGATCGACGATCTCAGCTTCAAGATTCCCGCCGGTGCCATCGTCGGCATCATCGGCCCCAACGGCGCGGGCAAGTCCACGTTGTTCAAGATGATCACCGGCAAAGAGAAACCAGACAGCGGCGAAGTCGTCATCGGCTCCACTGTCAAGATGGCTTTCGTCGATCAGTCGCGCGATTCGCTCGACGACAAGAAGACCGTCTTCGACGACGTATCGCAAGGCGCCGACATTCTCACCGTCGGCAAGTTTGAAATGTCTTCACGCGCCTATCTGGGCCGCTTCAACTTCAAGGGCGGCGACCAGCAGAAAATCATCGGCAATTTGTCCGGCGGTGAACGCGGTCGTCTTCATATCGCCAAGACCTTGCTCGCAGGCGGCAATGTCCTGCTGCTCGATGAGCCCTCCAACGACCTCGATGTTGAAACCTTGCGCGCCCTTGAAGACGCCCTGCTCGAATTCCCCGGCAGCGTCCTCGTGATCAGCCACGACCGCTGGTTCCTCGACCGCATTGCCACGCATATTCTCGCGGCAGAGGGCGATTCGAAGTGGACGTTCTTTGATGGCAACTATCAGGAGTATGAAGCGGATAAGAAAAAGCGGTTGGGTGAGGAAGGAGCCAAGCCTAAGCGGATTCGGTATAAGGCGTTGAAGGTTTAAATAATGCAACTCTGAGCAAGACTATGCTGAATAAAATGCGCCGAGTAATAGCAGGGGCAATCGTCGTAGGGATCGTATCAAGCGGCGCATTGCTGTTTTGCGAGCAGATGGAGCAACGATCAGAAGCAGATGCGCTAGCCGCACAACAAGGATTAGCGGATTGTTTGGTGGGGGAGAGTCGGAAGGTGCCAAGCTGTCGATGGGAGGCCGCGCAACAGCCTGAGGATTTTGATTTTTGTTCGAACGCGGTGGCCGTCTGTAAAGAGAATGGCCTCTACCAGGTTGCCGGAGAGTCCGATGACACCCTTGATACTTGGCGATTGCGCGTACGGATTGGGCGAGTGATTTTGGCTGTAGTTGCTTTTGCATTTTTTATTTTGCTCGGAGCAATCGGTGCCAGAACCGCATTTAAAAAACGAACCAGCTAAAAATCACCCTTCATCCTGAGTAGGCGGCTTCATCGCCGTATCGAAGGATGAGTGCCCGCAGTACTACGATGGTTGCCTTACGACCCACCCTTCGATACGCCTGCAAAAATCGCAGGCTACTCAGGATGAGCGGAGGTGGTGAATTTGCGTAGCTAACATTTCTCAATCCAGATGGAAGAACAGCATTCCTTTGCTTCCTTCAAAACGATATTCCGTTTACAACACCACCCGTCTTCGTTCATCATTGTTCTACGCCATCACCAGCTTCAGGAGTTATTTAATGGATCAGTCCCCACTTCGCATCGTCTATACATTTTCTCAGGATGATCAACACTGGTTGCGCCGTTTTGCCGTTGACATCCCTTCGTTCTGGGATGGCCACTCGGTTGCTCCGGCGGTAAACGATGCGCTGCGCATCGGTGGGCGACAGTTCACGATCAACGGTCGGGTGTGGGAGGAAGACGAGCAAGGGATATTGCTTCGCCTGATTCTGAGCAGCGCGTTTGCTGAGAGCGATACCATTTTCAGTTAATGCAGTAAATCGGTGTGACTGGAACCGGTTCCAAAGACGCACTTCTAAATCCTGCTAACTTAACGGTCACTCGTAATTCAGATTAGAAGCGCCAACCAATACCGATACTGATCAGGTCCGGATCAACTTTCAGTTTGGTGAGCTTGGCACCAGCGACCTTGATATCGGTTTCAATATTGACGTGCTTGTAATCGAGGTTGATATATAGATTCTTGGCAATCTCGATGTCTGCGCCAACCTGAAGTGCGACGCCAACACTGCTGCTATCGGTCGTAATGCCTGCGGGCAGACTCGCATCCATGAAGCGGGTGTAGTTCACGCCGGCACCGACGTACGGATTGAATTTCTCTCCAGGCAAAAATTGATATTGAGCGAGCAACGTGGGCGGCAGATGTTTGATGCTGCCAATCTTGACGCCTTGCAATGACACATCATGCTTTTGCGGATAAGTCAGTACCAGTTCAGCAGAAATATTGCGGGTGAAGTTGTACGCAAAGTCGATTTCAGGAAAGGTCTTGTCATTGATGCTGACTTTGGCACCCGTGACATTCGGAGAATTACCGTTGTCGACCTGCATTCTGAGAGCACGTACACGGACCTGCCAGGGCGCATCGTCAGCCATTGCAGTTTGTGACAGAACTGCGCCAGCAAAACAAAGTACCAGCCATTTCGCTTTCATTTCAATTTCTCACTTTCACTTGTTGTCGGATCGTGAAGAAATTTTATGTTTCACGCGAACGGGCTGATTTGATTTACATCAATCCGTAGTCAGTTAAGCGACAACACGGTAGGACTTTGATCAACAAAACAACAACAGGCTTGACTGTGAGTCCGACAGGATTTTCTGGAAAGCTGACATCCTCGCTTTTGCATTCGCACATGAAATCAGGTGCATTTTTTCCTTGTTTCTGGTGATTTCTGACCTAGAACAATAGTGTGTCAATCACCAACGAGAATCATCATGCGATCACGCCTGTATTTTCTTCTGCCTGACGTGCGTAGTGCCCGATCCACGATGCGGGATCTGCTGGTTGAGCAGATTGAGGCTCGGCATATGCACTTTTTTGCCAAGCCTGGAATTGAACTCACCGGCTTGCACGAAGCGAACCTTTTTCAAACCTCTGACATTGTTCACGGTGCCGAAATGGGACTGATGGTCGGTACAGCCTGCGGTATCGGTATCGCGCTGGTTGCTGTGTATTACCTGAACGGGGCCGTTTCACCGCACGTTGTCAGCATTGCGCTGCCGATCATTGGTGCAATCATTGGTGCCTGGGCGGCCAGCATGATCGGCGCGTCGATTCCCAACAGCCGACTCAAACAATTCGAACCTGCATTGAATGAGGGCAAGATTTTGCTGATGGTGGATACGCCGCGTGGCCGACGGGAAGAAGTACGCGACTTGCTTGAAAGATCGCATCCCGAAGCGGTGGACCGAGGCATGGAACCGGCGATGCCTGAGTTTCCCTGAAGTTTCTACTGAGGCTTGTGGGTGGCTATGGCGGAGGCTCGGACAAAGGTAAATGATCTGTGTCCGGGCGGATACCAAAAGGCATTGCTCTGATTCGTTGGTTTTCCGTTCAGCCTTCGATACACCGCACTTTGTGCGGCACTCAGGACGAACGGAAAATTGAAACTCTTTTCTAGTTCCAGCATTTTGAAGAATATTCTTCTTCAAACTGCTGGCGATCCCGCGCAATCTGTTCTTCGAGTTCGTCGCGCCCGGCTTTCGCAGCAGAGACAAGCCGGTCTTCGTCCTTGAAGTGGTCAATTAGCGATTCAGTGATAGCCACATTGTGACGGCGGAAAATATTGGCCATGTCGCGGGCGCGGAAAGGATCGAAGCCGAGGGCCTCGAGCGCATAACGTCCGGTGCGCAGCGCGGACTCGAAGGTTTCGCGCTGAACAATTTCAACGCCGCGTGCGCGCAGTTCAATGTAGTGGCTCACATTGCGCGCGCGGGCGATGATTTTGAGACTGGGGAAATTTTCACGTACCAAGTCGGTCAGTGCCAGGCTGTCATCAATATCGTCGATCGCATTGATGAGTAGCTTTGCGTTGGCGGCTCCGGCAGCGCGCAGCAAGTCAAGCCGGGTGGCATCGCCATAAAACACTTTGTAGCCGAAGCGGCGCAACGATTCGATCTGGTCGGGATCGTGATCCAGCACGACGGCACGTACGCGATTGGCCAGCAAGAGACGTCCGATGATCTGACCAAAGCGGCCAAAACCGGCAATGATGACTGGTGCGCTCTCATCAATGACATCGGCTTCATCACCCTTTTTGTCCTTGCATTCGATTCGCGCCATCCACCAGTCATGCAGCATCAGCAACAGTGGCGTGGTCGCCATCGACAAGGCAACTGCCATCGTCAACAAAGATCCCCATTCGGAACTGAGAATGCCTGCGAGCTGGGCGGCGCTAAACACCACAAAGGCAAACTCGCCACCTTGCGAGAGCAGGATGGCGAACAGCCAACGCTGACGACTCGTTACGCCGATCAAACTTGCGGTAATCCAGAGCATCAACAATTTGAGGGTCAGAAATCCGACTAAAAGAAGAGCGACGGTGGCCGGTTGACTACGCAGCAAACCGAAGTCAATAGCCATGCCAACCGACATAAAAAACAAGCCGAGCAAGAGGCCTTTGAACGGTTCAATGTCCGTTTCGAGGGCGTGGCGATATTCGGAACTCGCCAGCAAGACACCGGCGAGAAAAGCGCCGAGTCCCATCGACAATCCGGCAAAGGTCATCAGTTGGGCAATGCCGATGACCAGCATCAGTGCAAAGGCGGTGAAGACTTCGCGCAAATCGGTCAGTGCAATGATGCGCAATAACGGCCGGTTGAGATAAAGGCCGCCGACGATCACAACAGCAATCGCACCGAATGCCTTCAGCACGCTCTGCCAGCCGGGATCGGCATTTTCAACTGTGGTGATGCCGATCAGTGGAATGATGGCCAGCAAAGGAATCGCAGCGATGTCCTGAAACAGCAAAATCGAAAAACCGGACTGACCTGTGGGTGTCGGCAGGAAGTTGCGCTCCTTCATGGTCGAAACAGCAATCGCGGTTGAGGACAGGGCCATTGCCAGACCCGCCACGAGTGCAGTCTTCCAGCTCATGCCGAGCAACAATGCGCCACCAGCGAGGACAGCACCACACAATCCAAGCTGCAGCGCGCCTCCACCAAAAACACTGCGTCGCATGGTCAGCAGTCGTTTGGGTTCGAGTTCTAATCCTATGATGAACAACATCAGCACGACACCGAATTCGGAGAAGTGCATGATGGACTCGACGTCTTCCACCAGCTTCAAACCCCACGGGCCAATGGCTGCACCTGCGATCAGATAACCGAGCACTGCACCTAAGCCGAGGCGCTTGGCAATCGGGATACAGATCACCGTTGCGGTGAGATAGATCAAAGCATCGATCAACATCAGGAAGCCTCCTTGTTGTGGCTTGCTCCGCTCGTCCATTGAATCAGCCGGGTACGCAACGCGTCTGCGCGACTTTGTAGTTCTTGATCTGTAACTTGATGAGAACCATGCAGAATGAATGGCTCTTGCCATTGCATGCCGCAGTAGCGTGCCGTTTGCATGACCGGCGCAACAAAGTCGGTGAATGGCAGTTGATGCAGACCTTCAGCCGAGTAGGCCTCTTCATCACCACCGGTTACCGCGGCCCAGAGACATTGCTTGCCTTGCAAAGCCGTCCCGTTTTCTCCATACGCCCAGCCACGTAACAGCACCACATCGAACCAGTGTTTCAGCAGCGCGGGCACGCTATACCAATGCAAAGGATGCAACCAGATGATCAGATCGGCTTGTGCCAATGCCGCTTGTTCGGCCTTCACGTCAATATCGAAATCGGGATACAGATCGTAAAGTGAACGCACTTCGATCTCGGGAAGACTGAGTGCACCGTCCAGCAAGGCCTTGCAAGCGCGGGAATATTGAGGATACGGGTGGGCGTAAAGAATGAGAATCATGTTCGGATCGTTGACTGCATTTAGACCATGATCCGAACAATACGCGAAGACGTTCTCATCTGTCTTTCGGTATATTTAAATGCACAATATCGACTAATTTGTAAAACAGTTCCAGAATCCGAGTGCTCACCGTAAAGGGCAAACATGTGCGCAACAAAAGCAGCTGCATCCCCATCCGCTTCTTCAAAATTGCATAAGATCATCATCGTCGGTGGCGGTGCTGGCGGCTTGGAACTGGCCACCACGCTGGGCAACAAGCTCGGTAAAAAAGGCCTTGCCGACATTACCCTAATCGACAAGACGCGCTCGCATATCTGGAAGCCCAAACTCCACGAAATTGCGGCGGGCAGCATGGATATCGGCATACATGAAGTCGATTTTCTGGCGCAGGGACACTGGCATCATTTTCATTACCGCATCGGCGAAATGACCGGACTGGATCGCGAGAAGCAGGAAGTCACGGTCGCTGCTTTCTTCGACGAAGAAGGTGAACAGGTGACACCGCAACGCCGCTTTCACTACGACACCCTGATCATGGCCGTCGGCAGTCAAACCAATGATTTCGGTACACCCGGCGTTCAGGAATATGCAATGCGGCTGGAATCGGTTCAGGATGCGCGACGCTTCAACCGCCGTCTGGTCAATGCTTGCATCCGTGCGCATGCACAACGCACGCCCTTACAGCCAGACCAGCTTCAGGTGGCCATCATAGGTGCGGGAGCAACTGGCGTGGAACTGGCTGCTGAACTGCATCGTACGACCCGCGAGGTCGTGGCCTATGGTCTGGATCGCATCAATCCAGACCGCGACATCCGGTTGAATCTGATCGAAGCTGCAGAGCGGGTCTTGCCCGCCCTGCCCGAGCGTCTTTCAAAAGCCACTGAAGGCCTGCTGCGCGACTTGGGCGTGCTGGTTCACAATCAGGCGAAAGTTGCCGAAGTCTTGCCGCATGGCGTGCGTCTTGCCGATGATCGCGTCATCCCTGCCGAACTGGTGGTCTGGGCTGCCGGCGTGAAGGCACCGGATTTTTTAAAAGATATCGCCCAACTGGAAACCAATCGCATTAATCAATTATTGGTCAAGCCAACGCTGCAAACGACACGCGATGACAATATCTTCGCGATGGGAGACTGTGCCGCCTGTCCCTGGCCACAAGCATCAACCGGTGGCAAGGAAGTTTTCGTGCCACCTCGGGCACAAGCCGCACATCAACAGGCATCGCATATGTTTGCGCAGATCAAACGACGGCTGGCTGGCAAAGCCTTAAAGGACTATCGCTATCGCGACTTTGGCTCTCTCGTCTCGTTGGGAGAATTCAGTACGGTCGGCAACATGATGGGCGGGTTGATCGGTGGCAGTCTGATGATCGAAGGAACATTCGCCCGCATGATGTATCTGTCCCTTTACAAGATGCACGAACTGGCCCTGCATGGCTTTCCCAAGGTAGCCCTGGAAACCCTGGCGCGCATGATTACGCGCCGCACTGAGCCGCACGTCAAACTGCACTGATGTTTTGGTGCTAAGGCACCGCAATCCCTTCCGCTGAAAGCACCGGATTCCGAATCCGGACTCGTGACTGGGCGCATCCAACCAGACGGATTGCTCGCGTTCGGTCTACCCAGAAAGAGCTTCCAGCCCGCGTACCACTCCTCTGTAGTCCAACCGTTTTGCAAAAAAACCAGTCTGCAAATCCATCCAATATAGTGCGGCGCACCATATTGCTGCGCTCAAATTGGTGCGGATACAACGTCTAAACATCTCGTCAACTTGGCATTTTTGTTATTTTGTCCAATAAAAACAAGGGTATTTCATAGGTAAATGGCCATAACTGCCACTGATATCGATTATCTGAACATACGATTGGAAAAAGCGAACGGGCGATCTTATTCTGTCATTGTGCGTTGCAGCAGTTTTTGTGTCGCACGGCCATAAAAGGCCGCCGTAACTTGGAGTTTATTTAGCTGTAATTACCCTTAATGGGAGATTGGATTATGAATACTATCGAACGCATCACGATTGGCGCTATCTCGGCCATTATTTCTGCAACTTTGTTGTTTGTTGAAACTGCACCGATGCAGCCTCTGCCGCAAAACAGCGGATCAAGCTATGACAATCTGGTCAAGCAAGCCGATCCTGTCGGATCCAAGCAAATTGCTTCGACTCACCAGTCTGCACGTAGCTGATTGACTGATGTGGTAACACGTGGCTCAGAACGCTTGGCCTGTTATTCCTAATTGGCCGCGTCCTGTCAGCCACGAGCTGTAATTACCCTTAATGGGAGATTGGATTATGAATACTATCGAACGCATTTCTATTGGCGCTATCTCGGCCATTATTTCTGCAACTTTGTTGTTTGTTGAAACTGCACCGATGCATCCGCTGCCGCAAAATAGCGGATCAAGCTATGACCATCTGGCGCAGCAAGCTGATCAAATTGCTTCCACGAAGCAATCTACACGCAGCTGAACCGGCTAATCTAACGCGTGGCTCAGAACGCTTGGCCTGTTATTCCTGATTGGCCGCGTGCTGTCAGCCACGGCGTGAACCGACTCGATGATTAACTCATCTCTACTGGTCGGTATGTCACCTTCCCTTTTTTGCTTCTGTCGTTCGTCCCGATCAAGGGCTTGCCACTAGCCTGACGCACGATCCGGATGGCTGCAGCAGCATCGTCCCCTTCCAGATTCCAGGTCTCACGAATAATTTCGAGCAAAGCTCGAATGACGGGATCCTGCGCTCGCTCAGCCGAGTGAATAAACCAGAGTTTGGTGCTGAGACGTGCTTCACCCCAGATGACGACATCGCCCTCCTCTACAGCGGCGAGAGCCTGCTCTTCCAGCATCAGACTAATACCAACACCTGAAACAATCAGGCTGTTAATGACCGATTCGTGATCGGCCTCAACCACTTTGGTTGGCTCGACGCCCTGCTCGGCAAAGAATCCGCGCAGCAAACTATTGTGGGTACTGATCGACGGCGCCAGAATCCAGGGTAAAGCCGCGATATCCGACCAACTGGCATCTTCCACCTTGTCACGCCACGAAACTGGTGCGGTGACGCGATAAACCATGTCACGCAAAGGGATTCCTTGCAGACTGGGATGATTCATGTCGCCGTAGTAAAAGCTGGCGTCAAGGGTGCCATCACGCACATGCTCGGCCGCCATACCGGAGACCTGGTGATGCAATTCCAGCTCGACGAGCGGATAGCGTTCCACCATCGTGCTCAGGAAATCGCCGAGCCGAATAACATCCGGTGAACTCAAGGTTCCAACGCCGACCTTGCCAGCAACTTCACCCAGCAAAGCCTTGCTCTCATTCTTCAGTTTTTGCACTGCACGCAGGACTTCTTCCGCACGCAGCAATAGCCTGTGACCCGCCTTGGTCAGCACCATTCCGCTGGACGTGCGCTCAAACAGGCTGACCTGGAATTCATCTTCCAGAGCCTTGATCTGCGCAGTCACAGCAGGCTGGCTGATATGCAGGGCCTCACCGGCGCGCGTCAGCTGACCTAACTCAGCAACGGTCACGAAAGTGCGTAATTGATAAATCTCGATGATGATCTCACTTGAATTGAATGGAATTTATATTAACATTGTGCGTCGCACCAACTACTTTTTCAAGTTGGATCAATCAAACATATATTTTAATAATCATAAGCTTATTACACATAATTGTAATAAGCTTATATCTATCATTGTGCTAAGCAACATGCCTGTTTTGGCATATTTTTTCATTTCTTGTCAGACTCGGCACAATGTGCGCCGAATACCACCATATTTCAAGCCAAATCGCGGCCCATCAACACATGAGGGATGCCCGCTTCCATAAAAATGGGGCCGCTAGCCTCGAAACCATGTCGCCGGTAAAAACCTTCCACGTGCACTTGAGCGTGTAAGCGTACCCAAGTATCTACTGTAGGCAAGTTGTGCGATTGCAACAGGGTGCGCCGAGTATTGACCAGATTTTCAAGTATCGCCCCGCCCGCACCCATCTGCCGATGAGATTTAAGCACAGCCATCCGCCCGATATAGGCATTCGGTAACAGGCGTCCCGTTCCAATCGGCTGACCTGAAGCATCGTAGGCAACCGCATGTTGGCTGGCTTCATCCATGTTATCCCATTCCAGTTCTTCAGGAATGGATTGCTCAATGCAAAAGACTGCGCGGCGAATCAGAGCCGCATCTTGTCGCAGAACACTCCACGAATCGACTTTAATAATTATTAATAAATTATTGTTTTAATGACTACTAAATGCAATTTTTAGTGCATCTGCCATGACTTGATGTACCTCGCGTACCTGCGGCACGTAACCGCCAAAGTTAAGGAAGCCATGGATCAGGCCGGGATAGTCCAGGAGTTGAGCCTTGACTCCCGCAGTCTGCAAACGCTCTGCGTAGGCCACCCCTTCGTCATGTAAAGGGTCGTATCCCGCAACGACGATGCAGGCTGGAGCCACTCCGGCGTGATCGACCTTTTTACCCATAGTGGTTGCGCCATCCAGCGGAGCCAGTCGCCAGTCATCCAGTACCGTTCCCGCCGCCACGTACTGCTGAAAGAACCACTCGATGAGTTTGGCCTCCAGCAAAAAGCCCTCAGCAAGCGCGATGTGTGATGACAGGTCCGTCCGCAAACTGGTTCGTGGATAAATCAGCAGTTGCAGCACCGGCGACCAGTGGTTCATCGTTGCCGCCTTATCACGCGCATGGATTGCGGTCACAGCGGCCAGATTGCCGCCTGCGCTGTCACCGCCGATGGCGATACGGTTGGAATCAATATTCAACTCATGCGCATGGCCGAGTACCCATTGCAAGGCGTCCCATGCGTCGTTCACCGCCGCCGGGAAAGGCGCTTCCGGTGCAAGCCGATAGTCAACCGAAATCACCAGGCAGTGTGCGTCACGCGCAAACATGCGGCAGACATGATCGTGGGTCACAATGCTGCCGATGGTAAAGCCGCCCCCATGAAAAAAAAGCAGCAATTGCAGTCCGCCTGAACCCGCCCTTTGCTCCGGGCTCAGTTTGGGCTCATATAGTCTGAGAGGCAGCGGGTAGCCGTCGCGCGTTGGAATCGTGAAATCTTCGAGGCGGTGCATCTTCGCAGCCGGAATCTCCAGCACCTTTGACGACTTGCGATAAGCCTCGCGGGCTTCCTGTGGCGTGTACTCCCAGAGCGGCGGGCGATTGGCCCGCTTGACCAGTTCAAGAATTTCCGCAATTTGTGGATTGAGTGACATGCTTTGTTCTATTTACGTGGTGAAGGCGATCAGGCCTTGAGATGCTTGGCCGTGCCCTCAAGCCGCTTCAGATACTTGAATGTCCCCATGGACTTGGCGATTAAATTGTTCTGTTCATCGCGTACTTCACCCGTACAAAACACCATCGTGCGCGTGCGGTGATAAGCCGTGCCGATCGCCGTCAGGCAGCCCGTTCTGCCTCCAGGCTGAATGAAACTGGTATTCATATCCACCGTCACACCGGCTCTGGCTTCGGTTGCAAGCGTGCGACCTGCCAGCGACATCACCACATCCAGCAAGCTCATGATGACACCGCCGTGCACGACACCCCAACTATTCAGATGCCGCGGCTCAAGCTCGAGTTTCACGCGCCCGTGACCGTTGGAGGCATCAACAAACTGAACGCCCATATTCTCGATGAAGACAATGCCTGCCAAGGGTGCAGACAAATGATCTGGGATCGTTTCGGTCATGGGAGAATTCTAAAAGATCATCGTCAAAGTCCGGTATTTTAGTCTCAGTGTCAGTTCTCGCTTCAACTTAGATCGCTACAATGATCCAATGAATCCTTCGTACCTTCCTGCTGAATCTGTTCAAACGCAAGCAAACTTGTTGAAGTTTGAAAACCGCTTCGCCATCCTGCCTCCCACGTTTTACACACGTCTCCAACCAACACCTCTCTCCGCTCCCTATAGCGTTGGCATCAGCCCTGCTGCAGCGGCATTGATTGGCCTTGATAAAGCAACCTTGGCCACACCAGCAATGGTCGAGGCCTTTACCGGCAACGAACTCCTGCCAAACTCCGACCCGCTCGCCGCCGTCTACTCCGGCCACCAGTTCGGCGTCTGGGCCGGACAATTGGGTGATGGCCGCGCCATTCT
>JANYFL010000070.1 GCA_025362735.1 Betaproteobacteria bacterium | reverse complement strand
CCTCTGGCCGCCATACGCCTTTGAGTGCCAATGTATTCCAGCCGGTCCCATTACCATCGGCAATCGTGCCTGAGCCGCCGTTGATTGCGCTAGGTAAGGTATTGGCGGCACTGTTCTGACGCTTCTGATCTTTGCTGTAATCGTAGAGACTGGCAGCGGCTTCCCAATCCCAGCTACCGTTGGTGTGGCTCTTGATCGAGAGTCCCTGCATGACGTGGCTCAGGTCTTCATTGGTCAATGCAAAATCTCCGCCGGTCAGCGCAGCAAAGCTTTGGCCGTTGATATTGATCACACCGCTGTACACAGGTTGACCGGCTGCATTGCGCAAATACGAAACCGGGCGTCCCTCTGATTTGTTCTGCCACAGGCCCAGTACATAGCTCGCACGGAGGGTCGGTGAAAAATCATAGGCAAGCTTGATCTTGAAGTGATCCTGCCGGGTGTGATATTCGGTGCCACTGCCCAGGTCATACCAAGGGGCATTGGCGTTGTTCTTGTCCAGCACCGCGCCGGTCACGGCCGTTCCCGCGGCGCTGACCGCACCTGTACTCACAAGTCGCGTTGCGAAGGTCAGCGGTTGACCATGACTATCTGTATGGTTGACATTGATAAACCAGGACCAGTCGCCTGCCTTGTCGCCGACCGACGCACTGGTCTGCCAGGCGTGATAGGTCGTATTGGTGTTGTAAAGCGCGAAGGGTTGCGACACGTAACCAACTTTGACGTGCGCCTCGAATCGGGTCGGCATGCGGGTTACATAGTCCACCACAGCGCCGACCGAGTTGCCGGGATAAGCTGCCGAAAAGGGACCGTACATGACATCGACGCGCTCGATTTCTTCCGGGGTGACCAAACCCCACCGCGGCGGAAAGCTCAAGCCGCCGACCCCGTTACCCAGATAATTGGAGAGCAGAATGCCGTCGGCATAGACCGCCGAGCGCGCGCTGTTGCCGGTGCCTGATGCCCGGCTCGAAAGTATGGCGTGGTTGTAATCGCCGATATAGCGTTTGCGCACCAACAGGCTGGGGAAGTACTTCAACGCGTCTTCACTGTCGGTCGCGTTGATGCTGTTTTCGATTTGTTCGCGCGTGATGCCTTCCATCGTCGTTGGAATGACCGTAGGCAAAGAGGTCGGCTGGCCGCCAGTTACGGTGATCGTGCCGAGCCTGCGGATCGGCGCTTCGGCAACGGTTTGTAAATCATCGGAGTGGTTTGTTTGAACGCTTGTCTGGGCAAAAACATTGGATGCCAGGCTGGCCAGAACGGCACCGGCCAAAGTTTGATATGCAAATTTCATCTTGTTTCTCTTCTGATTGGAACGAATGCGTTCGCTGCATGGCATGCGAACGGAATGATCCGAAGCTCGCCTCAAAGCGAGTGCTTCCGGTGGTATCGATCAGGAGAAAACAGGTGGAGCGCGGGGCTGCCCTTTGGCCCAAATGAACAGTGGGCGCGGGGAGTTGAAGTAGAGCGAAGGAAGATCGGTCTCAAGACTGAAAACCGGAATCACGATGCGTGTTTCCGGAAGTGGCCCTAATGAATCGACATGGGTCAGACAGTAAAGGCAGTTTGCAACGTGTGTGGCTGCGGGCTCGTGTTGGGTGGGATTACCAAAGTCATTGGCATCCAGTTTGACCATGCGCGAACCGGTCGCGCTGCAAATTTCCACCCAGACTTCCGAATTGCCGTGGGCAGCGGCAAGGGCATGCGAGATCGATGGCGCAAGCGACGCCAGAAGAATTGCAAACATGGCAATTCCGGCGGTAATTTTTTTGATGCGCTTGCTCAACATTTTTTTATTTTAGCAGCCCGGATTCATTCTGCCGTCAGCGTGAGGTGAGAACAGCGTCAGGACCAAACACCGTGGTGTAGCTGAAATAGATGGTGCAGTAGGCCCAGGTAAACATGGCAATGACCAGCGGCGCAAGCACGGCCATTGATCCCGGGCCGATTTGAAAAATGGCCCCGACCATAATCACAATCAAACCCATGACATTGGCGGCAAGAAAAATGACCAGGGCCATGCCCAAGCCATACATGGTGAATGCAGCCCGGTTACGCCAGATTGCTGCGGTGCTGAAAAACATCGCCTTGATGACGCCGCAACCATGCCAATACACTAGCATGGGGGCATACCAAAGAATCAATGTAAACGGCATATAAAGAATGAGTTGCCACAAATAGGCGACCAGAATTTTTTGCCGGTCTTCCATCGACAGCTCGATTGCCTGAGGACTTCCAGGATTTGCACCTTTTGCGGGGGCCGCTGCTTGCTGCGGCGTCTGAACCGTTTTGGAGCTGATGCTTTGTTTGGTTTCAACGGGCGCAGAAGAAAGTTGAACGTCAGGCGTAATGGCCAGGACAAGAAACAAGGCGATGACCTGAATGGCTCCGAGTATCCAAAGCCGGTTACGGATGGTGGTGCCGGATTTAAACGGCTTGATGAGCATGCCGAAATGAATCGGCCGCTTCAATTGAACGTTTTTGCAAACGTCCATGAAGCCCGCCGTTACGCCGGGAACGGTCGCCGCAAAAACAGCTGCCCCCAGACCCGTGATCATGTGCGCAAAGCCGGGGGAGAAAACACTGCTTAGTCCTTGTCCGAAAAGATTGAGCAAGGTACTGACCAGCAGCAGAGCGAGCATGTACAAAGACAAGATGCCCATGATGGTCATCGGTTGCATGCGGAACAGGCGCCAGCCTTGGCCCACCCAGGTCCAGCCCGCACGCGCTTTGAGCGTACGCGCCTGCAGACGTGACTCGGGGCTTGACTCTGGGCGTGAGTCCGGGGGTAACTCCGGCGCTTGCGTATCCGCCGATTCCGGTTTTTCTGGAAATTCGTTCATGACAATGGGTGAGGTTCTGAGTCGGAGCGGCGCAAACGCAGAATGCGTTCGAAATGCGTGGGGTCGTGCGGGGTCAGCATTTCAGCCGGACGCGGAAGATGAAAATCCCATAGCCGTGACAGCCAGAAACGCAGGGCGGCTGCACGCAGCATGGTCGGCCAAGCGGATTTTTCAGGTTCGGTAAATGAGCGCACTGCGGCATAGGCTTGTAGCAGGGACTGGTAACGGGCGCCATCAATCGCTCCGGTTTTGAGGTCGATACACCAGTCATTGATGCACACCGCTACATCAAACAGCCAGATGTCGCAGCCGGCGAAATAGAAATCGATCAGCCCACCCAGTATCGGTTGTTCTTCGCTGCCCTCAAACAAAACATTGTCACGAAACAAATCAGCATGGATCGGTCCCCACGGCAACTCGCCTCCATGTTGCCGACTCATTTCCGTTTGATATTCGACTTCACTGGTGAGCAGCGCTGCCTGATCCGGATTCAGATAGGGCAGCACCACCGGAGCTGTGGTTTGCCACCAATCCAGACCCCGCAGGTTGGGCTGGTCCAGGTTGAAGCCGGTACCGGCAAGATGCATTCGAGCCAGTTCCTTGCCTACCGCGGCACAATGCGCGGCAGAAGGTTGGGTGACCGAGTGCCCGGGCAAACGTGTGACGATGGCGGCGGGTTTGCCATTGAGGTGTTCCAGCATCTGGCCGTTGCGATTAAACAGCGGTGCCGGGCAGGCGATGCCGCGATCAGCCAGGTGGTGCATCAACTCGAGATAGAACGGCAATTGCTCGGCAGTCAAACGTTCGAACAAGGTCAGCACATATTCATGCTTTCCCTTTTCATCCTGCATGGTCAGGAAAAAATTGCTGTTCTCGATGCCCGATGAAATGCCGCGAAACTGGAGCACAGTGCCCAGATCGTAATGTTGCAACCAGTGTTCGAGTTGATCGGGCTCGACCGGTGTAAAGACTGCCATGATGAAAGGGGAAAATGAAAGGGGAAAAGGCGTTGACTGGAAATGGGTGGGATCGAAAAGCCTAACGACTCCAGGGTTGCATCAGAACTGGAACAACGTCCATTGAGGCGGACGCAGTCGCGCGGGAATATCGTCGACCGGATTCATGCGGCCCTTGCCATCGGGGTCGACGAGCAGATACGGCTTGCCCACTTTGGGCGTAACGCGCGTCGCATAGTGACGGCCGTTAATGCGAAACTCTTCGATCTTGTTGTTGCCTTCTTGCCGGATGGTCACGGTCGGCTGGCTTGCGTCTTCAATATTGCTGCCCCCTGGCGGAGGCGGCGGCGCATCGGGAAGCGCTTCGAGTTTGGGTGGTTCTTGGGAGGGTTTTTGAGCCAGTGTAGGTACAGCAATAAGTGCAATACCAGTTGCAATCAGCATTTGTACCAATAGTGAGGGCGTTGCAAATTTTTTACTACTCATAATCGTATTCATATCCATTCCGGTTAAAAACCTCTTCAGTGTCATTCCCGCTCTGGCGGGAATCCAGGGGCTCTAACGTCACTAGGTTCCCGCCTGCGCGGGAACGACAATCTTTAATCAGCATATCCTTATAAATAAAGCATTTCTTCGAGTTCCGGGCCGGTCGGGGTAAAGCCACGTTGCTCGTAGAAATTGAAAATGGCATCGACGACGGCTTGCGGTTCGTCGATGATCTGCATGAGGTCAAGGTCTTCGCGCTTGATCAAGCCATGCTGCAAAGGTTGCTGTTTCATCCATTCGATCAATCCGCTCCAGAAAGCGCTACCGACCAGAATAATGGGCATATGGCGCGTTTTACCTGTCTGGATCAGGGTCAATGCTTCACTGAGTTCATCCAGAGTGCCGTAGCCACCGGGCATGACCACATAGGCGGCGGCATATTTGACGAAGGCCACCTTGCGTGAAAAAAAGTGGCGAAAACGCAGATGAATGTTCTGATAAGGATTGCCGCCATCCTGTTCAAATGGCAACTCGATGTTGAGTCCGATGCTGGGCGATTTGCCGGCATACGCACCTTTGCTGGCGGCCTCCATCAAACCGGGGCCACCACCAGAAATGACGGCAAAGCCTGCATCCGAAAGCAGCCGGGCGATCTGTTCCGTCTGAGCATAAGCGGGATGGTCTTCCTTGATGCGAGCGCTACCGAAGATGCTCACTGCGGGGCGCACACCAGCCAGTCGCTCAGAAGCCTCGATGAACTCTGACATAATTCCGAGCACATGCCAGGACTCGCGCGCCTTTGTGGCTGTGGTGCGCTCGTCGAACTGGGCGCCGCTCCACAGTTTACTGCGGGTACGGCCCATCTCGCGCAGGCTGCTCACCTGTTTGAAAAGCATTTTCGGAGCATTCGGCTCACTCATCTGGATTACTCATCTATGTCAACTTTGCTGTTGGTCGATGGCTCAAGCTATCTGTACCGGGCCTTCCATGCCTTGCCGGATTTACGCAACAAAGCGGGTGAACCGACCGGGGCAATCTATGGCATCGTCGCCATGTTGCGCCGCCTGCAACAAGACATTCCTGCACAGTATAGCGCCTGCGTGTTTGACGCGAAGGGCAAGACCTTTCGTGACGATTGGTACCCGGAATACAAGGCCAACCGTACCGCGATGCCGGACGATCTGACGCGACAGATTGAACCGATTCACGCAAT
Organism: Betaproteobacteria bacterium; assembly: GCA_025362735.1. Lineage (GTDB taxonomy): Bacteria > Pseudomonadota > Gammaproteobacteria > Burkholderiales > Burkholderiaceae_D > JANYFL01. The sequence goes on along the minus strand of JANYFL010000070.1, from coordinate 9,789 downwards.
CGTGGCGGCGTTGGGCTGGCCGATTCTGATGATCGAAGGGATCGAGGCGGATGACGTGATCGGCACATTAGCCGTTCAGGCCAAAGCTGCAGGGTTGCAGACCGTTATATCGACCGGTGACAAAGACCTTGCTCAATTGGTCAATGATCAGGTGACGCTGATCAACACCATGACTGCTTATGGTGGCAAACCGGAACGTCTTGACGTGGCGGGCGTGCAAAACAAGTTTGGTGTTCTCCCTGAACGCATCGTCGATTACCTGACGCTGGTGGGCGATACCGTCGATAACGTTCCTGGCGTTGAAAAAGTCGGACCCAAAACGGCAGTGAAATGGCTGGAGCAATACGGCTCACTCGAAGAAGTCATTGCGCACGCAGGCGAGATCAAGGGGGTCGTTGGCGAAAATCTGCGCAAGGCACTGGATTGGCTGCCTACTGGCAAGCGGCTGGTTACCGTCAAGACGGATTGCGATCTACAGCCCCATTTTGAATCGCTCGAAAAAAGCTTGTCGCATCGTGCAGAAAATAACGAACGACTCAAAGCGTTGTTCGAGCAATATGGCTTCCGTACCTGGCTCAAAGAAGTCGGTGGTGAACCAGCGCCTTCGTCTGGAAGCCGAGTCGGTGCAGAACCGCCACGACCAGTTGCCGCAACCCAGGCTGACATCGAATTCCCAACCGCGCCCGATGAGAAACACTATGAAGCCATTCTCACTTGGCAACAACTGGATGAGTGGCTGGCGAAAATTGAAGCTGCAAGCTTGACCGCCCTGGATACCGAGACAACTTCACTGAATCCGATGGAGGCTCGTTTGGTTGGGATGTCGTTCAGTGTCGAGGCGGGCAAGGCGGCCTATTTACCTCTGAGTCATCGTGTCATTGATCAGAATATTCAACAATTGGATATTGATACAGTCCTGGCCAAACTCAAGCCCTGGTTGGAAAACCCGGAACGAAAAAAAGTGGGACAGAATCTGAAGTACGACACGCATGTGCTGCAGAACCACGGCATTCATTTAACCGGAATCGCGCATGACACCTTGCTCCAGTCTTATGTGATCGAATCGCATCGCAATCATGGCCTGGAAGATCTGGCGCGGCGGCACTTGAATCTGGACGGTCTGTTGAGTTTCGAGGATGTATGCGGCAAGGGTGCCAATCAAATCTGTTTTGACCAGGTGCCGATCGAACGAGCGACTGAGTATGCGGCGGAAGATGCCGACATCACACTGCGCGTGCATCAGCAACTGTTTCCTCAGATTGACCACGATGAAAAGCTCAAGACCATTTATGAAACGATTGAGCTGCCAACTTCGGTTGTCCTGCAAAAAATAGAGCGTAATGGTGTATTGATCGATAGCGATCTGCTGAACAAGCAGAGCCGGGAATTGGGCGAGCGCATGCTGGAACTGGAAACTCGCGCCATTGAAGCTGCCGGTCAGCCTTTCAATCTGAGTTCACCCAAGCAACTCGGTGAAATTCTGTTCGACAAACTCAAGCTACCGGTCGTCAAAAAGACCGCCAGTGGAGCACCTTCTACAGATGAAGAAGTGCTGGCAAAGCTGGCCGAAGATTTTCCTTTGCCGAAAATATTGCTCGACTATCGCAGTCTGTCCAAACTGAAATCGACCTATACCGACAAGCTGCCCAAAATGGTCAACGCTTCAACTGGACGCGTGCATACTAACTATGCTCAGGCCGTTGCAGTCACGGGGCGACTTGCCTCGAACGATCCCAATTTGCAGAACATCCCGATCCGGACTGCAGAAGGGCGGCGTATTCGGGAAGCCTTCATTGCGTCACCAGGTTCGATCATCATGTCGGCCGATTATTCCCAGATCGAGTTGCGGATCATGGCACATATTTCCGGTGATGAAGCGCTGACGGGGGCGTTTGCTCGGGGCGAAGATATTCACCGTGCAACCGCCGCAGAAATTTTTTGCGTGACGCCAATTGAAGTGAGCAACGAGCAACGGCGCTATGCCAAGGTCATCAACTTCGGTCTGATCTATGGCATGAGTGCCTTCGGCCTGGCATCCAATCTTGGCATCGAACGCGAAGCTGCCAAGAACTATATCGACCGTTATTTCATGCGCTATCCCGGTGTCGCGCGTTACATGCAGGAAACGCGTGTGCAAGCCAAGGAAAAAGGTTACGTCGAAACGGTATTCGGCCGACGCCTATGGCTCGCAGAAATCAACAGCCCGAACGGCCCGCGTCGTCAAGCTGCAGAGCGCGCCGCTATTAATGCACCCATGCAAGGCACTGCAGCCGACTTGATCAAACTATCCATGATTGCGGTACAAGACTGGCTGGAACGTGACCAGCTTAAGACTAAGATGATCATGCAAGTGCATGACGAATTGGTGCTGGAAGTGGTCGAGGAAGAAACTCAACTGATCCGTGAACGTTTGCCGCGACTGATGAGTGGAGTAGCGCAGTTATCTGTCCCGCTTGAGGCCGAAGTTGGTCAGGGGATGAACTGGGAAGAGGCGCACTGAAATCAATGCGCTTCCCTAATTAGACAAGCGGTTTCAACAGGCCCCGCCACCCGTTTTGACTCGGGCAACAATTTCAGGACCGGCACTACAGAAACTGTAATTTGCCCCATTTGGATAGACGGTATATTGGTATGAGCCACCAGTTCCGTAATTGTGGATGACGGTAGCATTGTTGCCAGTACCGGAAATGCTCCAAGTGCCGACTTGTTCGGATGGATCGACCGCATGCCCAGGGCCTCTCTTATAGTCAACCAGGGCACCACCTGCTACATGCAATTCCTGCCAGGTCATTGGGTCGACCATTACCGCTGGAACGCAAACAGTATTGCCGGTCAATAAGTTTCCGAGTTGGGTTTGATTCAGACTATTTCCGCTGCATGCGGCTGAGGCCTGACCTGTAATACTAATCAATGCAATAGCAGCGGCGATGATTGAGGGTTTCATTGCTTTACCTTTCAAATGAGATAAGTCGATTCCAAATTTCGAGGAGTACAGAAAGGGTATATCTTAGGAGAGTGGCAGCCTCGCCCTGTCGGAATTACTGACAGAAATTCCACCTGAACGGAGATGCCATAAACTGTCAATTTTCAGTTTATCACGGGCTATCTGCGCCACTCCTCCTTCGTTTATAGTTGCCAAGTCCAAAAAATGTGTCGAAAATTTGAACACATGACTGCATTATCCCGACTTATCTCTTATTGACTTACAAGTTTCATGCCACTTGCACGCCCTGCGACAGCCTCGTTTTCTTTATTGCCAAGGTTCTGGCTGCCACTGGCACTTTTGTATACGGTCTTCGTCATCTACGGTAGCCTGGTTCCCCTGGATTTCAAGCCCCTACCTTGGCACGAGGCTTTAGAACGGTTTGCCCAGACGCCTTATCTTGAATTGGGTATCGACGCACGCGCTGACTGGGTAGCCAATATTGTTCTGTATGTTCCACTGACGTTTCTCTGGCAAGGCATCATCTGGCCGAGGCGTCATGCGGGATTGCGTTTGCTCAGTTGGATTCCCGTTTTTGGTTTTGGGTCTTTGCTGGCTATCGCTATCGAGTTCACCCAGTTATTTTTCCCCCCGCGTACCGTTTCGCTGAATGACATCATCGCCGAAGTGGCGGGAAGCGCGATCGGCGTTGTTCTCTGGTATGGATTTGGCAATCGCATCGCTGGTTTATGGAGAAAAGTTTTCGCGGGCGGGCCGAATGCCAGTCGCGCCTTGGCCCTGCTTTATGTTGCTGGGTATCTTGCACTCGCGCTTTTCCCCTACGATTTTTTGGTCAGCATGCAGGAATTTTCTGAGAAAGCTCAGTCAGGTCTCTTTAATCCCCTGATGGCGCAATCCGAATGCAGCAGTCACTTGCATTGCGGCTTCAAGCTCGTCGCAGAAATTACAGCGGTCATACCACTAGGACTGCTGCTGGCAATGTCGATTTCCAGGCAGGGTTACAGCATCGCTCGCGCTTTTCTAATCGGTCTGTTTTTAGGTTTCGTCGTCGAAGCGGCTCAGTTTTTTATTGCTTCAGGTGTCAGCCAGGGAATCTCCGTTTTGACACGAGGCTTGGGCATGGCATTGGGAGCCGCAGCCTATATTCATTTGAGCAAGTTCGATTCGAAGACCTTGGTTCCTTACTCGAGAACCAGTGTGGGATGGCTGGTCGCCCCATATTTACTTTTGTTGATGAGTGCCAATGCCTGGTTCACGGGCGACTACTTGAATTTGGAATCCGCTTTAGGGCGCATTCCAGAACTGAATTTCATTCCGTTTTATTACCATTACTACACGACCGAGATGCATGCGCTCTCCAGCCTATTGGTTGTGACAGCGATGTATATGCCAATCGGATTGGCTTACTGGTTGTGGTCGTTACCGAATGAAAATAACCGAGGCTATTCCTGGGTTCCATTTTTGTTTGCTGCATTCATCGCATTGATGATGGAGTCAGGCAAATTATTTGTCTCGACTCAGCGCCCGGATCCAACCAATATTCTCATCGCAGCGTTTGCAGCGACAATCACCTACGGGCTCACAATACTGATCACCCGTAAAAGCCATGCAGTGCATGGAGATGCTGTTGAACATCGTGCACCTCACACATTGCCTGCTCAGTCTCGACGTGTTTCATCCAGGTCGGAAATATTTGATTCGAAACCGGCTTGGCCCCAGCGTGCGTTCGCCTTGTCGTTGCTGGCTCTGGCGATGGGACTTTCATTGCTTCATCCGATGGGTCTATGGCTATTCTTGCCACTTGCGGCTTATGTTGGGGCTCTTTGGTCGCGTCCAAATAATTGGATGATCTTTGTACTGGCCGCACTCCCGATACTTGATTTGACCCCTTGGAGTGGTTGGTTTTTCTTTGACGAATTTGATCTGCTGCTTTTGATCACCGTCGCAGTCTTAGGATTAAGGCAGCGCATACAGCGATTCAAACTTCCCTTCAGCCCTTTGACCACTATCTTGCTTGTGTGTTGGGCCGCATCGTTTTTCGTTAGCACAATGATCGGTTTATGGCCTATCGAAGCAATCGATCAAAATGCTTTTAGTAACTACTACAGCCATTACAACGCTTTGCGTATTGGTAAGAGCCTTATATGGATGCTTGCATTCTTGCCTTTTATTAGCTATGCGATTGAACGCAAATGGGATCTGAAAAAAGAGTTCACGTTCGGCATGGTTCTGGGTCTTACCGGGGTGGTTATTGTTGTTCTTTGGGAGCGACATACATTTTCTGGACTGTTTGATTTCACCTCGGACTATCGTACGAGTGGAAATTTCTCAGGCATGCACGGGGGTGGCGCCTATATTGACGCTTATCTGGCTTTGGCGTTGCCTTTTACCGTGTTGTACTTCATGCAAGAAAAGCAGCTCCACATCAAACTGTTCAGTCTTGGATTATTTGCTGGAGGTGTCTATGCAGTACTGGTCACTTTTTCAAGAGGAGCGTTGGCCGCGCTTGCAACGCTAGGTGTGGTCATGACTCTGGCTTTTGGGTTGCTTTGGATGCGTAGCAAATTGCGTTACGGTCTGACGATGTTGATTCCTGTACTGATCGCGGCCGGAGTTGCTTTGCCGCTCATAGGAAGCAGCTTTATGCAAGCCCGATTGGAAAAAAGAACCGGGGATTTACAGGTGCGCTTTCAGCATTGGCAGGGTGCGCTGCACATGCTTGATAGCCGTTGGCAAACCTTTTTGTTTGGAGCTGGGACTGGACGGTTTCCATCGGTCTTTTTTTTGAATAGCCCAGAGGAGACGCGCCTCGCTACTTTTCGTTACGTGGAGGAGGGTACGAATTCGTATTTGCGTCTGGGTACAGGACGACCCCTCTATTTTGAGCAGGACCTGCCCATAGGGAAGGGACGAAATTATTTGCTACAGATTGATCTACGCACTGCAGCGCCTGATGCCCAACTTGATATTTTTGTGTGCGATAAATGGATTGTTTTTTCCTCAAAATGTAAAGACCTGAAAGCGCAATCGGGGAGCAAGCCTAATCAGTGGGAACGGCGTCAGCTGGCTTTTAATTCTGAAGAGGTTGGAAGTCTTCCCTGGCATCTGCCGGTTCCTGTCAAGCTTTCTCTCAGAAATCTTAATAACGGCGTATTGATTGATGTCGATAACATTCAGTTACTCGACGACACAGGCCATGATCTTGTTGAGAATGGCAATTTTTCTCAAGGAAGTCAACGCTGGTTCTTTACCACCGATGATCATTTGCCTTGGCATATTTTTAATATGGCCGTGCATATTGTTTTTGAACAGGGTTGGCTTGGTATGCTTCTGTTCATCTTGATCGTTGGCTATGCATTTGTCGTCATCCTGAGACAGCTATGGCAAGGGCAATTATTTTATGTGGCTTGTCTGGGATCTTTGACTGGCTTTTTAGTGGTTGGTCTTTTTGATAGCGTGCTGGACTCGCCACGCATAAGCTTGCTTTTCTATGTATTTCTTATTTTTGTATTCACCAATTCCGCCAAGATTCGCAAAACTTGATATATATTCCTACACGATTCAGGCATTTCTTATATTTTTCTCAAATGGACTTAATTGTGACGACTCAGTACTGAATACTGATTAGTGACAACCCAATAACTTAATGCGGCAGAAATGCATTTTCAAAATTTATCGAACATGTTCTCAAGTCTTGAATTCCGGTTAGGTACGATCGCGTTTTGTCTGGCATTGCCGCTATGCACTTTTTCACAAACATTGCCAACTCAGACGACTGAAAAAATTGAAGTCACTGGCTCGAATCTAAAGCGCATTGATCTGGAGACTGCATCTCCCATTCAGATCATTACGCGTGAAGATATTGAACGTGCTGGCAAGCAGTCGCTTTCAGATGTCATTCGAAGCCTGCCTGTGGATAATAACGGTTCCATCAGTACTGCTTTTGCCAACGGGCTGGCTGCGGGCGCATCCGGGGTCTCACTGCGCGGACTCTCGGTCAATTCGACCCTGGTACTTTTGAATGGTCGACGCATGGCTTTTTATGGCTATGCAGACGATTTGCAACGCAATTTTGTTGACCTCAGTTCAATCCCGCTTGAAGCCGTCGAACGGATTGAGATATTGAAAGATGGTGCTTCAGCCATTTATGGATCAGACGCCATTGGTGGCGTGGTCAATATCATTCTTAGAAAAAACTATCAGGGCATCTCGGGCACGATGTCTTATGGCCAGTCTCGCTATGGCGACGGCAAGACCAAGACGGTAACGCTGGCAGGAGGATTCGGTGATCTGGCCGCAGACAAATACAACCTGTTCGCTAATCTTGAAGTTTCGTCACAGGATGCCATCTGGCAACGTGATCGAGCAGGACGAGACTGGATTGGTTCTGGCGATTTACGCCCTTATGGCTACAGCATTCAGGTGGGTGGCCTGGCCGGTTATTTCCGCAATTCACCGTTGTCTGCCAATCGATATGTCAACGGCAGCCTGGTAGGCAATGTCCGGAATCAGGCGTCACCAACTTTGGATTATCAGTCTCTGCCTGGCTGTACTTCAGCTATTTCAGTCGCACGTACCACTGCCAGCCCGGTAGCGGGTGAGGGTGGCTGTGTCTGGGACATTACCCAATACCAGCAAATTCAACCTGAAGAACAAAAACTGAATTTTTTTGGTCGCGGTACGTTCCAGATTTCGCCAGCATTGCAAGCTTATACAGAAGTTGGTTTGTTCAAATCTGATGTTACGACTTACATTTCCCCATCAGCCGTTTCCGTTACCTGGGCTGGTCTGACAGGTTTCAAAACCAATACCAATATTCGACTCCCTGCCGGACATCCGGACAATCCCTTTTCGGGAAGTTCGCGCTTGCGTTATAGCACCGGCGATGTTGGCCCGCGTCGCAATGAATATGACACGACCGTCACACGCTTTCTGGTTGGAATCAAGGGAACGTGGGACGAGTGGGATTTCGATACCGGGGCGCTTCAGACCGAAAGCAAGACGGACCGCACAGCTCAAGGTTATCTGCGTAACAGTGTACTGGTGCAAAACCCTGCTCTGAGCACGCTGGCCGCAAATCCTCTGGTCAATCTCAATTACCGGATCGGCGACGATGCAGGGCTGAATTCAAGAGCGTTCTACGATCAACTCTCGCCAACCTTGAATACTTCAGCCAAGACGACTTTAAGCACGTTTGATTTCAAAGCCAGTCGTGATTTGATGCAGTTGGATGGTGGTCCACTCGCGCTTGCGCTTGGTGCAGAATATCGGCATGAGTCCATTGATAGCCCATCCTTGCCCGGAACAAACACGGGCGATATCGTCGGGGTCAGCTATACAGCCTATCGTGGCTCGCGTAACGTGAGTGCTGCGTTTGCAGAATTGGCGGCGCCGGTTCTGAATAATCTGGAATTGAACGCAGCGGTGCGTGCCGATCACTATTCCGATTACGGCAACTCTGCTACTCCCAAACTGGGGTTCAAATGGAAACCTGTTCAAACCTTTGCTTTGCGTGGTACTTACTCTGAAGGCTTTCGTGCGCCCGGAGCTGCGGAAAATGGTTCCAGTGCTGCAGCAGGTTTGGCTACTTATGTCGATCCGGTGCGTTGTCCACTCACAAACAGTGCAACTGATTGCGGTGGTGGCGCTGTGCTCGTGCTCTCAACTGGCAATCCCAATGTAAAGCCGGAAAAATCGAAGAGTTATACCTTCGGCCTTTTGTTTCAGCCGAGTAGAAATACGAATCTGGCGATTGATTTCTGGAAAATTAATCGCAAGTCAGAAATCACTGCCGCAGATCCAAATCTGATCTTGCAAAATCCTGCATTGTTTCCGACGGCAGTAATCGTGCGCGACACGACTTTGATCAATAGTGTTCCTGGAACGGGTGCAGTCCTTGCAATCAGTGCGCCTTATATCAATTCCAGCAAAACAGAAACGAATGGTATTGATATCGATCTCAAGCATAAGATGACATTGGGTAGCCTTGGCAATGTGACCGCCAGCCTCAATTGGACTTACATCGATAGTTTCAAGAAAACTTTACCCAATGGCGCGACTCTGGAATATGCGGGTACGCATGGACCAACCATCCTCAGTGGGAATGCGGGCATGCCGCGTAATCGTGGGCTTGCTGGACTTGTTTGGGAACAAGATGTGTGGAACATCGGGACCAATTTGAATTTTGTCAGCAGTTACAGCAACAAAGAATCCACCAATGGCCCATGCCTGATTCAATTTGCAAACGGAAGTGATGCGCCTGGTGGTTGCAAAGTCAGCTCCTTTACAACGACCGATCTTTTTGGAAAATGGAAGATCGAAAAAAATCTAGAGTTGAATGGTTCGATCAGCAATGTGTTTGACCGCGTCGCACCTCTCGATCCAGAAACGATTGTGAGTGCAGTCAACTACAATCCAACGTATCACTTGGCCGGTGCCATTGGCCGCTACTTTCAAATTGGTGTGAAATACACTTTCAAGTAATCACCAAAGACATGTGAACAAGCGGTCACTTGTTCCGTACTTGATTAAAACAAAATTGGAAATTTCGAGAGTCGATATCGCTTTGTACTGCTTTACTTATTTGGCTCGTTATAATAGTGTTCGACAGTCGTATTTTGCAGATCAGAAAATAGTATATATTCTCACTATCCGAAATATGTAAGACAAGATAAGTTACTAAACTTGCAAATTAAAAAAGGACGGACGAAGCATGAATTACGCGCAGCAACAGAGGAACCCGACGAAGCACATGACCGGGATCGTGATGGTTGTGATCTTTCATCTGATATTGGGATATGCGTTAGTCACCGGGTTAGCCCGCAAGGTTGTGGAAGTAATCAAGT
>JANYFL010000069.1 GCA_025362735.1 Betaproteobacteria bacterium | reverse complement strand
ACTTGATTACTTCCACAACCTTGCGGGCTAACCCGGTGACTAACGCATATCCCAATATCAGATGAAAGATCACAACCATCACGATCCCGGTCATGTGCTTCGTCGGGTTCCTCTGTTGCTGCGCGTAATTCATGCTTCGTCTCCGGAAGATTTTATTAAAATTGGATGCTCACTCTGTAGGGTGAGTCAGAACGCATTGACGGATTCTACACTGCAAAATAGCATCCTTAGCAAGTCCTACTTTACTTCTCAAAAAAAGTGAGCAAGAAAAGTGCCCAAGTTATAAATTAAAAATTGAATGATTCAATCGTTATTGCAAGACTGGATTTTGATTCGGCACGTAACTGAGTCGCACATAAATTGGTGCATACGCTTCTGCCTGTGTTAACTCAACAAGGGTTTCGCGCGACAACTCCAGCAAGGCTAAAAAATTGACGATCGCTACGGGGATTCCGCGCGCATGATCAAACAGTTCAGTGAACTCAACGAAGCGCGTGTCTTGCAGTCGCCGCAGAATCTGGCTCATGTGTTCGCGCACCGATAACTCTTCGCGAGTGATTCGATGATGTGTGACCAGCTTGGCACGACGTAACACTTCAGCCCAGGCAGTTTGAAGATCAACGACATTGACATCAGGAATACGTGCTGCACTTTCCTGAACAAAGGCCTGCGCGCGCAGAAAATCACGGCCGATGACAGGCTGTGCATCCAGCTTCAGTGCAGCCAGTTTCATTTGCTCATATTCGAGCAGGCGTCGCACCAATTCAGCGCGTGGATCCTCAGCTTCTTGACCCGTATCGGTCTTGCGCACGGGTAATAGCATGCGTGACTTGATCTCGATCAGCATCGCAGCCATCAAAAGATATTCAGCGGCGAGTTCAAGATTGTGCTGACGAATTTGTTCGACGTAACCGAGATATTGCTTCGTGACTTCGGCCATCGGGATGTCGAGAACATTGAAGTTCTGCTTGCGAATCAAATAAAGCAGCAGATCGAGTGGGCCTTCAAAAGTCTCAAGAAAAATTTCCAGCGCATCGGGCGGAATGTAGAGATCCTGCGGCAACTTGAACAAAGGCTCGCCATAGAGTTTGGCGAAGGCCAAGCCATCAATCGTGTCCGGGGTCGTGTCCAAAACAGTAGGCGGCAGTTCAGTTGTGTGTTGCGTGCTATGGGTCAAGGGCGAAGTCAAACAAGAAGTTAGAGTTATTGTTGTGTCGAGAGAAAATTATTTATTCGCGTAGACATAAGCTTGCTGTTCGATGCGTGAAGCCTTCTCTCGCTCTGCTTCGTCCAGTTCAATTGGGGTCTTGTCCCACAGCAGTGCGCGGCCTTTTTTTTGTTCGGCTTCAAGATAGGGCTTTTGTGCTTTGAGTTCGCGGATGAACTGGGTGATTTCGGATTCGTAGATTGCCATGATGATCGCCGATGGATGAGGATGGCTTGATTCTACCGCGACTCTGTCATCGAATGCGCAAGTGCCAAAGCTGTTTCCAGATCAACCACGATGCGGTCAATTCCCAGCACGAGTCCAAAACCCGAACGACGTATCAAAGAGGCGGGCTGTTTGTTCAGGCCACACAAGATCAAGTGGGAGTGGTGCTGATGGAGTTTGCGATGCAATGTTTCCAATGCATCCAGTCCCGTGGTGTCGAGATTGATCATCTGGTGCATTTCCAGAATCAGCACTTTGGGTAGAAGATGGTACGAATTGATCAATGCTTCGAGCTTGCTGACTGCGCCGAAAAAAAGAGAGCCAAATACCTTGTAGACCTTGATATCCGGACCGGCATCAACGGTTTCGATCGGTTCGACACGCGTGAGCGTCGAAACCCGATAAATAAAAAAGGCGCAGGCCAGTATCAGGCCCACTTCGACGGCGACGGTCAGATCGAAAATTACTGTCAGCAGAAAAGTCGCGACCAGAATAATCCGATACTGCATCGAGAATTGACGCAGCTTGGGAAACTCTCGCCACTCGCCCATGTTGTAGGCGACGTACACCAGAATCCCTGCCAAGGCTGCAAGCGGAATACTGTCAGCCAATGGTGCGGCGAACAGCAGCACGGCCAGCAGGGCAAGCGCGTGGATCATGCCGGAGATCGGTGAGGTGGCACCGCTACGGATATTGGTGACTGTGCGTGCAATGGTTCCGGTCGCAGGAATTCCACCAAAAAAAGGAGTGATCACATTCGCAATGCCCTGCGCCATCAACTCCTGATTAGGATCATGGCGGTCACCAGTTAACGAATCTGCGACGCGTGCACATAGCAATGATTCAATCGCACACAACAACGCAATCGTGATCGTCGGGGCAAAGAGTTGTTTGACCAGTTGCCAGGTAAAAGTCGGTAGTGCAAAAGAAGGAAGACTCTGCGGAATGCCACCAAATTTGGAACCGATGGTTTCTACATTCAAATCTGCCAGTGACACGATCAGCGTCGTCATCACCAGCACCACAATGGCACCCGGTACGCTCGCCATATGGCCGCGCCAAACTTGAAATGTGGTGGAGCTGGCCGCAGTCTTGGCACGCAATAGCCGTGGCCATAAAAACAGAATCATTAACGAAAGCATGGCGATCAGAAACGTCGGCCAATCAGCCGTAGTGCGCACATGCCACAGGTCGTCAATCTGACCGAAAAAATCGGCGGGCAGTTTGTCGATGTCCAGTCCGAAAAAAGACTTGAGTTGTGAAACCGCAATCAGTACTGCAATCCCGTTGGTGAAACCAATAACCACGGGCAATGGAATGAAGCGGATCAAATTGCCCAGCTTGAAAAAGCCCATCGTAAAGAGCAGCACTCCAGCCAGAATGGTGGAGATCAGCAGGTTGGCCAGACCATAACGTTCGATGATCCCATAGATGACCAAAATGAACGCACCGGCCGGACCGCCGATTTGCACACGCGAGCCACCCAGTGCGGAGATGATGAAACCGGCAATGATCGCGGTGAACAGACCGGCTTCCGGCTTGACGCCGGAGGCAATCGCAAACGCCATCGCCAGCGGCAGTGCCACAACGCCAACTGTCAGTCCCGCAGAAAAGTCTGCCAGAAAGCGCGTGCGGTTGTAGCCGTGCAATACATCGAGAAGGCGCGGATGAAAGTGAAACGCCGGTATTTTCATACCCGCTCAACCGGTGATGCGCTAAAGATTGAAGGAGTTTCTGTAGGCATCACGTGTCAATAAAAAATCAGCGGATGCGCATGCCCGGTTGGGCGCCATCATGGGGTTCAAGGATGTAGAGACCAGGTTCGCTTTTCGTATCCGCAGCACCGGCTGCCAAGACCATGCCTTCACTGATACCGAACTTCATTTTGCGCGGTGCCAGGTTGGCCACCATGACCGTGAATTTGCCGATCAGGTCTTCCGGCTTGTAAGCCGACTTGATGCCGCTGAACACGTTACGGGTTTTGCCTTCGCCGACATCCAGCGTCAGGCGCAGCAGCTTGTCCGAACCTTCGACGTGTTCGGCGTTGATGATTTTGGCGATGCGTAAATCAATTTTTGTAAAATCATCGATCCCAATTTCCGGTGCGAACGGCTCAATCGCGCCACCGTTCTCTCCCTCTCTTTCGAGGGTAGGGTCGGGATGGGTTACAGCGGGAGGTTCGAATAGGGTGTCGAGTTGTTTGGGATCAACGCGCTGCATCAAATGTCCATATGGCCGAATGCAGTGCCCAGCTTGGAGCGGATGTGTAGCATCTGACCAAGTCATGCCTTGCACGTTTAAGAACTCCTCAGCCTTGACTGCTAAGGCGGGCAAGATTGGCTTGAGAGCTAACGTAAGCAGTCGAAATCCTTCAATGGCAGTTGAACATATTTCGTGCAGACGATCTTTGGTTCCTAGGGGAATTCGCTCGCTCGCTAAGCTCTTTGCCAGTTCCCATGGTTTGGCCTGGTCCCATGCGGTATTGATCGAGTCTGCCAAACTCATAACTTCACGAATTAAGTGGCTATAAGACCTTTGTTCGTAGGAAGCATGTATGGATGGGAACGCGAATTTGCGCGCGTCTATCAAGGCATTTGCCATGGCGTCATACCCCGGTTCGATCTGAATTTCGGCCACTTTGCCTTGAAAGTGCTTGTGAAGAAACCCGGCTGCGCGGCTGGCGATGTTGATGTACTTGCCCACCAGGTCCGCGTTGACGCGGGCCATAAAATCATCCGCATTAAAGTCCACATCCTCAACCTTGCCATTGAGTTTGGCCGCAATGTAATAACGCAGCCATTCCGGATTCATGCCCAGGTTCAGATACTTCAACGGATCAAGTCCAGTCCCACGTGACTTGCTCATTTTCTCGCCGTTGTTCACCGTGAGAAAGCCGTGGACGTTGATCTGATCCGGCACCTTGCGGCCGGAGAACTTGAGCATCGCGGGCCAGAACAGGGTGTGGAAAGTAATGATGTCTTTGCCGATGAAATGAATCTGCTCGACCTTTTCGTCGGCGATGAATTCCTCAAAAGTCTGCGTAGCGCCGTTGGCCTTGGCTTCACCACTTTCGAAGTAATATTTCAGCGAGGCGAGATAGCCGACCGGCGCGTCGAGCCAGACATAGAAATATTTGGGTGGCGTGCCTGCGGGCAGATCGGGAATCGGAATGCCGAAGTAGGGTTCGTCCCGCGAGATGTCCCAGTCACCTAGTTTGCTGTCTTCTTCCCCATCTTTGCCGACGAGCCACTCGCTGGCCTTGTTTCGCACCTCGGTTTGCAGATGCGGAGCGCCGTTGATGGCGGAGTTGCCCTCAGTCCATTCTTTCAAGAATTCAACGCAGCGAAGATCAGAGAGTTTGAAGAACAAATGTTCGCTCGATTTCATCACCGGCGCTGCGCCGGTCAGAGTCGAGTAGGGATTTTTCAGATCGGTTGGTGCGTAGACGGCGCCGCAATTTTCACAGTTGTCGCCATACTGATCTTTGGTGCCGCACTTGGGGCATTCGCCTTTGATGTAGCGGTCCGGCAGGAACATGCCTTTGACCGGATCGTAAAACTGGTCAATGGTTTTGCTGCTGATCAGGTCGTTGGCCTTGAGCGCGCGATAAATGGTTTGCGAGAGTTCAACGTTCTCTGGCGAATCGGTTGAATGCCAGTGGTCGAATTCAATATGAAAACCGTCAAGATATTGCTTGCGTCCAGCCGCAATATTGGCGACGAAGGCCTGCGGCGTCACACCGGCTTTCTCGGCGGCAATCATGATCGGTGCGCCGTGCGCGTCATCGGCACCGACGAAATGCACTTCGTGCCCCTGCATCCGCATGAAGCGCACCCAGATATCGGCCTGGATGTACTCCATGATGTGGCCGATGTGGAAATTACCGTTGGCGTACGGGAGGGCAGTAGTGACGAACAGCTTGCGCGACATGAGGCGGGACTCTTGATGTTGGATTACAGAGTCGCGATTTTACAGGGGATGCCGGTAAATCCCCTACAAAGTATCCGTTCGTCCTGAGTAGCCTGCTTATTGATCAAAAATAAGCAGGCGTATTGAAGGATAAATTAAGCCCGGGATGGTGGCAGAGGAATTTTTGGTTTGCTGGTTCATCCTTCGATACGTTCGGCTATGCCGAACTACTCAGGACGAACGGTCAGCGGGTGTGGAAAGACTGGGCGAATCAAAGTCTTGAGCTTGGGTATAAACCACAAACCCATCGCGCCGGGCAAAGCCGATCAGTGTCATACCGGCTTGCTGCGCCATCTTGATGGCCAGACTGGTTGGGGCGGATATCGCGGCAACCAAAGACATTTGCGCACGCGCGGCACGTTGCACCAGTTCGTAACTGGCACGACTGGTCAGCAAGCAAAAGCCTGGAACGCGAAGATTGGCTTGCCGTGACAGTGCACCGATGAGTTTGTCGAGCGCATTGTGCCGACCAACATCTTCGCGTACGCAGACCAGCTCGCCATTGGTGCTGGCCCAGGCTGCGGCGTGGACTGCGCCGGTGCGGGCATTGATGGTTTGCTGCGCCTGAAGCTTGGTAAAGGCATTGAGTAAAGCCTCGGGTTCGATTTTTATCGGAGCACCAACCTTGGCCGCTGACAAATTCAGCATCATCAAACTTTCAGTACCGCAAACGCCGCAACCGGTGCGCCCAGTCAAGGTGCGACGATGTTCGCTCAGTCGTGCCATGCAGCTTGATGCGATATTCAGTTCGAGAGTAATTCCGTCCGTGCGGTCATTGCGCTCAAGGTCGTAGAGTTGTTGAGGCGAATCAACGATGCCTTCCGACAAACTGAATCCCAAGGCGTAATCCTCAAGGTCAAGCGGCGTCGCCATCATCACCGCATGGGCGATGCCGTTGTAACTCAGAGCGACCGGGACTTCCTGCGAAATGTCGTCGTCCTCGATTGAACGATCAAACTTCTCTCGATGCTCGGGGTTGCGCTGGAAACGACTGACCTGATGACTGACAAAACCAGGCTCACTTTGCGCATCCGGCGGGCTTATTTCAACGCGGTCGCGGCGCATGGTTCGTTGGGCTGCGTAATCAGAAACAATAGGGTGCGGTCATCCTGTTGCTCAATGCGTACAAGACCGAGACCAGGTTGATCGCCGATCGGTTCCGTGCCGAGCCAGGCGATGCAACGCAGCAGGGAGCTCATGCGTACATTCAAGCGTTTGCATAGTCGCGCGGTGGAAATTCCCTCCGGCGCTTGCGCAAGTTCTCGCAAGATGTCGTCGGCAAGATTGGATTGATTGACCTCATTCATTGCCGGGCCATTTTCCTTGGTGCCGTTCATCCTTCGATACGCGCGCTGCGCTACTCAGGACGAACGGATCGGATGATGAGGCGCAATCATCACCGGAATCGACTTCGATGTCGGTGTGCGCGCAAAATCGGCGAAGCTGGAGAGCGGTACCAGGCTGTTGGTTTCGGGGTAGTAGGCAGACAGGCAACTGCGTGGAATATCGTAAGCCACCAGCATGAAACGATACGCCCGGCGTCGCGAGCCATCTTCGGCAAGACTTTCGAGATCAACCCAGTCGCCTGCCTGCATGCCGAGTTGCGCGATGTCATCCGCATGAATAAATAGCACACGGCGCTCGCCAAACACGCCACGGTAACGATCATTCATACCGTAGATCGTGGTGTTGTATTGGTCGTGAGAGCGCATGGTCGAAAGGTTGAAGACGGGTTGTTGCTGTTCGGTGCGCGCGCGATGAATGGGCAAGTCGGTGGGCACGGCATGCGTCTTGAAGACAGCGGACTCCGCAGTATTTTTCCAGAGGCGTTCCGCCGCACTATTGGTGAGATGAAAGCCACCGGGGGTACGTACGCGGGTATTGAAATCCTTGAAAGGATCGAACACTGCGGCAATGCGGTCGCGAATGCGGTCGTAGTCTTCGATCAGCCAGAGCCAGGGCGTTTTGCTGTTTGGCAAAGTGGCAGCAGCAAGACGCGCGACGATGGCAGGCTCGGACAGCAATCCGGCCGAGGCGGGCGCATTGATACCCGACGAGAGATGCACCATGCTCATCGAGTCTTCAACGGTGACGGCTTGTGGCCCATTTTTCTGCACGTCAATTTCAGTCCGGCCCAGGCAGGGGAAAATCAGCGCTGACTTGCCGTGGATCAGATGGCTGCGGTTGAGCTTGGTCGAGACATGCACGGTCAGATCGCAGGATTGCAGTGCGCGATGGGTCGCAGCGGTATCCGGTGTGGCGGTGGCGAAATTACCGCCGAGCGCGAAAAATACTTTGGCTTTGCCTGCCAACATGGCCTCGATGGCGCCGACGGTATCGTAGCCATGCTCCATAGGGGGCTTGAAGTCAAAGACCTGGCCCAGGCGTTCGAGAAAGGCGGCATTGGGTTTTTCATAAATGCCCATGGTACGGTCGCCCTGAACGTTGCTGTGTCCCCGCACCGGGCAGGCGCCGGCACCGGGACGTCCGATGTTTCCGCGCAGCAGCAGCAGATTGACGATCATCTGGATCGTCGCGACCGAATGCTTGTGCTGGGTGATACCCATACCCCAACAGGCGATGACACTTTTCGCGTGGAGATAAATGTTTGCAGCGGTTTGCAGTTGTTCCTTGGTCAGACCCGACTCGCGTTCGATGATCTCCCACGGTTCGGACATCACGTCGGTCGCAAAGGTTTCATAGCCGGTGGTGTGTTCGTCAATGAAGGCGGTATCAATCAGGCGCGGGCGGTCGTTGTGGATGGCCAGTGCGTCGGCCTCCAGCACATGTTTGATGATGCCTTTGATCGCAGCCAGATCGCCGCCAATCTTGAGCTGAAAATAGTCCGACGAAATACGCGTCGAACCACCAGTCAGCATCTCGACTGCGCTTTGCGGATTGGCGAATTTTTCCAGCCCGCGTTCGCGCAGTGGGTTGAACGAGACGATGGACGCGCCGCGCTTCGACGCCATGCGCAACTCGGCCAGCATGCGCGGATGGTTGGTGCCGGGGTTCTGACCGAAAATGAAAATGGCATCGGCGATTTCAAAGTCAGAGAGCAACACGGTGCCCTTGCCTGTACCGATGGATTCATTGAGCGCCACACCCGAAGGCTCGTGGCACATATTGGAACAATCCGGAAAGTTATTTGTGCCGTATTCGCGGACGAACAACTGGTACAGGAACGCGGCTTCGTTACTGGTACGGCCCGAAGTATAGAAAATGGCTTCGTTGGGCGAAGCCAACTGATTCAAGTGTGTGGCAATCGTGTTGAAAGCAGCATCCCAACTGATCGGTCGATAATGATCGCTGGCAGCGTCGTACAGCATGGGCTCGGTCAAGCGTCCCTGGCCTTCCAACCAGTAGTCGGTTTGCCTCGCGAGTTCGCTCACGCTGTGTTTGGCAAAAAACTCTGCGGTCACGCGCTTGGCGGTCGATTCGGCTGCGACCGCTTTGGCACCGTTTTCGCAGAATTCAAAGGTCGAGGTGTGGTCACGGTCGGGCCAGGCACATCCGGGACAATCGAAACCATCGGGCTGATTTGCTGAAAGCAGGGTGTGTGCGCCTTTGACCGGGATGCCTTGTTCCAGCATATGGACGGCAACACTCTTGAGTGCGCCCCAGCCGCCGGCTGGACGGGTATAAGGGCGGATCGTGCGGGGCGTGGTTTTGTCGCTCATGATGAAATTCTCGCAGACTGATCTCAGCAGTAGTTAGAACATAACGCCGAGAAGGTAACACGGCTGTCACGAAATGGAATATAGCGCGAAATCCTTGCCGCCACGTCGCCAATACGCGCCAATACGTCGCCGGCACATCGGTTAATATCGCGTCACTTTTATTCGGTCTCCACCGAAGCCTACTGAAATAGCGAGCGAAAATGAGTATCAAATCTGATAAATGGATCCGCCGCATGGCCGAACATGGCATGATCGAACCGTTTGAGCCGGGCCAGGTGCGCTATGCCCCGGATGCGAATGGGATCAATAAGAAAATCGTAAGCTACGGTACCTCCAGTTATGGCTATGACATTCGCTGTGCCGACGAATTCAAGATTTTTACCAATATCAACAGCACGATTGTCGACCCGAAAAACTTCGACGAGAAATCCTTCGTCGATTTCAAGGGCGATGTCTGCATCATCCCGCCGAATTCATTTGCCTTGGCACGCACCATCGAGTATTTCCGTATCCCGCGCAGTGTGCTGACGGTCTGTCTGGGTAAAAGCACGTATGCCCGTTGCGGCATCATCGTCAATGTCACGCCTTTCGAGCCGGAATGGGAAGGCTACGTCACGCTGGAGTTTTCCAACACCACGCCCTTGCCTGCGAAGATTTATGCCAACGAAGGCGTGGCGCAAGTCTTGTTTTTTGAAAGCGATGAAGTTTGCGAAACTTCATACAAGGATAGAGGCGGCAAGTATCAGGGTCAGACAGGCGTTACGTTGCCGAAAACCTGAGCACGACCTTATAACCCTCTTAGCTGACTGTGAATTTTCTTCTCCAGTCAGCTTGGTCAAATCAATCAGTGTGCCGTTTTCGCCATCGGTACCTTCAATTCAGCCAGTTTGTTCAACATGTCTTCGGCCGAAGTATCAGGTTTGATCGTTTTTTCGATTGCCGAAATTTTTCCGTTGGGATCGATATAGAAAGTCCAGCGGTTGGCATAACCGCGTTCGCTGAGGACACCGTAAGCCTTGGCCGTTTCCTTGGTCGGGTCACTCAGCAGGGGAAAGTCGGCTTTGTTTTTCATCACCTCCAGGTCGCCCATCTTCACTGTTGTTGCATGGGCAAATTCAGTGTTTTTCTCGATGGGATCAACGCTGGCCATGAAGTAAGTCACATCGAACTTGCGAATCTTGTCACCGTTCTCCGCCAAGGATTTGCATTCGATGGTACAGCCCTTTGTAAAGGCAGCCGGGAACCACGCCAGGATTACCGCACGCTTGCCTTTGGAATCGGAAAGTTGATGGGTTTTTCCATCCGTGCCCTGGAGCTTGAAGTTGGGGGCCGGGTCCCCTACCTTGAGATTGACGTTCTGGGCGGATGCCAGGGTGATGAAGCCAAACAATAGAGCGAGGCTTAGAAATATTTGTTTCATGTCGGGCTCCTGAAGACGGGTGCTACAGTATAGGCCGCTGCGAATGAGCCTGGTAGCAGCGAAAGGGCAAACATCTGTAACCAAATGTCAGACTTTTGCGGTTAGAATCCGGGCAACTTCTTGCGCAAGAATGCCACGGAGTTCCAGTGAAAAAACGCACCAAGCAAAAGCTATTTGTTGTGACTTATGGTTACTTCATTGCCTTGCTAACCTTCCTAACTGTATGGTTTACGTCATGGGCGATTGACGATAAGATTCATAATGCAGCGCCGTTCGTTCCTGTATTCATTGCCCTTATTATTTTCATGGCAATGATAGGAAGCGTCATCTTCAAGAATATCGGTCGAAACCAACAATGGAACGTGGGGCTATGATGAGAAAAGCGTTGATCTTCCTAGGGTTCGTACTGATAAATGTTATAGAGCTATATTTGTTTTATTTGCTCTGCGCTTTTCTCATCCGTGAGTTTGGAGGTTTAGGCGGCATCTCCATCCCTTATTTTTTCGTTGGTTACTTGCGCGTCCTTGCTTTCAGTTTAGATATTTTAGACGGCATTGATAAAGGGAGGTTTCATTTAACAGTATGAAACTTCCTAAATTCATTTCCGAATGGCTTATTAATAAAGCGAAAAAGAATCCCTATCTGCATCTGGACGGGTACATGAATCGCTTTCATCTTATAGCGCCTAACAGCTTTATTGGGAAACTATTCACTGCAAGAATAATAGAGGGCCTATTCACACTTAAACCATGCACACGCTATCTCCGGAAAGATTGCAGTCAAGGCGCGGCGAGGAAGCAAGGCTTATTGCCTTGCGACGAACCGCAACGCTGGATGCGCTTTGCCCTCCGGAGCGGGGGAACCTGCGGGCGCAGCGCGGTGTTTCGAGCGCCTTGTTTGGAATAACCAAACGGCGTTGCTTGCGCCCGAATCGGCCACATGAGCTGCACCCGCAGCTTCTTCGCCGTGTGCATGGTTTAAGTGTGAACAGGCCCTAGACTGACCGCTTAGCGCAAAAAGCCACCGGGTTCGCAGAGTTCATGGAATTTCCGTGCTCTGTGTCTTCGTGGCTTTTGCTTTTGTACTTTAAACCAAGCGAGCCCGCATGAAATTCCGTTTCCCCATTGTCATCATTGACGAAGATTACCGTTCTGAAAACACTTCAGGATTCGGCATCCGTGCGCTGGCCGATGCGATTGAGAAGGAAGGCATGGAAGTGTTGGGGGCGACCAGCTACGGCGACCTGTCGCAGTTTGCCCAGCAACAGTCACGCGCCTCGGCTTTCATTTTGTCGATTGACGACGAGGAGTTCACAGCAGGGCCGGAGGCTGATCCGGCCATAGTGAATCTGCGTGCCTTTGTTGAGGAAATTCGTTTCAAGAACGCCGATATTCCCATTTACATCTATGGGGAAACGCGCACCTCGCGGCATATTCCGAATGACATTCTGCGCGAACTGCATGGCTTCATTCACATGTTTGAAGACACGCCGGAGTTCGTTGCGCGTCACATCATTCGCGAAGCCAAGGCGTATCTCGACGGTCTCGCGCCACCGTTTTTTCGTGCGCTGGTCAATTACGCCCAGGACGGATCTTATTCCTGGCATTGTCCCGGGCACTCGGGTGGCGTAGCGTTTTTGAAGTCGCCGGTGGGTCAGATGTTCCACCAGTTTTTTGGCGAGAACATGCTGCGTGCCGATGTCTGCAATGCGGTTGAAGAACTTGGTCAGCTGCTGGATCACACCGGGCCTGTCGCTGCGTCCGAGCGCAACGCAGCGCGAATTTTTAGTGCGGATCACTGCTACTTCGTGACCAACGGCACATCCACTTCCAACAAAATGGTGTGGCACGCCAATGTGGCACCGGATGACATTGTGGTGGTGGATCGCAACTGTCATAAATCGATTCTGCATGCGATTACGATGACAGGTGCCATTCCGGTATTTTTGACGCCAAAGCGTAACCACCTGGGCATCATTGGGCCGATTCCACTAGAGGAATTTACACCGGAAAGCATCGCCAGAAAGATTGAAGCAAATCCTTTCGCCAAGAGGGCCAAGAACAAGACGCCGCGGATTCTGACGATTACGCAATCTACTTACGATGGGGTGCTCTATAACGTCGAGATGCTGAAGAAGTTACTCGACGGCAAGATTAATACCCTGCATTTTGACGAAGCCTGGTTGCCCCACGCGACCTTCCATGATTTTTATCAGCACATGCACGCGATTGGTCGAGACCGGCCGCGTCCAAAAAAATCGATGATCTTTTCAACTCAGTCGACACACAAGCTGCTCGCCGGATTGTCGCAGGCATCGCAGATTCTGGTACGCGAGTCGGAAACCGAAAAGCTGGATACGCATCGCTTCAACGAAGCGTATTTGATGCATACCTCGACCAGTCCTCAGTACGCGATCATTGCTTCGTGCGATGTCGCGGCGGCGATGATGGAGCCACCTGGCGGCACTGCGCTGGTTGAAGAATCCATTGCTGAAGCACTCGATTTCCGCCGCGCCATGCGCAAGGTCGACGAAGAATTTGGCAAGGACTGGTGGTTCAAGGTATGGGGGCCCGACAAACTGGTTGAGGACGGTATTGGCATCCAACAGGACTGGGTACTGAAGAGTGGTGACAAGTGGCATGGCTTCGGCAATCTGGCGACGGGTTTCAACATGCTGGACCCGATCAAGTCCACTGTGATCACGCCTGGGTTGGACGTGTCGGGGAAATTTGCCAAGAGCGGCATTCCCGCTTCGATGGTAACCAAATACCTGGCTGAGCACGGCGTGATCGTTGAAAAGACCGGGCTTTATTCCTTCTTCATCATGTTTACCATTGGCATTACCAAGGGCCGCTGGAACACGCTGTTAACGGCGCTGCAGCAGTTCAAGGATGACTACGACAAGAACCAGCCGATGTGGCGCATCCTGCCGGAGTTCGTGCAAAAACATACGCGCTACGAGAAGGTAGGTCTGCGCGATTTATGTCAGCAGATTCATGATATGTACAAAGCTGCTGATGTCGCGCGTGTGACGACCGAAATGTATTTGTCCGATATGCAGCCCGCGATGAAACCCTCCGATGCCTACGCCTGCATGGCCCACCGTGAAATTGATCGTGTGGAAATCGATGATCTTGAAGGCCGGATTACCAGCGTCTTATTGACGCCTTACCCGCCCGGTATTCCACTTTTGATTCCGGGAGAGCGTTTTAACAAGACCATCATCGAATACCTGAAATTCGCCCGCACTTTCAACCGGACGTTCCCCGGATTCGAGACCGATATTCACGGTCTGGTTGGGCAGGAGGTCGATGGAGTGATGAGGTATTACGTGGACTGCGTGCGCCAGCAAAATGGGCGGCAGTAAATTGACTGAAAAGCCGGAATTCAGGCAATCAGTTTAATGAAGGCATCTTCGTCGAGGGGGTATGAGAACAGATAGCCCTGCAAGTAGTCACAGCCCCAGTCGGTCAGGACTTGCGCCTGTTCTTCCTGCTCTACCCCTTCTGCAACACTGACCAGACGGAGCTCCTTGCACAGGCCGAGCATGTTGTGAACGATGGTCCTGTTCTGTTCGGATGTGGCCAGGTCACGAATAAAGCTGATGTCGAGCTTCACGGTATTGATCGGCAACCGCGCAAGACTTTGCATGGAGCTGAAGCCGGTACCAAAGTCATCAATGGCAATCGAAATGCCATAGCTCTGGATCATGTTCATCAGCGCGGCCGCCTGATCCATATCATCCAGCACGCCGGTTTCGGTCAGTTCAATTTCCAGTAGATGATTCGGAAACTTGAATTGTTCGGTTGCTTTCAGAACAGCTGAAAGATAAGCGGGATTATTGAACTGGGTGGGTGAAACATTCAGGGCGATACGGCCCGTGAAATTTTTGTGATTCTCGCGAACGTGGGCATTGAAGCGCGTAACTTGCCGGATAACCCAGGCGCCCAATTCATGAATGAATGCCGTCGATTCTGCAGATGGAAGGAATTTGTCCGGTGTAAGCAGCCCTAATTCAGGGTGACGCCAGCGCACCAAAGCTTCGGCACCTTCAACCTTACGCGATTCCGCGCGTACTTTGGGCTGATAGAACATCTCGAACTGCCCAAGTTCCATCGCCACTTCAAAATCATCGCGGGTAAAGGAATAGGCGGGTTGTTCGCCATCCTTGGTCTGACCCGGGTTCGAGTCCAGAATGTTCCGGAAGACTTCCGTGAAGCTAAGCGGGTTGTCGGGCGCGTCGTTCGACATTTTGTAGATTTTTGATGATCTGACGAGTCGGTCTTTAAGGATTGTTCCGGTCTGGCTTAAGCAAATAATCTGAAAAGGATCTGTAAAACCCTGATTTCAAAGTGTTCCCAATGTGTAAGAGAGACTTTATCAGGAGTTTCAACTGGTATCTACGGTTGCGTTGCTAATTTATTGATGTTCATAGACAACGAAATCGTATTGCAGGGATGAATCGCTGCTGGCCCGACCACTGATTCGGGAGATTTCCCGGAAAAATGACGGGATAGTCGGGAAAAATGCGTCGCCGGGATATTCACGCTGAATTTCCGTGACGATCAGGCGATTGGCCTTGGACAGGGTTTCTGCATAAAGCTGTGCGCCGCCGATGACAAAAATTTCGGTTGCGTCTGCACACAAATCCAGCGCCTTTTCGATGGATGGCGCGGCTTCGACACCGGGCGCGGTCCAGTCAGGATTGCGGGTAATGACGATATTGCGCCGGTTGGGTAAGGGCCGACCGATGGATTCAAAGGTCTTGCGGCCCATTACGATGGGATTGCCCGTCGTTGTGCGTTTGAAGTGGGCGAGGTCTTCCGGCAAGTGCCAAGGGAGTGTGTTGTTATGGCCGATAACGTTGTTGGCGGCTTTGGCGACGATGAGGGTTAGGCGGGGCATTTTAAAATCGAATGCAGTCAAACTTGGTTGATCTCATCTGCGCCGCCTCCTGGAATTTCCAGGTAGACCAAGCTATAGGGTGTTGGCGGCTGGCCATATTCGGCTTATCGTCGATCCCGCTGCGCGGGGCCCTCGCCGAGTACCTCATATGGCCACAGGAGCCTTGATATGCGGATGACAAACATAATCGATGATTTCAAAATCTTCGAAACGATAATCAAAGATTGAATCGGGTTTACGCTTGATCACCAGCTTCGGTAGAGGATAAGGCTCACGTGCCAACTGGGTTTCAACCTGTTCGAAATGGTTGTTATAGAGATGGCAATCACCGCCAGTCCAGACGAAATCGCCGACATCGAGTCCAGTTTGTTGCGCGATGAGATGCACGAGCAAAGCATACGAGGCGATATTGAATGGCACGCCGAGAAAAATATCGGCGCTGCGCTGATAGAGCTGGCAAGACAGTTTTCCGTCGGCGACATAAAACTGGAAAAAGGCGTGACAGGGCGGCAATGCCATTTTCGGAATGTCGGCCACATTCCAGGCCGAGACAATCAGGCGGCGCGAATCGGGATTCTTTTTGATCTGATCAACAACTTGGGCAATCTGGTCGATATGTTCGCCGCTGGCGGTGGGCCACGAGCGCCACTGATAGCCGTAGATCGGCCCAAGTTCGCCATCAGCGCTCGCCCATTCGTCCCAGATCGAAACGCCGTTTTCCTTCAGGTATTTGGTATTGGTCGACCCGGCAAGAAACCATAGCAATTCGTGGAAAATCGAGCGCGTATGCAGCTTCTTGGTTGTCAGCATCGGAAAGCCCTGGGCTAAATCAAAGCGCATCTGATAGCCGAAGACCGAACGCGTACCCGTGCCGGTACGATCCGTTTTAGAAGTGCCATGTTCGTAAACATGGCGCATGAAGTCGAGGTATTGGCGCATAAGGTCTCGTGAAAAACTTTATTTTATCCGAGCGTCATTGGAGCATTCAGCAGCTAAGTGGCTTTGATAAATCTTTTCAACCAAAAATCTTGACACAGAGAACACAGAGGCCATCGAGACACAGAGAAAAGCAGGGGCGAGAAGTCCTAAAGAAAATCTCTGTGTTCCTCTGCGCCCTCTGTGTCTCTGTGTTGAGAGGTTTAGCCGCAAGGACTACCTCTTATTCAGTTCTCCTCCGCTATTGGCGCCATCCCGAATTGCATGGAAGCGAGTCGGGCATAGAGGCCATTCTGGTTAATCAATTGCGCATGCGTACCGGTCTCGACAATCTGTCCGTTATCCATGACGACAATCCGGTCCGCTTTTTGGACCGTTGCCAGACGATGGGCAATGACCAGGGTCGTACGGTGTTGCATGGCGGCTTCGAGGGCTTGCTGGACGGCGTATTCACTTTCCGCGTCAAGGGCGCTGGTGGCTTCGTCAAGCAGTAGCACTGGCGGATTCTTGAGTATGGCGCGGGCGATGGCGATACGCTGGCGTTGTCCGCCAGACAGACGCACGCCGCGTTCACCCAGATAGGTTTTGTAACCCTGCGGCAAGCGTTCGATAAAGCCGTGTGCCTGTGCGGCTTGGGCTGCAGCGATCACTTCAGCTTCCGTCGCATCGGGTTTGCCATAGCGAATGTTCTCGAGTGCGTCAGCGGAAAAAATCACTGTGTCTTGCGGCACGATGCCAATCTGGCTGCGCAGGTCAGTCAGCGCCAGATCGGTGATCGAAACACCGTTGAATAAAATGCGTCCGGCTTGTGCATCGTAAAAACGTAATAACAACTGGAATACGGTGGACTTGCCCGCTCCAGAAGGACCAACCAGAGCGATAGTTTCACCGGGAGCAATCGACAGGGAATAATCGCTTAATGCGGCGGTGTCGGGTCTTGAAGGGTAGTGAAATTGCAGGTGTTCCAGGTGGATGGCTGCGCCTTTGACTGCAGTGCTTGTTTGAGGAAGGGGCTTGGGATGCGCAGGCGAACTGACAAAACTTCTTGCATCAAGCAATTCGATCAAGCGTTCGGTCGCACCAGCCGCTCGTTGTGCATCGCCCCAGGTTTCGGAAAGCGCGCCTAAAGCTCCCGCTGCGATGACGGCATAGAGAACAAAAGCCGCCAGTGTGCCGGGTGTCATTGTTCCGGCAATCACGTCATTGGCACCCAGCCACAACACAAATACGACAGCGCCGAATACCAGAGTTATCACAATCGATGTTAACCAGGCGCGGGTCTTGGTACGGCGCAGGGCGGTGAAGAAACTGCTTTCGACACTCTCTGAAAAGCGCGCCGCTTCGATAGCCTCTTGCGTGAAGGCCTGCACCGTCGGCATGGCGTTCAGGATTTCGCCGGCCAGTGCAGATGAATCGGCAACCCGATCCTGGCTGGCACGTGAAAGCTTACGTACGCGTCGTCCCATTGTCACGATGGGAATGACGACGAAAGCCAACAATCCGATGGTGATGACAAACAGTTTGAGACTGGTTGCAGCCAGCATGCCCAAGCCACCAATGAACAGGAAGACGTTGCGCAGACCCATCGACATACTGGTGCCGACCACCGTCTGAATCAGGGTGGTATCGGTCGTGAGGCGAGACAGCACTTCGCCGGTACGCGTACTTTCAAAAAACTCCGGCGATTGTTCCAGCATGCGCGTGTAAACAGCGGTGCGAATATCGGCGACCACACGCTCACCCAGCCAGCTCACCATATAGAAACGCGCTGCGGTCGAGAGGGCCAGCACACAGGCCACACCAAACAGGCCGAGAAAATACAAGTCGATACGACCTGTGCTTCCTGCTTTTTGCACAAAGCCGTGATCAATCAATTCCCGAAATGCGGCCGGGACGAATAGTGTAGACGCGGCAGCGATGCAGAGAAAAACAAACGCCAGTACAAGCCGATTACGATAGGGCGCGAGAAAGGGTACCAATCGCCGTAACGTAGCGATGGTAGGTTTGCTTTGAGTTTGTTCTGTTGTCTCGGGTGCAGATGAAGTCATGCGACTTGTGATTTGTTTTATTCAGGTTGATGTCAGGAAGCCAGCCTACTTAGCCTGATTGTCATTCGGAGCGCAGCGAAGAATCTCAGATCGTTGTGTGATTCAGGACTGTTCTTGCAGACCGATCACCTGAGATTCTTCGCCGCGCTCAGAATGACATTAATTAAAAGCCTAACTTCTCAAACTCGGCATAAGCACTGCGAATCCAGACCTTGACGCGATGCCGTTCAACCAGGCCGAGTGCGCCTTCGCCGTTGACATTGCCTGCCGCCCAGAAGCTTTTATCCAGATGGTCAATATTACGCATGGTTGGCTTGTGCAACGGCTTGAGTTCAATCACGGGTACATTCAACTCGGCCGCACGCTGCGCCGAAGCCGATTTCTGGAACAGGCTGAAATTGTCGCCTCGGCCATGATTCAAAACGACCACATATTTTGCATTGGTACCGTAATGATCCAGCAGCTTTAATAGCAGATCATTCGAATCCTTGCCATCGTCCATTACGTGCCAGAACACGACTTCGATACCGAGTTCGTTTGCCAGTTCCAGTACGCCGCTGGTGTCGATCCACTTGTGTAAATCTTTTTCCGTCTGCGCCGCCAGATCAACCAGAATTTGTTGCTCTTTCTGGGTAGCCGCTTCAATCAAAAGATCAAGATCTTCGATTTTTGAAATCTCGACAGGCTGGGCAAAACCAGCGTAGTGGCGCAGCAGGGCACCGTGCGAACGGTCGGTATCGAAACCGGTCCAGTCGGTTTGTTTGTCAATCCAGTATTGGGCAAGCAGGCGTGCGACGACGGACTTGCCGACGCCGCCTTTTTCGCCACCGATGAAATGGATGCGGCTCATGTATTTTCCTTTTTGATCTATTAACGGGGAGATGGCATTTGCATGAAGCGAAATGCCTGAGGGGATATAACGCAGGTCTTGTGCCTGTTCTCTTCTATTTTGACCGCTATAGTTTGCAGATTGATGAAAGCGGTGCTGTCTGAATCAGGAAGCTGCAGACTCCAGAATCCCACCAACGGTGGCGTTGAAGCCGGCATCGACATAAGTAATTTCTGCGGTGACTCCAGCAGCCAGATCGGACAGTAAAAAGGCGGCCACATTACCGACATCGTCAATGCTGACATTGCGCCGCAGTGGCGCATTGGATTCGACGAAATCCAGAATCTTGCTGAAACTCTTGATACCCGAAGCAGCCAGGGTCTTGATCGGTCCCGCAGAAATGCCATTGACGCGCACGCCTTTGGGCCCAAGCGATTCGGCCAGGTAACGTACGCTGGCCTCGAGTGACGCTTTGGCCAGACCCATGGTGTTGTAGTTGGGCACCACGCGATCAGCGCCCAGATAACTCAGCGTCAGCAGCGCGCTCTTGTCGCGCAGCAAAGGCAAGGCCGCCTTGGCCAGGGCGGGGAAGCTATAAGCTGAAATGTCATGGGCAATGCGGAAATTTTCGCGCGTCATACCATCCAGAAAGTTGCCCGCAATCGCTTCACGTGGGGCGAAACCAATGGCATGTACCAGACCATCCAAGTGCGGCCAATGTTGGGCCAGATCGGCAAAAGTGGCATCAATCTGCGCATCCTCAGCGACATCACAAGAAAAAATGAGTTTGCTGTCGAACTCGGTGGCAAATTCAGTGATGCGGTCCTTGAAGCGCTCGCCGACATAGGTAAAAGCCAGCTCCGCGCCTTCACGCTTGCAGGCTTTGGCGATGCCGTATGCAATCGAGCGGTTCGACAACAGTCCAGTGATGAGAATGCGTTTGCCAGCGAGAAAGCCCATGTTTGACTCCAATCTTTTCTAAGGCGCTGTGGGGTGATATGCGATGGGCGAGAAGTATACCGAAGTATGGTGAGCGACCGTGGCATCCTTGCGCTAAATTAAATGGTTAAATATGAAAGGAACTCCCATCCCCAGTACCTGATCCAGTCCAGTATTGTTCAACCAACATAAAGGAAAAATCATGTCCCTCACCATTCTCTATACCGCCCACGCCAAATCCACAGGTGGCCGCAATGGCCATACCGAATCCAGCGACGGTCTGGTCAAGGCCGACCTGTCCGTGCCCAAGGCAATGGGTGGTCCCGGCAAGCCAGGCACCACGACTCCGGAAGATCTGTTTGCCGCCGGTTACGCCGCTTGTTTTGGCGGAGCTTGCGAGTTCATGGGGCTGCAGATGAAACTCAAGCCAACATCGGTCGAAGTGCGCAGTGCCGTCGGTATTGGCAGCAAGACCGAAGGCGGCTTTGGTCTCAAGGTTGATCTGGATGTTTATGTGGGAGGGCTGTCGCAGGCGGACGCTGAAAAAGTTGTCGCGGCAGGTCACAACTTGTGCCCCTACTCGAACGCCGTCAAGGGTAATGTGGAAGTCAATATCAAGGTGACCGCTGTTTGAAGGACACACTTTGAACCAATTCGATTTTTTTAGTCCATATGCAAAGCCGCTGCTAGTCAACGGCTTTTTTGATCGAATCAGGTCATGCTTTGTGTCTTGCAACTTCCTGCGCAATAGTCGATTTGGGCGGTATCGTTACAATCCTGTTAGTTCGAAAACATCATGAATGAACCCTCAATGATTGTGGTGTAAAGGCAAAGACCGAAGTATGGCAATACCGCTGAAAATTCAACAGAGCACTGGACAAGCCAAATATACGTTTGGCTTTGTAACCAACTTCGTATCACGCTTTGTATCGTTTTCTGGGGCCATAAGTCTCGCTGTACTTCTACTGTTTTGGACCGAACCGGTTCTGGCTGCACACGCTTTCGTCCTTTATGGTGAGCCGAAATATCCCGCGAACTTTCAGCATTTTGATTGGGCCAATCCGCAGGCACCACGCGGTGGCACGCTCTATCTTCCTAACCCAGATCGCAGTACCAGTTTCGACAAGTTCAATCCGTTCACGCTTAAAGGAGTCACTGCGCCACGCATAGCGGATCTCCTCTTTGAAACGCTTGCTACCGGGACACTCGATGAACCGAATAGCATGTATGGCCTGCTCGCGCAGGATATCGATGTTGCAGCGGACCGTTTGTCGGTTGTCTTCCGGCTCTATCCACAAGCACGTTTTTCCAATGGTGACCCTGTTACGGCACAGGACGTCAAGTACTCTTTCGATACTCTGAAAAGTAAACTGGCCGCGCCGCAATATCAGACTCTCTTTGCAGATGTAAAAGCTGCGGTGGTAGTGGATGCACGTACCGTGCGCTTCGATTTTCTTAATCCTCTGCGTGAATTGCCATTGATTGTCGGCACTTCGCTGCCGGTGTTTTCACCTAAATGGGCGCCGGGCAAGGCATTCGACAAAATCGGTTTCGAAAAACCCGTGGCCAGTGGCCCCTATCTGATCGAATCGTTCGAGGTCGGTCGACGTGTCGTATTTACTCGCAATCCGCTTTGGTGGGCCAAAGATTTACCAGTGCGACGTGGCATGTATAACTTTGACCGTATCGTGATGCGCATGTATAGCGACGACCTCGCACAACTGGAGGCATTCAAGGCTGGTGAATACGATATTCAGGTGGAGTATTCGGCCAAAAACTGGGCAAGAAGATACTTCGGCCCTCATTTTCGCGATGGCACAATCATCAAGAAAGAGTTGGCTCATTCAGATGGCGCGGGCTTGCAGGCGTTCATACTGAACCTGCGCAAGCCTTTATTCCAGGACGCACGTGTACGTCAAGCCATGGGCTTTGCATTTGATTTCGAATGGATGGACCGGCAGTTATTTTACGGTCAGTATCAGCGCATCAGCAGTTATTTTGGTAATCCGGGTATGGCAGCAGTCGAAACGCCAGGCCGCCTCCCGACTCCAGAAGAACTGAAGTTGCTGGAACCACTGCGGACAAAGCTTGATTCGTCGGTCTTCGAGCCCGCACCTTTCCAGCCGCGTACGGATGAACCCAGTTCACTGCGAGAGAATCTGCGCCATGCGCGTGCATTGCTCGCGGAGGCAGGCTGGACTTATCGTGATGGTGCCTTACGGAATGCAAAAGGGGAATCGTTCGAATTCGAACTTCTTAATGACCAGCCCAGCATGATTCGGTTGATCTCGCCGTTTGCACGCAATCTGGAGAAACTGGGAATCAAGTTGCATTACCGTCAGCTCGATTCGAGCCTCGTACAAAAGCGTTATGAAAATTTCGACTTCGATGTGACCACGGTACGTATTCCAGCAGCGACTGCACCCGGCAGCGAACTGGCTGAATATTTTGGTAGCGAAGCCGCTGACCGACCCGGTTCGAACAATCTGATGGGCCTGAAAAACCCGGCTGTCGATCAACTGATTCGCGATATTCTCGCGAGCGAAACACAATCCCAATTGAATGCCGGTGTGCGGGCGCTGGATCGTGTGCTTCTTGCAGGTTATTACACGATTCCAATGTACTACGGTGCCACAATTCGTTTCGCTTATCGAAACCGGTTTGACTACCTTTACCAACTACCGTTCTATCTCGACATGGGTAGCAGTGACGTATGGGCGATCCAGTCCTGGTGGCTCAAGGATGCGCGCACCGACGCTGCTGAAAGTACAGCCAAGACAGGAACGAAACGATGACCGCTTATATCTTGAAGCGTTTGTTGTTGATGATCCCAACCCTGATCGGTGTCGTCACACTTAGTTTTGTTGTGATCCAGTTTGTGCCGGGTGGACCAGTTGAGCAGTTGGTGGCGCAGATGAAAAACCGCAATGGTGGTGGTGAGGCCGGTGGTGGTAAGTCGGTCTATCGAGGACGCCAAGGTGTTGATCCGGAACAGGTCGAACAACTCAAGGCGATCTATGGGCTCGACAAACCGCCGCTGGAGCGCTACTGGTTGATGCTCAAACGCTATGCCCGTTTCGACTTGGGAGACAGCTACCTTCACCATCAAAGTGTGTGGGAGTTGGTGAAGTCGAAGCTGCCGGTCTCAATCAGTCTGGGTGTTTGGACGTTCTTTCTCAGCTACCTCATTTCGGTGCCGCTCGGTATTGCCAAGGCGGTGCGCGCGGGTACGCGCTTCGACACTTTGTCCAGCCTCGTCGTGCTGGTGGGTTACGCAATTCCCGGTTTTGTGTTGGGTGTGTTGCTGCTGGTCCTGTTCGGCGGCGGCAGCTTTGTGCAGTGGTTTCCGTTGCGTGGTCTTGTTTCTGATGACTGGGAACAAATGAGTCTGGTCAGCAAGGTGCTCGACTATCTCTGGCATATGGTATTGCCCATTACATCAATGGTCGCCGCCGAATTTGCCATCATTGCCATGCTGACAAAAAATTCTTTCCTTGAGGAGATTCGCAAGCAGTATGTATTGACGGCGCGTTCTAAGGGGTTGTCGGAACGCAGTGTGCTCTGGAAGCACATTTTTCGTAACGCAATGATTCCGCTTGTGACGGGCTTTCCGGCAGCCTTCATTGGTGCCTTCTTCACTGGATCGCTACTGATTGAAACGCTATTCTCGCTCGACGGTCTTGGGCTGCTTTCTTACGAGGCGGTGATCCGGCGTGATTATCCGGTTGTGTTGGGGACCTTGTATCTCTTCACGCTGATTGGCTTGCTGACCAAGCTCGTATCTGATCTTTGTTACGTATTGGTCGATCCGCGTATTCAGTTCGATGGGCAGGATCGCTAAGTGAATTCTCCAGAGCAGAATATCCCTCGCCGATGAATCAATTGCCTCTCAATCAGAAGCGTAGCGAGATGAACGTCGTGCGGCCCAGTCAGTCGCCGTGGCGCCGCAACTGGCAGCGTTTCAGGCGTAACCGTATGGGTTATTGGAGCCTCGTGCTGTTTTCGACCTTGTTTATCCTCAGCTTGTTTGCCGACGTATTGTCCAACGACAGGCCCTTGGTGGTTCGTTATCAGGGGCAGTGGTATTACCCGCTGTTCCATACCTATCCGGAAAGTACTTTCGGTGGCGATTTCCAAACGCCTGCCGATTATCTTGATCCTTTCATTCGTCAACGCTTTCAAGAACCGGGCAATTTCGCACTTTATCCGCCTAACCCTTATGGTTCGGAGACGCTGAATTACTTTGCAAAAGCGCCCAATCCAGCTGCGCCCTCAACTGAAAATCTGCTTGGCACCGATGACCGTGGCCGCGATGTATTGGCACGGCTGTTGTACGGTTTCCGCCTGTCTGTGCTCTTCGGCCTTGCTTTGACAGTAATCGGTGTCACACTGGGTGTGGCGAGCGGCGCATTGATGGGTTTCTTCGGTGGCCGTCTTGACTTGATCTCGCAGCGATTGATCGAAATCTGGAGTTCGATGCCGGAGCTCTATCTGCTGATTATCTTCACATCAATTTTCCAACCTACAGTAGGCCTGCTGCTCTTGCTGCTTTCGCTGTTCGGCTGGATGGGATTGTCCGATTATGTGCGTGCCGAGTTTTATCGTAATCGAAGCCTGGACTATGTAAGGGCTGCGCGTGCGCTCGGTCTGTCGAATTGGCAGATCATGTGGCGCCATATTCTTCCCAACAGCCTGATGCCGGTCATCACCTTTCTGCCGTTTCGCATGAGCGCTTCCATTCTGGCACTAGCCAGTCTCGATTTTCTCGGACTTGGTGTGTCCCAGGACACGCCAAGTCTTGGTGAATTGCTGGCGCAAGGCAAGAACAATCTAGATGCCTGGTGGATTTCCATTTCCACGTTTACCGTTCTGGTCGTGACCTTGCTGCTCTTGACCTTTATGGGTGATGCTTTGCGCGATGCATTCGATACCCGCAAGGGTGGCAGTCAATGATCACTTCATCCGATCAGCCTTTGCTGCAAATCCGCAATCTCAACGTGCGCTTTGGTCAGGGGCCATCCGCGACGCGTGCGGTACAGGAGGTCAGCTTCGACGTTGCTGCGGGTGAGCGTTTTGCCCTCGTCGGCGAATCGGGTTCGGGGAAAAGCGTCACGGCATTGTCCATCCTGCGCTTGCTGCAGAATGGACAGATTGAGGGTCGTATCTCGCTTGAGGGTGAGAACCTGCTGGAAAAAAGCGAACGTGAAATGCGCAGGATTCGTGGCAGCGAGATCTCGATGATCTTTCAGGAGCCGATGACGGCGCTGAACCCGCTTTATACGATTGGCAACCAGATCGTTGAAACCATCGAACTGCATGAGGGCAGCACCAAAACCGATGCAACCCGGCGCGCGATCCGGTTGCTGGAACGCACGGGTATTCCCGAACCCGAGCGGCGTTTTTACAGCTACCCACATCAACTTTCGGGTGGTCAGCGCCAGCGTGCAATGATTGCTGTTGCGCTCGCGTGCCGCCCGAAATTATTGCTGGCCGATGAACCAACGACGGCGTTGGACGTTACGCTGCGTGCGCAAATTATGGATCTGCTGATTGATCTTCAGCAGGAATACGGTCTGGCCGTGCTGCTGATCACGCATGATTTGAATCTGGTACGTTCGTTTGCGCAACGCGTTGGCGTGATGGAAAAAGGCCGGCTGGTTGAAATTGGCGAGACCGGCACGCTGTTTCAAGCTCCTCAGCATCTTTATACCCAGCGCCTGATCAATAGCCGTCCCCAGCGTGACATTCTGCCGCTGCTGCCGATTGCGCCGGTGCTCCTGGAAGCACAGCAAATCAGAGTGGAGTTTGCCCGCGCCAAGACAGGGCTAGGAGGTTGGTTTCGCAAAGATGTGTTTGCGGCTGTAAAGAATGCCAGTTTGACCTTGCGTCAAGGCGAGACTATCGGCCTGGTCGGGGAGTCGGGCTCCGGCAAAACCACACTAGCGATGGCGTTACTTGGCTTGCAGCGTATCAGCAGTGGCAAAGCCGTTTTTGTCGGCCAATCTGTTAGGGAGATGAACAGTACCGCACGCCATGCGATGCGTGCACGCATGCAGGTCTTGTTCCAAGACCCGTTTGGCTCGTTGTCGCCACGGATGACCATCGCAGAAATTGTCGGTGAAGGGCTCGCACTGCATGAACCTGGATTGACGCGTGAACAACGCATGACACGTGTCGAGGAGGCGTTAGACGAGGTTGGGCTCGATCACCTGGCTCTGAGCCGTTATCCGCATGAATTTTCCGGTGGTCAGCGCCAGCGCATTGCCATTGCGCGCGTTCTCGTGCTCAAACCGGAGGTGCTGATCCTGGATGAGCCGACTTCGGCTCTGGATGTCTCGATCCAGCAGCAAGTCCTGCAATTACTGTCTGATCTCCAGCGCAAGCACGGTCTGTCATACCTGTTCATCAGCCATGATTTGGCCGTGATCCATGCCATGGCGCATCGTATTGTCGTACTGAAGGATGGCGAGATCGTTGAAGAAGGCGAGACGGAATCCGTCATTCGTTCGCCCCGCCACGACTACACGCGAACCCTGTTGCAGTCTGCGGGACTTGAGGCCGAAGCTGTTCTGTAATTCCAGTACTAAACCGTTGTCCTGAAAAACGGATAGCCAATATTGCGCAGCATTCCGACTAGTCGGATCAACGGCAGGCGCTACTAGCGAAGTTAGATCATCATATTGATCTGTTCCAGCAGTGCAATCCCTAAATCATCTGACTGGAAAGCAATTGCTCGAAGCCCGTCGCGGCATCCAGATTATTTTTCAAGATCCGTTCGCATCGCTCGACCCGCGCATGCGCGTCGCCGAGATTCTGGAAGAGGGCATGATTGCTCTGCGTCCTGAATGGTCTGCGGAACAACGCGCCGCACGTCTGACCCAACTGCTGGATCAGGTTGGTCTGCGTACCGACGTCATGAACCGCTACCCGCATGAGTTTTCCGGCGGTCAACGCCAGCACCTGGCCATCGCCCGTGCGCTCGCCGTCGAACCCAAAATCGTCGTCTGCGATGAACCCACCTCCGCACTGGATGTTTCCGTACAGGCTCAGATCCTGAACTTGCTCAAGCAATTACAGGCCGAACTCGGCGTGGCCTACCTGTTCATCACTCACAACATCGGTGTCGTCGAATACATTGCCCATGATGTTGCCGTAATGTGCCAAGGCAAAATTGTCGAGCAGGGGGCCGCCGACGCGGTGTTATATCAACCCCAGCAAGCCTACACACGCAATTTACTGGCAGCAGTGCCCCGCGTGGGACGAATGGGCGGAACAAGCGGATGAACGGAATTCAATAAACCCCTTGAATTGTCGTTAAATAGCCAATACCGATTGGACCCGAAGGCTATGACGACATCTCAACGACAAGTAAATCGAGCTCCATACCCCAAATCATTGAGGAAGATGGGCGGCTTTACGCTGATTGAATTGATGATCACGGTAGCGGTGATCGCAATCCTGGCTACCATCGCCTATCCTTCCTATCAAAATTATCTCAAGCGAGCAAAGCGTTCCGCAGCGCAAAGTGTTTTACTCGATCTGGCGTCACGTCAACAGGCTTACCTGTTTGATCAAAGAACCTATGCTGACACTCTGGCGAAGTTGAATTTCACAACAGCACCCGCTGAGATCGTCAACGATTACGACTTTCAGGCTCCCAGCAGCGTAACGAGTACAACTTTTATACTGACCGTACAGGCTCGGGCTGGCAGTATCAATGCGGGCGATACCAACATGACGGTCAATCAGGCCGGTGTTAAAACTCCTGATGCATACTGGAAACGATGAATACCAATGCAATCGTTCGTAAGGCCAGGAGTGCCGGGTTCACGCTCATCGAGTTGATGTTTGTGGTGGTGCTGGTGGCGATTCTTGGGGCACTTGCCCTGCCAGCGTTTCAGGAAATGATTGCGGCACAGCGCGTTCGAGCCGCCTCATCAGCCTTGTACGATAGTCTGACACTGGCAAGAAGCGAAGCCATTAAACGTAATACTGCAGTCACCATGACCGTAACAAACCTAAGAAATGGCTGGACCATTGTGGCCGGAACAACTACCTTGCGAAGTCAAGAATCTTTCGGAAATCTCAATTTTTCCCCAGTCGCACCAACCATTGCCTACAACAGATATGGTCGGCTATCCAGTGGGAGTGGCCAGAAAATTCAGGTGACAGCCAATGGCAGTTCCAAGACGCGATGTATCACCATTGATGCTACGGGTCGTCCGAATGTCACGCAGGGGGTCTGTCCATGAAAAATAGGTTCGATCCCGATAAAAAAATTCAGTCCGGATTCAGCATGATCGAAGTGTTGGTCACTGTAGTCATTATTGTCGTTGGTTTGCTTGGGCTCGTGGGCTTGCAAAGCAAGGCATCTCTAGCAGAAATGGAGTCTTACCAGCGTGGTCAGGGATTGGCTTTGGCTCAGGATTTGAAAGATCACCTGATGAGTTCACGCGGACTTTATGCAACACCGAATGGATTCAAAACCTTTGCTTCGGCTAGTGGGACAATTGTTTTTGGTACGGGTAGCTATATTACGGGTTGTGGCTCTGTTACCGGCGTCGCTGAAAAGCAGCTTTGTTTGTGGGGCGAAACCATCAAAGGTGTGGCGGAATCCAGTGGCAGTAGCTCAGTCGGGGCGATGATTAATGCAAGAGGTTGCCTCATCGACTTCGACTCACCATCTGGCGGGGCTATTGGTGATGTCTTTATTGTTGTGGTCTGGCAAGGGCTTGTCGCCACAAGTGATCCTGCAAGTGGTACTCCTGGAGCTCTGTGTGCATCAGGTATGAACTACGGGTCAGGCTTGCGCAAAGCAGTGGTGATGCGCGTGATGATTCCCAAACTGGTTAGCTAGCATGGAAATTTATTTAGAGGCGCCTCAAGCCCTTTGTGCTTCGCAAACACGCCGTGTTAACCAACTTGGCATGACCCTTGTTGAAGTGCTCGTTGCGATTGTAATTGGCCTTTTTATTCTTGCTGGCCTGGTCACCATGTTTGCCAATACCAGCACAGTACGTGCAAGATTTGATCGCTCAGCTGAGCAGTTCGAAAACGGACGCTACGCACTCACGGTGCTGGGTAATGATATGAAGCTGGCTGGCTATTATGGAACTTATGACAAGAACGAAACCACACTGACGACTGACCTGCCTTGTTCTACAACAGTCAGTGAATGGAACACATCAATCTCCATTTTTGCTCATGGCAGCAATCAGAACGAGCTGGTTTCATCACCAACGGTGATGAGCTGCTTGACCGACCGTAAAACAAACACCGATGCCATCTTTATCCAGCGCTCAGCGACTTGTGTCTCCGGAACGGGAACATGCACGACTCTGGCAAACGGTGCGCCTGGCATACAAGTTTCTGAGTGCGGAACCGAATATTCCACGACTCCTTTCAAGATTGCTCTGCAGGCCAGTACAACGCCCTTTGGTCTGCTGCAGAAGGACTGCGGTACTGCGTCACCAGCGGTGTTTGCACCCGTACGTCGCTATATCCGCAGAATTTTTTATGTCAACAATAATGATCAACTGGTTTATGTCGATATTGGTTCGTCTGTTGGTGCGGCGCAAATCGTTTCTTCAAATGTGGAAAACATGCAGATTGAATATGGTTTTGACACAGATTCAGATGGCACACCCGATACATTTTCGAGTACTTTGCCCGTTGGCGTAGTTTGGAATCAGGCCATTGGAGCAAGAATTTGGTTGCTGGTGCGTGATTCACAAACAACACCTGCGTATACCGATACCAAATCCTACACGATAGGTGATGTCACAATCAGTACTCCGTCGCCAGCAGGCTACCAACGTCATGTCTATTCAAGTTATGTGACTTTTATTAATCCACAGGGGCGGAAAGAGTAATGAATACCTTACCCGTCAATCGTGAAAAAGGGGCAGTTCTGTTTGTGGCCTTGATCATGCTGGTCCTGATCACGCTGCTTGCGGTCTCAGGGATTCGCATGGCCACCTCGCATCTGCAGGTCGTTGCGAACCAGAAATTTACCGATGAAGGTCGTGCTGCAGCGGAATTTGCGCTGGACTCGGTAGTTAATATGGCAAGCTTTCAGACCATTTGTCCAGATGGGACAACCACATTCCCCTGCACGACCCCGGTCAGTTTCAAACAAAGTGATTCGAGTTCAGATACGACGGCAATCAATGTACAAACGACCCAGCCGGTATGTACCCGCGCCAGAAAAATCAAGCAAACCGAATTGGTGACAACTGTTTCGGGAGCCGCGACCATTGCCGCAGCCGATATTCCTTGTTTTGCAGGATTGGGATCGGGTGGTCTTACGGTCGTCACTTTAGGGTCGAGTTCGACTAGCGGTGATTCGCTTTGCTCTAGTGCCATGTACAACATCACCGCAACTGTAGCGGATGCAACGACGGGTGCGGCCGTTGTCGTTGACCAGGGAATTTCGACACGTGTGGATTCAGCTACGGCATCCACGGCTTGCGGTACGCCTTAAATGAATCAAGTGAATAAGGGAGTAAATACCATGAACATCTTGCGCAACTTTGCACTGTTTTTATTGTTGGGTGCTGTTACCGCACCTGCAATGAGCGAAGATATCGATCTTTACAGCAGCAGTGGCAGTAACAACAATGTGCCCAATGTCTTGTTCTTTCTCGATAATACCTCCAACTGGTCGTCCAATTCTCAGGGATGGAGTAAGGCGTCTGTTTTGGCTAATTGTGGATCCAATACGACCTGTCAAGGTTACGTAACGACCATCTTCGGCGGCAATAGCAGTTTGAAACAGGGCCAAGTCGAATTGCGCGCAATCAAATTGGTTCTCAATAATTTGGTTTGTGGGTCAGGGGCCACCCTTAAACTTAATGTCGGTCTGATGTTGATTGCCAGCAATAAAGGCACGGCCGATGGCAACAGTAGTGCAGGTGGCATTATCAATAAGGCGATCAAGCTGATGGATTTGACCACTACTGGCCAAACGAATTGCAATGCCTTGATTGCTCAATTGGACCTCATCGACAGCAATATCACAGCGCCTGCCTACAAAGCCGATTCGTCTGCTGACTATGGCGGCCCACTTTACGATGCGTTCAAATATTTCGGCGGTTATACCAATCCTGCGCAGGCTACTGCAGGCACAGCTGGCACTCCCACTGATTCGACTCACTTTGGCCCGAAACGGTGGACTAATAATGACAATACGCTTGATGATCCAGCTGCGTTTACTGATGGTGCGAAAACAATCTACAACAGTCCGATTACCTCTGCTAATGCCTGCGGCAATAACTACATCATAGTCGTGGGGAATACTTGGCCGAATCAAGAATACGGAACCGATCAGAATGCAACACCACCCACCAACACATTGTTGACTCGACTTGGGTACACTCCCAATCAGCTTTACTCCACATCGAAAGCGAATATTCGTTTCGGAGATGAATGGGCGCAATTTCTAGCCACCACTGATGTCAGCAGTCAGTCAGGTAAACAGACGGTCAAGACTTATACGCTTGATATTTATAACGGTAGTCCCGATGCCAACCAGACTACCCTATTACAATCAATGGCGGTCAATGGCGGCACAGGACAAGGCGGTTACTACGCAGTCAATGGTGATCTTAAAAAGCTGGTTGATGGCTTTGCCGATATTTTTACCCAGATTGCCTCCGTCAATAGTGCTTTTGCTTCAGCAGCTTTGCCAGTCAGCGTCAACACCCAAGGTACCTACCTGAACCAGGTCTTTATCGGACAGTTTCGTCCGGACGGAGATGCGCGTCCACGCTGGGCCGGTAACCTCAAGCAGTACAAGTTTAATTTGCAAACAATTGCCAATGTGCAATCGATTTATCTGGCTGACAAAGACGGGAATGCGGCAGTCGATAATGCTAATAATGGCTTGATCAAGATTTGTGCGGCCAGCTACTGGACCACGGATTCGGGTACCTATTGGCAGAATGTTCCATCGACCCAGACCCCACTGGGGACTTGTGCCAGCTATACCGGTTCTACATCTTTACCTTATTCTGATTTGCCTGATGGCAACATTGCTGAAAAAGGTGGGGTCGCAGAAAAACTCAGGCTGGCTTATCCGGGGACACCATCGGTTACTTCTCGTGTCATCAAAACATGTGCGGCATCACCGGCTGCTTGCACCATGACCGATTTCAGTACGACATCTTCTGGTTTATCTGCGACGCTAGTAAATTGGGCTAGAGGAATGAACACTGGCGATGGAACCGGTGACCCAACCAATACTTACCAAAGCTACAGCAAGACTGCTACGGAAGCTCGCCCGACGATTCATGGCGATATCGTTCACTCGAGACCTGTGGTCATCAATTACGGTACAGGCTCGACCAACGATGTGGTGGTATTTTATGGTGCAGGAGATGGCATGCTCCATGCCATTGATGGCAACCAGACCGGAACAACGGCTGGGCAAGAGCTTTGGGCTTTCGTTGCACCTGAGTTCTACACCCGTTTCACCCGTTTGATGGACAACACACCCTGGATTTCATTCCCCGGCGTGCCCACAACGGTAACCCCAACGCCGACCTCGAAAGATTATTTCTTTGACGGATCGATTGGTGCTTATCAGGAACGTAATTCTTCCGGCACGATTACCAAAGTCTGGTTGTATCCAACCATGCGGCGGGGCGGACGGATGATTTATGGCTTCGATGCGACTACTCGACCCGTTAGTAGTTTGGCGACGACCTTGCCCACTTTCAAGTGGCGCTTTGGTTGCCCCAATCTGACTAATGA
This sequence comes from Betaproteobacteria bacterium, assembly GCA_025362735.1. Classification (GTDB taxonomy): domain Bacteria; phylum Pseudomonadota; class Gammaproteobacteria; order Burkholderiales; family Burkholderiaceae_D; genus JANYFL01. Next base: position 28,805 of record JANYFL010000069.1, on the reverse strand, counting down.
TACGAACTGTACTGGTGGCGGCAATGCTACGAGCATCGGTCAGACCTGGACAACACCCAAGCCGTTCCGGCTCAAAAATGACAGTAATTTGTATCTCGCGATTGGCGGAGGTTATGACTCTTGTGAAGATACTTCGGGAGCGATGACTGGTTCCACTGTGACGACACTTGATGCTTGCACAAGTACTTCAAAAGGGCGAGGCGTATTTATTCTGAATGCTGATACGGGCGCTCAGGTTAAATACATTGATCTGACCGACACTAATCTGGGTGGTACTGCTGCAGGTCGTGTGATTGCTGATGTGGTTCCGGTCGATACTGATTTTGATGGTTATGCCGATCTTTTGTACATCGCCGATAGTCGTGGCAATCTCTATCGTGTGAACACAAGTAACAGTTCTGGTGGCATCGTGCCGTCAAGCTGGGCGTCTTCTGGCGGTAGCCAGAATATGTACTTGCTTGCTACGGTCTCCGACTGGACAGCTCGAGCCAGCAGCCGTAAGTTCTTCTATGCACCTGATGTGGTCGTTGGAGGTAACACGGCTTTTGTTTTGATTGGTACGGGTGATCGTGAACAACCGTTGAATACATCGTTTGCTTCAGGAGTCACCAACCGTTTCTATGGCTTCCGCGATATCTATGCCACAGCCGTCGGTACTGGCTATCCGGCTATCACCAATACCCAGGCGAATAGTGATACGCAAGGGAACACCTCACTTGCATCGGGAGCTTTACTCCTGAATGTGACTGATTTTACGCTGAGCTACTCCACTGTGATTTCCACTACGCGTGGTTGGTTCATTGATCTGGTAACGAGCTCGAGCCCACTTGAACAGGTTGTTACTGTGCCCGCCACCATCGGAGGTGTGACTTATTTCAGTACTTATCAGCCGCGACTAACAAGTAGCACGGTTTGCAGTGACTTGGGTACGGGACGCGGTTATGCCCTCAATTTCCTTACGGGTGGTCTGCGCGATGGTGATGCGACACGTGAGTCAACTTTCACCAGCCCAGGTATTCCACCTTCCCCTGTCGCGGGTGTTGTGCTAGTGGCAGACAATAACGGCAATCAGGTGAATGTGCCGTTCATCATGGGTGGTAGGGGCAGTGGATCAGGGACCAGCGGATCTGCGATTGAGGGGGGCAAGGTACCCATTCCGATCACGCCGACTCGTAAAAAAGTCTACCGGGCACAACGTATTGAGGATTGAAGTTCTCTAATTCAAAGCAAAAAAGGCATGTGAAGTAAATCTTTCACATGCCTTTGCCTTTTGAAAGTCGAACACCACTTATTGGGGCTTCAAACCTTCGGGTGAGCGGGTCTAAAAAAGTGGTAATCAAGCCGTCGTAGCATGCTGACCAGACGAATAAGCGGCAATCCCACCAGTGCGGTCGGATCATCGTTATCGATTTGTTCCAGCAAAGCAATGCCCAAGCCCTCGCATTTCGCGCTGCCAGCACAATCGTAAGGTTGCTCGATGCGCAGATAGGCTTCCAGTTCGTCGTCTGGCAGATTGCGAAATTTCACTTGGATGGTGGCCGTGTCGCGCTGGATGGCGAGCGGGTCTTGTGGATTGTTGGCGTGGCGAGCCGAATCGACCAGGCAGAGTGCGGTATGAAACAGTACCGTCCGTCCACGAACCAGTTGAAGTTGAGCCAATGCGTTGGCGTGATTGCCTGGCTTGCCGATCTGCAGACCGTCAACGGTGGCGACCTGGTCTGAGCCGATGACCAGTGCGTTGGGATGGTTTTGAGCGATATGCAGCGCTTTTTCTAGTGCCAGTCGCTGGGCGGTTTGTTCTGGCGCTTCGCCCGGCTTTGGGGTTTCGTCAATTTCGGGCGGCTCAACACTGAATGGCAACTTTAGCCGTTCCAATAATTCCCGGCGATATCGCGAGCCCGAGGCAAGAATGATTGGCGGTGGCCCGGAAACGCCAGAAATCGAAGGAAATGCTACGTTTGTCACGATAAGTTTTTGACCGAAAAGGGGAAAAACGCTATTATCACAGGCTTTCCGTCAATCTTCCGGTCACTCGGTAGCTTGCCAAACTTCTGCGGGACAAGGGTTCTGATGTCTGCTTTGATCAACTTGTACGAGTTTGCCCGGTCTGGGCAGCGTGCGGAAGGGGAATTGGAATTGATCCGCATGTTGCGGCTCGAAAGCCCGAAGCGGGAAGGTGTGCTGCGTTGGCAGGCGGTTGGGTTTGTCAGCCGACAGAAAAAGCCACAGCTTGATCTGGAAATTGCCGGAATCGTGGATCTGGTTTGCCAGCGCTGCCTGGAGCCGGTTAAGTTGAAGCTGGCCTTGCAGCGCCGTTTTCTGGTGGCGCGCAGCGAGCAGGAAGCGGATGAAGTGCCGATGGATGATGACCATATAGAAGTCGTTGTCGGGTCGGAAAGTTTTGATATCGAAGCATTGGTCGAAGATGAGGTGCTGCTTTCCTTGCCGCTTGTCCCGATGCATCAGGATTGTCATCATCCTGAGTTAAGGCTTGATGAAAATAAAGCGCTGAGTGAGTCAATCGAAGGTAAGGCGGCTGAGTCGAAACCTTCTCCCTTTGCGGTGTTGGAAAAATTGAAGTCAAAATAAGTGGCTGGTCAAAAGAGACCAAGCCGATCAGAATTGCAGTATTAGTGAAATCGCGTGATCAACACGCTATTAAATTCGTAAACAGGAGTCATCATGGCTGTTCAACAAAATAAGAAGTCCCCTTCAAAACGCGGCATGCACCGCTCGCACGATTTTCTGACCAATCCGCCTTTGGCCGTTGAGCCGACGACGGGCGAAACGCATCTGCGTCATCACATCAGCCCGAATGGCTTTTATCGTGGCAAGAAGGTCGTCAAGACCAAGAACGACGAATAAATCCAGGTCGTTGCGGCAATCCGGCACTCTTTCGAGTGCATGTTGATGCCGCAAAGACATGCAAAATCTGAGTTTGCTCAACTCCATTTATCCAGGATGACGATTCGAATCGCCATCGACTGTATGGGCGGGGATCACGGTCTGGCGACCACGGTTCCTGCGGCTGTTCATTTTCTGGTCTCGACGCAAGATGCCAGTCTCTTGCTGGTCGGTAATGCCGACGACATCCGCCATGCGCTGACCCGTCATCATGTTAAGCCGGATGCGCGCATTGAAATCGTCCCGGCATCTGAAGTTGTCGAGATGGACGATCCCATCGAAGTCGCGCTACGCCGCAAAAAAGATTCGTCAATGCGCGTCGCGATCAATATGATCAAGGAAGGGCGCGCAGATACTTGCATCAGCGCAGGTAATACCGGCGCTTTGATGGCCATCTCGCGCTATGTTCTGAAAACTTTGGAAGGCATTGACCGTCCGGCGATCGCGACGGTTTTGCCTAATCAGTCTGGTGTGACCACCGTGCTTGATCTGGGCGCGAATGTCGATTGCGAACCGGATCATTTACTTCAGTTTGCCATCATGGGTAGTGCACTCGTTGCTGCTGTGGAAGGCAAGGAGAGGCCGTCAGTCGGACTGCTGAATATCGGCGAAGAAGTCATCAAAGGGAACGAAACCGTCAAGCAGGCAGGCGAACTTCTGCGTGCGTCCCCGCTGAATTTTTACGGCAATGTCGAAGGCAACGATATCTACAAAGGGACAACCGACGTCGTCGTCTGTGATGGCTTTGTCGGCAATGTGGCGCTCAAGACATCAGAGGGCCTGGCCCAGATGCTGGGTGGTTTCATCAAGGAAGAATTCAGTCGCAACCTGTTGACTAAACTGATGGCACTGGCTGCACTGCCGGTGTTAAAGCGCTTCAAAAAGCGGGTTGATCATCGCCGCTATAACGGCGCCAGCTTACTTGGATTGCGTGGGTTGGTGATCAAGAGCCATGGCTCGGCCGACGCGTTTGCATTTGAACACGCGATCAAGCGGGGCTATGATGGTGCCAAAAATGGGGTGCTGGGCCGTATAGTGTTGGCCATGCAGCAAATGCACCCTGAGCTTGAACCATCGGTAGTAAAACCTGAACAAACATTCGCCGAAACTATCATTTAGGCCTCGATGACTTCTGTTTTCTCGCGTATCGCCGGTACGGGCAGTTATTTGCCGCCCAGACGCGTGACCAATGCCGAACTGGTTGGAGAGCTTACTGCCAAAGGAATTGAGTCCAGTGATGAATGGATCACTTCACGCAGTGGCATTTCAGCAAGACATTTTGCAGATCCAGGTGTGTCAACGAGTGATCTTGCCGTTGCCGCGGCCAGAAAAGCGATTGATGCCGCCCAACTCAAACCGGAACAGATCGATCTGATCATTGTCGCCACTTCGACGCCAGATATGATTTTCCCCAGTACAGCTTGCGTCGTGCAGCAAAAGCTTGGAATCAACAATGGCTGCGCTGCGTTCGATGTCCAGGCGGTATGCAGTGGTTTCGTATACGCACTTTCAATTGCCAATAATTTTATCCGTGCCGGACAGAATCGTAATGTACTGGTGATTGGTGCTGAGATTTTCTCGCGATTACTCGACTTTACTGATCGCGGTATTTGCGTCTTGTTTGGCGACGGGGCCGGAGCAATCGTACTGAGCGCTTCTGCGCAACCGGGCATTGTCGCCAGCAAGCTGCATGCGGATGGTAGTCATGTGGGAATTCTTTGTGTTCCTCGTGCAGCAGGTGCCGGGGCGAACGCTGGCAGTGATTTTTTGCACATGGACGGCCAGGCCGTCTTCAAGTTGGCGGTTCAAGTGCTCGAACAGGTCGCCAATGAAACGCTGGAAAGCGCTGGCTGGCAGTCAACCGAACTTGATTGGCTGATTCCTCATCAGGCCAACATTCGCATCATGCAGGGCACTTGCAAGAAGTTGCGTCTTCCCATCGAGAAAATGATCGTGACGGTCAATGAGCACGGTAATACATCGGCTGCGTCGATTCCATTGGCGTTCGATACCGGTGTTCGTGATGGCCGAATTCGGACGGGACACAAGGTCTTGCTTGAAGGAGTAGGCGGAGGCTTTACCTGGGGCGCTGTGGCGCTTCAGATGTAGAAAATCAATTTCCAATAATCCAATAACAAGATGAAGAAATTTGCATTTGTATTTCCAGGACAAGGTTCTCAGTCTGTGGGCATGCTGACCAGTTTCGCTGGCAACGCCGCAGTTGAAATGACGGTAACAGAAGCCTCCACAGCGTTGAGCCAGGATATGGCCAAGCTGATTGCCGAAGGCCCAGCCGAGGCACTGGGCTTGACGACTAATACCCAGCCGGTGATGCTGACGGCTGGCGTTGCCGTGCTGCGCGCCTGGCGTGCAGCAGGCGGCTCGCAACCGGCCGTCGTTGCGGGCCATAGCCTCGGTGAGTATGCCGCTCTGGTCGCGGCAGATGTTTTGCCTTTTGCCGATGCGGTTCCGCTCGTGCGCTTCCGTGCACAGGCCATGCAGGAAGCGGTACCTGTCGGTGTCGGGGCGATGGCGGCCATCCTTGGTCTCGAAACAGAAGCGGTCAAGGCCGTTTGTGCGGAAGCAGCACAAGGTGAAGTCGTTGAGGCGGTCAATTTCAATGACCCTGCGCAGACGGTCATCGCCGGCAACAAGGCTGCAGTCGAGCGCGCTTGTGAGTTGGCCAAGTCCAAGGGCGCCAAGCGCGCATTGATCTTGCCGGTATCGGCACCGTTCCATTCTTCGTTGATGCAACCGGCAGCGCAACGCCTGAAAGATTATTTAACCAAACTTTCATTTTCGATGCCCACGATTGATGTCATTAACAATGTTGATCTGGCCGTTGAGCGTGAACCCGATGCAATCAAAGCGGCTCTGGTGCGCCAGGCGGCTGGCCCGGTGCGTTGGGTGGAAACAATACTCAAAATGAAAGCAGAAGGCGTTACGCATGTTGTCGAATGCGGACCGGGCAAGGTGCTGGCTGGGTTGGTTAAGCGCATCGACCGTGATCTGATATCTGTTGCCTTGAATGATGCGGCATCAATTGAAACGACTTTGGAGTTACTGAAATGAGCACTGCACTTGCAGGCCAGGTTGCTCTGGTTACGGGCGCCTCGCGCGGGATTGGTCAGGCGATTGCACTGGAACTGGCGAAGCAGGGTGCCAAGGTGGTCGGTACGGCGACGTCTGAATCCGGTGTTGCTGCGATTACCCAATACCTTGCCCCCTTTCAGGGTCAAGGCAAGATGCTCAACGTCAATGATGGCGAACGTTGCAATGCCCTGATTGAAGAAATCCAGAAAGCACACGGCAGTCTTAACATTCTGGTCAATAACGCTGGTATCACTCAGGATACGCTGGCGATGCGCATGAAGGATGAAGACTGGGATGCCGTCATCAATACCAATCTCAGCGCCGTGTTCCGGCTCAGCCGGGGGGTGCTGCGCGGCATGATGAAAGCCAAGGGTGGCCGTATCATCAATGTGACTTCGGTGGTTGGATCTTCTGGCAATCCGGGTCAGGTCAACTATGCGGCGGCTAAAGCGGGTGTGGCCGGTATGGCGCGCGCGTTGGCGCGAGAAATTGGTAGCCGTGGCATCACCGTCAACTGTGTTGCACCGGGCTTTATTGATACCGATATGACCCGTGCTTTGAGTGACGAACAAAAGACCGGATTGTTGACCCAAATTCCGCTGGGCCGACTCGGTCAGGCCGAGGAAGTTGCCGCAGCTGTGGCCTTTCTGGCATCGCCCGCTGCTGGCTATATCACCGGTTCCACACTCCATGTCAATGGCGGCATGTACATGAGTTAACAGGATGCTGGAAAACTACTGCGCGACTGTGATGCTTCGTTGGTCAGTGCTCGAAATCCTCGTGTACATCCCAGTACACTCCGGTTTCTGCGCGCTGCCCGCCTCGCCTGACAGCCGCTCGCTACGTTTTTCAACATCCTTTTAGAGAGCGCCATATTATCGGTAGTACCCTGATTTTTTGTAATCCTCGTCTGCTACAATTCGCCCGTTTTAGGCTATGACTAATCTGTAATAAACCCTCAGGAGGGAAACATGGAAAACATCGAACAACGTGTCAAAAAAATTGTTGCCGAACAACTGGGCGTCAACGAAGCTGAAATTAAGAACGAATCTTCTTTCGTTGATGATCTGGGTGCCGATTCGCTGGATACCGTTGAACTGGTCATGGCACTCGAAGATGAATTCGAAACCGAGATTCCGGATGAAGAAGCTGAGAAGATCACCACTGTTCAGTTGGCGATCGATTACGTTACGTCACACAAGAAGTAATTTTCTGTTCTGGGATCGTTATTGAGTATGTCGCGTCGCCGTGTTGTCATCACCGGCTTGGGAGTCATTTCTCCGGTCGGTAATTCAGTCACTGAAGCCTGGTCGAATCTGGTGGCTGGCAAAACCGGGATTGGCCGGATCACGCATTTTGATCCCGCTCCTTTTGGTTGCCATGTTGCTGGTGAAGTGAAAGGTTTCAATGTTGAAGACTATATGTCGGCCAAAGAAGCGCGGCATATGGATGCCTTCATCCATTTTGGAATGGCGGCAGGTATTCAGGCGGTGCAGGATAGTGGCATTGTAGTAACCGAAGAAAATGCCGAACGGATCGGTGTCATTATTGGTTCAGGCATCGGTGGTTTGCCGATGATTGAAGTGACCCACGATGAGCTGGTTAAGCGCGGCCCACGCCGTATTTCTCCGTTTTTCGTGCCGGCCTCAATTATCAACATGATTTCGGGCAACCTCTCGATCCGCTTCGGATTCAAGGGGCCTAATCTTTCCATCGTGACGGCTTGCACTTCGGGTCTGCATTCGATTGGTCAAGCGGGTCGGCTCATCGAATATGGCGATGCGGACATCATGGTGGCCGGTGGTGCGGAAGCGACAATTTCTCCGCTGGGTGTTGGGGGATTTGCTGCGATCCGTGCGCTGTCAACTCGCAATGACGATCCCGCCACGGCCAGCCGTCCCTGGGACAAAGATCGTGATGGTTTTGTGCTCGGTGAAGGTGCAGGGGTAGTGGTGCTTGAAGAATATGAAGCGGCCAAGAAGCGTGGCGCCAAAATTTACGCCGAGTTGATTGGGTTTGGCATGAGTGCCGATGCTTATCATATGACTGCGCCGGATGTCAGCGGGCCGACCCGGTCGATCCGCAATGCACTCCAAAATGCTGGGATCGCGCCTGATGCAGTGCAGTTCGTCAATGCGCATGGCACGTCCACACCATTGGGTGATGTCAACGAAACCAACGCGATCAAGGCTGCCTTTGGCAACCATGCGCGCAAACTGATGATCAATTCCAGTAAATCCATGACGGGCCACCTTTTGGGTGGTGCTGGTGGCTTGGAAACGGTATTTACGGCACTTTCTCTGCATCACCAGGTCATATCGCCGACGATCAACATCTTCAATCAGGATCCGGAGTGTGATCTTGATTATTGTGCCAATACGGCGCGGGACGCGAAGATTGACGTGGCCGTCAAAAACAATTTCGGTTTTGGCGGCACCAACGGTACTTTGGTGCTCAAGCGCGTCTGATCGAAACTGTCTACCCTGGCCGTTGTCCCTCGCTGCTCAAATCCGGCTTGAACCATCGAACAGGCTTTTGGTCAGCTTGATGCTGGTTGGTGCCTGCGGATTTGGACTTGCTTTAGCGACGATTCTGGTCCTTTTTTATTCCGGGCTATCCATTGGAATTCTGGCCGGGCTATTAGCAGTGGCGCTCCTGTTTGCGTTTATTGATGGCAAGTGTAGCGTTGGGCAGCTGGTTCAGATTCCGCTGAGCCTGCGCATTCTTGACGACGGCTCGGTTGAATTAGGTTCTTCGCAGGGTTTGGACAAAGACAATGCCGACGGGATGGCTCATCTGGCTAGAATGGAAGCGCAAGTTAGCCGTTACCAACTTGCGCCGGGGTCTTTGATTTGGCCTAGTTTAATAATTCTGAGGCTGCAGGCAGTCAGTCTCTCTCTCGATACCGAACCTAAAAGTACGCCAACCATCTCCATTGTGATTTTTAAACGCATCCTTTCAGAACAAAATCGACGCGCTCTGGCGCGTTGGTTGATCTGGGCCCAACACAAGACCCGGGGCCAAATCACTGATCCAACTCGTCAACAGAGTCTCACCCATTGAGCCAACCCACCGAGCGGGACATTGATCAACTGCTGGTCGAGCGCGTTCAGCGCGGCGACAAGCGGGCGTTCGAGCTATTGGTGGTCAAGTATCAGCGCAAGATTAACCGGCTGGTTTCCAGGCTCGTGCGCGACGCGGCCGAAGTCGAGGATGTGACGCAGGAGGCCTTCATCAAAGCTTACCGCGCATTGGCGCAATTCCGGGGGGAAAGTGCCTTTTATACCTGGCTGTACCGGATTGCGATCAACACCGCCAAGAACTATCTTGCCTCGAATAATCGCCGCGCACCAACGACAACTGAAAATGATGCTGAAGAAGCTGAAACTTTCGACGATGCCGACCAACTAAGAGATATCAATACTCCTGAATCGCTGATGATGAGTCGTCAGGTCGGTCAGGCAGTGAGCAAAGCAGTGGACGCTTTACCGGAGGAATTACGGACGGCGATCCAGCTGAGGGAAATCGAAGGCATGAGTTACGAGGAAATCGCGGAGCTGATGAATTGTCCGATCGGCACGGTGCGTTCGCGTATTTTCAGGGCTCGGGAAGCCATTGCAACCGAGCTGAGACCGTTGTTGGGTACATCGAAAGACAAGAGGTGGTGATTTGAATCGATCAGACAAACACAATTTAAGTCCAGTGAACACGGGACTCCGTTCCGTTGATCTGGATCCGGCAGAACGGGTAGCGGCCTTGGCCGATTCCGCCCTGAGTGAGGCCGACAGTCACGCGGTGATTGATCAACTACTCGCTTCCCCCGAGTTATGCGCACACTGGCATGATTTGCATCGGACTGGAGACTATCTCCGTTCTGAGGACATGGCGTCCTGTGATGCGGATACATCCTTCTGGCACAACTTTACCGCCCGCCTCGAGCAAGAGCCCACGCTGTTGGCACCGAAGCCCGTCAAACTTTCAACCCGTCGTACCTGGATGCGCTATGGTCTGCCCGGCGCATCCATAGCGGCTGCGGTCGCGATGGTGAGTTGGTTGAGCTTCCCGCAATTGAGCGGCAATGGCAATGAAGTGGTGGCCAACAACGGGTCTGCAGGTTCGCGTCAGACTTTGGCTGCGACCTCATCAATCAGCACCTCTTCAGCACCAGCCTATCAAGCGGCTAATGCTGCTTCAGCCCAACCCGTTGATCCACGCGAGTTGAGAAACTATCTCGCTGCGCACCAGCAATTTTCTGCGACGCCTTTCCGGGGGCCGGGTGCGGTTCAGGCCGCTTCTTTCAATACCATCCGTACGCAAGACTAAATTTCCTTTCATTCATTCAAATCATTTATCCATAAAATATGCGCCGGGCTGAACCAGCATGCAGGGTCTACACAAAGGATAATTTTGTTAGTGCCAAAACTTCAAAAATTGCACGAGACTTGGGCCATGGTTTGAATTCTTACCTCCGGTACTGGACGCCTCTTGGCATCGCTGTATTGATGGCCGGGCTATTGATACAGCAAGAGGTTCGTGCCGATCAGGTCCAGACGGGCAAACCCGCCGACAGCAGTTGGCTGGGAAAAATCAAAGCCAAGGCCAAGAATCTTTTTTCGTCTAAAGCAGAGGCAGAAGTCTGGCTCGCGAACGTCCAGGACGCGGCACAGAAGCTGAATTACACCGGCACGTTTGTCTATCAGCAAGGGCCCAAGGTACAAGCGTCCCGGATTACACATTTCGTTGATTCTTCCGGGGAATACGAAAAACTGGAAATGCTGGATGGACAGCGTCGTGAATATATTCGTCACGATGATGATGTGCGCTGCTACATGCCGGACAGCCAAGTCATTCTTCAGGAAAAGCGGGTTGGCGCTGGCCTTTTCCCCGCAGTCCTGGCCAGCAATCCATCTGAAATTGACGAGCACTACAAGTTCACGCGTACCGGCACCGAGCGCATTGGTGGACGTACCTGTAATGTCGTAACCCTTGAACCGCGTGACAAGTTGCGTTATGGCTATCGCCTTTGGTCGGATCAGGAGACAGGTTTATTGGTCAAGGCACAAACCTTGAATGAAAATGGTGATGTGGTCGAGCAGGTTGCTTTTACGGAATTGACCATTAACACTGGCATTGACAAGTCCCGCATACAACCCAGCTATACATCCACCGAGACCTGGCGCACGGAAAAATTTGAAGTGGTCAAGACTGATCTCTCTGCAAGTGGCTGGACCGTTCAGCCGGTACTGCCAGGTTTTCGCAAAGTAATGGAAGTCAAACGTGTATTCGGACAAGATCATCAAGTCGGGCAGATGGTCTTCTCGGACGGTTTGGCGACCATATCGGTATTTGTTGAATCAGCTGATGCGCCAGGCATGGCAGTAGGCGATGCGACTCAAGGGTCGATCAATATTGCCAGCCGCAAACAAGGTAACCAACGATTGACCGTGATTGGTGAAGCGCCTGCTGCTTCGATCCACAAGATGGCCGACTCTGTCGCCTTCAAGCCACCGAAATAGTTTCTGTTAGAGACTGACACATCCCGCTTCTTATTTATTGATATTCTTTTAACCATACACCTTTGCAATAAGAGATCATCATGCGCGCATATTCCCATCGCCTCGTTTCCACGATTCTGGCTACTGCTTTCGTTGGTCTGGCGCCCAGTCTGCTCGTCACGCCGCTGGCGGCACATGCCGCAGAAGTACGTGACCTGCCGGATTTTGCCGATCTGGTTGAAAAGGTTGGTCCTGCCGTAGTCAATATCCGAACGACCCAGAAAGTCCGTCCCAATAGTCAAATGGGTGGACCGCAAGACGACGAAGATATGCAAGAGCTTTTCAAGCGGTTTTTTGGTATTCCCATGCCGCAAATGCCGAATCCCAATCGTAATCCCGGGGGCAATCAAAATCGCAAAAATGTACCTGAACGTGAAGTGCCGCGCGGCGTTGGGTCGGGTTTCATTTTCTCCGCCGATGGTTACATCCTGACCAACGCGCATGTGGTCGAGGGGGCCAGCGAAATCTATGTGACCTTGACCGATAAGCGTGAATTCAAGGGCAAGGTCATCGGCAGCGACAAGCGTACCGATGTGGCGCTGATCAAGATCGAAGCAAACAGTCTTCCCAAGGTGGCGGTCGGCTCGTCAAAAGATATTCGCGTTGGCCAATGGGTCTTGGCCATCGGCTCGCCATTCGGCCTCGAGAATACGGTCACTAAGGGTATTGTCAGCGCGAAGAGCCGTGATACGGGCGATTACCTGCCATTGATTCAGACCGATGTGGCGGTCAATCCGGGTAATTCTGGTGGCCCGCTGATCAACATGAAAGGCGAAGTGATCGGCATCAACAATCAGATTTTGTCGCAAAGTGGTGGCAGTATCGGCATCTCTTTCGCCATTCCAATTGATGAAGTGATGCGTGAGATTGACCAGCTCAAGGCCACTGGAAAAATTACACGTGGCCGCTTGGGCGTAGAGATCAGCGAAGTCAGCAAGGAAGAATCGGACGCGATCAACTTGCCCAAGAAGGGCGCCATGGTGCGCCGTATCGAGAAGGGCGCGCCCGCTGAAAAAGCTGGCGTTCAAGCGGGTGACATCATCCTGAAATTTGATGGCAAGGCAATCGAAAAGTCGAGTGACCTGCCTCGCGTCGTCGGTGAAACCAAGCCGGGTACCAAATCGACGCTGCAAGTCTGGCGCAAAGGAGCTATTCGTGAACTGCCGATCACGGTTGGTGAAGCGGATCCTGATACCAAGGTCGCTGCCAAGGAAGAAGAAGCGAGCAAGCCGACGAACCTCAACAGCCTCGGCCTTTCTGTTTCCAATCTGGGTGATGACAAGCGCAAGGAACTGGGTGTCGCCAACGGCGTGTTGGTCGAAGATGTCGACGGTGCCGCTGAAGCTGCCGGATTACGTCCTGGTGACATCATTCTGGGCTTGAATAATGTCGATATCACCAGTGCCAAGCAATTCAATGATCTGGTTGCCAAGCTGGATACCAAGAAACAGTCTTTCGTGCTGGTCCGGCGTGACGATACGGTTCGTTACATTGCCCTGCGCGCCACCGCATCCGGCAAATAAGCGAGCCCACTCTTGGAGCAAAAAGCAGAAACGTCCGGATTGACGCTGACACTTTTCGGGCGTGGTTATTGCCATCTATGTGACGACATGCTGGCTGGTTTGGAACCGTTCCGAGTCAGCCATCAACTCGAAATTCTGGTTGTGGAGGTGGACGACAGCCCCGCACTTGAGTCGCTTTATGGCGAAGACGTGCCGGTACTTTTTCTGGGTGAAACCGAGATTTGTCGGCATTTTCTGGATGTGACGGCCCTTACCAGCGCTCTGACCGAGGCGCTGGGCAAGCCAGCCCAGACAATCCGGTAAAATACGCCAGTTCGATTTTCGGATCGGCAGCGTCAATCAAAGGGGCGTCGTAGCGACTCCCCTTTTTTATTGCTTTCGATTATCTCCGTTGTTTTCTAGGCATTCATGCAGCACATCCGCAATTTTTCCATCATCGCCCATATTGATCACGGCAAATCCACGCTGGCCGACCGCATTATTCAACTCTGTGGCGGCCTGTCTGATCGCGAGATGGAGGCGCAGGTGCTGGACTCGATGGACATTGAGCGTGAACGTGGCATTACGATCAAGGCCCAGACTGCTGCGCTGGAATACAAGGCCCAGGATGGTCAGGTCTATAACCTGAATTTGATCGACACGCCGGGACATGTCGATTTTTCCTATGAGGTCAGCCGTTCTTTATCGGCTTGTGAGGGTGCGCTTCTGGTCGTCGATGCCAGTCAGGGTGTTGAAGCGCAGACCGTCGCCAACTGCTATACCGCGCTTGATCTCGGCGTGGAAGTCGTGCCGGTGCTGAACAAGATTGACCTGCCGTCAGCTGATCCCGATAACGCAATTGCAGAAATTGAGGATGTCATCGGCATTCATGCCCATGATGCGGTGCGCGCCAGTGCCAAGACCGGTGAAGGCGTGCCGGAAATCATCGAAGCCCTGATCGCCAGAATTCCGCCGCCCAAGGGTAATCCAGCCGACCGTTTGCAGGCGCTGATTATCGATTCCTGGTTCGATAATTATGTGGGCGTGGTGATGCTGGTGCGGGTCGTCAACGGCATCGTCAAGCCAAAGGACAAGATATTGTTCATGGCAACCGGTGCCCAACATCAGGTCGAACAGGTTGGTGTGTTCACGCCCAAGTCGCGCAGCCGTGAACGGCTCTCAGCCGGTGAGGTCGGCTTCATCATCGCTGGTATCAAGGAGTTGAAGGCGGCTAAGGTCGGCGATACCGTGACCTTGATGGCTGCGCCTGCGACTTCGCCACTGCCTGGTTTCAAGGAAGTCCAGCCGCAGGTCTTTGCGGGACTGTTCCCGGTCGAGGCCAATCAATACGATGCCTTGCGCGACGCGCTGGAAAAACTCAAGCTCAATGATTCTTCGCTGATGTATGAACCCGAAGTGTCGCAGGCGCTGGGCTTCGGCTTCCGCTGTGGTTTCCTCGGTCTGCTCCATATGGAAATCGTGCAGGAGCGGCTCGAGCGCGAGTACGACATGGACCTGATCACGACTGCGCCGACCGTGATCTACGAAGTGGTTTTGCGCGACGGCACATTGCTGATGGTGGACAATCCGTCAAAGATGCCGGAGCCGAGCAAGATCGAAGAGATTCGCGAGCCCATCGTCACCGTCAACCTCTTCATGCCGCAGGAATACGTGGGTTCTGTCATTACGCTGTGTACGCAAAAACGCGGCAACCAGATCAACATGGCTTACCACGGCCGCCAGGTTTTGCTGACCTACGAAATGCCGATGGCCGAAATCGTTCTCGACTTTTTCGACAAGCTCAAATCGGTCTCGCGCGGCTATGCCTCGATGGATTATGAGTTCAAGGAATACCGTACGGCCGATGTCGTCAAGGTGGACATGCTGATCAACAGTGAAAAGGTGGATGCGCTGGCAATCATTGTTCACCGTGGGGTCAGCCAGCATCGGGGTCGGGAAGTGTCGGCCAAGATGCGTGAACTGATTCCGCGCCAGATGTTCGACGTGGCGATTCAGGCGGCCATCGGCTCGAACATTATCGCGCGTGAAAACGTCAAGGCGCTACGCAAGAACGTCTTGGCGAAATGCTATGGCGGTGATATCAGCCGCAAACGCAAGTTGCTGGAGAAACAAAAGGCCGGCAAGAAACGCATGAAACAAGTGGGCAGTGTGGAAATCCCACAGGAAGCCTTTCTCGCTATTTTGCAAGTGGAGGACAAGTGAATTTCAATTTTGCCCTGATTCTGTTTTGGTTGATGGTTGGCACCGGTGCAGTCTGGTTGCTCGACAAGTTCTATTTCAAGCCACGTCGGCGTGCCACGACCGAAGCCGCTCTCAAGCAATTCGATGAGCAAGTCCGGCTGCGCACCAATGTTGATCCGGCGCAGTTGCAGTTGGAAAAGACGGGCTTGTGGGAAAGGAATATGAAGCAGCCGGCCTGGATCGAATTCACAGCCGGATTTTTTCCTGTGATTCTTATCGTGTTCGGCCTGCGTTCGTTTTTATTTGAACCCTTCCGCATTCCGTCCGGCTCCATGATTCCTACGCTACTGATTGGTGATCTGATACTTGTGAACAAGTACGCGTACGGGATTCGCCTGCCAATCGTGAACGAGAAAATCATTGCAGTTGGTGAGCCACAACGTGGTGATGTGATGGTGTTCCGCTACCCGGAGGATCCCAAGCTGGATTACATCAAACGGGTGATCGGTTTGCCTGGCGACACCATTTCGTATGAAAACAAACACCTGACCGTTAATGGCAAACTTGTTGCAGAAACGCCACTTCCCGATTATTTCGACAAAGACCGGGTCGCCTATTCCCATCAATTTTCGGAAAAACTACCGTCAGGAAGCACGATCATGGAACACGGGATATTGAAAGATGGCGACGATTTGACGATTATTACGCCCAGTAACTTCCCATTTCGAGAAAATTGCAGTTATACCGTCAGCAATACCGCTGTGACTTGTACAGTACCGGCTGGGCACTACTTCATGATGGGTGATAACCGCGACAATAGTGCCGACAGCCGCTACTGGGGCTTTGTCCCGGACAAAAATATCGTTGGTAAAGCGTTTTTAATCTGGATGAACTTCGGTAATATCAGCCGCATTGGGTCTTTCCACTGACAGCCAAAGTAAAAAGGACGGTCACCGCCATGCCATCACCGCAGACTTTGAATCATATTCGCCCGCATCAATCACTGAATCAACATCAGCGTGGCGTGGGGTTTCTCAATTTTATTGTTTTGATCATTGTGGTGTGTGCTGTGGCCGTCATCGGGATGAAGGTCTTTCCTACTTTTGTCGAATACCGCGCCATCATGGGTGCGGTCAAGAAAGCGCAGGCCGGAGGAGGCGGGGTCGTTGAAATTCAGAAAGCATTTGATCGTTCCGCCGCCATCGACAACATTGACGCGATTACTGGTAAGGAGCTCGATATCACCCGAGTGAATGATGAGGTCGTGGTTTCTTTTGCCTATACCAAAAAGATTCCACTGGTAGAGCCGGTCAGTCTGGTGATCGACTACAAAGGAAACAACAAGGGGCTTTGATGGCTCCTCCTTGATTTTATGGATGCAGTGAATCAGACCAAAGCTTTGCAGGGTGCCCTTGGCTATGAGTTTTCTAGCCCGGCTTTGCTGCAGCAGGCGCTGACGCATCGCAGCCACGGTAGTTTGCATAATGAGCGGCTTGAGTTTCTAGGCGATAGCGTCCTGAATTGCGTGGTCGCTGCGCTGCTGTTTGAAAAATTCGGCAAGATTGATGAAGGTGATTTGTCGCGCTTGCGGGCCAATCTGGTCAAGCAGCAATCCCTGTATGAAATTGCCCAGCGTCTAGAGTTGAGCCCCTATTTGCGGCTCGGCGAGGGCGAGTTGAAAAGTGGTGGCTTCCGGCGTCCATCCATTCTTGCCGACGCGGTTGAGGCGCTGTTCGGTGCCATTTTTCTGGACGGCGGTTTTGACGCGGCGCGCGCCACCATTAGCAAACTTTACAAGCCCATCCTGGTGACGGTGGATCCGCAAACCTTGGGCAAGGATGCCAAAACCCTACTGCAGGAATACTTGCAAAGTCGCAAGATTGCCTTGCCGACCTATACCGTGATTGCGACGCGTGGGGCGGCGCACAGTCAGGAGTTCGAAGTCGAATGCCTGGTTCCAAAATTGTCGATTCAAGTGAATGGTGCGGGTGCCAGCCGTCGCGCGGCGGAACAAGCGGCGGCCAAACGAGCGCTCGAAGAAGCACAGGCGCTGGCTCTGCAGGCGGGCAAACGCAGCCGCAAACCCCGGCAAGCTCAGCTCACTCTATCGGTTGCTGTAGAGCAGCAGGCTGCGAGCGTAGAGGTCCCGACTACCAATCCCAACCCGGTTCGATCTCCATCTGCAGAGAATAAAAATTCGGACAAGAGTTCAGAATTGACGGCTCTCGCGGTTCCGGAAAAGGCAGCAGTAAGTCCCACTGAAATTAAAACTGGAAAGTCTGAAATTAAGTCTGTCGAAACCAAGCCTGATTCAAAATCTGAAACAGTCACTGACTCGTCCAGCGTAATGAGTGCGCCTGCCAAAGTGCGGGTTGCCTGACGTGGCTGAACTGATTCCCGATATCTTGCCCGCAGCAGTGCCACCTGATTTCCGGGCTGGCACCATCGCGATTGTGGGTCGGCCCAATGTCGGCAAGTCCACGTTACTAAACCGGCTGATTGGCCAGAAAATCAGCATCACCTCGCGCAAGGCCCAGACCACACGGCATCGCATTCACGGTATTTTTACCAACGCCAAAGCGCAGTTTGTTTTTGTCGATACGCCGGGCTTTCAGTTGCGTCATAAGGGTGCCCTGAATCGCAGCATGAATCGCACGGTCAATACGGCCTTGGCTGGGGTTGATGTCGTTCTGTTTGTATTAGAAGCCGGACGTTTTGACGAGGCAGATAGTGTGGTTCTGAGTATGTTGCCTTCTGATATTCCAGTCCTTCTCGTGGTCAACAAGGCCGACCAGATCAAGGACAAGGCTGAACTGATTCCGTATGTGCAAAAGCGCGCTGCGGAACGTAACTATGCCAGCGTTGTGCCAGTCTCCGCGCGAACAGGCAAACAGGTCGATGTACTCTTGGGCGAGATCGAAAAATACCTGCCACTGGGCACGCCGATGTTTGATGCCGATACGCTGACGGATCGCAACGAGCGTTTCCTGTCCACTGAAATCATCCGCGAAAAAGTATTCCGCCTGCTGGGCGATGAGTTGCCCTATGGCTGCACCGTCATCATCGACAAGTTTGAGGAAGAAGGGCGTTTGCGCCGTATCTTCGCCACCATTCTGGTTACGCGCGACAGTCACAAAGCCATGATCATCGGGGCCGGGGGCGGTAAACTCAAACAGATTGGCACCGATGCGCGTGTTGATATGGAAAAATTGTTCGACGCCAAAATTTATCTCGAACTCTGGGTCAAGGTGAAATCGGGCTGGAGTGATAACGAAGCCTTGCTGAAGGCCTACGGATACGAATAGCATGTCCGCTGTCGAGATGATTGAAGAAACGATGGATCAGGTCGACGCTGTTGCAGTCTCCGTTAGTCCGCCTCAGAAAAAACGCCTGCCCCGAACCGAGACGCGTGTCCACGACGAGCCAGCTTTCGTTTTGCACAGCTACCCCTACAAGGAAACCAGCCTGATCATTGAAGCGGTGACCCGTCATCATGGTCGCATTGCATTGGTGGCACGTGGCGCCAAGCGCCCACGCTCAGCGTTGCGCGGTTTGCTCCAAAGTTTTCAACCTTTAACGCTGGGCTGGCTGGGTGGCCGCAGCAAGACCACCGAACTCAGAACTCTGACCAAAGCCGAATGGGTTGGCGGATTGTTGCCCCTGCGCGGTGATGGCTTGTTATGCGGTTTTTATCTCAACGAGTTGTTGCTCAAATTGCTGGCGCGCGACGATGCCCACGAAATCCTGTTTGATGCTTACGTTCATGCGCTGGCCGCTTTGAGCCACGGCGAACATCTGGCGACCGCTCTACGCAGTTTTGAATATGCCCTGTTACGGGAAGCCGGTTATGCTTTGCGCCTGACGCATTGCATTGATTCGGACGAGCCCATCATTGCCGACGCCTGGTATCGCTACCAGGCCGGTCACGGTGCGGTTCGGATCACAGGAAAACATCGCACCGATGAACTGGTACTGGCAGGAAAAACTCTGCTCGACATTGAAGCAGGCGACTATTCGGATGCCACTACCCTGACTCAGAGCAAGTTGCTGATGCGGCAATTACTGAATGTGCATCTGGCCGGGCAAAACCTGAATACACGTCAGATGATGATGGACTTGCAGAACCTGTAAAGCACCGACGAAATGAATCCCCTGATTGCCCCCGAAGCCATGCGCCGCGATCAACGCACCGCGTTGTCGGTCAACCTCAACAAGGTGGCGCTGCTGCGTAACACTCGGCCCCTCGCTATTCCCAGCGTGACGCGCATGGCGACACTTGCGCTCGAAGCAGGTGCGGCGGGCATCACCGTCCATCCCCGGCCCGACGAGCGCCATATTCGCCCCCATGATATGGATGAACTGGCTGAACTCTTGAAGCAATGGCCGCATGCTGAATTCAATATCGAGGGTAATCCTTTTCACAACCTGATGGACTATGTGCGCGGGCTACGTCCGCATCAGTGCACCTTTGTGCCCGACAGCGTCAGTCAATTCACCAGCGATCATGGTTGGGATATGCCCGCCGATGTGGAGCGACTCAAACCTGTGATCCAGGAGGCACGAGAACTCGGTGTGCGCGTCAGTCTGTTCATGGACCCAATTCCGGCTGCGATGGCCTATGTCGCCGAGTCTGGTGCAGACCGGGTTGAATTCCATACCGAGACTTATGCCCGTGCGCACGGCACTGCGCGGCAAAGCGAAGTGCTGAACCAGTTCGTTCAGGCCGCCGAAGCGGCGCTACGTGTCGGCTTGGGCATCAATGCGGGACATGATCTGAATCGCGACAATCTGAGTGATTTCATCGCCGCGGTTCCCGGCGTGCAGGAAGTGTCGATCGGCCATGCTCTGGTTGCGGATGCGCTCGAACTCGGCATGACCGCAACGGTGCGCGATTATCTGCGCTGCATCGAGATGGGTTTGAACAGAACTTTCACAGGTCAGCGTTGAAATGATTTACGGTATCGGCACCGACATCCTCAAAATCGACCGCATACAATCGGCGCTGGATCGGCATGGTGAGCGCTTTGCTGCACGCATTTTGGGGCCGGAAGAACTGGTAATTTATCGTCGCCGCCTCGCCCGCAATCCGCAACGTGGCCTACTGTTTCTGGCAACGCGTTTTGCTGCAAAGGAAGCAATCGCCAAGGCACTGGGTTTGGGCATCCGCATGCCGATGAGCTGGCGTGCCGTGCAGATTCTGAAAGAGCCTTCCGGAAAGCCGGTACCCGTGCCGAATGGTGCGCTCGCAGAATGGATGGCAGAGCGCCACTTGCGAGCCCAGATTACCGTAACCGATGAAGCCGAATATGTTGCGGCGTTTGCCGTGGTCGAAATCATTCAACTGACAACCGAATAAACTCCTCAGCATGAAACCAGTAAAGAAACAAATGCCAAAGACCGGCCCCGTCATGCTTGATGTCGTTGGCAAAAGCTTGACCGATGACGACATTCGCCGTCTGCAACACCCGCTCACCGGTGGCGTGATTTTGTTTGCACGCAACTTCGAATCGCGCCAGCAATTGATTTCATTAACCGCCACGATTCGTGCGACGCGACCCGACATCCTGATCGCAGTCGATCATGAAGGCGGGCGCGTGCAACGCTTCAAAACGGATGGCTTCACGCATCTGCCCGCGATGCGCAAGCTCGGTGAAATCTGGGATGCGAATCCGCAGCAAGGCGCCATCGACGCCATGCAACTCGCCACGGCTGCAGGTTATGTGCTGGCCGCTGAGCTTGTGGCCTGCGGCATCGACCTCAGTTTTACGCCCGTGCTGGACCTGGACTACGGCACCAGCGGCGTCATCGGCAACCGCGCCTTTCATCATGACCCGCGTGTCGTGACCGTTCTCGCTCGTAGCCTCAATCACGGTCTGCTGCTGGCGGGCATGGCCAATTGCGGCAAGCATTTCCCTGGTCATGGCTTTGTCGCGGCGGATTCACATTTGGCGATTCCGGTCGATGAGCGTCCACTAGAAGCCATCCTGAACGCAGACGCCAAACCCTATGAATGGCTGGAACCGGCACTCGCTGCAGTGATGCCCGCGCATGTGATTTATTCTGAAGTCGATGCCATGCCAGCCGGTTTTTCCGAGTTCTGGTTGCAGGACATTCTGCGTGACCGCTTTGGCTTCAGCGGCGTCATTTTTAGCGATGACCTGAGTATGGAAGGCGCCAGCGTCGCTGGTTCAGTCGTGGAAGGCGCGCATGCTGCATTGGCCGCCGGGTGCGACATGGTGCTGATCTGCAACGCCCCAGAACGCGCCGATGAATTGCTGACTGGCTTGAGGTGGCAGGCCGACGAGGATTCAGTGCAGCGCATCATGGCACTACGCCTACCGGGGGCAAGTAATAAAAACTGGGCGATGCTGCAGGACGACCAGCGCTATCAACAATCCCGACTCCTACTGGCTGGAGCAGGACTAATTTGAGCTTTTATTAACTGAATAGTGACGGACAAGCCCCGCAAAGCGATAAAGCTAGCCGTCCAGATTTTCATGTTGTAAAATGCGGCAGTGCATTATATGACCGGACGACACTCGAAACTGATGCTCCAAACTCATGTAAAGGTGCATCACGGACTGTGTCCAACCAGCTGAAAGAGACCCTATGCCCGAAGCCGCCCGCCTCATCAAAAAATATCCGAACCGCCGTCTGTACGATACCCAGACCAGCACCTACATTACGCTGGCTGACGTCAAACAGCTGGTTCTTCAGACTGAGGATTTCCAGGTCATTGATGCCAAGAGCAACGAAGATCTGACGCGCAGCATTCTGTTGCAGATCATTCTGGAAGAAGAGTCGGGTGGTGTGCCCATGTTCACGTCGCCAATGCTGTCGCAGATCATTCGTTTTTATGGCAACGCTATGCAGGGCATGATGGGCACCTATCTGGAAAAGAACATCCAGGCTTTCACCGATATTCAGGCCAAGGTGCAAGAGCAGTCGAAAGCCTTTTACGACGGCAAAGGTTTCGGCCCCGAAATGTGGTCGCAGTTCATCAGCGGTCAGGCGCCAATGATCAACAGCATGATGAGCAGCTACATCGACCAGAGCAAAAATCTGTTCATGCAAATGCAGGACAAGCTTCAGGATCAAAGCCGTACCGTGTTCAGCGGTGTCTTCCCGTTTGTGCCGGGAACTGAAAATGCGGAGAACGCCGACAAGCCCGCTCCCAAAACGGAGAAACCCAAAAAGTAATTGGCCTCATGAATGACAAACCGCCCGAGGGTAACCTTTGGGCGGTTTTTATTTGAATTGAAAGTATATGGATTCAACTGCTGTTTCTCGCGCTGTTACTCGTAACACGCCCGCCGCCATCACGCCTTCCGGTGCAATCCCCAAGGTCGGCTTCGTCTCGCTTGGCTGTCCCAAGGCCTTGGTCGATTCCGAACAAATCCTCACGCAACTGCGCGCTGAAGGTTATGACACCGCCAAGAGCTACGAAGGCGCTGATCTGGTCATCGTCAACACGTGCGGCTTTATCGACGCAGCGGTTCAGGAATCGCTTGATGCCATCGGCGAAGCGCTGGCCGAAAATGGCAAGGTCATTGTCACCGGTTGCCTCGGTGCGAAAAAAGATGCGGACGGCGAGGACATCATCGCCAAGGTGCATCCCAAGGTACTTGCTGTCACCGGCCCGCACGCGGTCGGCGAGGTTATGGACGCAGTGCATATTCACTTGCCCAAGCCGCATGATCCTTTCATGGACTTGGTTCCAGAGCAGGGTGTGCGTCTCACGCCCAAGCACTACGCCTATCTGAAAATTTCCGAAGGTTGCAATCATCGCTGCAGCTTTTGCATCATCCCGTCGATGCGCGGCGATCTCGTTTCGCGTCCTGTCGGTGAAGTCATGCGCGAAGCCGAAAATCTGGTCAAGGCCGGCGTGAAAGAATTGCTCGTCATTTCGCAAGACACCAGCGCCTATGGTGTGGACATCAAGTACCGCACTGACTTCGTCAACGGTCGCCCCGTGCGTACACGCATGACCGAGCTGGTGCAGGAACTCTCGAAGCTCGGCGTCTGGGTGCGCCTGCATTATGTTTACCCGTATCCGCATGTCAATGAAGTGCTGCCGCTGATGGCTGAGTTTTCGAATTCATCGTCTGCCTATGGGAATGTCCTGCCTTATCTGGATGTGCCGTTCCAACATGCTCACCCCGATGTGCTCAAGCGCATGAAGCGTCCCGCCAGCGGCGAGAAAAATCTCGACCGCATCCGCGCCTGGCGCTCTGCCTGTCCCGACCTCACCATCCGCTCCACTTTTATCGCCGGTTTTCCCGGCGAAACCGAAGCCGAGTTCGATTACCTGCTCGATTTTCTAAATGAAGCCGAGCTTGATCGTGTCGGCTGCTTTGCCTATTCACCGGTTGAAGGTGCAACGGCCAACCAGTTGAATGGTGCCTTGCCCGACGCGCTACGCGAAGAACGTCGCGCCCGCTTCATGCAAGTGCAGGAAGCCATCAGTGCCAAACGCATCAAGCGCCATGTGGGTCAAACGATGAAGGTGTTGATCGACGGTGTGAACCAGGACGGCGGCATCGCCCGTTCCTATGCCGATGCGCCCGAGATCGACGGCAATGTTTTCATCAGTCCACCGCAGTCAGTCAGCCAGCGTGCCGCCTATCGAACCAAAGTGCGGGTGGGTGAGTTTGCGTCGGTACGGATCACCGGGGCTGATGGGCATGACCTTTGGGGTGATCTGGTTTAACACTGTGTTTAAAAAATACTTGACGTATTTAAGGAGGGTTTATAGCAGCCATTAAGGAAATATTTATTAGCTTAGATAGTTGGCGGCTGAGATCGCTGTGCTTTTTAGTTGCTGAATAGTCACTAAGTCCTATGTCATTCCAAGACCCCATTCCACCAAATACTGAAGCACTTATGCAGGCGTTTAGTAATTGTTCTGATTTTTTGGATAAAAATCCGATAGGAGGTATTCTCCATTTTTTGTTTTGAATCATAGGCTCATCCGTCAAGGCTTTAAGTCCTCTCAAAAAACATTCTCCAAAATTCGCGTAACCAATTTGATTGGCAAATGCATGAAGTTCTTCAAGTAGACTTTTCATTTCAGCGGATAGCTCATTTACGCTGCAGGTCTCTAAATCCTCTGTCTTAATTTTCTTTGCTACCCGACGGTAATAAACTTCCCATACTTTTTTCTCTGGATCATTTTTATCGCCAAGTTTCTCTCTATAGTCCCAAAAATCTGAACCATTTGCCTTTACGCTTTCAACGAGCCACTGAGCCTCAAACTTACGTTCCATACGATCTGACGCGCCCTTTTGCCTTTCACCAAAGTAGCGTGCTCTAAGTTGTATTACACCTTCAGCTTTGAGTTTATTGAGCCAATCTATCGGGTTATCTGAAATTGGTTTCCCATAGAAATTAAAGCCCGTCAAGTCTGTAAATTTGATTTGTTTACAAAACTCAAACATAGGGTTTTCCGGAAAAAAATTATCAATGTTGTTTCCGGAAAAAAAGCTATTACCATGTGCTGTGAGGGAGAGTACTCGAGCAATTTTTACGTACATAAATGTTTCTTGTAGGTGAGAGTATTCAACCTCGCATACCGCACAATATGACTGACAAATAATGGATTACGCTACGTTAACAATTTTATATGGTTTGAAAGCTAGCGTATCTAAAATCGGCAGAAAATATAAGTGGCTTTTGAGGTATGTCGATTAATGAAAAGAAAAAAAGAACACTGCGAAGATATTAAGCAGGGGGTTGAATCAGTGATTCAACAAAACACGCCGTTTCGCATCGTTTTCCTAGAAATCAGTGTCGAAGCCGCATATTTTTGTAGCGGATAAAGCTTGACGATACGGAAGCTCAGTTGGTTTGGTCATCTTCAACCCAGTTCTCCATCAGCAATCCCGGTACGCGTTCGAACTCACGCAGATTGTTGGAAACCAGTATGAGTCCCTCGCTTCGGGCGTGAGCGGCGATGTGAAGGTCATTCACTCCAATCGGGGTACCTAGATTTTCCAGCGCTGTACGTATGCTGCCATAGTGGCCTGCTGCCTTGTCGCCGTAAGGCAGAACGGCCAGACGGCTGCAGAAATCCTCAACGACTGCAAGGTTGCGCGGAGGGTCGCTGCTCTTCTCGGCACCGTGCATTAATTCAGCCAGCGTTATTGCCGAAATCGCCATGCGTCCGTGTTGTTGATTGAAGACTTCGCGAACCGCAGACGGGCGACGCTTGATGACGTAAATGACAATGTTCGTGTCGAGCAAATACTTGAGCATGGGTTCAATGCATCAGAAATTTTCGCGCTTGGTCTGCCTTTGAGGGGCCCGTTTAGTCATGAAATCGTTACTGGCGCTCTGCGTGCTCAGGAAGAAGCTATCCCATGCTGATTCAGCCGGAGCAATGATGCGTTCCTGCCCGACTATCCGCACATCAACCCTCTTCACCGTTTCCGGGAAGCGGGTCTCTGCTGGCAGGCGAACGGCCTGGGTGCGGTTGTTGGTGAATACGGTACTTGTGGCCATAGCTGCTCCAATGCAATATACATTAACTATATACATGACTCTGC
Organism: Betaproteobacteria bacterium; assembly: GCA_025362735.1. GTDB lineage: Bacteria > Pseudomonadota > Gammaproteobacteria > Burkholderiales > Burkholderiaceae_D > JANYFL01. The sequence continues at coordinate 3,005 of JANYFL010000069.1, read as the reverse complement.
GGCTTGGCAAGGATCTGTAGCATTAACCAGTCATCACCACGATCCCGTCCTCGTCGGCATACAGCATATCGCCCGGTTGGACCCACACACCTTCGATTTGCACCGCCACATCGCGCTGTCCCTCGTTACGTTTTTCGGTTGGTAATGGCATGGTCGCAAGGGCACGAATGCCGGTGTTGCATTCGGCCAGTTCGGACCGGTCGCGCACGGCACCATAGACGACGACCCCGGCCCAACCATTCCTTGCTGCGGCCTTGCCAAGGTTGCCGCCGACCAGGGCCCGGCGTACCGAGCCGCCACCGTCCACCACCAGCACACGACCTTCGCCCGGTGAGTCGACGGCGGCCTTGACCAGGCTATTGTCTTCAAAGCACTTCACGGTACTGACCGGGCCCGAAAACTTGAGGCATTTGCCGAAGTCGAGAAAAATCGGCGGCAAAACACGAAAGCGGTTGTCAGTGTCACTCTTGTGTTCGTCGCAAAGGTCGCAGGTCGCGAAGGTTTTGGTCATGTTTGCGGCTCCGTAAATGGTCGATCAATGGCAGGATGATAATGCCTCGAGTCGATCGCCGCTTCACTCTTGCTGAGCTTATCTATTGCTACATCAAGGGCCGGCAAACGGCATGCGATACTGGAAGCGCGTGATGTTAATTGCCTGTTGGTACCTTGATTAATCTTCAGAACATCGCCAAGCCATGCGGTTCTTAACGTCGTCGGTAGAAAAGCATGCATACTTTTATTTTAAAATTGCTCGATCAATGACCAGAAGAAATGTAGCCAAGATGGGAAGTAAGAGGGACGGCCTGTGAAGCAAGCTGATGCGTTGCTTCGTATTGTTTTTTTAGACCGCGCCACTCTGAGCCCGGAAACCAGGTGGCGTCCGCCGGGGTTCCCGCATGTGCTGGAAGTTCATGATCACACCAGGCCTGATGAAGTTGCGGCAGGGATTGCCGAGGCGGACATCGTCATTACCAACAAAGTCCGCATCAACGCCGAAAGCTTGGCGACAGCATCGCGACTGCGCATGATTGCTGTGGCCGCGACCGGTTATGACGTGATCGATACGGCTGCCTGCAAGGCGCGCGGGATTGTCGTGTCGAACATCCGCGGCTACGCGGGGATTACGGTGCCCGAGCATGTCTTTGCGCTGGTGCTGGCTTTGCGCCGCAGCCTGTTTGCGTATCGCGACGCGGTTGCACGCGGGCGTTGGCAAGAGTCCGGACAGTTTTGCTTTTTTGATTTTCCGATTTGTGATCTGGCGGGCTCGACGCTGGGCATTGTCGGTCGCGGCGCATTGGGTCAGGCGACTGCACGTATCGGCGCGGCACTTGGCATGCAGGTGCAGTTTGCCGGACGCAAGGGCGAAGCCAGCGCGGAAGACGGGCGCGTTCCTTTCAAAACTTTTCTGGCAAGCAGCGACGTCATCAGCTTGCACTGTCCGCTGACAGCCGAGACGCGCAATTTGCTCGGCGCTGCCGAGTTTGAATTGATGGAGCGACGGCCAATTCTCATCAATGTAGGACGCGGTGGTTTGGTCGATGAATATGCGTTAACGCAGGCACTCAATAAAAACCAGATCGCCGCTGCAGGCTTTGATGTCACCGCGCCGGAGCCGCCGCCAGCCGATAGTCCGTTGATGCAATTGCTCGACCGGCCCAACTTCATCCTCACGCCGCATATTGCCTGGGCGAGCCGCGAAGCAATCCAGGCCCTGGCCGATCAGGTGATCGATTTGATTGAGGCATTTCACAGCGGCGCACCGCGCAACCGCGTCGTATGACCACGCAGATACGTGCCGGTTTGCGAGCGGTGTTCGATGCAGCGATTGCTGCGGCCGACCCGCGCAAAGTCCTTGCCGGTGCATTGCCGCAAAAGCCAACAGGCCGCTGCATCGTGGTCGGCGCAGGAAAGGCTTCCGCGCTGATGGCGCTGGCGCTGGAGGAAGCGTGGCCCGATGTCGCGCTGGAAGGGGTAGTCGTTACGCGCTATGGTCACGCTGTGCCGACACGTCGCATCAAAATCCGTGAGGCGGCGCATCCGGTGCCCGACGCTGCCGGTCTTGTGGCTGCGCAAGAAATTCTGGAAGCAGTGCAGGGACTATCGACCAATGATCTGGTGATCGCGCTGATCTCCGGTGGTGGCTCCGCATTGTTGACGCTGCCAATTGAAGGGCTGACTCTGGCCGGGAAGCAGGCAATCAACGCTGCTTTGCTCAAGTCCGGCGCGCCCATCGCCGAGATGAATATTCTCCGCAAACATTTGTCGCGCATCAAGGGCGGACGCTTGGCGCGTGCAGCTTGGCCTGCACGGGTTGTGACCCTGGTCATCAGTGATGTGCCGGGCGACGATCCTGCAGTGATTGCATCGGGGCCAACCATTCCCGATACCACTAGCCCCGCAGATGCACTGGCCATTGCCGACCGTTATGAAATTCCATTGCCATTGGAAGTGCGGAAAAGATTGGAGAAGAACGAGCAAATTGCCGAACCAACCATTGAGCCCACAACGGCCGACATCAGAATGATTGCCACGCCGAAAATGGCATTGGCCGCAGCAGCAGAAGCCGCGCGCCAACAGGGCTGGACACCGTTGATTTTGGGTGATGCGCTTGAAGGCGATAGCGCCAATCTCGGCATTGTCATGGCCGGGATTGCCCATTCCATTCGCCGTCATGGGCAGCCGGTTACAGCGCCGGCACTGTTGTTGTCAGGCGGCGAGACCACAGTCACGCTCACTGGAGCCAAAGCCGGGCGCGGCGGGCGCAATACCGAATTTCTGCTGTCACTCGCCTGCCAGCTCAATGGCGCGCCATCCATCTGGGCCATCGCGGGTGACAGTGATGGCATTGACGGCACCGAAGATGCGGCTGGTGCGATCATCACACCCGACACATTGGCGCGTGCTCGTGCCGCCGGGCTTGATCCAGTTGAAGTGCTACGCGGCCATGACAGTTATAGCCTGTTCGCTGTAATCAACGATCTCGTGATTACGGGTCCGACGCTGAC
>JANYFL010000031.1 GCA_025362735.1 Betaproteobacteria bacterium | reverse complement strand
GTCTTCACAGTCTGGTACGAACCGCAAAAAATGCACTTCCGACCACTCAAATAGTTGGTCGAACAACTAAATACCCTGTTGCGCCCAGTAACCATGCGTATCTCCAACCATACTCCGGTTACGAAACGCCCTAATTACCTTAATTTTTTCGTCGTTCCTGCGAAGGCAGGAACCCAGTGACTTTATGTAGCTATGTCACGAAAATACAAGTCACTGGCCCCCTGCCTTCGCAGGGGCGACGAATTTTTACCATTGATCCGACGGCAATCCCATGGCTAAAAATCCCGCTCCCATCCAAGAACAAACCGAAACCCTCAGTCACTTCGATGCAGCGGGTCAAGCCTACATGGTTGACGTTAGCAACAAAGCCGAAACCCATCGCATCGCAATCGCCTGCGGCACCATCACCATGAAACCAGAGACACTTGCGCTGGTGAAATCAGGCACAGCAAAAAAAGGCGACGTACTGGGAGTGGCACGCATTGCCGCCATACAAGCTGCAAAAAAAACCCCCGACCTCATCCCCCTCTGCCACCCCATCATGCTGACCCGCGTTACGGTCGAATTCAGTATTGATGATAAAGCTAATTCAATTACCTGCACCGTGCAAACCGAATGCAAAGGCCAGACTGGGGTTGAAATGGAAGCCCTGACTGCTGTCCAGATCGGGTTGTTGACGATTTACGATATGTGCAAGGCGGTGGATCGCGGAATGATCATTGCCAACGTTAGATTACTCGAAAAGTCTGGGGGAAAATTGACCTATCAAGCGGGTCAGTAAGCGCGTTAGACAATTCCTCGTTTCAATCACAGTACAAATTCTTCACCTAAGAAATTCCGTCGCCCAACCTCTTGTGGGTATTGCCAAGTAATGAGGCGCATTGCCATTAGTCGCATCGATAACGGACGCAGAAGTATTCATCTCGGTTCGTAGCTGGATAAATGAACGGGAAATTTCCAATAACGATGTAGCAGCACCAATGATCACCAAAAGTATGGCCAGTGAACGCGCATATTCCGTGACTTCATTATCAGAAGCCGGGCTGGTAAACCATTCTCCCAAACGGATTGCGATCACAGCCAGTGCTGGAATCGAAGCCCGCATGGTCAGGTCGTTATAGGGGCCAAAACTATAAAATGGCAATGCAAGCAACACAATGCTTGCCATGATTAAAAGCGGATCCTTTCCAAAATTACGAAAAAGTAGAAGTGCCAGAATGAGAAATTCCAACACAACGAATTGGCTATAGCGGACCAAAAATGCGCTCATGCTTGACGCATCTTTGACGATCCATTCTGACTTGACACTCGCCTCGTTGATTAAAAGATAGGGAAATACAAATCCAACCAGAATAACAACGATAGCCAAGAGCCAGCCATTCTTAATATAAGCAAGAATTTGTTGTCCTAAATCTTGAATACGCATCTCCCTGAGGATCGCCATTGTAAAAAATGGGAACAAGCCTATTGCCGTCAGCGGTGACCATAGGGGTACGCATGCAACAATGGTGATCGCAAAGGGAATCGACAGCTCACCGCGCTTCTGGGTAACGAGCCATGCGATGGCGATCCATCCAGGAATGGCATGGTTCGGCACCCAGAAAAGTTGAGTCGTTTGCGATGAATACTGGAATACCCCCGCCCACCATTCAAGATGAACTCCCCAGGTAATGGGCAGGCCATATAGCATGGCACCAATAACATCCATTCCACTGAAAAATATAAATACTAGAATGCGACCAGCCATGACTTTGGGCTCAATTACGTTTCGCAACATCAATAGCAAGGTCAACATCACACCGACCAATGCCCAGATCGCCAGTCCCAGATCAGCCCACCTGACTCCGGCAAGTTTGCCTGCCAAAGCCGCAGGAAGATAAAAGCCGATAGGAGCACGTAATAGAATTATTTCTGTTACGTCATTTCCCAAATAGCGAACCGGCCATTCAGAACGAACCAAATCCAGCAGAACCGCATCGCGCACGACCCAATCTGCATTGGCATAAACGAAATGTCCCATCCCACTCAGCACAATCCAGGGTAAAGCAAAGCTCATTGCAATAAGGACAGTCGTCTTCGATATGCCGACCTTGGTTTCTATCAGGGTATGTTTCCTGCACAAAAAACTGAACGCCAAGAGAAATAGGGATGCGGTGGGCAGTGCATAGACGGGCTTTAGCCAACCCAATAAAAAGCAGAAGTTGGGAAGCGCAAGATAACCAAGCATCAGGCAATCAAGATTTACCACACGCTCGAAAAAACTTTTTTTCATGGACATCTCAACCAGCATTGATCAGAAATTGATTCGTTCTTTTTCTACCACCAGGGGGCGATTAAGCACTTGGCGGTGAATGGCCAAAATATATTCACCAAGCAACCCAATAAAAAAAAGCTGTATCGAGAACAAGAGAAATAAACCGATGACGAGCGGCGCTTGTCCAACTGCAAACTCGTTCCAGCGCAAGAGTTTATAAATCAGGTAGACAAATCCAATGCATAGACTGAAGGCGGACATGAGAAAACCGCCGATGGTTGCTATGCGCAGGGGCACTTTGGAATGATTGGTAATACCCAGCATGGCGATGTCATAAAGGGTATAAAAATTATTCTTTGTTATTCCATGCAGGCGTCTCGGCTGCTCAAAAGTAACAATCTGCGTGTCAAATCCAACTTCGTTAACCAAGCCTCGAAAGTAAGGATATGGATCCTGCATTTTACGAATCTGATCAATGATTTCCTTGTCATAGAGTCCAAAACCCGTAGCATTCTGGATCAATGGAATTTCGGAAATACGGTTCAGTATCCGGTAAAACAGCGAACGCATGCCGAATACCAGAAAATTTTCACGTGTCACCGGCTTTACTGCGATCACTTTCTTGTAACCGCTCTCCCATCCCTGTATGAACTGTTCAATCATTTCTGGCGGGTCTTGCAAATCAGAGGCCATTGGAATGATCGCCTTTCCTCTCGCCTGAAGAATGGCATGCATCGGAGAACGGATGTGACCAAAATTCCGTGCATTGAGTATTACCCTTACTCTTGAATCTGCTGCAGCAAGTTCACGCAAACGGCTTGACGTATTGTCGGTGGAAGCATTATCAATAAGAACCATTTCAAAGCGGTATCTCCCAAGCCTCTCAAAAACAGAGCAGACTCTACGATAGAGTTCACCGACGTTGTCTTCCTCATTGAAGCAGGAAGCAACCACACTGATAAGTGCCAGATCCTTTCCATCCCCTGTTGCTTCATTCATCGTGGCCTCACCTGAATATTTTTTGGTAACTCTGTGTTGTTTATTTATATCTGCAGACTAGCGTTGATGCTGGAAACTACGATTCCGTACCCATACGGTAACCCGTGACCTGTAAAGAATTATCGCAATCGGAATTCCAATGGCGGCACAGAATAAATTGGCCCACGCAATATCGATTGAGGTTCCATACCGAGCCGCATACCAGACCGCACCTGACAGCAAAATTCCACCAAAGAGACTTACCCACATAAATGGTTCACGACCCTCTGCACGCAACGGCACGGCCATTGTCGCAACCATATGGTGAACTATTGCCGCCAACATCATGATTGTCATAACCTCTGGATGCAGGAGTCGATCTGAGAGCTTTTGATCGATTGCAGGAAGCAAGAACATGAAGACTGAAAAGATAACTACCGCAAAAAAACAAAGTCCGGTTGATCGAAAGAGTAATCGTGGCAACATGCGGCTCACTTCCTCTCCGCGACCAGATGCAAACATGGCGCCATACGTTGCAGTTTGGCTTAGTGGCCATGCAGTACTAAACGCAATGATGCCGTTCATCAATAAGACTGCGATCCCAAACTGCCCTGCAAGCACAGGGCCCTGCTCCATCATTACCAGTGGCGCAAAGCTGCGGAAAATGAGGTAGCCCGATAGTGCGCTCACCCCAATTCTCCATTGAAATGGCCATACTTCATCCATCCAGCGTAAAAATGAAAACTCTCCTTCATCCTCATGCTTTATTGGGCTCAACATGGCCCAACTGGCTGCCAACAGAGAACGCACCAACCACATGGCCAACAAACTGTACATTCCAAATCCTGACCATAGCGTTGCAACAACTGCCATTCCGCTAGCTAGTTCAACAATAGCGCGCAAGCGCCAAGCCTGCACAATTTCGCCAGCCCCCTCACGCCATGCAATTAATGGCATTGAAATCTGACTCGCGATAACTATGGGTATCAACATCATCCAAACCTGGTGCCAGGCAGGATTCCCAGTTGGGATGATCCGGATACCCAAATAGAAAACACAGACTGCAGCAAAAAAAGAGAGTGCCAACGCCCATTTAAAGACGAGTCGTCTTAGTGACAACAATGCTCCGCCATCTCCAACGCCCTTCAACCGGGCTGCCGTCTGCAAGCTTGCATAAACCAATCCAAAATCGGCAATAGATATAAATGAAGCAAGGCTGTGCAAAGTAAAAAAAACACCCTGCTCCTCTGCGGAAAGAAGATGAACCACAGCACCAATCATCGCAACAGTAGAACATGCGCTGATCCCAACTGTTGCCATCGCATAACGATGTTGTGTCAAGGAAAAATTTCCTCTCTACTGGCCAATTTACGATTCGACGCAAAAAAAGAATTGGCCGCCTGATTTGTGCTTTTTACAAGCCGATCAATTTCCCTTCTTGCTCCGCGTTCTATTCCCAGCAGAATCAATATTCTTGTGATGACATGGTTAATCCATTTGGGACAAATCTGCCCTGCTTTTCCGGGAAGGAGGGTGTATTCAGGTTCACGCGTCCTGACTAAACGCACAAGCCATGAAGGGGTAAACAGAAACGGTAGTGCAGTAAACCAAAATAGCATGACACGTCGGAAATGGCGGGTACAGTACCCAAGTATTTTTATATCATCTGAAACAGAGGCGGATTGCTGAAACTTGTATCTGAGAAGTTGTATCGGATTCCAATAAATCACATAGAGTTTTCTGAGCAATTCACGATAAGACGGTGAATCTGGTTCGGTCACTTCGTGGAAGAATGACATTGCATTATTTGTGGACTGAAATGCATAGGAAAGCTCATGCTTCTGCAGTTCTTCTCGTGCTGATGAGTTTCCAAGACGCTGTACAACCAGACAGTCAGGTATCCATATCCAACCCGCTGCATGCATTGCAACTTTAGCAACAAGAAATGAGTGGGCGAAATAGTAAATTGAGGAAACTTTTTCAATGCCATTGCGGCGGAACTCTTCATTCCAGAGATCGCGTCTAAAAATATGTGCGGACATGAATAGAAATGTCATACCCAACTGAGAAAGAACATCTTCATCCTGTTCAAATATATGGACCAGATGTGGATTCTCAGGCAGAACTATTTCATGATCTGGACCAGCCAAATCGGATAAAGTCACATCAAAATTCAACTTGTTGACTGTGCAACCACCAATCGCTTGGTGTTGATCCAGCATTTCCAAAACAGCCTGAATGGCTCCGGGTGTCATTGCATCATCGGAACCCATCAACCAACAATATTCGGACTGCGCGAGACTGATCGCACGGATAAAATTCTTTACTCCCATGTCTGTGGGAAATCGAAAATATTGGATTGCAACATCGGTACGCTTCGCATACTGAGCCACCATTTCTTCTGTCCCGTCGTTTGAAGCATTGTCACTGATACAGATCTCGATACGCTTTTTATCGAACTCCTGAAGTGCAATGCTATCGAGCAACTCACGTAGCTGATTCCTGCGCCCATTATGTGTGGGAATACAAACGGCAAGCTTCATGACCATGCTGCGACCAAACACTTGGTCACTAAGTATCGGACGATAATTTCGTCACATGTAAAGAATGATTGGAGTCTGTCAGAGGCCACGTTTATAGATCAGCCCTTTAAGTTCTGGACTTTCCGCATAGGGACTATCGATATAGTCAATCATGATCGATGCGTCTTTCTTCACCCCTTTGAGCATACACTGACCGTTCATCAATTCTCGACAGGAAAGTTGCCCCTTCAAAAGCGGAACTGCCAAGTAATAATCGTTTGATGTCAATACGTGGCCCGCAGGTAAATCATGGCGTGCGTAAACGCCGCGAAGCAATGTATCCAGATACTCGATTTCCTTCCGCGGCGGCACACGTTTCTGGGTTCCTGGACTGCCACACATCTCCACTGCCTTTTTCCAGGCTTTGAACCATTGATCTGCCTGTTCGGGCAGGGTGCAATATTTCGAGACGGGGATTCCATCCGCTTCAATATCGATATGGCGCTCAAAGGTGCGCGCGCCCTTGGCGTAGGCCATCATGACCGATGAATGCCAATCGTGATACTCGTGAGTGGAATACCCGATAACATTATTCGGATAACGATCGCGCAAGAAATCGATCTGATTCAGTTCGATTTCGTCATCCTCAGATGGGTAAATCGATACGCAATGGTTTACAGCAAGAGGAATATTACGGTTGGCAAAGAATTTGACCAGATCGTCAATGTCCTTCAGAGAAGATCCGCCAGTTGAAACGATCACCGGTTTGCGTGTTGTAGCAATTTTCTCGATTAGAACCCAGTCATTCAAGTCAGAACTGGCAATTTTGATGATGTCGAGCCCCAGCTCAACGCACATATCGACAGATTGTTCATCAAAGGGCGTGGCCATCGGAATGCATCCGGACGAGCGAATAGCTTTGACCAGGATTTCGTAGTCACTACGACTCATACGCGTATCAACTGTTTTCTTGATGTAGCGAATATCCGCGTTATCCCGATATTCCTTGTGAATGAAAGAGTCCACATCACGCAACTGTAATTTGATCGCAGCCTTGACATTATTGAAACGCACGATTCTGGAAAAATCTTTGATGATTTTTAGACCACGCTCCACCCGGCCCCAGTGATTGTTGGCCAATTCCAGTACAAATAAATCTTCGAATAAGGCTTGTCCGTTTTTCACGAGCTTTTCTCCTGTTCTTTCGCTATCGTTAGCGTATTTCCGGCCAATTCTTCTCTCGAAAGAAATGGATACATGTCTTCAAGACGTGGTGAAACAATACGGCCGTCTTGAAGCTGTCTTGAGCTCATGCGGGGCTCAAAGCCTTGTTCTGTGTCCAAAACCACTTCAACTAGAATTGGTCCGGAAACATCCAGCGCTTCCTGAATCGCTTCATCAAATGGATGTCCTTCGATACGAATCGATGGAATTCCAAAGGCCTCGGCCAGCTTGAGGAAATCGGGGAATCCGATACCTGATGATGCACTTTCACCTGCCTTGCGTTTGAAAAAATTGCTTTGCGAACTGCGAATGGAAAGGTACCCGCCATTGTTGAGAACAAAGAGTTTGATTGGTATCTTGCAAGTCGCCAAAGTCTGCAATTCCTGCAAATTGAACATCAGACTGCCATCACCGGCCAGACAAATGACACGGCACTGCTTACCACGCGCCGCTACTGCCCCGTAGTAGGCGCCGATCGCAGCGGGTAGGTCATAGCCCATTGAGGCGCTTCCGGAATTGGAGAACAAACGCTGGCCTGCTTTGAGTTGAGCCGCTTGGAATGGCACAATACAGGCCGTTGCATTACCGGTCACGACAATATCGTCTGCATCGAGCGCATCAAAAAGCCGGTCAATGAAGTGATACGCGTTGATCGGCTTTTCCGGGTTGCGATGATGCGGCAAGACTGACGGATATTGGGTCAAGCGTTCTTTGCACCAGGCAAGCCAATCCTTATGGTTCGCTGCATTGTGCTGGCGGCGAACCAAGGCATCCATCAGTTTGATACAGAATTTTTTTGCGTCTGCGTGCACTGGCTGATGAGCACGAAAAGTGGGCTTGCGCAGTTCCGCTTCGTCGATATCGACCTGAACTACATGTGCCTCATCAGCGAATGAGACCCAGTTATAACTGATCTGACGGAGATTCAAACGAGAGCCGATGACAATCAATAGATCGGCGTTCTGTACTGTAAAGTTCCCAGGCCGCGTTCCAATTGTTCCGGGCCGCCCGCAAAACAAGGGGTGATCAGATGCAATCAAATCATGGGTCCACGCAGTAACGACGGGAGCACCGATCATCTCGACCAAAGTCTGGAATGGTTCCAACGCATCGGCCAGGCGAACTCCGGTTCCACCCAGCAACACGGGTCGTTTTGCTACGGATAGGCGAGTGACAATATCGTCACACAAACGATCCAGGGCTTCATCTGAGATGCCGATGTGCTTTTCTTCCGACATCGGCAAGTAGTGCGCCAAAGTTTCCGGATTGATTAGCGAAGACTGAACGTCAATGGGTATATCAAGCCAGACCGGACCGGGCCGACCGGTCATAGCAAGGTGCCATGCCTTTTCAAGTTCAACTGCAATCTGTTGAGGATCGAGTATGACCTTGGCGTACTTGGTAATCGGTTCGACCATGCGCACGATCTCAGCTTCCTGATCGCCGAGTTGCCGCAGACCCGGCACGGCAGTCGCTGCGAGACAGGTTTCACGCTTGACCTGACCGGAGATGATCAGCATTGGAATCGAATCGGTCCATGCACCGAAAACACCGTTAAGCGTATTGATACCACCTGGCCCGGTCGTCACCACAACAACTCCAGGTCGTTCAGAAATACGGGCATAACCTTCTGCCGCCATGGCGCAGGCTTGCTCATGATGCTGATAGACCGCCTGAATCCGGTCGTGATAACCAAAAGCGTCGTTCAAAAACATGGCTCCACCCCCGGTCAGGGTGAACACATGCGTAACACCCCAATCGGCCAGACGATCAGCCACATATTGCGCTACGCGTATAGAACCATCGACCATATTTGCATTGACCCAAGTAGGCTTAGATTGATATTTTCCAGCATATCCCGCTATGGCTTAGACTGAAATAAGCGGTAATTCCGGTTCTATTGCTTTGATTGACTGAATCAAGGTATCTGCACCAATGGCTACGGCAACGGCAATACAAGCCTGATTTTTGCGAGCCAACTGATATCCAAGTAGTGCCGAAACGACTTCGATCTTTTTCAAGAATCGCCCCTGCTTGCCGGGATCATTGTCAATTGCAGCAATTACATTGGTTTGACTCAGCAAGGAGTTTGCCAGCATACGTTGCGCATGCGATCCGGCACCCCAAAGAACTACGGGCTGCTGGGACTGAATCAATTGCTTGAGTGCTGCATTAGCCGGTAATTGATCTAGCACTACAGCACAATCCTGCAAATAAGATCGGATCGAATTTTGCGTCGATGCATGGGGAGTTTCCACCTGTAGCGTTACTGATGGCGCATGCAGTCCAAGCCAGATGGCTACCGCAGGATAAGGTGATGGGCCTCCCACATCGAGTTCCCGATCAACTATTTTTAATACGCTCAAACCGGCTACCGCCGCGAGGCAGCATAGAGCCTCACGATCAAAATGATTGATGTGTTCTGGATCGAAAAAATAATATGGTGGAAATCCCTCAGCCGAATAGCCTCTGGCATCAGGCACCTCAATATAAATTCTTCCGTTTGGATTAAGCCGCTTTTTGGCTTTGGCAATAGCCGCTGAAACATCAAACACATGTTCCAATACATGAGAAAAAATGATCAGGTCAAAGCATCGGGGATCACTGGGCCAAAGCTCTGATTCCAGGTCGCAAACATCTGCTTGCAGGCCTTTGGCCTGCATCGCAGTGACACAACCGGCAGCCGGATCCAAGGCATAAAGCTGATCATAGCCACGGTTCTGAAATGCAGAAAGTACGCCCCCTCGTCCAGCACCAATATCCAGCACAGCGGCAGTCTTTGATAACTGATGAGTCAGATCATCGACCAGCTTTTCAATCCGCACATGGTCGAGTGGTGAATCTCCAGATCCACTCGCCTGTTGAGCCGTATCGTATTTTGAATATTGGGCGTAGTGTCTACGATAGTCTGCGGCGGTAGCATTTGATCTCGCATACACCAAACCACATTGGCCGCACGCGGTTAATTGAGTGTGCGAAGGAAGGGCCGAATCGTCAAAAAGAGCATAGGTCTGATCATGAAGTGCTTCTCCATCGAGACTACGACACACAGGACAAGGTCTCTGCTCTAAACTCATCTTGCAAATGCGTATAGCACGGTATCAAAACCGTTGTAACCATGAGTACGGATATAGAAGCGATATCCAAGATCAAAGCTATGAATCTGCAATGGAATGGTCCACAAATCCTCTGGCCGATGATAGATGCTGATGGCCAGTGCGGGTCGATACTTTGCTATCGTCGCCTTGGCGCCATTCAGTGCTGCAGCCTCAGCGCCTTCGATATCCATCTTGATCAGATTGGGAGAAAAATCCCTGCAAACTTCGTCGATCATTTTCACCCTGATCGACTGTCCACCATCCGAATCGATATGGGAAGCCCCGTTTCCTCCTCCGGCAAAGCGCAATTCACCTGAACAGTCGTAAGCGCCAGCACAAATAGCCTGACCCTGTCCAAAAGTTTGTAGCCAATCTTGCAGACGTAAAAAATTGGCGGTGTCGGGTTCAAAAGCGATTGCATCTTCGATTGAATAGCCATGCTGTAACAGCATGCGTAAGGTATCACCGTCGTAAGCGCCGCAATCAACAATGCGTACGGGATTAAGCCAGCGCGGCAAATCGGATGGCACATACTGATCGATCATCCGGGGAGCCTGCAAGCCACGGTAATCACCATTGCGCCGAAGGGCAAGCTGCTGATCGAATATCGTACAGCTCATTTGATCTGCCAATAAGCCGCGCACTTCCTGGATTGAGTCTTCTGCGCTTTCCCAATTAAAAGCTGGGGCTAACCAATAAGAAATTGGAGGCAACCAATTTTCCTGTTTGCAGAATTGCCAGAATGTGGAAACCGTATAGAAGCCCGCAGCCTGCAACGCATCAAGCATCTCCGCAACTGGCGCATTAAAACTGTGAGCAGCAATGACCACATGCGTCTGATCAATCGAAAATTTCTTGCTGGCGACCTGAATATCAAACACCGGGACCCCATCAATCATTCTCAGGCTATCCGCTCGGCGATCTATAAATCCAATTGGTTCGATCCCCTTTGAACGCATATAAACCAGTACGGTCTGCCCCATGCTGCCAGCACCATAGATTAGTGTGTCTAAATGTTCTGACTTCATGATGGAGAAAGTGTTTGTAAAGCATCGGCGCGACGTACCCAGTCATAGGTACGCTGAATGGCATCGTCCAAGCCCACAGTTGTCCTGACACCCAACTCACGAACGATACGATTTATATCGGGTACATAGTTCCGATCTGCTTTTGAAGTGTGCCCTTGTATTTCTGTCCCTGCATCCAATCCAGACAATAGAGAAATCTTGCGGGCCAATTGTTGGATCGATACAGATTGATCCGAACCGACGTTGTAGGGGCGAGCATTGCCTCCGCGCAGCAAAATAGCCAGCAGCCAGATCACCAAATCCGTCATATAGAGGTAAGAACGCTGCGGTTGCCCGTCTCCGCGAATGACAATCGTCCGGTCTGCTGAAGCATCACGGATGAAATTGCCGATGGCAAAATGCGCATCGAGCGGCATATGCGGGCCGACAAAAGCGAAACAACGAGCGATTTTGGCCGGTACCGCATGTTGCGAGTTCCAGATTGCACACAATTGTTCCGCTGCGCGCTTGCCTTCTGCATAGGCCTGATGCACATCGCTGCAGTCTGGTGCCGTCATGCAACCTTCAGCAAGATGTGTGACAGATAAGGGCTGAGTCCCATAGATCGCACCTGAGCTCAGTAGTAAAAAACTCCGGCAGGAGCTCTGTGCAGCAAAGCGCAGGGAATTGCGGGTGCCATCGACGATGGTGTCGAACATCACGTCGGGCTGATACTGGTTGAGTTGGGCACTCGCTTCGGTCGCTGCGTGGATGATATGGGTCGCGTCATGAGGCAGTGACATTGGCCAATCTCGAACGTCAGCCTTGATCCACTCAATTTCAGATGCCGCATAAAGAGCGGGGTGCCGGTTTCTGAAATATTCAGGGCTACGGCTCATGGCTTGTATGGTCATGCCAACTTCAAAGCTGCGATTGGCTGCTACCAGGGCATCTAGTAGCCAGGTTCCAAACCAGCCCGTGGCACCGGTCAGCAGAATCCGCGCATGCTTCAGTTTCAGCCAATCTGCTGCACCCGTCTCCATCATCTCGTGAATATCCTGATCGGATAATCCGGTCAGCGAATGAGAGTGACTGAGGGCAATCACTTTCAGATCCCGATACCAAAATACTGTTCGATCATGGTTGCCATGTGATCAAGCATGTCCTCCGCCAAACCCGGGTAGACACCGATCCAGAACGTGTCATTCATGATGCGATCTGTCCGTGCAAGATCGCTTGCCACGCGATAGTTACGCCCGATCATGTAGGGCTGCCGCGTCAGGTTGCCGGCGAAAAGCAGGCGCGTGCCGATTTTGTGTTGATCGAGATAGGTCAACAGATCAACCCGGCGTGTACCCGCCTCTGACGTGAGCGTGATCGGAAAACCAAACCATGAAGGTTCAGCATGTTCGGTCGCACGCGGCAGTTCAAGAAATTCAGAGCACGATTGAAGACGCTGACTGAGGTAGGCAAAGTTATGTCGGCGTGAAGCAATAAAACCATCGAGCCGATCCATCTGCGCCAATGCGCATGCGGCCTGCATGTCGGTGATCTTGAGGTTGTAACCCAGATGACTATAGGTGTACTTATGGTCATAGCCTTCGGGAAGATTGCCGAGCTTCCAGCAAAAGCGTTTGCCGCAAGTATTGTCGCGACCGGGTGCGCAGTAGCAATCCCGGCCCCAGTCACGAATCGATTCGGCAGCCTGTTTCAACAAAGGATGATTGATCAGTACCGCGCCGCCCTCCCCCATCGTGATGTGATGAGCCGGATAAAAACTGAGCGTGGCCAGATCGCCAAACGTCCCAACCTTTTGACCCTTGTAGGTTGCACCAAGCGCATCGCAACAATCTTCGACCAACCATAGATTGTGCTTGCGGCAAAGTGCCGTTACGGCCTCAAGGTTATAGGGATTGCCGAGCGTATGTGCGAGCATCACGGCACGAGTTCGCTCCGTCACCGCCGCTTCAAGCAGCGACGCATCAATGTTGTAAGTCGGGATGTCTACATCGACAAACACCGGCACTGCACCGTTCTGTATTATCGGATTGACGGTGGTTGGGAACCCCGCCGCGACAGTAATGACTTCATCGCCGGGCTTGATGGCGCGATCACCAAGGAGTGGCGAAGTCAGTGCGGTAAACGCCACCAGATTAGCGGATGAGCCAGAGTTGACAGTCAACGCATACTGGACACCCACATAAGCCGCGAGACGCTTTTCGAAAGCCTCGTTAAAGCGGCCGGTGGTCAACCAGCCATCCAAAGCAGCCTCGACCAGATTGCTGATCTCAGGGGCACCGATCACCTTGCCAGATGGCGGGACAGCACTGGTGCCAGGAACAAACTCGGAAGGCTTGCAGCTGATCTCCGCATAGACGCTGGCCAGCCGCAAAATCTCTGCGCGTAACGTGTCCCGTTCTGTCATGTCCTGGACTTTGTCTTGAATATCTGGAAAGTACTGAATAAGTGCAAACAAACCAAAACTCGTCGTTCCTGCGAAGGCAGGAACCCAGTGACTTTAACGCCGCTGGATTCCAGCCTGCGCTGGAATGACGGCTTAATCAGAGATTTATTGGTAAGCGGGATCAATTTACAGCTCCGGCCGTTACCGGCATTCCCGTATAACTTTTCAGTTGATGAATCGATACCTCGCGCATGTCGTTGCCAATATCAAAAGCTTGATGCCATTCGGCAATGGCATCAACCGCCTGATCCACACTCCAGCGTGGCTTCCATCCGAGGCGGGTACGGGCTTTTGTACTGTCAAGCAGAAGCATGGCCGACTCATGGGGAAACTGCCCCACCTCACGCTGCCAATTTGCGTTCTCGCCCAACTTGGCCGTGAGTCGATCAGCAATCTTTGCCACAGTCATCATGGCATCAATATCTGGCCCAAAATTCCATGCCTCGGCATAAGCAGCCGGTTTAGCCGCAAGCCGCTCAGCCAACAGCAGATAACCACACAATGGCTCGAGCACGTGTTGCCAGGGTCGAACTGCATCGGGATATCGAATCGATACTGGCGTTCCAGATTTCTGACCTCTAAGAATATCGGGTACCAACCGGTCTGCAGCCCAGTCGCCGCCGCCAATAACATTGCCAGCACGTGCACTGGCAATGCCAACACCGCGTTCAGCAAAAAAGGAACGCCGCCATGAGGCAACCGCAATTTCAGTCGCTGCTTTGCTGCTGCTATAGGGGTCATGCCCGCCAAGTACATCGCCTTCCTTGAATGGCTTGGCATTCTCATTGCGAACCGGCTCATAACATTTGTCACTGGTCACAACCACAACAGCTTCTAGTTCAGATGCCTGCCTTATGCGCAGCGCCTCCAGCACATGGATGGTGCCCATGACATTGCTGCTCCAGGTTTCGATTGGGTCAACATACGACTTGCGTACCAATGGCTGCGCTGCCAAATGAAAAACAATCTGCGGATTCGCTTTTGCCACAGCTTGCAGCAGGAGCGCCCGGTCACGGATATCGACAAACTTTGAATCACATAAGTTGTTTACGCCAACGACCTCAAAGTAGCTGGGATTTGTATCGGGAGACAATGCCAAACCAGTGACTTCAGCTCCCATCTGGTTTAACCAAAGCGTCAGCCAGCCCCCCTTAAAACCCGTATGGCCCGTAACCAGAACGCGCCTGTTACGCCAAAATTGCTCAGAGGGATTGAATGACTGATTTTTCAAGACCAGTTCTTCCAAGGCGCCTGGCCTGCTTGCCAAAGTTCTTCAAGATAATTTTTTTCACGCAGGGTATCCATCGGCTGCCAGAAGCCGTCATGACGCCAGGCACGCAACTGGTCTTCATGTGCGAGACGTTGCAGCGGTTGATGCTCCCAAAGCGTTGCATCACCATCAATGTAATCCAGCACGTCGGGTGAGAGGACAAAAAAGCCGCCGTTAATCCAGGCCCCTTCTGCCATCGGCTTTTCCTGAAAGGCCTTGACCACATCACCGTTCAAACGCAAGGTACCGAAGCGTCCCGGCGGTTGCACCGCAGTCAGTGTCGCAAGCTTGCCGTGAGCTTGGTGATAGGCAATCAATCCACGCACGTCCACGTTGCCTACGCCGTCACCATAGGTGAGACAAAAGGTGTCGTCGATATAGGAGCGCACACGCCGGATACGGCCACCGGTCTGTGTCTCATCGCCGGTATCAACCAAGGTAACTTTCCACGGTTCCGTGTGCCGTTCATGTACCTCGATAGAATTTTTGGCAAGGTCGAACGTGACATCCGAAGTGTGCAGAAAATAGTTGGCGAAGTACTCCTTGATCAGATAACCCTTGTAGCCAAGACAAATGACGAAATCTGTTAGTCCATGTTCTGCATAGCCCTTCATGATGTGCCACAGGATCGGGCGGCCGCCGATCTCGACCATCGGTTTGGGCCGGATCACCGTCTCCTCCGACAGACGCGTTCCCAAACCTCCCGCAAGGATCACGACTTTCATTTTGAGTTCACCTCTTGTTCAATTTCTTCGTGATAGTCATCGTCGATATTCACATCCCATATCGCTGACTTGTCGGTCGATCCCGCCAGTATCGCTTCAACCGCGCACTTGGCCGACAGCATCGAATGATCCTGATTATTGTAGCGATGCATACCATTTCTGCCGATCAGGAACAGATTGGGAATCGAATCCAGATATCGGCGCACAACATCGAAGTGTTCATACGCGCCATAATATCCGGGGTAGGCCTTCGGCATGCGAATGACAACGGCGTCGACACAATCTTCACTATTCGCCAGCTTGATCTGAGTCATCTCACGCTTGGCCAGTTCGATCAAATCGGCGTCAATGGATTGCCACAATTCATCGCCTTCATTGCAAAAAAATTCAAGCCCGACCCAGACGCGGTCGGACTTACTCACCATGTAGGGACTCCAGTTATTGAATATCTGCAGACGCCCCACTTTTACGCCAGGCTCCTGGATATAAATCCAGTTATCCGGAATCGAAGCACGGCCATCCACCTGTTTTTCATCATTCCAAACCAGATTTTTATAGAGCAGCCCCACCGTGATGAAATCACGATACTCAAGGGCTGCCGCAATTTTCCGGACATCATCTGGCACATCGCCTTCAATTGCCTCAACAAGGTCACGGATAGGCATCGTCGAAATCACCGTGTCGGCTGATCGCCAGCAAGATTCCCCGGTAACGATATTCCGTGTTTGCACTTCAGCAATACGGTTCTCGTTCAACTTGAAACCCACCACTTTGGTTTGCATTTCGATCGGCACACCGCTTCGCTGAAGTTGCGTGGCGACGGTTTCCCACATCTGTCCCGGGCCAAACTTGGGATAAAGAAAGTGTTCGATCAGAGAAGTCTGCTGTGCATCAGCAATCTTCTTTTTAGAAAAAATCTGCCGCCAAGCATGGGCGATGGCTTTGGAAATGGACAAGCCCTTGACCCGTTGCGCGCCCCAGGCCGCACTGATCTCACGGCACGAGCGGCCCCAGACCTTTTCGGTATATTCCTTGAAGAAGCGCAGATACAAACGGCGACCGAAGCGATTGATAAAAAAATCTTCGAGGGTATTTTCCGGCTTGACCGGCAACAGACGCGCCTTGATATAACTCAGACCAAACAACAAGCAGGGCCAAAGCCCCAGCTTCAGAGCCGTCCCAACATTGAGCTTCAAAGGGTAATCGAACAACTTGCCACTGAACAGAATGCGCGAGATGCGGTCGCGAAGAAGCATGACTTCATCGCCACTTCCATGAGGCAAAGCTGGTGTGTTCACTTCACGTTTTTGCCCTTGATAGGCCAGAAATGCGTGAGCATTGACAGGCTTGATCGATCCAATCACGCCCTCATCGGCAAGCGGTAATTTATCCAGCCACCACTTCATCACCCAGTCAGACTTGGAAAAAAAACGATGCCCGCCAATGTCGATGCGGTTACCGTTGTGATTAACGGTACGCGAGATACCGCCGACCTGCGCATCGGCTTCGACAACCCGAACCCCCTGCCGGTCCGCCGCATTCAACTCAAACGCGGCGGTCAGACCCGCCGGGCCCGCGCCGATAATGATTACTGATTTTTGATTCAGTCCTGACTCGCTCAAAAAAGCACCTTGCGGCGAATCAGAAAATTAGCCAGGAACCCCACTCCCGCAGACAGCAGCTTGGCAAGCGCAAGCGTAGCACCCAATGCAATCGCCAGCGTCAGGGTCAAGGAATTCAAAACCAAACCAATCGCACCCAACAAACCGAAAATCAGGAATTCATACTTTTTATCACGCAGGCGACGATGGCGGAAAACCCAAGTCACGGACAATCCATAGATCAGAACCAAACCTGAGGAATAACCGATTGCACCAGCCAACCAGGCAGGCCAATGCAACCAATTAACACAAGCCCAGAGGATGCTGAAATCCAGAATCAGGGCTGCAGCTGAAGCCAGAAGATAACGTGCTGCCTCACTCAGGAAAGGAGTCACTTCAGTGCGAAGCACTGGTAGAGACTCAACAACTGTGTCACGGTTAGGCATCATGGCATTTAACCATTTGTGAGAGCAGCGCAACGGTATAAAAAGAATTTCTTTTCATAGCCATTTTCAACAATACCCGTTGCATAGCTGGCCAGAGCTTGCTTGGCCTCTAATGTACTTTGCAAAACGATGTAATCAATTTTTGCTTCGGTACAGACCTCTTGTACTGCCTCTACCGTCGGTTCACAGGAATCCTGCTTCTCGTTGAGACTATTCATCATCCGGCAAATCTGTTCCTGAAAATCCAGTAGCGCAGTCAGTTTTCTGCGCCGCTCCAATTCCAACACCATACCCCTAGAAAAGACCGCACCGGAGCCTTGTTGCTGCGTGTAGTAGTTGCCACGCCCTAGTAAGACCCAAGGCGCCATTAGATCCCGGTACCAATAGACCTTCGCGCTAGGCTCAACAATGCCCGGCCAGATCTGCTGGCTTAATGGATGGGATTCCAGTGCCCGTGTCCAGACCGAGCGTTGATCCCATGCGGATAGTGCGATCAGTACCAGACCGACACTTATCAACAAAGTCAGTAAAAGTTGGCGTTGCGCAATCCACCATAAAAAGATACACAGCAGCATGATCAAGATGTTGATTGCGAATATCTGGCTGAATATCAACTCTGCTGGTCGGTGCAGCAAATCGCCTGACTTGAAAATACTCATCTCGTACTGACCGACAATAATCGCCGCGCAAAGCCCGGTTGCAAGTATTAGAAAGCGCGTCAATGAACGTGTTACCTTGATATGGCTGGGCCAGCAATCGATCACCAGCGCCATCAGCGCCACCAACCCGGGCGCTACTGAAAATGGCGCCATCCAGCCGACAGTCAATAACAGGGCGGCAACCCGTCCATTCTCCTGACGCCCCCACAAAGCCAGCAGAGTCAGTGGCAAGCTCGCCATCGCCATCCAGTGCATGATCCAGAGGGTTCGCCAAATTTGTAACTTGCCCCAAAAAACACTCTCGCCAAGATCGACAAAAAGATAACTCACTGCCATCGCTCCTAAACCAGCAAGCATGGCAGCCACAGCAAAACGAGACAGTCGTGGATTATTCACCCGGCTGACCAGCAGATAGAGCGCGACTACGTCAAAGACGATGATGCCAAAATCAAATAGGCTCCAATGACTAATGAAAGCATGGGCATTCACTTCCTTGACATGGGTGAGCCAGTCCGGATCGTAACGGGCAAACACATCAGAAAATGGCCCGATCTGCATAAGTCCCAACAAGCCCAGCAAACCCAGACCTATTGGGGCCAACCATAACCAGCGCCGATGATCAAAACTCAACACCACCCAAAGCATGATGAAACCGGTAGCCGCTATGAGCGGATGGATCAGTGCGGCCAGCAACATGACGGTAATCGCTGCAATGACACGCTGACGATAGACCAAACCCAAACTCAACAAAACGACAGGCTCAGCGAAACTGCGTGAGGTCAGGAAAATCTCGGAATAGGCAAAAATCCGGAGCCCACCATACATCGTCCAGCCCAATACCACCGAGAGGCAGCAATAAAACCACTTGCGATCCGGTGCAAACCCACGGATAAAATAAATTGTCGCACCCAGATAAGCCAGTTGTGCCGCAAGCATTCCGATCTGGGTTCCCAAGCCCAAGCCCGCCTGTGCAATCAGAAACGCGTAAATCGCTGGAAGAATGGTGTACTGGCCTTGGGATCCGAACAAAAAATAAAGGTCCTGGCTCAATTGCCCAGGCTTCAGCCGAGCCAGCGCATCACCGGCATACAAAATGGCGTCGTGCCGGATACCGGTATACGGATGGGAAAGAAAGAGTGATGCAAGAAGGATCAGAAATGCAGTGAGGCTGGCTGATCGGGCAACCCATACAGTGCTAGGCTTATTCATTCGCAAATTCAAAAGTCTCAGCCAAAAAAAGAGGTGCCAGCGGCACCTCTTTTTTTACCCAATTAAACATTAACCGCGGCATGAACCCGGCAAGAATTTAGCCGGCACGCCATTACTGGTCGCCGGACCGCACTTCCAAACAGCCACTGCCTTGCCAAAGTCGTTCGATGGAGACATGATCGTAGCAGCTGTCACATCGGAGTAAGGCGTAAGCGTGATGCTCTTACCGTCGATAAGGGCAGTGTCAATCCCTTGTGCCGTCACCGTCACTGTACCTGCAGTATCCGTAGTGATCGATGCGACATATTTGGATGTCGCTGAAGTAGATTCACAGCCCCAACCATTCGCACTTGGCGCACTGGCACTGGTCCCCGACTGATACACCTCGGTAATCGTGGTACGGCAAGCACCCGCCGCCAGAATCACTTCTGACATCTTGGCGCGCTTGGTGTAGTCCTGATAGGCAGGCAATGCAATCGCCGCCAAAATACCGATGATCGCCACCACGATCATCAATTCAATCAAGGTAAAACCCTTTTGCATCTTGATCATTTGAATCTCCACAAAGTAACGGTGAAGCAGTTTGTTTAACTTTCAGAGCCTAGAAATGACGCAGAAATATTCTGC
>JANYFL010000030.1 GCA_025362735.1 Betaproteobacteria bacterium | reverse complement strand
AGACGTTGTCGACACCTTGCAGATACATCGCGAGCCGCTCCAGTCCGTAGGTAATTTCGCCGGTGATGGGCTTGCAGTCGATGCCGCCGACTTGCTGGAAGTAGGTGAACTGCGTGACTTCCATGCCGTTGAGCCAGACTTCCCAACCCAGACCCCAGGCGCCGAGCGTGGGATTTTCCCAATCGTCTTCAACGAAGCGGATGTCGTTTTGTTTCAGGTCGAAGCCGAGTGCTTCGAGCGAACCCAGATACAGTTCGAGAATGTTGGCCGGTGCGGGCTTGAGCACGACCTGATATTGATAATAGTGCTGCAAGCGATTCGGGTTCTCGCCATAGCGGCCATCCTTGGGGCGGCGGCTTGGCTGCACATAGGCCGCTTTCCAGGGCTCAGGACCGAGGGCGCGCAGAAACGTGGCGGTGTGCGAAGTGCCTGCGCCGACTTCCATGTCGTAGGGTTGAAGCAAGGCACAACCTTGTTGGTCCCAGTAGTTTTGCAGGGTGAGGATGGTTTGCTGAAAGGTGAGCATTTCGTTTGTTCTGGTGTGCCGACGACGGGGGCGTGCGGCGAAGGCGCTATTTTAGCGGGTTTGATTGACTGCTCGATTCAAAATCTGACGCAAAGGCGCGGAGGTTGCAGAGAACCCCTGAATCACTTCATAAGATTTCCTCTGCGTTCTTTGCGCCTCTGCGTCGGAATGTCAATTGAATAACCGTTGGCTGCCCTTTGATACGACGGGCGTTGCCCGCCTAACCCGCCTAATCAGGACGAACGGATCGGAGTTTTGAGTTTCGAAAATCGACTCACCGCGAGCGCCAGCAATAACAGCCCCAGCGCCAATACCAGCACTGGCCAGTCGCCAAAGCGCACGTAGGGTGTGGCACCCGTCATCCCTTGAATTGACAGATCGAGCGCACCAACACTGAACGGTTTCAATTCACCGATCACCTTGCCATGTGGATCAATTGCAGCGGTCATGCCGGTATTGGTCGAGCGCAGCATCGGCTTACCGGTTTCCAGTGTGCGCATGCGGCTGATTTGCAGATGTTGAGGCAGGGCGAGTGAGTCGCCGAACCAGGCGACATTGCTGACATTGATCAGGATGTTGGAGCGCAAAGCCTGGCGGCGGATCTGGTCACCGAACAAATCTTCGTAGCAGATATTGAAAGCGATATTTTGCGTACCGATCGGCATCGGGCTCTGATCCATTTCTCCGCGCGTGAAGTCGCCGAGCGGCATGTTCATCAGATTGGTGAACCAGCGAAAACCATAAGGGATAAATTCGCCAAAAGGAACGAGATGGGATTTGTCGTAACGCTGAGGGAGCGCTCTCTGTTTGGGATGCGCGGGATCGATGCGTAGCAAGGCTTCTGGCGTAATGGCGAGGACGCTGTTGAAATAGCGAGTGCTGCCTTCATAGATGGGCACGCCATAGGCAATGGCACTGTTCAGGCGCAGGCTTTCATTGTCCAGTTGCTTCAGCAATGTTTCTGGCAACTCATCCAGAAATTTTGGGAAAGCGGTTTCCGGCAATACGATCAGATCGGTCGTGCCAGGCTGCGTTTCCCGAATCATCTTCATGTAGACCTCGGCCGTTTGATCGAAACGGCTCTGGATGAACTTGATGTCCTGGGAGATATTGCCTTGAAGAAGTTTGACCCGTAGCGGTACGCTGGCGGGCTTAGTCCAGTCGTAACGATTTAGCGCCATGCCTGCGAGTGGCAGGCCAATGACCAGCAGGATGATCGGCAGGGACGCACGAAATTGGCGCTGGGCCAGCAAGGCCAGCGCCGCAGCAATAAAGGCTGTCAGCAGGCCAATACCGTAGACACCAATGAGAGCGGCATAGCCTCCCAACGGTCCGCCCACATGCGCATAGCCACTCGCCAGCCAGGGGAAGCCAGTGAAAATGTAGCAACGTCCCAGTTCGGACAGTGCCCACAAAGCGGGGAAGATGATGCAGTAATGCAAGGGGCGTAATTCGAGACGTTCAATTAGCCAAGCGCTTAATCCGCAGACCAATGCCGGGTACAACGCAAGATAGGCGCACAAGGCGAAGGTGGCCGCTCCGGCAATGACGGAATTCATTTCGCCATAGGTATGCAGGCTGATGAATATCCACGAGATGCCGACCAGAAACCAGCCGAGTCCGAAGGCAAAGCCGATACGAACGGCTTGCCAGTGTGCGAAGTGATTGCGGCTGATGACTGCGACCAGTGCAGCAAGGGCTGCAATTTGTAGCGGCCATGCGCTATCGTCGAGAAAGCCCGCAGCATGCAGGCCACCGAGTAACAGGCCGATCAAACTGTAGAGGGGGAAGCGGGCGGGGAGGCGAAGGACGAGCATGCGGTGTTGAAAGGATGACAAAAAAACGGAAGACAAATTAAGTCATTCCCGGGCGGGAATGACTGCTAGCCTAATAGGCTAATCCACTCGTCCCAATAACAAAAACTCCAGCAGCGCCTTCTGCGCATGCAGCCGGTTCTCTGCTTCGTCCCACACCACGCTCTGCAGGCCGTCAATAACTTCAGCTTCGACTTCCTCACCACGATGCGCGGGCAGGCAGTGCATGAACAGGGCATCCGCTTTGGCCGCGGCCATCATTTCGCGATTGACGCACCAGCCAGCGAAGGCTTTTTTGCGAGCTTCGTTTTCCGCTTCAAAACCCATGCTAGTCCAGACGTCAGTCGTGACCAGATCAACGCCCTTGCAGGCATCAACCGGATTGGCAAAGACGGTGTAGTTGGCGTTGCCACTCAAGCCCGCACGCTCAGGCTCGACGGGATAGCCCGGCGGCGTGGATACATGCATGTGAAAGCCCAACACTTCTGCGGCCTGCAGCCAGGTATTGCACACATTATTCGAGTCACCGATCCAGGCGATTTTCTTGCCTGCAATCGAACCCCGTTGTTCGATATAGGTGAAGATGTCGGCGAGGATTTGGCAGGGGTGATATTCATTGGTGAGGCCGTTGATGACTGGCACGCGCGAGTACTCGGCAAAGCGCTTGATCTTGGCTTGCTCATAGGTGCGGATCATCACAATATCGACCATGCGCGAAATCACACGCGCCGTATCTTCGACGGGCTCCGCACGACCCAGTTGCGAATCGCCAGTCGTCAGATTGATCGCTGATCCGCCCATCTGGTACATGCCTGCTTCGAATGACACGCGGGTACGGGTAGAGGCCTTTTCGAACACCATCGCGAGGGTCCGGTCGTGCAGCGGCAGGTAAGGTTCGTAGCGCTTGAATTTTTCCTTGATGATGCGCATGCGCTCGAACAGATAGTCGTATTCGTCACGGCTGAAATCCTTGAATTCCAGATAGTGTCGAGCATTCTTATTCGTGTTCATGTTCTTGGTCATGATTTTTTGATTACGCTGCTTGCGCCTGGTTTTGACGATGCGCCTGCTGTGCCAGAAAGTTTTTGACGATGGGAGCGAGACTGCCCGCCAACAAATGTGCTTCGGTCTCGCTCATGATCAACGCGGGCAACAGGCGGATCACACAATCGGCGGTCACGTTGATCAGCAAACCATATTCACCTGGACTATTCAGGGCTTGCTTGACCAACTCGCCGCAGGGGAAAGCCAGTTCCAGTCCGATCATCAGGCCACGCCCGCGCAATTCCACCACGCCGGCTACATCGGAGAGTGCATGCGTCAGATCCGAACGAATACGGTGGCCGACTTTTTCGGCGTTATGCATCAGCCCTTCGCCTTCAATAATCGCCAGAGTTTCAATGGCCGCACGGCAGACGAGCGGATTTCCACCAAACGTCGTGCCATGATTACCGGGGCCAAAGACTTCAGCCGCCGCGCCGCGTGCAACCACGGCGCCAATGGGCAGGCCGGAGGCCAATCCTTTGGCCAGTGGCATCACGTCGGCTTTGATATCGGCCCATTGATGCGCGAACCATTTACCGGTGCGACCAATACCGCACTGGACTTCGTCGATCATCAGCAACATGCCCTTTTGATCGCAGAGCTTGCGCGCAGCCTGGAGATATTCGATACGCGCGGCATTGATGCCGCCTTCGCCTTGAATCGCTTCGAGAAAAATGGCAACCGCGTTCGGATGGTCGGCGACGGTTTTTTCCAACGCGGCAATATCGTTGAGTGGCACGCGCAGGAAACCTGGCACCAGTGGCTCAAAACCTTTTTGCACTTTGACGTTGCCAGTCGCAGAGAGCGTTGCAATGGAGCGGCCGTGAAAGGCATTCTCGTAGACGATGATCTCGGGCAGGGCAATGCCCTTGTCATGTCCGAACTTGCGGGCAATCTTGATAGCCGCTTCGTTGGCTTCGAGGCCTGAGTTGCAGAAAAAAACATTGTCCATGTCTGACAGCTCGACCAGCTTGTCCGCAAGGATTTCCTGGTAGCGCACCTTGTACAAATTCGAGGTGTGAATCAGCTTGGTGACTTGATCCTGAACGGCGGCGACCAGACGCGGGTGATTGTGACCCACTGTATTGACGGCGATACCGGCCATGCCATCGAGATACTTGCGGCCCTGCTCATCCCACAACCAGACGCCCTGACCATGCGT
Source organism: Betaproteobacteria bacterium (assembly GCA_025362735.1). Taxonomy (GTDB): domain Bacteria; phylum Pseudomonadota; class Gammaproteobacteria; order Burkholderiales; family Burkholderiaceae_D; genus JANYFL01. The sequence continues at coordinate 5,146 of JANYFL010000030.1, read as the reverse complement.
GAAAAACACGGGCAGGTTGTTGTAAGTCTTCATCAGGTGCGAGGTCGGAGCGTTCATGGTGTTTTGGCTTTTCAGTGACAGACGAGCGTTGAAGTTTAAGCGATTCCCGGTGACAGGACGAGGTCAGACCAAGCGTACGGCGTTACAGGTTTTGGTTTGAGACCTAACCTAAATCGCGACCTTAGTCGGTTTGTTGCGGTGCATCAGCTATAATTTATATTGATTTAATTCAACTAATTCTATGCCTTCTCCGCCATCCGCTGCATCCAAGGAATATTTTATCCAAGGTGTTACTCAGGATGGCAAACCGTTCCGCCCGAGCGACTGGATCGAACGCCTGTGTGGCGTGATGTCCCATTTTCGACCCGAAGGCAGTGGCGGCAGACATGCCCATCTGGGCTATTCACCGTATGCACGTCCCATGGTGACAGAAGGGGTCAAAGGCGTTGTGGTCGATGAACGTCTCTATGAAATTGAGCCTAAAGCCTTGGAGTTCGTTCTCAACTTTGCCAAGGAAAATAATCTGGTCATGACTGAGGTTTGTAGCTTGCCGGATTTCAAAATTTAGAAATAAAGACTCACGAATTAAAAAAGGCGCACATCGTGCGCCTTTTTTGCTGGAACAAAACCAATCAGGCGGCGACGGAAATCGCTTTCAACGCAGCAGACAGACGGCTCTTATGGCGAGCAGCCTTGTTCTTGTGAATGATTTTCTTGTCAGCAATGCGATCAATCGTGCTGGTCGCGCTTTGGAAAACCAGCGCAGCCGCGGCTTTGTCACCGGCAGCAATCGCCTTGCGAACCGATTTGACGGCGGTGCGCAGGGTTGAGCGCAGGCTGGAATTGTGTGCGTTTTGCTTGACGCTCTGACGAGCGCGTTTGCGGGCTTGTGCGGTATTGGCCATCTATATTTCCTGTGTTCGTAAGGTCTTGCCGGTCGTCTAAAGGTCTAAAGTCTAGGGTGAATTCGGCCTGAACCTGAAACTGGACACGACGAATTCTGTAAAGCCATAGATTTTAAGGATTTTTACTATTTTTTGCAAGCGTGGCCAAGGCATTCGGCCAATCACTTAGCGTGAATTCTGCTTCATCAGGCGCTGCTGGGCGCGTTTCCAGTCGCGTTCCTGGTCTGCGTCGCGTTTGTCGTGTTGTTTTTTTCCTTTGGCCAGGCCGATTTCCAGCTTGATTCGACCCTTGGAAAAATGCAGGTTGATCGGTATCAGCGTGTAGCCTGCGCGTTCAACTTGGCCGATCAGCTTGCTGATTTCGGCGGCATTGAGGAGCAATTTTCGCGTGCGGGTCGGATCGGGATGAATATGGGTGGATGCTTCTGCGAGTGGTGTAATGTGTGCGCCGAACAGAAATAATTCGGCACTGCGAATCAGAACGTAGGCCTCTTTGATATTGGCGCGACCGGCACGGATGGCCTTGGCTTCCCAGCCTTCCAGCACCAGACCCGCCTCGAAGCGCTCTTCGATGAAGTAGTCGTGAAAGGCTTTTTTGTTGTCAACAATGCTCATTAAGGCGGGGGAGTATATGAGTGATTGGTTAGAATTGCTGGGTGTGTGGATTTCCACAACTTGAATTGATTCTAACAAAGAGCCTGAAGGCCATTCCTCGCATGCCCATCATCGAAAAATCCGTTCTGGTTCCCTACAGCGCCGAGAAAATGTACGGTTTGGTCGAACGGGTTGAGGATTATCCAGACTTTCTGCCTTGGTGTGGCGGCACGACTGTTCATCATCGTGACGAGCAGGGAATGGAGGCCACGATCATTATCCGCTTCAAGGGTATTACCCAGAGTTTCACAACGCACAATCAGCATTTTCCCTTTGAGCGCATTGATGTCCGGCTGAAGGAGGGTCCGTTTGCGGATCTTGACGGCGATTGGCGCTTCATTGCGCTCAAGGAAAATGCCTGCAAGGTGGCATTCCGACTGGAATACACATTTTCCAACATCCTGCTGGAAAAACTGATTGGGCCGGTATTTCATTACATAGCCAGCACCTTCATAGAGAGTTTCACAAAACGGGCGCAGCAACTGTATGGTTGAGTCGTTTGTCGTTGAGGTCTGTTATGCAAGTCCCGAATTACAGGAGTGCATACCTGTAAAAGTACAGCCAGGCACAGCGATCCGGGAGGTGGTCAAAGCAAGTGGCTTGGTTGAGCGTTACGACATCGACTGGGCTATCAATCGCGTCGGCATATTTGGCAAACTTAAAACGCTGGAAACGCTGGTTCGTTCAGGTGATCGGATCGAAATTTACCGGTCTTTACTGGTCGATCCGAAGGCGGCACGCCTGCGTCGGCTGGAAAAAAACCGAAGTGTAAAAAAACTTTCGGCCAGGGGCCCAAACCCAAAAGGCCCTTAACAACCGCCTAGCTCAGAGCGATTACGCTGAATCTCAGCTTGCCGTTGTTCATCCGTCATAAACTCGCGCTCGCCTTTTTCATTGGTGCGAGCAATGCGAACACCGCTTTCCAACCCGGCCTGGTTGTTGCGGATGGCTTTGCAGCGCTCTTGCTTCGCCGTAGCCTTGGCGGTTTCTTCTTCCTGTTTCTTGCTGGCTTCGGCAGCTTCTTTCTGGCGTTTCTTGTATTCGAGATCTTTCTCAGCCCAGGTTTTTGGGCCGTCATCCTTCTTGACGTCAGGTTTTGGCTCAGCGGGTGCCGCCTCTGCTGAGTCAATCGTACGGGGCGCCAGACGACTGCCGCGAGGTGTTTTCAGAATATTTTTAAGCGGAATGCTCGCTGGAGGAGCTTGATCGCTGATGACAGTGCGATTACCTTCATCCTTCCAAACCCATTGTGCTGCAACTGGTTTGGCGGCAAGCGAGACAACAACGATCAAAGGGGCAAACAGGAAAGAGGATGAGCGTATTTTCATGATCGGGTCAATAGAGCGACGTTTGCATACACTTTTGCACAGTACGCGACGAAACAGGTCGAGTCAATTGTTCTGCTCCAATGGCATGGTTAAGTTTGATTGGTCGGTATCACCCTCTATTACGGCAGCAATGAGCAGTTCTGTATAATTTCGTTTTGCGACCGAGGAAAACGCAATGCGTTTATTAGAAAAAGCCCTGACATTTGACGATGTCTTATTGATCCCGGCGTATTCCGCCATTCTCCCCCGCGAAACCAGTCTCAAAACCCGCCTGACGCGTAGCATTGAGCTGAACATTCCGCTGATGTCTGCTGCGATGGATACGGTCACCGAAGGCCGCCTGGCGATTGCCATGGCTCAGGAGGGCGGGATCGGGATCGTTCACAAAAATCTGACCCCGCGTGAACAGGCGCGTGAAGTCGCTAAGGTCAAGCGTTTCGAATCCGGTGTTCTACGCGATCCGATTACGATCCCGCCGTCGATGAAAATTCGCGATGTGATCGCGCTGACCCACCAGCATGGGATTTCAGGTTTTCCGGTGGTCGAGGGAAAACAAGTCGTTGGCATTATCACCAACCGCGATTTACGTTTCGAAGAGGAACTGGACGCCGAAGTCCGTTCCAAGATGACGCCGAAAGAGCAACTCATTACGGTCGGCGAAAACGCGTCTCTCGAAGAGGCTAAGCGCCTGATGAACCGGCACCGGCTTGAACGAGTCGTCGTGGTCAACGATGCGTTTGAACTACGCGGTCTGATTACCGTCAAGGACATTCAGAAGGCGGTCGAACATCCGTTTGCCTCCAAGGATGAACAGGGCAAGTTACGCGCTGGTGCGGCTGTCGGCGTGGGTGAAGGGACTGAAGAGCGTTGCGAATTGCTTGCCGCTGCCGGTGTCGACGTGATCGTAGTCGATACCGCGCATGGACATAGCAAAGGTGTGCTGGAACGCGTGCGCTGGGTCAAGAGTAACTATCCGCAGATACAAGTCATTGGCGGCAACATTGCAACCGGTGCTGCGGCGAAAGCACTGGTTGATCATGGAGCCGACGCGGTCAAGGTCGGCATTGGCCCAGGCTCAATCTGCACCACGCGTATCGTCGCCGGTGTGGGGGTGCCGCAGATCAGTGCCATAGCTAACGTGGCTAAAGCGTTGGCGGGCAGCGGTGTGCCACTGATTGCCGATGGTGGTATCCGTTACTCAGGCGATATCGCCAAAGCGCTGGCCGCCGGTGCCTATTGCGTGATGATGGGCGGCATGTTTGCCGGTACCGAAGAAGCGCCTGGCGAAGTCATCCTGTTTCAGGGGCGCAGCTACAAGGCTTATCGAGGCATGGGTTCGGTTGGCGCGATGCAGGATGGATCGGCGGACCGCTATTTCCAGGATGGCGAAAATCCCAATGCCGACAAGTTTGTCCCCGAAGGCATCGAAGGGCGCGTGCCCTACAAAGGAAGCGTACTGGCCATCATCCATCAGCTAACGGGCGGTGTGCGCGCCAGCATGGGCTACTGCGGTTGCGAGACGATTGATGCCATGCGTGACCGCGCCGAGTTTGTCGAGATTACTTCGGCAGGGGTACGCGAATCCCACGTACACGACGTTCAGATCACCAAGGAAGCGCCGAACTATCGTGTCGAATGAACCCGTAGTGCCTGTAGCTGACGGCAGTCAGGTCGATCTGCCTCGCCGTCAAGCTGCTGTTCCATTCGTCTTGGTCACAATCTTGCTGGATGTCATTGGTTTCGGCCTGATCATTCCAGTGTTGCCGATGCTGGTCGGCGAATTTACAGTTGACGCTGAAGCGCAGGCCTACTGGTACGGTTTGCTTGGCGCCAGTTTTGGCTTGATGCAGTTCGTGTTTGCGCCTTTATTGGGTGCCCTGAGTGACCGCTTTGGCCGTCGCCCAGTCTTGTTGATCGGCATTTTCGGGCTTGGGGTGAATTTCTTTATTTCAGCGATTGCGACTTCGCTGCTGATGTTATTTGTGGCGCGCATTATCTGCGGCGCCATGTCTGCCAATATGGCTGTGGCTAATGCCTATATTGCCGATGTGACCCCGCCAGAACAACGTGCCAAGCGCTTTGGTTTGCTGGGAGCGGCTTTCGGCATTGGTTTTATTGTGGGCCCCATGATGGGCGGTTTTTTGGGTCACTATGGCCCGCGCTGGCCCTTTTTTGCAGCCGCCATCCTGAGCATACTTAACTGGATTTACGGGCTGATCGTATTGCCCGAATCGCTCCCGAAAGAGTCGCGTTCGCGTT
>JANYFL010000022.1 GCA_025362735.1 Betaproteobacteria bacterium | reverse complement strand
CGCCGCGCAAACCGAGTGCATCTCCCGCGCCAGTCAAAGCGCTTGTTTTTTGACGGTAAATATGACGGTAAAGTTAGATGGTCCATACAAAGAAATCCTGTATCCATGCGGGTTTACAGGCATCGGAAACAATTGAGTGGGAGTGACGTGACAATGCTAATGCAGCCGTCAATTATATGACCTCGCGGCGAGCTGGCGAACCGTACTAAGTCGCGAGTAATGAGCCTGCCCGCTCTTTGAGCGCGCGCACATAGGCAGTGCGACAAGAGAAGAGCACCGCAGCGCTAAGTGGAGCGGCGACACCAACCACGATTGCAATCGAGCGTCCGACGGCAATGTCTTGCCCGAATAGGTGAGTCGTTAACAGTGCGACCAATGTTGGACCCAAACCGATTCCCGCCAAATTAAGTCCGAAAAGATAGACCGCCGAAATTTGACCGCGCATTTCATTGGGCGTGATTTCCTGGAGAGCGGCCGCAGCGCCGCCGTAGGGCATGGCAGCACAAAACAGAAAGCCGCAGAGCAGCACAAGGGACGCGCCACCGCTGGTCATGAGTGGCGCCAATACACCGAATGGTAGAGCGCAGGCCGCGGAGAGGACACCAATCCTGATATTGGCATCCAGATGACCTCGCTCGCGCATGCGCCCTGCGATCCAGCCGCCAAAGATAATTCCGATGGTCCCAAAGGTGAGTAATGCAACGCCGTAGCGCACAGCAACTTCCGTAGGTGTCCAGCCATGGGCCCGGATAAAATAGGTTGGTATCCAGGCAATGACGCCATTCCACACCGTACTTGCGATTGAATACCCGATGATCAAAAGTCCTAGCGATCCACGCTTTTCTGCGATATATCGAAATACCGTTGCAAATGAGGCAGCCGCTGTGTCTGCTGAACTGCTGCGCCCCGTTCGAGTCGGCTCGCGTAGCCGTGCGACAAGATAGGCAATTAACAAACCAGGGACACCGACCATAACAAACACGACGCGCCAAGGTTCCATTGTTCCGAAAACAGCAATCTCGACAGCCGGTACGAAGGCAATCAACGCGCCCCCGGCGATGGTTGCCAGGCCTGCACCAACGTAGATCGACCCGGTATAAAGACTGAGTGCCCTGACCAAATCCTTGCCGCTAAAATAATCGCTGAGTATCGAATAGGCGGCGGGCGACAAAGCGGCCTCGCCCACACCGACGCCGACGCGTGCCAAAAACATTTGTCCGAAGCTGCGCGCAAATCCGCAGAGGCTGGTCATTACACTCCAAAGGGCGACGCCGATGGCGATGATGTTCGTGCGTTTGCGTTGATCGACCAGACGACCGATTGGCAGTCCCAGAAAGGTATAAAAGATTGCGAAGGCCAGGCCGTGCAGCAGGCTGAAACCCACATCGCCGATGTCGAGCGATTTGCGGATCGGATCAACCAACAGGGTAAGGATGGTGCGGTCAATATAAGAAAATATATAGGCGACGATCAGAACGCCGACCACATACCAGCGATAGATGCTGTCGCTCGGTTTTATCGTTGTAGCTTGCATCTTGTCCCCCATTTTTCGACCGCTGATCTTCAACGTTCGAGATCAGCCCCTCCAATCGCAGGAAGCAGCGAGAGCCGCGGTTTCCTGCGCCTTCGAATCACAATCTTCGGGCCTGCCTTTTTGTCAAAAGGCACTTTTACAAGGTGCTTGTTTTTTTTTTGAATGCGTCGATTGCGTCGCTTACGTACGGATAGTTGCGAACATAGTTGAGGAAACTATGAATCTCGAGTTCGACCCCGTCATCAATCGAGGTCGTTTCACTGCGCATCAGAAGGGATTTGATCTGGGAAAGACAGGGACGCGGTTTGTCCACAAAGCGCCCAACAATTTCTTCGGCGCTACTGATGAGATCGGCAGCTGGAACCTCACGGTAGCAAAGTCCCCATTCCACCGCTTCCGCCGCCGTGATAAATCGGCCACTCCAGGTGAACTCCTTGGCACGTGTCATGCCGATTCGTCGTGGTAATCGTTGCGTCGATCCTCCTGCAGGAATCGCATATTGAGCTGAATGCGCATCGCCGATCAGCGCACTTTCTGATATCACCGCAAGGTCACAGGCCAATACGATTTCAAGTCCGCCGGCGCGCGTCAACCCATTCACTGCGGCGACGGTCGGGACAGGCAGATTTTCAAGTCGGGTCATGGTCTTGTTGAAGGCGGTCAGATAAGCGTGGAACTGCTGCCCGTCAGCCAAGCCTTTCTGGATCTGGCTGAGATCGCTCCCAATACAAAAAGTTTTGCCTGTGCCAGTGATGATGGCGGCCCGAATATCCTCCTGCTGTTCAATCCGCTCGCTAAAAGCGTCGATCTGAGCAAGCAGGGAAAGGCTGAATGTACTGACCGATCCGGCGGGAACGAGCGTTCCGTAAAGGACAGGTCCGATTTGGTTCATTTCGAAATTGGTTTCGGCCACGTTTGCTCCTCTGTTTTATATGAAATAATTTATTTAACCGGCGCTGCTGTCACGCTCGAGGACTGACTGCAGTGATGACATGGCTTCGATACATCCTTCCATCATTTCGATCACCAATTGGCGGCAGGATGTTTCGCTGGACATAAGACCAACCACTTGACCGGCTGCGGTGGGTGCCAAGGCACCCGCGCCATGTTGAGGCGACGTGTCGGCAGATGCAGCAGCCCTTTCGATGCGGGTGACGTAGGGGCCAATGGCAACCGAATGAAGCGGATTGGGGAGCGGGTCGGGCGTATCGGGCCGTGCCCATTCGTCGGTCCACGCACCTTTGAGAAGGCGTGACGGTTTGCCGGTCATCGCGCGTGAACGCACCGTATCTTCAGCCGCTGCGTCGATGATCTTGCGCTTCACAACCGGGAGAAGATCAGATTCGACTGTTGTCAGCCAGACGGTTCCGCACCACACCCCGCGTGCGCCCAACGCCAGAGCGGCCGCCATCTGGCGTCCATCTGCAATGCCTCCGGCAGCCAGTACCGGGACGGGAGCCACCGCATCGACAATCAGCGGTGTGAGCACCATTCCGCCGACCTCGCCGGTATGACCACCCGCTTCGTAGGATTGCGAAATGATGATATCGACGCCTGCAGCCACATGACGCTTGGCGTGTTTGACTCGCCCGGCAAGGGCGGCGACCAGCATGCCCTTTTTGTGTGCGGCTTCAATCGTTTCGACCGGAGGCGTGCCCAATGCGCTGACCAGCAGTTTCGGGTGATGGGCAAAAGCAATCTCGAGAATACGTTCAGACTGTTTGGCGGAATATCGCTGACCGCCAATGGCCGCATGCTCATCGACGACATCGCCGCCCTCCATCTTGGGAACGTCATACCGCACCATCATGTCGTCGAGGAAGGTGGTGACTTCAGGCGGAATTGCCGCGCGGTATTGCTCCGACGTCAATCCCCCATCTTCACTACCGACATATTTGGAAGGCATCAGCAAATCGATGCCATAGGGTGCGCCATCAAGTTGCTCTTCGATCCAGGTTAAATCGATTTCAATCTGTTCGTCGGAATGAAGGCCTGCACCATATACCCCCAGTCCGCCTGCCTTGCTGACCGCAACGACGACATCCCGGCAATGCGAAAACCCGAATATGGGGGTGGGTATTCCCAACAGATCTACGGCGTCCAGTGCCATATAGGCCTCCTTGTTTTTTTGATCCAAAAATTATTCATCGCTACGATTCGAGATGAAATTATATTTAATTTGACTATAAAGTCAAATATTAACTTTACAGTCAAATTACGGAAATCGGTAATGCGGGGCTGGATAAATTGACTTGATTTAGAATTTGAATGGAAATCAATCGGTCAATTGCAAACCCATTTGAATTCAGTTCGTTAACAGCCTGATTCGTTGAGAGTTATATCTGTGCAGCGTAAAACTTGTACCCGTGCACAGCCTTAATCAGACGTGCGGTTGCGTATACACTGCGAGGCATTGGTAGCAAGTATCCAGAAACTGTTTGGAAAAGTTTAGATATGGCAGCAGCAGAATCCAGCCCACGTTGGGGTTACACGTTAACGACGGAAGAGAGGCGCGCTGAAATCATGCGCAGCCTGAGTGGGATTCTGCGCGAACGAAATATTTCGTCGCTAACCATGAAAGACGTCGCCGACCGGCTCGGCATGACCAAGGGCAATCTCTACTATTACTTCAAGAATAAAGAGGATCTTCTCTACCAGTGCCATATGAATTTTATGGTCGACAGCCTGCGTGTACTCGATGAGTGCGAAGCGCTTGAGGGCCCGCCTAGTACACGGTTACGCGCCCTCGTGAAGGGTCTGATCCTACGCGTGATCGCGGATCCCTATGGTTCGGTCCTGATCACCGTTCTTGAGCAGCTTTCCCCAGTACATCGCAAAAAGTATCTGGCGCACCGTGACCGGTTCACGCTCGCAGTCCGCAAGCTGATCGACGAGGGCGTGACCGCCGGAGAATTTTCTGTTGCAGATACCAAAATGGCGAGCTTCGCGTTGCTCGGTGCAATCAATTCAATTTCACGTTGGTACCATCCCGCAGGTGAATGCTCTCCTGACTACATTGCAGAGACATTTCCAGAGATATTGCTTCGCGGTCTTCGTGCTTAGCCCAATTCCAAGGCATGCTGCGTAAGCAGGGTTAGAGTGAGGTAGCCCGGATTTAGTGGACACTTTTGAAGGTAGACAATACCAATGGAGGTGTCAAATGGGCAAGGCAATGGAAGTGGTTAATCCGGGTCGTAAGCGGGTACGGATGTCGAAGGAATTCAAGCTGGAAGCGGTCAAACTGCTGGAAGCCGGGCAGAAGCCAGCCACACAATTGGCGTTGGAATTAGGCATCCGTCGCAACCAGTTGCACAAGTGGCAGGCGCAACTACGTGCCAAAGGCGAAGCCAATGCCTTTCGGGGTCCCGGAGCCAAGCCGCTGTCGGAGTACTCCGAAGTCGAGCGCTTACGGCGCGAACTCAAGCGCGTCACCGAGGAGCGCGACATCCTAAAAAAAGCGGCCGCGTACTTTGCGCGGGAACTGCCGTGAAGTACGCGTTTATCCGAGAGCATCGTCACGCCTTTGCCGTAGCACCGCTGTGTCGACTGATGCACGTTTCCCGCAGCGGTTTCCATGCCTGGCTTCAGCGGGGGCCGAGTCAGCGCGTGCAGCGCGATGCCCAACTCTTGCTCAACATTCGCCGCATTCACGTCGAGCACCGCAGTGCCTATGGCGCCATCAAGACCTGGCATGCCCTGGAAGCGCGTGGCATTCCCTGCGGCAAACATCGAGTGGCGCGTCTGCGTCGCGAAGGCGGGGTGGAAGTTAAACGTCAACAACGCCAACGTCTGACGGTCGAACATCACCAGATGGCTGCCGCGGCGCCGGATTTGCTCGTCCGTAATTTCAGGGCATCACTGCCGAACCGCGTTTGGGCCGGGGACATGACCTTCATCCGTACGCGGGAGGGTTGGCTGCACTTGGCGGTGCTGCTCGACCTGTTCTCGCGCAAGGTGGTGGGATGGGCGATGGATCAGCGTCCGGGCCAGGTGTTGCATGTAGGCGCATTAACGATGGCGGTCACCACCCGTCGTCCCCAACCGGGCTTGATTCACCATACCGATCGGGGCTCGCAGTATCGCAGTGGGGCCTATCGCGCCGTGCTGGCCACGCACGGCATCTTGCCCAGCATGAACGGGCGCAAGGTGCCGCAGGATAAGGCGGTGGCGGAGAGCTTCTTCTCGACCTTGAAGAATGAGTTGGTACACCAGTGTGATTTCAAAAGTCGGGAGGAGGCGCGCGCGGCCATTCGTGATTTCATCGTGACGTTTTACAACCGCACTAGAATCCATCAATCACTCGGTTATCAATCGCCGGATCAGTTTGAACGACAAGCGCGGGGTGCTTAATTTATCTGTCTACTAAAATCGGGGTACCTCAGAGATAAATTTTGGAGCATTCAATATGAATCGGGCCATCAGAAGATGACCCGAATTGATGCTATTGAAGCGGTTGTTTAAGTTATGTCTACTTACTGGCTTGAGCTTTGGAAAAGTGATCGCGAAACCACTTTCCAATCATGAGTTTTTCATAATAAAACTCTTCTTTTTGACTGGATGCGCTATTCAGGCCATCCTGGTAGCTCATGTCTGACATCGTTTCTTCACCCGATTGAATCGTCTTGCCATCGGCAGTTAGTGTGTAGCGCAGCTTGATGCTGGGCCAATCCGCTTTGCCTGTGATGAGGCGTATGTCATTGCGCGGAGGGGGCAGAATTTGTGTGCGTCCGGCCAGATCAACATCAAGAACTTCGATCTTGAGGGTTTGATTTGCAGGAACATATTTGTCAGCCGATTTCTGGAACCCTTTCTGAAGCTCCTTCAAAACGTCTTTTTGGTCCGAACGCGACCCAATGTCCATAAATTGATCCGGCTTAACGAATGTGACTTCAACAGCAGCCTGGGCGGCTGGAATGACTCCCAAGGCTGCGCAAAGCAAAGAAATTTTTAAAAGGGATGAGCGCATGTTGACCTCCATAAAGTATTCAGTATTCGTTGATTTAGTATAGACCCTCATATTCAGCTTCAAGTTCTCTTACTTGTGCTTACAAATTTGTCACCTTTTCAAATGACCCTACATTAAGCCGACCGGTTTCAGAATACCGCGCGCTTATGACTACAATTCTGAAATTCACGATAGTCCCTTGTATTGCATGAGCCAGAAAAAAATTCCCGCAACTCAAATGCGAGGCGGTACCAGCAAAGCTCTGTTTTTTAGAGCAGACGATCTTCCCGCCGGGATTCTTCAAAATCCGCGCCAGCATGACGGACTATTTTTGCGATTGCTTGGGAGTCCCGACTGTAATGGCTTGCAACTGGATGGCCTGGGTGGTGCGACGCCACGTACGAGCCAGGTTGCCATTGTGTCCCCCTCCCAGCGCGAGGATAGCGATGTTGACTACCTGCATGGTGCAGTGAGCATCAATCAGGCAAAAATTGACTGGTCAGGCAACTGCACCGGTCTGTCCTCAGCAGTTGGCCCGTTCGCAATTGCACAGAAGTGGCTTGCGGCGAATACGGGGCGCACGACGATCCGCATTTGGCAGCAGAGTCTAGGCAAGCGAATTGTTGCGCACGTGCCGACCTTGAATGGCGAGGTGGTCGAGCAGGGGAGTTTTACGCAGGATGGCGTAGGCTTCCTTGGGGCAGAAATCAACCTCGAATTCCATGATCCGCTGGATAGTCACAAAGGAGGCTTGCTGCCGACGGGTAATCCGTGTGATCAGCTATCCGTACCCGGTTTCGACATGCCAATACGGGCTACGTTGATCCACGCTCAGGATCCCGTCGTAATCGTCAGGGCGGACGCTCTCAAGCTGACGGGCCGCGAAACACCACAGCAAATCAGCAAAAATGCAAACTTGCTGAATCGCCTCGAATCCATCCAGATTCAGGCTGCAGTCGCCATGAAATTGATTCCCTCTGCTGAGGCGGCCAGCTTGGTCGCGCCGCTGGCCTTGCCGTGCCTGATGATTGTGGCGCCGCCAACCAGTTATCGCAGCCTCGTGGGTTTGGATATTCCCGCTCAGGATATGGATTTATTCGCATTGCTGGTGCACGAGCGCGAAGTCAGATTAATTGGCGATCAGGACGGCGTTGCCTTGGCTAGTGCTACGGCCATTCCGGGAACCATCGTGTCTGAAATTGCCCGCAATTTACCGGGACTACCGACTCGAATTGGCCACGCTTCCGGAATCATGACCTTGACTGCAATTCTTGAACAGCGCAAAACGGGATGGTGGCTTGAGCGCGTCATCATGAGCCATAGTGCCAGGCGCTTGATGGAAGGGTTTGTGTTTCTGCCCCGGTGACTACTCGACTTCGGTGCTTACTTTGTCTATCAGAGCGCTACAAGGCGCCCGACTCGAACCTTTGTGCGGATTGAGCCGGGCGTTCGAATTAACTTCTACACTTTCACTGAATTAGAAGTTCACCCTGAGGGATACCTGCCACATGCGCGGGTCTCCTGGGAAGACCAGCGATACTGGAAGCCCACCGCCATTGACGCCGCCGAAATCAAGGCTGTTTCCGATATATTTCTCGTTGCTGCAATTGGCGCAAGACAATGACACGACATATTTGCCATTCGGAGCTTCGAGCGACACAGCGGCATCAACCAGTGTCCGCGCTTTTGCAAATCCCGCCTTGGTGTTACCCGTGTTGGTATATTGCTCGGAGGTGTAAGCATAGTTGTTACTAAAGCGGAGTCCCCAATTGCTCGGAAGGTCGGTGCGATAATCCACGCCGATCTTCGATGTCACATGCGGTGAGAACCGAAGACGAGGGCCAAGACTCGCTCTCACTGGTGTAGGTATTGCACTGAAATTCTTGTACTTGTAGTTGAGCCAGCCCAGGCTGCCATTGAAGGTCAGTCCATCCGTTACACGCAATGCGCCTTCCAGTTCGAGACCCCATACCGTTGGGGAAAGTGATGCCACCGCGAAGGTGCCTGGCTGCGTCACACTGGCGTAAGACACCGGAAGATCCTTCTGTTCGGTGTAAAAGCCTGTGGCATTGAAACGTGCGCGTCCGCCAAGGAAGGTCGATTTAAAACCGGTTTCATAGGACGTGACGATCGTCGGGTTATAGGCAATGAGGCCCGCAGGTGCTCTTACCCGACCGAAAAAATTCCCCGACTGAAAGCCGCGTGTGGCGCTCGCATAAGTCAGTAGGTCCGGGGTGATCTGGTAATTCAATCCGACATGGGGGGTGAACTGCGACCAGGTCTTTTTCGGAGGCTGTCCTGTGGCCGCGACCACATTCGCTGTCGTGAACAAAGTCGGCAGCGGCGCGCCCACGGGTCCCTGCACGGCACTGACGCTATAGTCCTTCAGGTCGGAGGTATACCTGATTCCGACCTCAATTTTGAACGGATCGGTAATCGCATAAGCACCTTGCAGATAAGCGGCATAGCTGTTGGTGTTGAGCCGGAAATCCTCGCTATAGATAAATGCAGGATCACGCGGGACGTTGGTCGTGCCTTGGGGAGGGAAGACGCCGCCGACACGCGAATAGTTGATGAAGGTCTGCGGACCGAAGATTTGCCGCGCCTCTTCACGCATTAGAAACAGGCCGCCGACAAACGTCGTGCTTTTGCCAATCGAACCCAGCGCCTGAAATTCCTGAGTATATTGCCGCGTTTTTGCAGTCGATGCGTTGATATAAGCCGGTATCGGCTGATCCGAAAAATCGAAGCTGTAATTCTGGTAGGTGTAGCGGTAGCCGGTGATCGACTTCAGCGTCAGGTCGTCGTTGATCTTCCAGTCGGCATAGGCGTTTACACCCTGAGTCTCACCAAGATTGTAGGGTTTATCACCCGAATGAACCTTGAAATAATCCCCTGTTGCCGGGACATACATGCCCGCCACATCGACGCCTACGACGCCCTGGCTGTTCACGCGCGAGGTATCCGCCTTGAGATTGAGTTCGATCGCATCGTTGACGATATAGCGCAGTGCTCCCCGGAAAGATGACGTTTCGAGATCGTTGACTTTTTGTCCGGTCGTCAGATTATCGGTGATGCCACCCCGGTCGGTGACGACAAAATTCGCGCGCGCAAATAATTTGCCTTCAACGAGCGGAATATTGACAACCCCGCGTGCGAATCGATAACTGTAATTTCCTGCTCCTGCTTCCGCCCAGCCTTCATAGGTATTGGTGGGAGGATTGGAGATCATCTTGATGGCACCTGCGGCCGTGTTGCGGCCATAGAGGGTACCCTGAGGGCCGCGCAGCACCTCGACACGCTGAAGATCGAAGATGCCCGCATTGTTCAATTGCTGACGCGCCACGATGACGTCGTCGATATAAAGACCTACCGGCGGATCGGCGGTCACGCTCGAATCGGTTGCGCCGATACCGCGAATGAACAGGGAGACAGCGGTCGGCAGTGTGACATTGTTCGCTCCGCTGAAATTCGGGACGTTGTTGATCAGAGTCAGCACATTGTTGATCTGCTTGGCCTCCATTGCAGTGGTGTCAAACGCTGAAACTGCGAGCGGTGTTTTCTGTACCGTCGACCGGTTGCGCTGTGCGGTAACGACGATTTCACCAAGGGTATTTTTATCTGAAGTCGCGCTGGCACTGCCTGAGGAAACTGGCGCTTCGGTCGTTGACTGGGCCAGGGCAATCTGCGGCGCAACCATCAAAGCTGCACTCCACAAGGTCGCCAGAGTCAATACTGAGCGATTCCGACGGGTAAACCGACTTGGTACAGGTTTTGTCATGCTTTCATCTCCCTTGCAATAGTGTTATGACAAACAAAAAACCCGGCCCGTATTTGTGGGCCAGGTGTGATAACGGTAAGTTGCCTATTTGTACTTCAGCCCAATTCTTAGTCGAATCGAATTTTCTGCACTGACCGTATTTCGAGGAGTATAGGTGCGTTTGAACATTGAGTCAAAATTTGAATTATGAGTCAACGCGCGATTCTTACATGAAAAAAATTGCCTGACCCCAATCAATATGGTGGTCACCACAGGGCGGATAAAAAAGCCAAACCTGTCGATGCCTTTTCCACACTTGCCGTATGGATGCTGGCGGCAACAAAGGTGAAGCATCGCGCGTGATGAGATGCAAATGCGATGAGCGAGGGAATACAGAGCCTGGCGGGGCAGTTGCTATAATCCGACGCCTGAGAAATAAATCCAAAAGGTGAGCGTCTGTTCACCTTTTTTAATGTCTGGATTGGAAGAGGCAATCTTCATCCAGACCCCTCTATAGCCATATCGGATCGAGACATGTTTGACTTTGTGCGGAATTACAGAAGGTTGATGCTTCTCCTTTTGCTGCTGCTGATTTTTCCCTCGTTTGTCTTTTTCGGGCTGCAAAGCTACAAGACCTTGTCAGAAGAGACGAGTGATGTCGCGAAGGTGGCAGGTCAACCGATCCGGCAGATTGAGTTTGACAATGCCGTGCGTCAGCAAACGCAACGTTTGCAAGAGCAAATGGGCAAGAACTATGACGCAAAAATATTGGACACTCCGGAAGCCAAGGCTGGAATTCTCGACGGCCTGGTGAGTGAACGTCTGATGCAGCGCGAAGTGGAAACCAAACACTTGCATGTGAGCAATGCAGCGGTTCAAACCGCCATTGGCGAAATTCCTGCAGTCAAGGCGCTATTTGGTTCGGATGGCAAGTTCAGTGTTGAACAATATGATCTGTTATTGAGTGCGCAGAATCTGACTCGCGATCAATTCTTTGCGCAGGTTCGCAATAGTTTGCTGATCCAACAGGTCGTTGACCCGATTCAAACCTCGACGATTGTTCCAGCCACTTTGGTGAATCGTTTGGCCAATTTGATCGATCAGCGTCGCGAAGTTGCAGAGTTGCTGATCAAGCGTTCCGATTACATAGCGCAAGCCAAAGTCACGCCGGATGCCGTGCAGAAATACTACGATGCCAACCAGAAAAAATACGAGATTCCAGAGCGGGTGAAACTCGAATATCTGGTCTTGAGCAGCGATGCATTGGCTGCAAGCGTGAGTGTGACGCCCGAAGCCATTCAGGAGTATTACAACAATAACAAGAACCGCTATCAAGTGGCCGAACAGCGCCGCGCCAGTCATATCCTGATTGCTGCGCCAGCGGATGCCAAATCAGAAGATCGGGAAAAGGCCAAGGCCAAGGCTGAAGCAATACTCAAAAAGGTAAAAGCCAATCCTGCTGATTTTGCCAAGCTGGCGAAAGAAAATTCGGAAGATCCGGGTTCCGCAGCGAATGGTGGCGACCTAGATTATCTGGGCAAGGGCGCAACGGTACCGCCGTTTGAAAAAGCACTGTTTGCCCTTCAAGAAAATCAGATCAGTGACCTGGTTCAATCGGATTTCGGCTATCACATCATCCAATTGACCGGTATCAAGCCTGCAGTAATCAAACCGCTGGAAACAGTGAGAGCCGAGATTGATGCCGAACTTCGCAAACAGATGGTGGCCAAGAAATTTTCCGAGTCCGCCGATGGCTTCACCAACACGGTGTATGAACAAGCGGATAGTCTGGAACCAGCTGCCAATAAATACGGTTTGAAAATTCAAACTGCAGAGAATGTGACGCGCGTGCCACCTCTCAATTCGAGTGCAACCCTGCCATTTAATAATGCCAAAGTGCTGGCCGCCGTTTTCACTGACGATGTATTGAAGAAAAAACACAATACGCCTGCGGTAGAAATCGGCACCAATACGCTAGTGGCCGCACGCGCTGTCGAATACCAACCGACCCGACTGCGTCCTTTGGCCGAGGTGACGGAAAGTATCAAGGCAGACCTGCTCAAACAAGAGGTAGATCAATTGATTCGCAAGGACGGCGAGGTCAAACTGGCTGAGCTGCAATCCAAATCACAAGCAGAAAATACAAGTTTTGGCCCGGTGAAATGGGTGGGACGAGCTGCCACACCTGAGGTTGATCCTGTCGCGGTTGACGCCTTGTTCAAGGCAGACGTTTCAAAGTTACCCGCTTACGTCGGCGTGACGCTATCTTCCGGCGACTATGCAATTTATCGGATATCGCGATTTGGCGTGGTTCAGATTGCCACTGATTCCGAAAAAGCGCAGTTGACCGAAACGATGGCACGCCAGTTTGCCGAGCTGGAGCGAGCAAGCTACCTTGCCAGTTTGAAGAAAAATGCCAAGGTGAAATACTTCGGAAACTTTACGGAAATCATGAACAAAAAACCGAAAGCGGGCTAAGTTACTATCGGTCGCTTTCGGTTTCTAACCCCAGTTATGGGGGAGCAATTTACATGATGGACATTCAGGCCAGACTGCCCCTCGCCTTTATTGTTCAGTAATCGCAACAAGTACGCTGCACGGTGACAGTTCGACCAGGGATTTGCTGATCGAGCCGCGCCACCAGCGCTCCGCCCAGGATTTTGCTTTGGTGTGTCCCATGACGATCAAATCTGCGCCCCATTCTTCGGCGGCACGCACGATTTCATCGGCTGGTTCACCAAAATTCAGTTGTCCGTCACTGGTAAACCCCCGCTCTTTCAAATCCTTGGTTCCTTCTTCAAGAATCTTGCGATATTCCATTTGATCGACTTCAATCGGCTGGGTTGGAACAAATCCTTCTCCCACATAAGTAGGCATATTGGGGATGACGGCCAGTAACTTGATTTCTGCATGCATCAGATGGGCGACATCGCTGCACTCCAGCAAAGCACGTCGACCGGATACCGATCCGTCGTATGCCAATAATATTTTCTTATACATGTCGGCCTCCATTGGTTGCTCATTCCATTCTAGCCCCTGTATGACATCGTTCAAGCGGTCCAGTTCATTGGGCGGAAACCGGTTATTTCCAAGGCCAATTTCGCCACTGCAAGCTATACTCTGGCCTCCCGGTTTTGTCGAACGATTTTCACGGCGACAGCTTAGGGAATGCGGATGCTGCAAGGAATGACGTCAGCAACGCCACCGGAACAATTCAATCGAAGTAACCCATACAAGACAGGAAAAACTGATGCGAGTCTTTAACTTCAGCGCCGGACCAGCGGTGCTTCCCGAATCTGTTTTGCAACGCGCCGCCGCTGAAATGCTGGATTGGCATGGCAGCGGTATGTCGGTCATGGAAATGAGCCATCGCGGTAAGGAATTCATCAGCATTGCCGCCAAGGCCGAAGCTGATCTGCGCACGCTGCTGAATATTCCTGCCAACTACAAAGTCTTGTTTCTGCAGGGTGGGGCGATTGCGGAAAACGCCCTTATTCCGATGAATCTGCTCGGCAGCAAAACCTCGGCGGACTATATCAATACCGGCGAATGGTCGAAAAAATCGATCAAGGAAGCAAAGAAATATTGCACGGTCAACGTGGCTGCATCAGCCGAAGACAAAGGCTTTACCTATGTCCCCCCGCGCGAAAGCTGGAAGCTGAACAAAGACGCAGCCTTTGTGCATGTCTGCACCAACGAAACGATCGGCGGGGTGGAGTATCACTGGACGCCGGATACGGGTGATGTGCCGCTGGTGGCCGATGTATCTTCACATATTTTGTCGCGTCCGATTGACGTATCAAAATACGGCGTCATCTATGGCGGTGCGCAGAAGAATATTGGCCCGGCAGGACTGACTCTGGTGATCGTGCGCGACGACCTGCTGGATCGCGCTTTGCCAATCACGCCTTCGGCTTTCCACTGGAAAGAACAGGCCGAAAACGATTCGATGCTGAACACGCCGCCAACCTATGGCATCTACATTGCAGGTTTGGTGTTCGAATGGTTGCTGGCTGAGGGTGGTGTCGCCGTGGTGGAACAACGCAATATCGCCAAAGCCCAACTGTTGTACGACTATCTCGATCAGTCCTCGTTCTATAGTAGTCCCGTAAATAAACAAGACCGCTCGCGTATGAACGTGCCATTCAAGCTCAAGGACGAAGCGCTTGACGCAGCCTTTCTCAAAGGTGCTGAGCAAAATGGCATGGTGCAGCTGAAAGGCCATCGTTCTGTCGGTGGCATGCGCGCTTCCATTTACAACGCCATGCCGGTTGAAGGGGTGAAGACCTTGGTGGAGTACATGAAAGAGTTTGAAAAGAAGAACGGCTAAATGGAGTTGGGCTCTCTCCTTGAAATGGAGGGAACCATTCCGAATAGTGATGCGCTTCGGCGACGAATAAATACTCTTACAGAGCAGGAGACACTAAGCCATGCCTCAATACAATATCCTTACTCTCAACCAGATTTCCAGCCAAGGCTTGCAGCGTTTTCCCGCTGCGCGCTATACAGTCGGAAAGGCAATTGAGCAGCCCGATGCCATCGTGGTCCGTTCCCACAACATGCATGAGATGAGCATTTCGAATAGCGTGCTCGCTATCGGTCGTGCGGGAGCCGGAACCAACAACATTCCCGTAGCAGAAATGACCAAGCGCGGTGTACCCGTTTTCAATGCACCGGGTGCCAACGCCAACGCGGTCAAGGAACTGGTGCTCGCCGCAATATTAATGGCAGCTCGGAATCTCGTTCCTGCTTTGAATTATGTGGGTGGTTTAAAGGCGAATGATCCCGATCTGGAAAAACAGGTGGAAGACGGTAAGAAACAATATGCAGGCATTGAGCTACCTAACCGCACACTTGGCATTATCGGCCTGGGCGCAATCGGCAGCATGGTCGCCGACACCGCAATCAAACTTGGCATGAAAGTGATTGGCTACGATCCGGAAATCACCGTTGATGCGGCCTGGCGTTTGCCTGCGAGTGTGCGTCGTGCAAACAGTATCGAAGAAGTGCTGAAGCAATCCGACTTTGTCACCCTGCATATTCCACTTCTGGATGCGACACGTCATACCGTCAATGAAAAACGGTTGGCCCTCATGAAACCGGAAGCCGCGCTGCTGAACTTTGCGCGTGATGCCATTGTTGACGATCAAGCCGTTGTGGCTGCGTTGCGTGCAAAAAAAATCAAGGCCTACTTATGTGATTTTCCTTCAGCAGCCTTGATTGGCGAACCCGGTGTCGTCGCCTTACCGCATCTGGGTGCGTCGACTGAAGAGGCTGAAGAAAACTGTGCGGTGATGGTCGTTGATCAGGTGCGCGAGTATCTCGAACACGGAACCATTGCCAACGCCGTCAATTTTCCTAACGTCGAAATGCCCCGCGAGTCCCCGTACCGCGTCGCCATCGCCAACGCCAACGTCCCCAACATGCTCGGTCAAATTTCTACTGCGATGGCCAATGCCGGACTCAATATTCACAACATGGTCAACAAATCACGCAAGGACACTGCTTACACGCTGGTGGATGTGGATAGTCCGATTCCGGACTCAGCAATCAAAGCGATTTCGGCAATTGAAGGAGTGTTGGCGGTGCGGGCGATACAAGAATCACTTAATACCTGAGATTCCACAGCTGATTTGAAAACTAGTTACTGCGAACAGGATTTCTGGCCGTAACGAACCATGCACTGGATGGCCCCCAGACGCCATCCTCACGCACATAGCGAGACAGCACTTCGCGTAAAGCGGTGACGACCTGCGGCTTGAGCCGTTGGCCTTCATCGCCGGCTAGACGCATGATCTCGCCGGCCGGTCCAAGCGCCATAGCGAATTCAACGGCATCTTCCAGATTGCGACCAATACAAATTTCGGTATCAAAGCGTTCGAATGTTATGCCTTCAAAGCCAGCTGCTTTCAACATGCTGCTCACCATGTCAGGCCCGGCCATCGAGAAGGGTCCCGGTCCGCAATGGACTTCATTGGAATCTTCGTGGGAAACGACCGGCACAATCTGTTTGACGCGTTGTTCCGCTTCGTAAAGCCAAGGGTTTTCCTCACGCTTGCGCCAGACAACCTGGGTAAACGTACCACCGGGCTTGAGCGCTTTTCGGATGTTGCGCATGGCAGCACCGGGCAACATGAAAAACATCGTGCCAAAGCGCGCGAAGACGTGGTCGTAGGGGCCACGCAAATCTTCATTTTGTACATCAGCCACGAAGAATGTGGCATTCGTGGTTCCGGCGGCCTTGGCTTCTTGCTCAGCGGCGTGAATAAAATTCTTGGCGCAATCGACCCCAACGGCTTGTCCTGATGGGCCAACTGTATTTGCGATTCTCAAAGTGCTGTCGCCAAAACCACAACCGACATCAAGTACACGAGCACCTTGAGGGTACAAATTGCGTGCGAATAATGCGTCGCTATATCCGGCTAGACCCGCAATGAGCAGATGTTTGAAGCGCACGAACTTATCGAACAAAATCGTATTCCAAGCTTCAACGACGACATTGTTATCACTCATGATCCGCTCCTCTATGTATGAATATTAATCTTTTCACTGACCCTCAGGGTATTGAGCGGAGTAGCCTATTTATTTCGAAGCTTATGTCGTAGACACCTAATTCAGACAGACGGCTTTCTAGTCCAGATAACCGGAGTAACCGGTCTGTTCGAATGCACGAAACTGTTTCCATCATCTATTGTGGTCATGATTGTGGGCACTATGGGCCTGATGAATACGCTACATATGAATTTGATCGTTGTTTGCAGCTCAGTATGCTCTTACAGTGGCTTGTTTTTAATCGTATCTGCAGGTATCGTACTGGCGCCGGTATTCCATCGGCTATTGCATACCTTTCACCTAGCCGATGAATAATGGATCAAACTGAAGCCGACCTCATTTTCATGAACATGGCGCTTGACCAAGCGCAGAATGCTTACCTGGTTGGCGAAGTCCCAGTGGGTGCTGTCGTGGTTCGGGATGGTCAAGTCGTGTCGACTGGTTTCAATCAGCCGATTAGCGGGCATGATCCCACCATGCATGCTGAGATTGTTGCGTTGCGGCAGGCTGCGCAAACGCTGGAAAATTACCGGCTACCCGACTGCGAGCTTTATGTAACGCTTGAGCCTTGTCCGATGTGTGTTGGGGCCATGTTGCATTCCCGTATCAAGCGCGTGGTTTTTGGAGCGCATGATCGCAAGACCGGAGCGGCAGGTGGAACGATTGATCTATTTGCTGACAAGCATCTCAATCATCATACGGCTGTCACCGGCGGTGTGATGGCGCACGAATGCGGTCAGTTGCTGCGCGAATTTTTTGAAGAGCGCCGTCGCCGTCATGATGAGAATATGTCCGAGAGCGAAGCGCAAGGGCCACTCGATATCTCCAGCACCATTGTGACCGAGGTCGAATTCTCCGAGTGGGACGCCATCAAAGGGTGAGCAGTTCCGCTTCAGCATTTGTGTCTGAAATCCAAGACCATTCACAGCGTCCCAGCTGTATTGGCATCGTTGGTCTGGGCGGCTATGAAGCCGATCCGGCTCGCCTGGAACGTGTGCTTCATTATTTTGAGGTGCATGGAACTCAAGTAATACTCGCCCCCGAGTCCGAGCAACGCCATCTGCGTTTTGCCGGGGACGAAGCTACTCGCCTGGCGGCCCTCAAACGTTTTATCCTGGACCCCCACATCGATATTGTCATGGCCTTGCGCGGTGGTTATGGCCTGACTCGCTTGCTGGAGCATCTCGACTTCGAAGCGATTGCACAGTCCATTGGTGCCGGTAAACGCTTTGTCGGTCACAGCGACTTCACCGCCTTTCATCTGGGACTGCTCGCCAGGACGGGCGCGGTCAGTTATGCGGGCCCAATGGCGGGATACGACTTTGGCGTTGACCCAGCGGTTCAGCCCATCAGCACTTTCACTGAAAGCCATTTCTGGGCAATGATGAATCAGGGTCGCGATTCCGTGGAATTCCGGACGCAATATACCTATGAACTGAATGTCGACGGCAAGCTCTGGGGCGGCAATCTGGCGATGTTATGCAGCCTGATCGGTACGCCCTGGATGCCGCAAGTGGAGGACGGAATTCTTTTTCTTGAGGATGTGAATGAACATCCTTATCGCATTGAGCGTTTGCTGCTCCAGCTCCATCACGCTGGCATTCTCAAACAACAGCAGGCGATTCTGCTCGGCGATTTTTCAGGCTATCGGCTGAGCGAATATGACAATGGTTATAACTTTGACACGATGCTCGAATACTTGCGCGGGGTCATTCCACAACCCCTGATCGACGGATTGCCATTTGGTCATTGCCGCGACAAGCTGACGCTGCCAGTAGGGGGGCAGGCGAGCCTGAAAGTATCGAAGGGACTGAGTCAGTTCAGCATGACGGCCTGATTGATTGGTCGGACCGTTCAGCCAAGCTTTGTCGCCCATTTATCCATTCGGGTGATGTTTACCGAGTTGAGTTTGTTCAGCAGATTCTTTGGTTCGCTGTCGATGACAAACAATCGTCCATGTTCGGCTCGCACAAAACCTTCATCCATCATGATGTGCATCAGGCTCACAAAGCCGTCGAAATAGCATGAGGTATTCAGTAGACCAATGGGTTTGCTATGAATACCAAGTTGCCGCCAGGTCAGCATTTCGGTTAATTCTTCCAGTGTGCCCCAGCCGCCGGGCATGGCAATGAAACCATCCGCCAGTTCGGCCATCATCATTTTGCGTTCGTGCATATCGCGGACCACATGCAATTCAGTGAGACCTCCATGGCCGACTTCCCGATCCATCAAGGCTTGGGGAATGACGCCAGTGACTTGGCCGCCCGCATCCATGACCGCATCGGCGATGACACCCATCAGGCCCACATGGCCGCCCCCATAGATCAGGCGGATGCCGTTTTCGGCCAGCAACTTGCCCATCGTTTCGGCTGCGGCTTGATATTCCGGTTTAGTACCAAAGGAAGAACCACAGTAGACGCACAGACTTGCAAGTTTTTCAGACATGGTGAATTAGCAGAGTTAGTGAAAAGCGCGTCATTCCTGCGCAGGAATGACGATCGGTTCGAGAGGAAATCGAATCAAGTCTATTGTGCCTGATCCCGTTCTGCGATCAGAAACGTATTCAAAAATGCCGTTTTCTCTGGGCGGTCGTATCAAAGATTTGCGCCACGCTTTTTCAAACCAACTCACCTGTTCTTTAGGGCGTGTCATCAATTAAGCCATGCTCACGTTACCCCCAGAGAGATTGCAGTCAAGGCGCGCTGAGGTAGTGAGGCTGGTGCCTCACGACGAAGCGCAACGCCGAATGCGGACTTTCTGGGGGATGACCCTTCGGGGGCAGGGAAACCATGCGGGCGCATGGCGTTGTTGCGTGCTCCTTGTTTGGAATAACCAAACCGCGTCGCACACGCCTAGCTCTGCGCCCGCAGCTTCCCGCCGTGGGCATGGCTTAATTGATGACACGCTCTAGTGCCAGAAAACAATACAGGTCTTTCCCCCATTGGCCTGCCGGATAAATATGTAGCCAAATTGAAAGTGAGTCCGTAATGAATTATGTATGGGATAGCGGGATGAGGTTGGCGACGATGGCCGGGGGTTTGTAGCCGAGACAGAATGCGGTCCCTCGTAATTGTAGAAGTGGTGCCAGCGCTCGATGATCACCTTGGTCTCTCGAGTTGATAGGAACCACTCCCGATTCAGACATTCGCTTCTGAGCTTGTCGTGAAAGCTCTCCAGGAATCCGTTCTGCCAAGGCTTTCCCGGTTCAATGAAGGCCGGGCCGACATTGGTATCGCG
>JANYFL010000059.1 GCA_025362735.1 Betaproteobacteria bacterium | reverse complement strand
CAATTCGATGAAAGCGGGCACATCATCGCTCCTGATCAAATTCTGCGCGGAGGATCTGGTTATTCGGGTGATGACAGCGAATACGTATACCCAGACCCAAATGCTGATGATGAACAGCAATCAGGCCTGCAAGCCTGGCGGCGAAAGCAACTGCTGCGCAAGGCGTCAGGTTACTCATCCTCGAAGCAATCATGGCCCTGCCGGTACAGCCCATCAGTCTCCAAGATCAACAAGTACTCCGCCTATGTTGAGCACGTTCAATCATCATGCGGTTTCGCCAGTTGCACCGCCGTACCACTGGTCTTTGGGGTTTGAGGCTTTATACCCTCAGCGACACTGAAAGCACTAGGCAACATGCTATTTCCAACCTCATCAATTAAACAATCCGTTGTCAGGCAAGCAATGTCTCGCATCATGCATGCAATCTTTATGTGCATCGTCATGCGATCTGTTCGGCCTCACTAATTTTGGTGTCAATCTCACACGTCTGGCGCCGAATGCCGTCTCAGCCCTTCGCCACGCGCACTCCAGACAAGATGAGTTTGTCTACATCCTTTCGGGACAGCCAACGCTGCACACGGATGAAGGCCGCACCCAACTCTTGCCCGGGATGTGTGCGGGGTTCAAAGCAGGTACGGGTAACGGCCACAATCTTCTCAATGAAACCACGGAAGACGTTTGGTATCTTGAGATCGGCGACCGCACGCCCGGTGACGAAGGGAGTTATCCCGACGACGATCTGGTTGCCACCCTTGTACAGGGCGCCTGGAAATTTACGCACAAGGATGGAACGCCGTATTGAAGCGGCTTGTTCAATTCAAAGAAGCCGTCGTTGAAAACGACTTCAGCCCTTGAATTTTTCAAAGCCGTTCGCCCGCAACTGGCAAGCAGGACAAGTACCGCAACCATAGCCCCAACGATGACGCCGTGTGCGATCACCAAGGTAACAGGTATGCGTCTCCTCGACGATCAACTCGATGAGGGATGATCCGCCCAGATCATCGGCCAACTTCCAGGTCTGCGCCTTGTTGATCCACATCAACGGGGTTTGTAAATCGAAGTGAGTTTCCATCCCCAGATTCAGCGCATGCTGCAAAGCGCGGATGGTTTCATCGCGACAGTCCGGGTAACCCGAAAAATCGGTCTCGCACATCCCACCAACAAGCACGGTGATATGACGGCGATAAGCCAACGCAGCCGCGAGTGTGAGAAACAGCAGATTGCGTCCCGGCACAAAAGTATTGGGCAAGCCATTCTCATTGAGATGAATCGCGGCCTCGGAAGTCAGCGCTGTGTCACTGATGTGCCCGAGCACCGACAGATCAATCATGTGATCTTCGCCAAGCCGTTCCGACCATTCCGGAAAATCTTTGCGCAGTGTATTCAACACGCGCGGACGACAATCCAATTCTATTGCGTGACGCTGTCCATAGTCGAAGCCGATGGTTTCTACTTTTGTGTAGCGTGACAGCGCCCAGGCTAAGCAGGTGGTTGAATCCTGACCACCAGAGAAAAGGACAAGTGCTGATTTTTCCATTGGAGCTATCAAAGCAAGCGACAAATTTTATTGGGTTAGCTCTTCAAAGGGTGCGTTCAATGCTACGACGCCATTACGCAACATGCTGAACGCTTCAGGGACGCGATCGGCATCGCCCTTCACTCCCAGCTCGATATAGCCACGTGATCGCGTGCCATCGGGCGCAGTGATACCGACCGTCGGCAAACTAAATACCTTGATGCCCGGGAAACTTGCTTCGACCTGTTCCATCAATGGCGTGAGACTGGATTCGGCAGTATGAAAAACCAGCAGCGCACGTTCGGCTTGCGGGCTGCGATGAAAGTGATCGGCATAATATTGATCAAGCACCCATTCCAGCATCGGCCACGCCATGACGGGGAAGCCCGGTACAAAGTAATGCTCATGCAATTGAAAGCCAGGGATACGGTTGTAAGGATTTGGAATGATGTTGGCGCCCATCGGGAACTCACCCATTTTCATGCGCTGTCGATTTTCATCTGATGACAGCACACCCTGATTCATCTCGCGAATCCGTTCTGTAATCAGGCGTTCGGCTTCGGGGTGAAGATGAAGTCCAACACCCAATGCAGCAGCGGCGCATTGACGCGTGTGATCGTCCGGTGTGGCGCCGATTCCTCCGGTTGAGAACACCACTTCATTTCCCGCGAAGGTGCGACGCAAAGTTGCGGTGATCAGGTTGGGATCATCACTCAGATACTGGGCCCAGGAGAGCGACAATCCACGCGCACCCAAGATGGCAATCACTTTGGCTAAATGCTGATCAGTCCGTTTTCCCGAGAGAATTTCGTCGCCGATGATCAGCAGGCCAAAGCGCTTTTCCTTCAGTTGTTCTGCCATATTTTTCGTTACGTTGCTTGTCTTGATTGATCATTCGCTTGAGCCCCAACCACTGCTGAGCCCAAAAGCCTTTACCGTAGTTACGCATTATTCCATCCGGCTCAGGCAACTGGTCACGCACGCCGGTCGCAGGAAAACCAGCCGCAAAATTGGCCGTGCCGAACAGGACATCCCAAACTGGAAACAGCACGGCAAAATTGCAGCCCTGATATCGGCCTTCGTGGCCAGTCCCTATCGCATGATGATGCCGGTGGAAACGGGGGCTCACCAGAATGCGCTCGCCGTATCGACCGAATGATAGCCGGATGTTGGCATGTTGCAGGCTTTCAATGCAGCGCCCGAGCATGATCAGCATGACAAACTGCTCCGGCTGCACGCCAATGAACAGAGCAAGCAATGCAAAAAATGCATCCTTGATCAGGTCATCGAGCAGGTGATTGCGGTTGTCCGTCCACAGCGACATCTGACGCTGGCTGTGATGCAGGCTGTGCAAAGCCCACCACCAATTAAAGCGATGTTGCCAGCGATGCAACCAGTAGCCAGAAAAATCCAGAACGACCAGATAAATCAGAAAAGAGACCCATGGAATCGACGTGACGCCTGGCCACACATCATCTAGATTGTAGGTCTGGAATCCGTTCAGGCGAACCCAACTCGCCAATTGATCCACGACCGGATCGAGCATGAAAAACATCAGCATGCTGAACAGGCCCAGACGGTGCAGCAAGGTATACATGACATCGACCCGCACGGCTTTGCGATCTGCCCACTGTTCAGCAGGTTTCCATGCTTCCAATGGACGCAGCAGCAAGTACAGCACGATCACCTGGATGGCACCGAGCAGGAAGAGTTCGGTGCCGGTATAGGCGTCTTCGAGCAATCCGGAGCCATCGAGATGAAACAGCAAGGGCTCGACCGTGCTCTGGAACAGCCAGCCCAGAAATAAATTGAAACCATCGGCAATTGAATCGATCCAGTTCATCATGGCTTGGTCGCACTTGCATTCAAAGGATAGTCACGTAGCGTCGCAAAACAGTATCCCTTCTGTTTCAGGCCCGCGATCAATGGTTCGAGCATCGGCGCGAAAGCATCTTTGCGCGACCAGATACCCAGATGCGCCACGACAATATCGCCGGGCTGAATGTGATTCAGTGCACGTTGCAACAACATTGCATTGGGATATTTTTCCGAGGGCAGTTCATCTCCAAGAAAACCAGCATCGGCCCAGCCGAAATGATGGTAGCCGCAGGCTTCACCCATTGCGATTAGACGTGATGAGGTCTTGCCACCGGGCGCCCGCCAGAATGGATCGAGTTCTGTACCCGTCAATTCCTTGAAGCGAGTTTTGACGCGATTCAATTCAGCACAATATTCGGGGCCAGTCCAGTTCATGCTCTTACCGGCATTGTGACCAAACTGCGGCCTTACCTCGACCTGGTTCGAACCAATATCCGATTTGAAATAAACGTGATCGAAGGTATGTGTGCCAAACGCATGACCGTCAGCGACCAGTGCTTTCCAGTAAGGTGCCCAAGTGGTATCCAGCGAATAATCGCCATTCACCGTCTTCTCGTTCGCCAAAAAGAAGCTGGCCTTCACATCATATTTTTTCAGGACCTGGCGGATGAATTCAGCCTGGCTTTGACTACCGGTATCGAAGGTCATATAAACCGGCTTCTGCCCAACTCCACAGCTGCTGAAGCCATTTTGTACAACCCCAAGAGCGCAGATCAAACCGAGACCCAGGCGGCTACACCCTCGACGCATGCGCATCGAAATAGACCCCGTGTGGTGAACGCCCGACGCCGATTTCTTTTACGACCAACCGTGTTTTCATGTCGATCACGGCCAGCTTCTTGATCCAGCGGGAAGTCACGTAAAGCGTCTTGCCATCCGCGCTCAACTCCATGCAGTCGGGGCCACCGGGAACATTGATGTCAGCGATTTTTTTCCAATCTTGCATATCAACAATTGAAACCGTATTGGCAACCCGATTGGAAACGAGCACATGCCGCCTGTCACCCATCGGCAAAAAGTTGTGCGCGCCATTACCCGTCTGGACATGGCCAACTGATTTCTGGGTGCGCCAATCAATCACATCGACATAATTTTTACCCATGATACCGACCATCAATTTATTGCCGTCGGGAGTAATCCAGATACCCGCAGGCAGCTTGCCGACCGGCATGACCCATTTGATCGCCTGGGTGGCCACATCAATGGCCGCGAGTTGATCGCTGCCTTGCAGGGTCACAAAGACCGTTGAGCTGTCGGCTGAGAACACCAGATGACTGGGCATTTTTGCGATGGGGATGCGCTTGACGAGTTGAAAGCCGTCGGCACGATAAATATCAACCCGGTTCATGCGCAAGCAGGTCACAACAAACCATTTCTGGTCCGGTGAAAATGCAAGTTGATACGGGTCATTGATACCCGGGACGGTCTTCTGCACATTGCCCGTTTTGGGATCGAGAAACAGCAGGCCATTACCTGCCGAACTGGCAACCAGCAAGGATTTGTCATCAGGCGTAGCCATCAGATGATGCGGTTCTTTGCCCACGTCGATGCTGCGAATCACTTGCTGAGTGACCGCATCTACAACGTCGACCGTCGCATCGCCGGAGTTGAGCACGATGACCACGCCAGCAGTCGCCGCGGACACCGGAGCCAACAACATTGAAGTAAGCAGCCAGGTCAATACCCAACCCGTTGCCAAAAGATTACGTAATTTCATGAAATTTAAAGAAAAAAGAATAAGCATCCATATAGAAGTCTAACGGTTGTCACCCGATGGAAGTTGACCCAGCCAAGATTTAAATCCTGGCCGCCTTCACCTTGATACACCCATAGACTGACATCAAGCTGACGCAATTGGTCTTTAGATTAGCGCCTCGAAAACAGCATATCTCCAAAGATTATTCGTCACTTCTCCTCAAGGAAACCTCAATGAACAAGCGACACGCTCTTGCGTCGATCATCGCCCCTGCCCTGTTTGCCGCCTGCATATCCAGTTCCCAGGCCAGCCCCGTATTGCTGGCAATAGGCAGCTTGAGTGGAAATCTTCAGGATCTCTCCGCAGTAACCGCAGCACCGCTCGAAAATGGCGTAGCGGGAAACATGCTCGGAGGTCTGGGTTCGGGCTTCGCTTACGCAGGTGGCAATACCTACATTGCAACGCCGGATCGGGGCCCTAATGCCACGCCCTATAACTCGGCGGTGGATGATACATCGTCTTATATCACCCGCTTTCAGACTCTGAGCATGAACCTGACTGCGAATGCCAATCCGGGGTTGCCTTTTCTGTTAACGCCCACATTGACCAACACGACCTTGCTGTCGAGCCCAACGCCATTGGTTTATGGCAGCGGTGCAAGTGTCGGTCTCGGCAATGGTGCCCCGTCACTCAACACCGTCAACAACACCTACTATTTTACCGGGCGCTCGGACAACTTCGACCCAACCAAAAATTCTGGCAATCCGAACAACGCACGTTTTGACCCAGAAGGCGTACGGGTATCGAACGACGGGAAAAGCGTTTTTGTCTCGGACGAGTATGGGCCCTACGTCTATCAATTTGACCGAGCCACGGGCCAACGTATCAAAACGTTCACCCTGCCCGGCAATCTTGACGTGACCCAGCTTAGTCCGGTTGGCAATACTGAAATCAGCGGCAATACCAGTGGCCGCGTTGCCAATAAAGGTATGGAAGGTTTGGCGCTTACTCCAGACGGCAAGACTCTGGTCGGCATCATGCAGTCATCGCTGATTCAGGATGGCAACAAGATCGTGCGTATTGTCACAATCGACATCGCCACGGGCACGACCCACGAATATGCTTATCAGCTCACGGCCGGAAGCGGCGTCAGCGAGATTCTTGCCATCAACGATCACGAATTTCTGATTGATGAACGCGATGGTAAGGGTCTGGGTGATAACTCTAAGGCCGTCATCAAACAGCTTTACAAGATTGATCTGGCAGGAGCACAGGATGTTTCAAACCTGGGGGGAAGTGCGGCGGATCAGGCTGCACTGCTGGCTGCAAAGGTCAACAAAAGTCTCTTCCTTGACCTGGTTGCTGAATTGAAGGCACTGGGTATCAGTGACAAAGACATCCCATCCAAAATCGAAGGCATGGCATTCGGACAAGATATTCTTTACAACGGCGTGCTTGAACACACTTTGTTTTTGGCGAACGACAATGATTTTCTTGCCACGATTACAGACAGCAATCACCCGAACGGCTTTGCCAATACCAATAATTTTTATGTCTTTGGAATTGACGCTGCAACCTTGCCCAGTCTGCAAGCGCAACAGTTCGTTCCAGAACCACCGACCTACGCCCTGATGCTGGGCAGTCTTGGTTTAATGGGAATGGCGATGCAACGAAAAAGAAATCAGAAATAAATCGAACGGCCTCTATGAGGGCGTGTAGGAAAAAACTGATGTGCATGCGGCTTAAACACGGCTATCGCTGAATCACTGGATGACGAGAATGAGATGGGGCAGTCATGTTGACTGCCCCAATAGGGTGATTGAGATTGTCCAGATTCAATTGCCCATTCACGAAACAGGAGAATCTCATGTCGTCGAAAACCCCAACGAGCGATATTCAAGGTGAAGGTAACTACGAAGCTGCACGACGCTTTAACAAAAGTGAGAAGCGCTTTGTCGACCAAGGTAAAGTGGCCAAGGCTGCAGACAAAACAGCGCCGAAATCCAAGGAAGAAGCCGATGCTTTAGAGCATGCAGAAGAGGAAGCCAGTCTCCACTCTAAAGGAGAAGACGCTACGTTAGTCGCGGATTTGCAAAAGGATGCGCGCAAGCAACTGCCAAAAAACAAATGAGGGCAAGGAAGTCGTGCAGTTCATTGCCTTACGAAACGCAGCGGTGTGGGTTGGCCGCTACTGAAATGCACACTGCCTGAAAGCATCTTGCCATCGGGCGACACAACAAGGCTCATGTTGCCGCTGTCAATCAATCGTTGACCATCACCTGAAGTCAAGGCAATTTCAGCTTCAATCTCGCGTTCGAAAATACTGCCGCCACCTCGCATGCGGATGTCTTGAATGACAAGTCCTCCGTTTGCCGCGAGCGCGAGATTAATGGTTTGGAACCAGGGATCGTTGGCCACGCTGATCCTTGTGGTTGTGAAAGTGATGCTTTCTGCTTTGTGAATGATCGAGAATGGCAGGGTCTGGCTATTCGCCATGACCGCCATCCATGAACCGCTTAAGTCAGAAGCCGTGCTTTCAATTTTTGCGGGAATGGGTATCGGAGCAGGGGCAGGTTCAGTGCCAGTCATCGGCGTGGGCGTAATAGAACCGGGTGGCGTAGTGATTGCCTGTTGCTCTGGCTTGGCTAATTGCATGCCACGCGCGGTGAACGACAGAATTTCCCAGCCGGTAATGACGAGCATGGCAATCGAAGCGTACTTTCCCAAGTTGCCGCTGAATTTTAATTTCCCGTACGCGCGCCAAACCAAATAGAGAGGAATCAGCGTCAACATCGCCATGCCGTAATACGTATCGGCATCAGGCTCTTCGGCCACGCCAATCTCGTAGAGAATGAGCAAACCCAAAGCAATCCACAACAATGTAAATTTGGGTTTGGTTGCCAAGATGGAATCCGCTCCAGTGCCTCCTCCGAACAAAGCGCGCCAGTCTTCGCGCAGCGGCTTGACTCCCTGACGAATCAAATCGTCAATGATGCGCAGCAAGTCATTTTTCCAATCGTCGGTGCGCAGGCGCAAAGCATGCTTTTCGGTCACGACGCGCAGTTCAGATGGCAGACTTCCAGCAGAAGGCATGGTCACGCCTTCTCCCAATAGCGGCATGATCGTCGCCTTGATCTGGATGGTTGCGCCCAACTCTTGCCGCACCGGATCATCCGCTTCGTCCAGACGCAGGCGACCATCGGGAAATTTGGCGCCAAAGTAATCGGGAGTCAGCACCAGCAAGACAACCGGTCGACTGCCGATTGCAGCAAAAATTTCTTCGCGCCAGGAAGATCCTCCGCGCAAATCGTGCTTGTCGAAAAAAACTTGATCGTCACCGAAAACCTTGCCCAGGTCTTCAGCCAGACGATTCGCATCCTTCTTTCCGTCGGAGCTGCGATAACTGATAAAGATGCGGTTCTGGATAACGGCCATGATTTGAAGATTGTTCAGTCTTTGCGTTAGAAAATCGAATCAATACCCGCTGCAATATTGAAAGTGCATCGGATCCTTGTTTGCGCCTGCCCATCCGCCACCCCACACGAAGCCATAGCTCTCGAACAAGGCTACAAGTTTCGGGTCCATATCGCCAGCCGTACCCATTGCATTGGTGCGCGCATTGAGGTCGATTGCAATACCCCAACTGTGTGTTGAAGCCTTGGCCTGACCGCGTTTCATGCGCCAGTTGTAGCAACCTCCATAAGTCTTCACCGATGTTTGCAAATTCTTGCTGGCGATGTCGGCAAAAACGGCCTGGAATAAAGGAACAAGAAGTTTGTGGCAACGAAGGCTTTTGGCGGATGTGGCTGGCGCCCAGTCCAGTGGCATCGCAAAGGGCAGTGGGCACGAAGCAATGAAGTTGGCTTCCCACTTCGGATCAGCCGTGCCGTCATCCCGAACATAGGCACGAATGTCTCCAAACAGACTGATGATCGCCGCCATGCCGTTTGGTGCAGTCGGCCAGCGCGGCACATCGCGTGTTGATGGAGCTGGCGACTTCGGCCGCTTGAACTCACGCGCGGCAGGAATCTGTATCGCCTGACCGACGACGATGTCTTTAGTGTTGAGCAGGCCGTTGTAATCGGCCAGACGGGCAGCCAACTTGCGGTCGCCATACTTGAGTTCAGCGACCTTGGATAGACTCTCTCCTTTTTTAAGAACGTAGGGCTTGGACATGGCTTGTTCCCGGATTGGATGATTGCTGCACTGAGACGCGGCAGCGAATATCAGGTGTCATGATTTTTTACTTTTTTTGGCTACTTTTTTAGCACTCTTTGCGGCACTCTTTGCGGCATTCTTGTCAGCAACTTTGACCGGCGATTTGGCGACAACTTTTTTCGCAACACTCTGCCTGGATTTTCCGCTCGACCCATTCCCGACGCGCTTCATCGACGGCCGATCAGTCCGTGCGGGGCGCCCTGGAGAAAGGCTTTGAACCAGTTCAAGTAAACGGTCTGCCATGCGCCACAAGGACTCATGTCTGGGTGCAGACGACCCACCGCCACTATTCGGTGCATCGGTCAGCGACTCTTTGAGCACCAGGGAACGGGCATCACAGAAGCGTGACAACAACTCCATTTGCGTCACGATCGAATCGATCTGTGAAGGCTTGATGACAATGTTCGACATACTTTCGGTATAGGCTTCGACCAATTCGTCAAAGGCGGCCTGGCCTTCTTCACCTTCTGCTCCCAAACGGCCATCGAGCAGACGCTCGACCAGTTGCGCCTCGGCCTGCATCACCGCGCCCCAAATACTATTGTTGCTCGAAAACCCCTGCTCGGCGCTGTGCTTGCATTGCTCCGCCAGCGCAATGGCCGCATCTTTACTGCTTTGATCCGGCCAGGCTGTCAATGCATCCAGAGCCAAACGATTAAGGGCCAGGTACGCAGAAAAATGCAGGCTGCCCGGACTGCCCTCAGCACTGCGATAAGCGGCAATGCTGTTGGCTAGAGACTCGTCCATCTGCTGAGAAACTTTTTTCAGGTCATCAGCGGACAATCCTTTCAGGATACGGCGTGCCTGCAGACTGGC
This sequence comes from Betaproteobacteria bacterium, assembly GCA_025362735.1. GTDB lineage: Bacteria > Pseudomonadota > Gammaproteobacteria > Burkholderiales > Burkholderiaceae_D > JANYFL01. Next base: position 38,255 of record JANYFL010000059.1, on the reverse strand, counting down.
TTTGCGCTTCCATGCGCCACCGCGCAATGCGCTGCGCTCTGCGTTGTAGACCGGTTTATACGAAGCAGGATCGAATGCATCTGCCTGGCCGCTCACCAGTGCATCCAGCCCCGCCAGACGTTGAAGCGCCTGATCAATCAGCGCTTCGGAATTCTTTGCGCCTTTCGTTCCGGCCGCATGACTTTTTTCCAGCTCGGCCTCAGCTTGCTTCTCACCAAGCCGCGCTTCAACATTGGCCAGCTTTTCAATATCGTGAATGGGAACCTGACCATTCTTGTCTTCGGCCTGAATCGCCTTGAGCAAAGCTTCGCGCGCCGGTTCAAACTGGCCGAGGTCATACCATGCCGCACCCAGTGCGGATTGCAGTTGTGGCAGTGCCATCCAAGCGGATGGGCAACGCTTGTCCAGCGTTTCCTTGACCATTGCCACTTGCGCACGCATTTCTCGATCGCTTAAAAAGTCCCGCTTGCGAGAGAGATCGGCACGCAGTCGTGCGAGATCGTCGAGCAGTTCCTCTGGCGACACATAGTGCATTTCTGCAGCGCCCTGCATTGGATGTCCAGCCGGTCGCGCTTCGGCTAGCCAGCCAGGATCGCCATAAGCCTGGAAAGCACCCCAGGTAATGTCGCTGCCGAGGCTTTGATCCCAAACCGCCAGGCGCGCCTTCAAGACTGCCTCACCAAACGGCAAACGGTCCAACAGAAGCCGCTGATAGAACACCTCGCCGAACAGGCGTGCATATTGATCGTTGACCGCCCATCCCGCCACGATCACACAGCGCACCCCGATCTCGATTAATTCACGGGCGAGACTGGCCGCAAGTTTGTTGCCATCGCCATTGACTCCGTCGACTTTATCCGCTGCCTTGATATCGATCTGACCGAGGTGGCAGCAATTGAGGAAGACCAGTTCGGGCACCACCTCCATCGCAGCGACTTCAGCCGCCGTCATCAACAGACCGCCGGACAGCAAGACCCCGCTGCGGCAGTAACCATCCGCGTGCTGCAGATTAAATACGCCGTGTGCGGAAACATGGACGATGCGATAAGGCTGGCGATACAGCAAGGCGAGTACCTCGCTGGCCTCGGCTCCATCGGTCATGACCTCAGGAGTCACTTTGTATCCCATGCCGGATAACACACGACCCACAGCGACCGCTTCCTGATAGGCATCGGGCAATGCCACCGGATCATCGGTACGCTTGCATGCTGGTGTTGAAAAAGCCGATGCAAAACCACGCGTTGAAGGATTACCGATGACCAGGGCGGTACGCTCCATGGTCTGCCGCACCTGACGACGGAAGACGGTCGATGACAGTTGGCGCACGACCGCAGTACGCAAGGCCAGAGGGAGCTGATCATCCGTGTTGACGTTACCGCGCGCGGGATCATCAGCCAGCATCAATTCCCATGGAAGGTTGGCCGTCGTGCTATCCACCACGAGAACGAGACGGTCGAGCTGACGCGCAGCGTCCTTGAAATCGTGGGGCACCATCAACTGGAACAACATGCGGCCAAAGTCGGGCTGCCACGCCGTGTTATGAATCTGCTGCTGCACCAGTTGTTCGATCAGGCCGGGTTGACGTTGCTGCACCACCGACTCGGCCCGGGCACGCTGACCGACGAACAGGAAGCGCAAACTATCAGCGACACCCGTGCGCGCGGCATCATTTGGCAACGCCACGTTGCCAGAGGAACCCACAGTGAGTCCACTACCATCGCTACGCCGTGCATCGGTGACGATCATGCGCGGCCAGTAGCTGGCATTGCGGCTATCAAACAAACGCGGCCGCACGCCGTCGCCCTGCTCCAGCTCATTACGGCAAATCAGCATGGTGCCGAGCTTCTCCGAGAAAGCACTTAGTCGCTCAGACAATTGACGCAACGCATATACCGCCGTGATGGCGGTGTCACGATAGAGCTCAACAATATCGAGCCGGGCAATGCGGATATTGAGACGAGTCGTCTCGAAGAACTTGGCATTGGCTTCGACGACACCACGCACCAGCGCTTCGACCGAAGCGGCAACCGTCAGATTGGCTGATGAGTTGTAGCCCAGCAGTAAGGTCGCCAGCGGCACTTCGCGATCCGCCTTACCCAATACATCAACCACTTGCAACAAGTAGCGCAAGGCTCCCGCACGAACGGCTTCGGTCAAGTCGGACAGACTCAAGGCACCATCGTATTTGCCCAGGCCGGTCACGACCGCACCGATGAGACTACCGCGCCGTCGCTCTAACTCATTAGGGGCACGCAACACCACAGCAGCCGTGCCGCGCGGCCCGGCATAGAGGCCCATGCTATGACGTTCGCTCAGATCGCCAGCGAGCAGTTCATGATCGATCAGCGCCTCCGGCCCGGCGATGGGATCCTGTTCGTAATGTCCGACCATGATCGGCTGCGAAAGGAAACGCAGATCCATGGCTTTGACCGAGATTTCCAGACGCCGCTTCGAACGTGGAGGCACGCGATTGCGCAGCGCCCCACCCATCAGGCTGCGTTCCAGAGTATCGGCGTCATCAGCCGTCGGCGGTCCAGCGTCGTAAGTCACCGGCACCGGTTGCTCGATTGCGCGCAGGGCGGGCGGGCTTTGCGGTAAACGATTGGTTGCGCCGCTGGTTAGCAGATCAATCAGAGCAGGAAAGTGCTCTTCGGTGGCCGCCAGATTGCCATGCTCGGCCGCCATGTAATACGAACTGCCAACGCCACCGATGCGACCCGAGTCCCAGGTCACTGTGCCATCGCCACGTGTGGTGCCAACCATCTTGAGATGACCGTCGACTTCACGCACACCACACGCCGTGTTGCGTGCGATGCCATACACATAAACGCTTCGACTTTCATATTCAGGTGGCAGACTGGGCGTGGTCAGGCCATCTTGCTTCCAGAGCCAGGTTGCCTCTTCGAGTACGGATTGCGCCGGTGTGCCACAGCGGTGATTGCCAAACCAGAAATCAATATTTTTCTGCTTCAGCGTCTGCCATGTATTTTCTTGATCGTAAGGCCAGATGCTGTACTCAGTGCCTCCATCCGCCTGACCCTGAAAGGTATCCTTGAACCCACGCCGAGGCAGGAGCTGCAAAGCGCCGCGGAAACCCGACACAATGTCGAGCACTTCCTGCATGTCATGGGTGATGTCGATGCGCACCAGGGTACGCAGCGTATCGCCTTTACCCAGCAGGTTTTCGACCATCGAGTGCGCGCCTTGATTCGGTGTGCCGAGCATGATGAAGCGGGAACCCTCACGCTGCATCAACGCATCCATGACCGAACGACGCTTGTAAATTGCAGCGCGTACGACCAGTCCACCCATGCTGTGTGCCAATAATCGAATGGGCTGTTTGGTCTCGCGCATCAGTCGCGTCAGAAACTCACCCAGGCGCTCGGCCAGCACGTCGAGCGGCTGGCGCCAGTCATAGGCAAAACGCTCGACCCGATGGCTCTTGATCAATTCAGCGCAGAGCTTGCCGTAAGACATGCTGAACAGTTCTTCGGCTTCCACATTCGGTTTGCCCCAGGCCACTTTGGTAAGACCGCCTCCGGCAATATCCAGCGGATCAAACCAGACACGATCACTGCCACCGACGCGCAAATGCGAACCCATGACGCCGGGCAAGATCACCACAACGGGCCGATCCGTGCTGACCAAGACGTCGCGGCTCATGGCGGCGTTCAGCGCGGCGCGATATTCGTCCTTGGTTGGCAGTGGACGAAAGGCTTCGATCTTGACAGGCTCGGTTACCGTTAACCAGTCACGCAAAGCCGTACGCGTGTCACTGTTGATGAAGTAACGGAAATGCGAAACGTCAGGCCCACGATCAAACAAGGCACGCGCCTGAGTGGTGGGCGCAATACCCGCCAGCATGGCAACGGTATCAACGACCAGATCATGATCGCTATTGTCGAACAGCAGGAAGTCGGTCAGCAGAACGCCGAGGCGCTTGAGCAGATTGCCGCCTTCGATATCACCGGCAATCACCGCCATGACAATACCGTTCTGTACGGGCGCATCACGCAGCAGTCTGGCCATGGGCGAGTCAGGCAACATGGCCTCAATGCCCGGAATGAGATGCGGGTTGGTTCGGTTTTTGGCGATTTCAATGACGACGCGTTTGAAGGCTGAGTAAAGCGGATTGCCGAAGAAAAAGGGAACTTGTCCGATCAGGGTCAATACACCTGAAAGAAACAAATCGAAGTTGCCGCTGGCGAGTCGCGTTCCGTTCGCTGGAGCCGCCACGCGAACATAGCGCTGGATGTTCAACTTCTGTTTGCGCAGCACGGTGGCGAGCCGACTCAGCTGTTTGCGCTGCTCGGCATGCGCATCGTCCATCTCAGCAATAACCCGAATGGCTTCGTCCGGATCGGCATCACCTGTGCCTTCAAAACGATATTTGTAGTTATCGATCAAACCCTCAAAGCCATTCAGGCATAGCAAATCAGCGACCAAGCCTCCACGTGAATGCGAGACCAATGAAACATTGGCACTCGGTGGCAAGGCCGACGCCAGTGCGATGGCATTTTCAATCGGGCTTTCAGACAAGGTGCGATGTTCGAACGCATAGATGCCGCCGGTAAAGGTGCGTTCGAGAGTTCCCCAGAGATTACGGTCTCCGCCTCGCAGTTCACTGAAACTTCCAAAGGTACTTGAACCGGTGCCATGCAAAAATACCAGCATCGGCTTCTTGGCAAGCTCATCCGTCATGGGCTGGTCAAAATCAGGAGGAAGCGCTTTGAGTTCCGTTTCACTTTCCCATTTGTATAGGCCCGGTTTTTGGGAAAGCTGGTCTTCGATGGCCCACATCAGCGCCTTGGTTCCCGCCCAACTCACCCCCAGTTCGGCAATACGTTCGGGGCTTCCGAGTGTCTGCAGCGCCTGATTGATGATGCTATCTGGCTTGGCGCCGACGATAAAAGTGAATACCTTGCTGATCAGACCTCCGGCCACATCTGCGAGAAATCCACGCGGGGCGGCACCGTCGGCACGCAGTTTTTCAAGCAGGATGGAACCGTCTTCAGCAATAAATTCAGGATGCGTCAGCTTCAGCGTGTCGTGCAGGCGCTGAGCACTCGTAATAAAGGTGCTGCCATCAGACAGCTCAAAAACAATGACTTCATTAGGTGCTGCATCGTGCTGCTTTTCAGAGACGCCATCAGCTGCACTGCGTGCCGAGACGCCGACGTCGAAGCTGGCAGTGGGGCTGAGATAGCCATCAGGGAAAAAGGGATCTTGCACCGCGGTGCGTTCAGATCCCGGTTGCGAGAGCGAGCGGCTGGCCGCTCTGAGAATGGCGGGCAGCTCTGCTTCGATGTGGCTGCCTGACTCACGGACGATCAGTCTGCCATTGAGCTTGATTGGAATGGAACGATCAACCATGAGCCACTTGCTCCCCTATTGTTTATTGCGTCCGTATGCAGTCAAAATACGTAACCGTTTCATCACTTCGTCTGCACCTTTCTTCGTGCCTATGCTTTGTCACGACTGGCGGCTAATTTAAATTGGTCTTAAACGGTAAATGGCTGCTGGGCTAAAAATTTCCCAGCAGTTCCCAAGGTAAACAAGTTCGGAGACTGGCTGGCTGGCATACGCGCGCGAATCCGTGCGTGAAAACTTGCATAGCCGCCGGTATAGGTGCCGTGATTCCAGACCTTGAGAAGCTGCTCGGTGAATGCACCGTTGTGGTCTCCATCCATGGAAGTCTGATTGTCCTGACAACCCGAAATCAGAATCACGGAGGGATTGAATTTCTTCACGATGGTGGTCAATCGTCCGCTGATCGCAACATTGGCCAGCGCTGCGTCGGGATCGACAACCGCTTTGCCGGTTGCTTTCGCTGCCTTCAATACATCGCGCTGCAACTGATCGTAAAACGCCTTGTGCTTTTCATAGGTGCGCATGGCGACAGCATCGGGCATTAACTTCGGACGTTGCCCTAGTATTGCCGGAGCAGGTGCAACTTCGCGTGTCACCGTACCGCTGTGACAACTGTCCGACAACACCAGAATGCGCACCCCTTCGGCAAAACGACCCAGCTCGAAGTAAAGTTCATCATCAATCAATTGGCCGTCATAGACGGCACCAGGTTTCATCTTTCTTGTCCACCTCTTCGCCGGTTACATCAGGCACTTGCCCGCCATGGCCGGAATAAGTCAGAAAAAACAACTCGCCTGCCTTTAATGTCTTTGCTGCACTGCGCATGCGGGCCAAAGTGGCGGCACGAGTCGCTTTTTTGCTCAATAGAATGGTGGGCTTCATGCCCTGGCCCTGTGCAATTGTGGCCATGTCGTTGGCATCAAACTCGCAAGCAGCCAGTGGCCCAGTCCATCCACCATAGGCGGCGCCGCTCACAGAGTTAAGACCGATGTGCAGCGAGAGCGCCCGCACTTTTGGTTTGATTTTCTTACTGGCAGACTTGGCGGAACTACCTTGGATTTTTTGGCCGGTCATACAAACCTCCCCAGAGTTTTTTCGTTTTTTTATATGACGACTGCGAAAAAATTATAGGCGTACCCCGACCGAGCAAGTACCTAAATTTTGCTTCCAGGATAGCTAGAACCTACTAAGGAATACCCTCCTCTGTCTGACAAGATCAAAGTTGATTGATATCCATCCAGATCACTTTTCCCCTCAAGCTTTTCACCAATTCCACCATGTGCGCAGTTCCTCCGGGCCCATCCCCACCTTGACCGTCCCAAAGGCAGATCAAACGTAGCCGTTCGATACCCCACGTGAGTGCCGTATCCAGAAGAAATAGGTTACAGCGTGCAAATACATCACCCGTCGAATTCGGTTCATTCTCAAGATGACGGTAAGGAGTGGATTCAATCGGCAAGATGGACGGGGGTTGGCTCAGATCAGTCTTGATCGCTTCATAGCGCTGTTGCCATTTCAGACCATCGATTGAGCGAAGGATCGACTGTTCAATGAACTCGGCCTCTGGCAAAGGCAATATCAATTGCAGTTGTACGCCACGCTGTTTGCAAGCCTCAAGAAACAAAATATCGCCGCCACTTGCGCCCTGGGCAAGTGCCAAATCATCCGGACCGGCGCTCAGTGTGCGCAATACATTCGTAATTTTTTTAGATACAGCCGCTGCCATTTCCGGCGGGAAACGCGGCACAAGGCGATCAGGCGCATCGATCATATGGCCGCTGAACAGCAATACTTGTCGAGGTGGATACTCTGATAGCTGTATGTGACTCATCTGCTGCATACCGATCGGTTTGTTCATAAAATCGTAGCGCTAAGCGGGCTTATCCACAAGATTACGAATATATTCCAGCAAAGCCCTTTAATTCGACTAAACGCTTGACGTCGTTTTTCGCCCAGTTAGTCGTCGTCTTTCCGCTATTCACTCATGTCCAGGCATGCCACTGAATCGTCAAAGCTTCGCAGTAAGGGAAACTTCACAACACTCGCCTTCTCATCGCTATCGAATGAAACAATCCGAAGGGTATAACGGGTCACCGGTATCCCATGACCCGATAGCGCTCCAAAAATGCCAATAGGAGTCAATGAAGAACGACTTTTCGATTCTAATATTGCGAGCGTTGCGTCAGATAACCACCGAATACAATTGATGCGGACCTCTGGATCATCGGCCGAATAAACAACGCGTTGCTCGCCAGGCTTCGCAACAACCAAAGAGAGGCTTCTTGATCCAAAGACCTTCTCAAATCCATACACAACAAGCTTTTTGGCATTGCTGAAAAGAGCCCACTCAACCCCCTTCGGCAGAACATTTCGATTTTTTTCAGCCTCTGCTGCCACTGAATCTCGCTGCGCAAGCAAACTGCGCATGGCATTTGGAGCTTCACATGGGTCATTTTGTGGCAAACATCCATTTGGCATCTCGGCAAGATTGCCATTGTGGAGCACGTATCGGTAGTTCGCGTCATCCGTAGCGACATTGACAACAACATCCGGTAGCCCGTCGACACGCTCAGATGGTGCGGCGCAGACATGCTGAATCGGTAAAAACGTCAATATCCCAAAGGCTATACGTCTGACCGCTTGCAGCCAATTGGAACCACCACGATTGGAAAGTACTGTTCTAAACGGCGAATTAAAGAGCCATGTTCGGCATACTGCAAAAAATTCCAAGTTCGACTCCTTTGATTCTTGGTGAAGTGGTTTCATCGTGGAACTATCTCAGACTTTCCCATATTTTTTGCAAACGCTTGACCGAGACCGGCATTGGCGTGCGCAGCTCCTGGGCAAATAGTGCGACGCGCAGCTCTTCAAGCAGCCAGCGGAATTCTTCCAGACGTTCATCGCGATTGCCTTTACGCGCGGCAACAGTACGTTGCCATTGGGTCAAAAGTGGCGTCAGCTCCGTCATTTTTTGAGCGTCGCGTTGCGGATCGTTTCGGAGTTTGTCGACACGCGCTGCGATGGCCTTGAGGTAACGTGGAAAATGCGACAGCTGTGCGTAGGGCGTTTCCAAAATAAAGCGCTTGCCAATCAACATCTGCACCTGACTATTGATATCGTTGAATGCGCTTAACTGCGACTTGATCCCGACGATTTTTTTCTGGACGCTGCTGTATTCCATCAAAATGGCAGATGTCAGGCGCGCAATTTCATTTGCCAGCAATACGAGCCGATCTTTGCCCTCAAGCTCGCGTACACCAAAGCTGCTGGCATCGGTTGGTAAAGGTTCATTCATGCAGGCGCGATCCACCGCTACGGCGATGATCTGATCACGCAATTCTTCAAGCGTGCCCAGACTCATGTATTGCATCGCCATTTGTTGCAGGCCGGGCAGATTCTTTTCAAGAAACTTGATCTGCTCTTTTAATTGCAGCATAAACAGTCGATGCAAGCCTGTGTGATGGCTGGCTGCGGCGACCTCAGGATCATCAAACACTTCAAGTAAGCAATACGTGTTTTGATCGACCAGTGCGGGATATCCGATCAAGGTTTGGCCATCGCGTTTGACCTCCATCAATTCAGGCAAAGCGTCGAAGGTCCAATCGGTATATTGAACGCCTGCTTGAAAGCTCTTTTCCGTTTCACCTGAAGTAGCAGCAAGACTCTCGTCTCCAACATGACTTCCCGAGTGCGAAGGAATGCTGGTGGTCTCTTTCAATATAGCCGGATTCTTTTCCAGCGAAGCCTTGAATGCCTGTTGGAACTGCTTCTGGGCTGCACCACCTAGTTCAGCTCGTAGAACCGCCAGATTACGGCCCATCGCGAGTTGGCGGCTATGCTCGTCGATGACCTTGAAGTTCATCCAGTGATGCGCGTTCAAGGTTTCCAGTTTGAAATCACTGGTCAGAGGAGTGATGGTCAGTTGTTCACGTAAATCTGCAATCAAGGCATCAATGAGGCCGCCTTCCGGCTGTGGATGTCGCTCGCAAAAACCAGCTGCATATTGGGGAAGTGGAACGCAATGTCGACGCAATTTCTGCGGTAGTGATTTCAATAGCAGCTGTACCTTTTCTTTCAGCATGCCGGGCACGAGCCATTCACAACGCTGCGCATCAACGGTATTCAACGCGACTAACGGCACGGCCAAGGTCGCTCCATCACGCGGTGAACCGGGTTCGAAATGATAGGTCAGTCCCATGTTGATCCCTGCCATCATGAGGTTCTTGGGAAACAGCTCGGTGGTGATACCGGCTGCCTCATGACGCATCAATTCGTCACGATCGAGATACAACAGGCGTTTGTTTTCCTGCTTGTTCTCTTTCACCGTTTTTGCATACCAGCTGTCGAACTGATGACCGTTATGGACCTCTGCGGGGATGGCTTGATCAAACACGCCGAAAATCAGTTCATCATCGACCAGCACGTCAATCCGTCGCGCCTTGTGTTCGAGTTGCTCGATGTCGTTGATCAGTCGACGGTTGTGCGCCAGCATCTTCGCTACTTCGGGTACACGCGACTCGAATTCACCGCCACGCAAACCTTCAACCAGTCCTTGGCGGATAAAAATTTCACGGGCACGCACCGCATCCAACCGGCCAAAATCGACGCGGCGCTGACCATAGATCACTAGTCCATATAGCGTCGCCCGCTCAAAGGCCGTCACATGGCGCGGCTTTTTTTCCCAGTGCGGATCGCCATAGGATTTTTTCAGCAAATGTGCGCCTACCTTTTCGATCCATTCCGGTTCGATACGTGCCAGGGTGCGCGCATACAAGCGCGTGGTTTCGACCAGCCCCGCCCCCATCACCCATTTGCCAGCAGCCTTTGCATTTTTTTTCGCCAGCGATGAACCCGGCCAGAGGTAGAACTTGATGGCGCGCGCGCCCAGATAGTGGGCTTCTTCGTCCGACTTGCAGCCGATGTTACCCAGCAAGCCACTCAGCAAAGCGCAGTGCAATTGTTCAGGCGTTGCTGGCAGCGTATTCAGTCGCCAGCCCATCTCGCTGACGGTGGTGTGCAATTGGCTATGCACATCGCGCCATTCACGCAGGCGCAGCTGCGAAACAAAATTTTCGCGACACAGATCGCGTAATTGACGGTTCGATTTCTTGTGTTCGACGGCCTGCTCGAACCACTGCCACAGTTTTAGGTCACTGAGAAATTCGGAACGATCATCAGAAAATTTTCGGTGCGCATTATCGGCCGCTTCTTGCTGATCGATTGGCCGATCACGCGGGTTTTGCACTGACAATGCGCTGGCAATAATCAACATCTCACTCAGGCAATGCTGTTCGCGCGCAGCCAGGACCATGCGGCCCACGCGCGGGTCGAGCGGCAGACGCGCCAGTTCGGAGCCAGTCGGCGTCAGCGCACCGTCTTCATCGACGGCACCGAGTTCGTTGAGTAACTGATAACCGTCAGCAATCGCGCGGCCCGATGGTGCTTCGAGAAAAGGAAAATCCTCGACCTGGCCCAGCCCCAATGACTTCATTCGCAGAATGACCGCAGCCAGCGACGAGCGCATGATTTCTGGATCAGCAAAGCGTGGTCGCAGATTGAAGTCGGCCTCGTCATAGAGACGAATGCAAACGCCAGCAGCAACCCGTCCGCAACGACCAGCGCGCTGATTCGCTGCGGACTGTGCGACCGGTTCGATCTGCAACTGTTCAACCTTGTTGCGATAGCTATAGCGCTTGACCCGTGCAAGCCCGGTATCGACAACGTAGCGGATGCCCGGCACTGTCAGTGATGTTTCTGCGACGTTGGTTGCCAGCACGATCCGACGCGCGTTCGAAGTCTTGAATACACGCTCCTGTTCCTGCGCAGACAAGCGTGCGAATAAGGGCAGGATTTCAGTGTGCGGCGGATGGTGTTTGCGCAGCGCTTCCGCCGCATCCCGAATCTCGCGCTCACCGGGAAGAAACACCAGCACATCACCTGGGCCACAAGCACAGGCCTCGTCAACGCCGTCTACCAAAGCATCGATTAAGTCTCTTTTGTCCCGCTTCGCATCGACTATGGCACTCTTTCCCCCACTAGGGGAAAGTTGGGATGGGGGCTGCAAACCATCCTCCACTGGCCGATAGCGCACCTCAACGGCATACATCCGTCCCGATACCTCAATCACGGGTGCAGGTTTCCCCGCCCGTTCAAAATGTTTGGAAAAGCGCTCGGCATCAATCGTCGCCGACGTCACGATCACTTTTAGATCGGGCCGCTTCGGCAAAATCTGCTTGAGATAGCCCAGCAAAAAATCGATGTTGAGACTACGTTCATGCGCCTCGTCGATGATAATCGTGTCGTATTGCTTCAACAGCCGGTCAGTTTGCGTTTCGGCAAGCAAAATGCCATCAGTCATCAGCTTGACCGAGGCGCCTGACGAAAGACTGTCGTGAAAGCGCACCTTGAAACCGACGTGCTCGCCAAGCGGGGAACCCAGCTCCTCGGCAATACGTTTGGCGGTAGAACTCGCGGCAATACGTCGCGGCTGGGTATGGCCAATCAGACCCGTGCCGCCGGCACCCAACCCGCGCCCAAGACTGAGACAAATTTTGGGTAACTGCGTGGTTTTCCCCGATCCGGTTTCACCGCAGACGATGATCACCTGATGGGCTGTGATAGCCGCTGCAATTTCATCACGTTTGGCCGAGACCGGCAGTTCTTCCGGAAACCGGATGGGCGGAACCGGATTGCCGACTCTGCGATCAGCCCGGGAGGGGCGGACCGTCTTCGGCGGACGAGTACGCGAGGAATCGGGCAATTCAGACAATGGATTTCCGCAGAAAGCGGCTTCGGTTGAAACGGATCAGTGTGGCAAATAAGTATCAAACCAGGCTTTGTTTCGGGCATAGAAACACATAGTCCCGAATGTTTCGTCATTATAATGACCGCATGAATAGCCCAGCCCTTGCTCTCACTGATGTCTCCGCTCAGGACGATACTGCCGACGACCTCCTCGACGGTGCTCTTGGCGACAGTCTCTATCGCGCCCAGTTCGTCTCGTGGTTTCGCGCGGTCGCGCCTTATGTGCATGCGTTCAAGCGCAAGGTCTTTGTTATCGCAGTCAGTGGGGAAGCTATCGCCGCCGGCCATATGCCGCGCATTTGCGAAGATCTGGCCCTGCTGCGCGCACTGGGTATGCGTATCGTGGTCGTGCATGGGTCGCGTCCGCAGATTCAGGAGCAATTGCGCCTGCGTCAGGTCGCACCACGCTTTCACAATGGTCTGCGCATTACTGATATCGCAGCGCTTGAGTGTGCCAAAGAGGCCAGCGGCGAAATCCGTCTCGATATTGAAGCGGCTTTCTCGCAAGGCCTGGCCAATACGCCGATGGCCAACGCCGATATCAAAATCCTGTCCGGCAACTTCATCACCGCCAAGCCGCTCGGCGTGGTCGATGGTGTGGACATGCAACAGACTGGCGTCGTGCGCAAGGTGTCCTCCGAAATCATTCAGCTTGCCCTGAACTCACGCGCTGTGGTCTTACTGTCGCCACTTGGGTTTTCACCGACGGGCGAAGCCTTCAATCTCGACATGGAAGACGTCGCATCCAGCGTTGCCACTGCCGTGCATGCAGAGAAATTGGTATTCATCACCGAGACGCCCGCCATTCTCAATGCGGATGGCGAACTGATCCGTGAGCTTTCCGAAGTGGCCGCTGAAGAATTATTGAACAGTAATACCCTGCCCCAGGACACGGCTTTCTATCTCAAACACGCAATCAAGTCGATCAAAAGCGGCGTCGCACGCGCACATCTCGTTCCCTTTACGATTGATGGCGGTGCCTTGCTTGAAATCTTCACGCACGACGGTGTCGGCACCATGATTGCCGATGATGATCTCGAAGAGCTACGCGAGGCCAGCATTGATGACGTCGGCGGTATCGTGAAACTGATCGAACCACTCGAAGCAGAGGGTACCTTGATCAAGCGTGACCGGGGCCGCATCGAACGCGAGACCGACTACTTCAGCGTGATTGAACACGATGGCCGCCTGTTCGGCTGCGCCGCGCTCTACCCGTTTCCGCAGGAAAAAATGGGCGAGCTAGCCTGCCTCACCGTATCACCCGAAGCCCAGGGCATGGGGGATGGTGAAAAATTATTGAAGCGTATCGAACAACGCGCTCGTGCCGTCGGCATCGACAAGCTCTTCGTTCTCACGACTCGTACTGCTCACTGGTTCCTGAAGCGTGGTTTCGTCGTCGCCACTCTCGACGACCTGCCCAAGGACAAACAGCGGATGTACAACTGGTCGCGGATGAGCCAGGTGTTTATCAAGAAACTCTAAGTTCTTAGGGTTTTTTGGTCGGCATGGGTCCGGCCATCATCATGGCCGAATCATTGTGGGCCAGATAACCGATCACTAATGCCATATGTTGATCTGCTACAGCGCGTTGACGCATATCCAGTTTTTCATAGAGCATCTTGCCTGCAGCATTAATGTCTTCCAGTGCCGTGAGACGATCACGCAGCTCATCCATCTGCTGTTCCATCGCTTTGGGAGCAGGGCCCAGCCGCTCCGGCTGACTCTTGCCATCTATCGCGCGCTGCTTCCAGCGTTTCTGGTCCTCGATAACCAGTAATACCTTGCTGGCGTAGGCTTTCCAGAGTGGCGACAGGTTCGCGTCTGGATTTAACGCGTCGAGCATGTTGTCCAATCTTATTTGCGCTAACTCGGATGTATCGAATTGCGATTTTTCTCGCCCTGCAGGTGCATCTGAATGCTTCGCACTATCTCCATCACTTTGAGCATGACCGTGCCGACCACCACCCATTCCGCCTCCCATCCCACCACCCGGCATTTGTGCGTGCGCGGCGGACATGAGGACTACCCCACAAATCAGTGGAAGGGCCGAGCGAACGAAACGGGAAAATGAGGTCATGGAAACTCCTTGGAAAAACTTAAGAGTCCATGTTGTTGCAGAGGTTCTGATTCGTGTATTGAATCAGTTTCAGATTTGTATCAAATGGTCACGGCAACATCGAAACCCAGACGAATTACAACCGCGACCCTATGGTTCTGGGCGCGGTTGCAGATACTTTAATTACCGCGCTCGACCCATTGAGTCGCGAAGCGTGCCAGCTCGGCAGCACGTTTCAGTCCTAGTTTTTCGCGGAGGTTCGCACGATGCGCTTCGATAGTCTTGACGCTGCGGCAGAGTTTTTCAGCGATCTCGGTCACGGTAAAGCCCTGACCAATCATGCTCATTACTTCGAATTCGCGATCAGTCAGATTGTCGATGAAAGAGACCTGGGCATCGGCACCGCTGTTGAGGAAACGCTGCACCATCACCGTTTGCATGCGGTCGCTCACATACACGCCACCATTGAGGATCTTGCGTATCGCCAGTAGCAACTTCTCGGTGGCCTCCTGCTTCATCACATAGCCTCGACCACCTGCACGGAAGACGCGATCCGAATACAACGATTCTTCGTGCATGCTCATGATCAACACTGGTAGGCCCGGTTTGATTTCAAGCAGCATGCGAATCAATTCAATGCCCGATGTCCCCGGCAGAGAAATATCGACGACGGCAATGTCAATTTCATTATCTTTGACCACTGCAATCGCACTGTCGGCGTCCCCCGCTTCCAGACATGCATCAAGGTCAGGCTCTCGATTCAATAACTGTGCAATCCCCTGGCGCACAATTACATGGTCGTCCACAATCAGGATGCGCGCCTTTTTTGGTAACTGCGCGATGGTTGAAGACAAATCACTCATTCCATTCCCTCACTTTTGCTTTGCGCAATATTTTTGCTGATCAGCAACTTTATCCGAACTTTGTTTTGACCAACATTTTCAAGAAGCAAGCGGGCATTCAGCAACTTGGCTCGATAGCGCATGCTGGCAATTCCCAGACCCGCCGGTGTCGGCTTATGACCTGAAACAGCCGGTTTGAGCTGTCCGAAATTCGTAATCGCTAAGGTCAACGATTTTTCGTTTTCGGTGAAGTCAATACTGATACTGCCTTCCTGTCCGTGCTTGAGCGCATTATGCACTGCTTCTTGCGCAATGCGGTAGAGGTGATGCGCAACAAATTGGTTAGACACCAGAATCATTTTGTCGGCGTTGTAGATGCAATCAGCACCATAAATTCTGGATGTATCCAATGCCAATTGGGTCAGAGCAACGGACAGTGCATTGTCTTCGCTGGCCACCGGTTGTAAGCCGCGCGCAAGCGCGCGAATATTGGAAATGGCCTGGTTGGTCAGTTCAGCAATCTGGGCTGCGTCGGTCTCTTCTGGCACACTCTGGGCCTTGAGGCGATTCGCTAGTGCCTTGGCCAGAAAGGCAATTCCGGTTAAATGCTGGCCGAGTCCATCGTGCAATTCGATACTCAAGCGCTCACGTTCGCGCTCGGTTGCTTTCAGATCTGCGGCCTTGATATCGGCTTCACTGTAGGTACGTCGGCGCTTGGGTTCGATAACCGCCGCTAAAGCTTTTGGCTTCATTTGTTGCACGGGGCGTTCGCTATTCGGTGGTGCCATATGCGCGGTCAGCTTGCTTTAAAATAGGTGGATTTCTCTTAATTAATTCAGGATAAATATGAGCAGATTAGTACAATGTATCAAACTCGGACGCGAAGCGGAAGGACTTGATTTCCCACCTTACCCTGGCGAACTCGGTAAACGTATTTTTGAACGGGTCTCAAAAGAAGCCTGGGCTGCCTGGCTAAAGCAGCAAACCATGCTGGTCAATGAGAACCGTCTGAATCTGGCCGATATACGCGCCCGAAAATATCTTGCGCAGCAAATGGAGCGTCACTTCTTTGGTGATGGGGGCGATGTTGCAAGCGGCTACGTACCGCCTTCGAGTTCAGCTTAAAGAATAACCGGAGTACAGATCACCAGTAAAAGCGCTGCATGCTTAAGTCAACCTTAATTTTTTTCTGCGCTTTGCTGGTTGCGGCGATGATATTTATTGCATTCAGCTCACGTGATATGCCCACAGTCGTCGCCTCACACTTCGGAGCATCAGGCGAAGCGAATGGTTTCATGTCGCGTTCAAACTACGTCATTTTCATGCTCGCGTTTGCCTTAGCGCTACCTTCTGTATTGCTCTTCTTCAGCAGCATTGCTTTGCGCAGACCCTCTACAAAAATCAATCTGCCGAATCACGATTACTGGCTAATGCCCGAACGTCGCGAAGCGACCCTTGAATATATTCAAACTTGGCTCGTGCGCTTTGGTTGTATGCTCGTGACGCTAATGTGCTTCGTGCATTGGTGTGTGGTACGTGCAAATTCGCAGCAGCCGACACACCTGAATCTTGCGTTGCTTCTGGTTGGGCTTGGTATTTTTCTGGTCACGACGATTCTCTGGGTGATGGCATTGCATCGCCGTTTTCGCCGTTCCCCTGGAACTTGATTCGAAGACATTCGAAATGAACGATCAATCTCCGGACTTATCGACATTTGTTTGTCCATCTTGTGGGAATAAATCCAGTGGCAAATTCTGCAGTGGTTGCGGTGAAAAGAGACTCGGGTCCGATGACCGCTCGCTGCGACACTACTTTGATGTCGTCATCAATTTTTTGACTCACTTTGATTCCAAAGGTTATCGCTCCTTGTGGTACCTGATTGCGAAGCCAGGATTTTTAAGTGCGGAGCAGATACGCGGCAGCAGAGTTCGATACGCGAAGCCGTTTGCACTTTTTCTATCGATCAACGTTGTCTATTATTTTTCAATTGCACTGATCGGTGCCAATACATTCACAACACCGCTTTCTGTTCAGCTTCATCAAAACGATTACTACCCAGCCTTGGCGAAGCAGCAAGTCGAGAATCAGTTAGCAAAAAAAAGATCAGTTACTCTGCCTTTGAAACAAAGTACAACGAAAAAACAGGGGTACTCTCAAAAACGCTGATCTTCTTATTCATTCCGATCTATGGCGTTCTCTTCTACGGAATATTCTTTGGGCGCAAGCGCTATTTCGTTGAGCATATCGTCGTAGCAACGCATCTTTGGGCATTCATACTTCTTCTGCTTGCGCTTGTGGTACCCGCTATCGCAATTGTTCTGATATGGTGGTTTGATGCTTCGAGTGCGACGGCAGTCATTGAAGCGAATGACAACCCTATTTCAATCCTGCTTCAGTTCTGCATTGGTGCGTATCTTCTTTTTATGTTCCGTCGCGTTTATGCAGTGAGTTATTGGTATGGAATGATTGCGGCCGCTTTGATTGCATGGTCCTTTTTTCAAATCGTGTGGCTGTATCGCTTTCTCTTGTTCATGATCACTTTGTATTCTGTTTAGAAATTATCATTCCCAGAATAAAAAACGGACTGAATTCAGTCCGTTTTTTATTCCACTAAAGCTAGGCCATCTCGTTTTTCATTCAGCCGCTTCTCGTTCAACTTCTTCCAGTGAAATATGGCGCACATCCCGGCCTTTGACCATGTACACGGTGTATTCACACATGTTCTTGGCATGATCACCAATGCGTTCCAGGGCCTTCGCAATAAACAGGATTTCAATGGAGCGCGAAATCGTGCGCGGATCTTCAATCATGAAAGTGATCAACTGACGAATGATGGCACTGAATTCGTTGTCGACGACCAGATCGTCACGTACCACCTGAGCCGCACTGATTGGATCAAGCCGAGCAAAAGAATCCAGCGCCTTGCGCAACATGGCAATCGCCGCATTGGCAATATGCATCACATCGACCCGAGGCATATAGAGCCGCTCAGCCTCGTTAATGGCAATCGCCATACGAGCCACCTTGGTGGCTTCATCCCCAATGCGTTCCAGATCGGTAATGGTCTTGATGACCATCATCAGCATACGCAAATCACCGGCCGTTGGTTGCCGACGCGCAATAATGTGACTGCATTGCTCGTCCAGATCAATTTCCATGCGGTTGACGCGCGCATCGGTAGTAATCACCGAATTCAGTAATCCGAGATCACCCGACGCAAGCCCTTCAATGGCATCGGTGACTTGCTGCTCAACGAGCCCACCCATTTTCAGGACAGTGGAGCGGACAGCTTCCAGTTCAGAATCGAATTGCTTGGAGGTGTGGTCGGACATGGCTTACCTATCAAATAGCTCTTTGCGATTGCTGCAGTTTAATCTCAATCTATGACATATTTATTTCAGCTTCAAGGTCGTGGCGCTGAATAATGGGTGACTAATGGATGATTTTCACTCCGTGTTCGGTTCCCAGCAGCAGCAGATTGGCTCCGCGCGCAGCGAATAAGCCGTTCGCGACGACACCGACAATCGCATTGATTTCGGTCTCTAGTGCCACAGGATCATCGATCAACCAACCATGAACATCGAGGATGTAATTCCCATTGTCCGTTACCAATGGCAGATCCTCAGCCGGATTCATTCGCAGTTTGACCAAACTTGATGTGCCCAGCGGCACCAAAGACTTTTGCCGGGACAGCAGAATCAAACTACGCGCAACATGCCGGTGTGCCATCGGAATCACTTCGATGGGCAAGGGGAATTTGCCTAGCTTTTCGACCAGTTTCGAAGCATCGGCAATGCAGATAAAACGCTTTGCGACGGCCGAAACAATTTTTTCCCGGGTCAAAGCGGCGCCACCACCCTTGATCATGGCCAGCTTGGGCGTGATCTCATCGGCACCATCAACATACACTGGCAATGATTCGACTTCATTGAGATCCAGCACCTGGATGCCGTGGGCAATCAATTTCTGAGCACTGCGCTCGGAGCTGGCGACTGCAGCGGCAAACCGATGCTTCTCCTTCGCCAGCGCGTCAATGAACAGATCAGCCGTCGAGCCCGTGCCAACTCCAATGACTGCTTTTGGAGTCAGATCTTCCTGGATGAATTTGATGGCGGCGAGTGCGACTTGCTGTTTTAGTTCGTCTTGAGTCATGTTCGCGTCCGGTCAAAAAAATTCGGGGTTGAAGGTGAGTAGGATTTTAACCTACACACCTTCAACCCCTGTTTCTGCCTGTATATCTGCCGCAGTAATTGCTTATTTCTTTTTCGCTGCCGGCACGTCGGTACACACACCTTCGTAAATTTCAGCGGCCATACCCACCGATTCACCCAAAGTCGGATGCGGGTGAATGGTCTTGCCGATGTCAACCGCATCCGCACCCATTTCGATGGCCAGTGCGACTTCGGAGATCAGGTCACCCGCATGCGTACCCACGATACCGCCGCCAATGATGCGATGGGTTTCGTGATCGAAGATGACTTTGGTGAAGCCTTCGTCCCGTGTATTGGCGATGGCCCGACCCGATGCCGCCCATGGAAACTTGCCAACGCCAAACTTAAGGCCTTGTTTCTTGGCTTCGTCTTCGGTGATACCAGCCCAAGCCACTTCGGGATCGGTATAGGCGACAGAGGGGATTACGCGCACATCGAAGTAACTCTTTTCGCCCGATGCCACTTCTGCTGCGACGTGGGCTTCATGTACGGCCTTATGGGCCAGCATGGGCTGTCCGACGATATCGCCAATCGCAAAGATATGCGGCACGTTGGTACGCAGTTGCTTGCCCACTTCAATGAAGCCACGATCTGTAACGGCAACTCCAGCTTTGTCGGCGCCGATCTTTTTACCGTTGGGGCTGCGGCCAACCGATTGCAAAACCATGTCGTAACGCTGCGGCTCTTTGGGTGCATTCTCGCCTTCAAACGTGACGTAGATGCCATCGGGCTTGGCAACTGCTCCGACAGTCTTGGTCTTCAACATGATGTTGTCAAAGCGCTTTTCGTTGTACTTCTGCCAGATCTTGACCATGTCGCGGTCGGCACCCTGCATCAGGCCATCCAGCATTTCGACTACATCGAGACGCGAACCCAGCGAGGAATATACGGTGCCCATTTCCAGGCCGATAATGCCACCACCAAGGATCAGCATCTTCTTGGGAATCTGGCGCAACTCGAGCGCACCGGTGGAATCCACCACACGCGGATCTTCCGGCATGAAGGGTAGTTTGACCGACTGCGAACCCGCGGCAATGATGGCTTGAGTAAAGCGCACGACCTTCTTGCTGCCATCGGCCGCTGCCACTTCCATGTGATAAGGATCAATGAAGGTACCGACGCCGTTAACCACCGTCACCTTGCGGCCTTTGGCCATCCCGGCCAGGCCACCGGTGAGCTTGCCCACGACTTTATTCTTGTGGGCACGCAGTTTGTCGATATCGACAGCAGGCTGATTGAAAGCGATACCGAGGTCACCGAAATGCGCGGCTTCATCCATGACCGCTGCGACGTGCAACAAGGCCTTGGATGGAATACAACCCACGTTCAGGCAAACGCCTCCCAGTGTGGGATAGCGTTCAACCAGCACCGTGTTCATGCCCAGATCGGCTGAACGGAATGCTGCCGAATAGCCGCCAGGACCTGCGCCCAGAACCAGCATGTCGCACGTGACATCGACTTTGCCGGAGTAAGAACCTGCAGGAGCAGGGGCTGCCGCTTTCGCTGCGGGTGCTGGGGCTGGCGCGGCAGCAGCCTTCGGCGCTTCTGCAGGAGCAGGCGCAGCAGCTCCACCAGAAGATTCCAGCATCAGCAACAAGCTGCCTTCTGCAACCTTGTCACCAATTTTGACCTTGAGTTCCTTAACCACACCTGCGGCAGAACTCGGAATCTCCATACTGGCTTTATCCGATTCAACCGTGATCAAGGATTGATCAGCCTTGATGGTATCGCCCGGTTTAACCAATAGTTCGATGACTTCGACTTCCTTGAAGTCGCCGATGTCAGGGACTTTAATTTCAATCAAACTCATATCATCACCTTGCGCATGTCAGCCAGAACGTCAGCCAGATAAGTGGAGAAGCGTGCAGCCTGTGCGCCGTCGATGACGCGATGGTCATAAGACAGCGACAGCGGCAGCATCAGGCGTGGCACAAAGGCCTTGCCATCCCACTTCGGCTTCTGATCAGATTTGGACAGGCCCAGGATCGCGACTTCTGGTGCGTTGATGATCGGCGTGAATGAAGTACCCCCGACACCGCCCAGTGATGAGATCGTGAAGGTCGCGCCCTGCATATCGGCAACACCGAGTTTACCGTCGCGGGCTTTTGCAGCGAGTGCCCCGGTCTCAGCAGCAATCTCGGCAAAGCCCTTCTTGTCGCAGTCCTTGATTACGGGGACCATCAGGCCATTCGGCGTATCGGCAGCAAAGCCAATGTTGTAGTACTTCTTCAAAATCAGATTTGCGCCATCCGCGTCGAGCGAACTGTTGAATGCCGGGAATTTCTTCAAGGCAGCAACACTGGCTTTCATCACGAAGGCCAGCATGGTCAGCTTGACGCCTTGCTTGGCCATCGCGGTATTGGTTTCTTTGCGGAAGGCCTCGAGATCAGTGATGTCGGCTTCGTCAAATTGCGTGACGTGTGGAATCATCGCCCAGTTGCGCGCCAGGTTCGGACCGCTGAGTTTCTGAATACGCGACAGCGGCTTGAGTTCAGTCGCGCCAAACTTGCTGAAGTCCAGTGAAGGCCACGGCAGAAGGTTCAGACCATTGCCTCCACCGCCACTCGCAGCAGCGGCCTTGGGCACATTCCCGCTAACGACTTGGGCCACAGCGCCTTTGACGTAGTTCTGCACGTCTTCGTGAACGATACGTCCCTTCGGGCCCGTAGCTTTGACGTAACGCAGATCAACGCCAAGTTCACGCGCGAACTTGCGGATCGAGGGGCTGGCATGTGGCAGAGCGCCACCTTCGGTTACAGGCGGCTCCGCTGGTTTGGCAGCAGCAGGAACGAGCGATAGTGCTGGGGCAGGAGCCGCTGCTGCGGCCGCAACAGGAGCTGCAGCAGCAGATGGTGCGGCGGCAGCACCGCCTGCGCCTTCCAGAATCGCGACCAGTGTCCCTTCGGCCACCTTGTCGCCAATTTTGACCTTGAGTTCCTTGATCACCCCTGCAGCCGAACTCGGAATCTCCATGCTGGCCTTGTCCGATTCAACCGTAATCAGAGATTGCTCGGCTTTGACGGTATCACCGACCTTGACCAGCATTTCAATCACTTCTACTTCTTTGAAGTCACCGATATCCGGCACTTTGACTTCGACACCGCCGCCCGATGCAGCAGGTGCCGCCGCAGCCGGGGCAGAAGGCGGGGCGGCTGGCGCTGCCGCCGGGGCCGGTGCTGCTGTAGCGGCTGCCACAGGAGCCGACGTCCCAGCTGCACCATAAGCTTCTAAGAGCAGAAGAAGCGTACCTTCATTGATTTTGTCGCCCAGTTTTACTTTTATTTCCTTGACCACACCGGCCACAGAACTGGGTATTTCCATACTGGCTTTGTCGGATTCGACCGTGACCAGTGATTGTTCAACCGCGATGGTATCTCCCGGCTTGACCATGATTTCGATGATTTCCACATCCTTGAAATCGCCGATATCGGGAACCTTGATTTCGATAGCGCTCATGCTTAGTCTCGATTTAGTGTGAGTTTATGTTCTTAAGCTGCGATGAATAGACTGCACTGTCTTGATGCTGGAAAAATGATCGCATCAGACAAGACAGTGCCGTAGACATTGTCTACAGCACTGCTTGTCTTAAGCGTTGGCCGGATTGATTTTGGCCGTATTGATGCCGTACTTCTTGATCGCTTCGGCCACCTTGGCTGCCGGCACGACACCATCCTCGGCCAGCGCCTTGAGCGCAGCGACGACAACGTAATGACGGTTGACTTCAAAGTGCTCGCGCAGCTTGGAACGGAAATCGCTGCGACCAAAACCATCAGTGCCCAGTACTTTGTAGGTCCGGCCCTTGGGAATAAAAGGACGAATCTGTTCGGCATAGGCCTTCATGTAATCGGTCGAGGCAATCACAGGACCGGCATGCGATTCGAGTTGTTGTTCGACGAAAGACTTGCGCGGCTTATCGGTGGGATGCAGCAGGTTCCAGCGTTCGACATCCTGGCCGTCGCGCGTCAGCTCGTTGAAGCTTGGGCAGCTCCAGACACTGGCAGCGACGCCCCACTCTTTCTCCAACAGTTCTTTGGCGGCAATGCTTTCACGCAGGATCGTGCCACTGCCAAGCAGATTGACGCGTGGCGTTTTCTTGGCGCCTTCCTGCAATAGATACATCCCCTTGATGATCTGCTCTTCGGTGCCCGCTTTCAATCCGGGCATCGCATAGTTTTCATTCAACAGCGTAATGTAGAAATAGACGTTGTCCTGTTTCTCGACCATGCGCTTGAGACCATGATGCAGGATCACACCAACTTCGTGCGCGAAGGTCGGGTCGTAGCTGACGCAATTGGGAATGGTGTTCGCCAGAATGTGGCTGTGACCATCCTCGTGCTGCAAGCCTTCGCCGTTCAACGTGGTGCGACCCGATGTTCCGCCCAACAGGAAACCACGCGCCTGCATATCGCCCGCTGCCCAAGCCAGATCACCGATGCGCTGGAAGCCGAACATGGAGTAATACACATAGAACGGAATCATGACGCGGTTATTGGTCGAGTACGAAGTCGCCGCAGCAATCCAGGAACTCATGCCACCTGCTTCGTTAATGCCTTCCTGAAGAATCTGACCGGCCTTGTCTTCGCGGTAGTACATGACCTGGTCTTTGTCGACCGGGGTGTACTGCTGACCCGCCGGGTTGTAAATACCGATCTGACGGAACAAGCCTTCCATACCAAAGGTACGTGCCTCATCGACCAGGACGGGCACCGTACGAGGTCCCAATGATTGATCGCGCAAAAGCTGTGTGAGGAAGCGCACGTAAGCTTGGGTGGTGCTGATCTCGCGGCCCTCAGCCGTCGCTTCAAGTACTGCTTTGAAAGTGTCAAGCGGGGGCACAACCAGGCTTTCTTCCGCTTTGACCCGACGCTTGGGCAGATAGCCGCCGAGAGCTTTACGGCGCTCGTGCAGATACTTCATTTCTGGCGTGTCGTCCGCCGGTTTGTAGAACGGCAGATCTCCAATTTGACTGTCAGGAATTGGAATGTTGAAGCGGTCGCGGAAAGCCATGATGTCTTCATCCGACAACTTCTTGGTCTGGTGAACAGTGTTTTTGCCTTCACCGATCTTGCCCATGCCATAGCCCTTGACCGTCTTGATCAGGAGCACAGTCGGCTGACCCTTGTGGTTCACAGCTTTATGGAAAGCTGCATAGACTTTTTGCGAGTCGTGACCACCGCGGCGCAGATTCCAGATTTCGTCGTCACTCATCTTGGCAACCATTTCCAGCGTGCGCGGATCCTTGCCGAAGAAATGCTTGCGCACATAGGCGCCATCGTTCGCTTTGAAAGATTGATAGTCACCGTCATTGGTATCCATCATTAGCTTGCGAAGCGCACCATCTTTATCACGTGCGAGCAGCGCATCCCAGCTACTTCCCCAGAGCAGTTTGATGACATTCCAGCCCGATCCACGGAATTCGCCTTCGAGTTCCTGAACGATCTTGCTGTTACCGCGTACCGGACCATCGAGACGTTGCAAATTACAGTTGATGACAAAAATAAGGTTATCGAGCTTCTCGCGTGCTGCAAGACTGATCGCGCCGAGCGATTCCACTTCATCCATTTCACCGTCACCACAGAACACCCACACCTTGCGATTCTCGGTGTTGGCAATGCCACGCGCATGCAGATACTTCAGGAAGCGGGCCTGATAAATCGCCATCAGCGGGCCCAAGCCCATCGATACCGTTGGGAACTGCCAGAACTCAGGCATCAGTTTCGGATGCGGATAGCTGGACAGGCCCTTACCATCCACTTCCTGGCGGAAATTCAGCAGTTGTTCTTCAGTCAGCCGGCCTTCAAGATAGGCACGCGCATAAATGCCAGGCGAGACGTGGCCTTGAATATAGAGCAGGTCGCCGCCGTGGTTTTCAGTCTCGGCATGCCAGAAATGATTAAAGCCGGCGCCAAACATGTTGGCCAGTGAGGCAAAGGAGCCGATATGACCACCGAGGTCACCGCCTTCAGGTGGATGATGGCGATTGGCCTTGACCACCATCGCCATTGCATTCCAGCGCATATAGGCGCGCAGACGTTCTTCAATTTCAATATTGCCGGGGCAACGTTCTTCCTGGTCAGTGGGAATCGTGTTGACATAGGCTGTGTTGGCAGAAAACGGGACATCAATTCCGGACTGCCGCGCCTGATCAATCAGGCGTTCAAGCAGATAGTGCCCGCGTGGCCCACCCTCGTTGCCGATCACGGCGGCAAGTGCGTCGAGCCATTCTTTGGTTTCAGTTGGATCAGTGTCTGCTGCGTCGCTTCGGGTTGACCCTGGTAATTGTTCTGGCAATGCTGACATGCTTGTCTCCTGTTGAAGCCACTCAAGCTGTTTGGCTTTTATTGTTGAACTGGAATATTACCCCAGTGCTTATTAAAAAAATTGGACAAACCAAATACTAAATCAGCAGAATCACAAGAGCAAGAAAAATTTCAAATTATAGTATTCATTTTTATAATATGAAATTACAGGGCGATTTCCCCAGTTAATACTGCTCAAATTGAAATCAACCGCACTCAATACCTGAGCAATTCAGTAAATTGGCAAGCAAAATCCCCTCTAATCTCCTCAAGGAATGGAAATTAAGTCCGTAGAATAAATCGTAGTTCGTGTTTCATCGTCGTTCCTCCTCAGGGCTAATCTATTTGCCCTTTTTTGGCCCATCGCACTTGTGTGATGGGCCTTTTTGTTTTTGCTTTCGGCAACCCATTCGACCTAAATCGAAGATAACCACTGGCGTGCTAAGATTTTTGCCCCGAAAACACTTCTTCGCACAGGCAACATGGCAGCACGATTGATTGATGGCATCGCACTCTCCAAACTTCTTCGACTCAACATTGCAGAACGCGCAGCACGCTTGACCGTCGCTGGGAAGCAACCAGGACTAGCAGTAATCCTTGTCGGTGAGAATCAAGCCTCCCAAGTCTATGTTCGGAATAAAGTCAAAGCCTGCGAAGAAAACGGGATCTATTCGATATTGGATCGCCAACCGGCAAGCATCTCCGAATCCGAGTTATTGGAGCGCATTGCTGCGCTGAATGCCGATCCCCGCATTCATGGCATTCTGGTTCAACTTCCTCTGCCCACTCATATTGATTCGCACAAGGTCATCGAGGCCATTGCTCCAGCCAAAGATGTTGATGGTTTTCATATGATCTCTGCAGGCGCCTTGATGACCGGCAATCACGGCTTCAAACCCTGCACGCCCTATGGCGTCATGAAAATGTTGGTGCACATCGGTACCCCTTTGCGCGGGGCGCATGCCGTTGTGATCGGCCGCAGCAATATTGTCGGCAAACCCATGGCCATGTTGCTCTTGCAGGAAAGCGCAACCGTCACCATCTGCCATAGTGCAACGCGTGATCTAGGTGCTTTGACCCGACAGGCCGATATTGTGGTCGCCGCCGTCGGCAAACGGAATGTACTGACAGCTGATATGGTCAAACCCGGGGCGGTCGTGATCGACGTTGGTATGAATCGCAACGATGAGGGCAAGCTCTGTGGCGATGTCGATTTTGAAGGCGTCAAAGAAGTTGCCGGATGGATTACGCCCGTTCCAGGAGGGGTTGGCCCGATGACCATTACGATGCTGCTCATGAATACCATTAAATCCGCAGAGGGTGCTTGAACATGAATGAAATTCTCGACAATCCTTTGCTTGACTTCAGTGGTCTTGCCCGCTTCAACGACGTTCAGCCTGAGCACGTCACACCGGCCATCGAATATCTGCTCGAAGAAAATCGAACGACCATCAAAAAACTGGAAAACCCTGACCAGGTTCCAACCTGGCAAAGTTTCATCGAGCCACTTGAAGACGTCACCGAAAAATTATCGCGCGCATGGAAGACAGTTGATCATATGAATTCCGTGGCCGACACGCCGGAGCTGCGCGCAGCCTACAACGAGAATCTGCCTCGTGTTACCGAGTTCTGGGCTGCCCTTTCGCAGAACCTCAAACTGTTCGAGAAGTACAAAGCCATTTCAGAGTCTGCCGATTTCAAGCAATTCACGGCGCCACGCAAGCAGGTGATTGACCATGCACTACGCGATTTTCGTCTGGGAGGAGCTGAGTTGGCCGACGATCAAAAACCGCGCTTTGCCCAGATTCAGGAAGAACAAGCTGCGCTTGCCCAAAAGTTCTCAGAAAATGTTTTGGATGCAACCAATGCCTATGCACTTTTTATCGAAGACGTGGAGCAATTGACCGGTCTACCTGAAGACGCACTGGCTGCTGCTCGCGGTCGCGCCGAGAAGGAAGGTAAGCCCGGTTACAAAATCACGTTACACATGCCCTCCTATCTGGCCGTGATGCAGTTTGCCGAAGATCGCTCCTTGCGTCAGAAAATTTATGAGGCCTATACCAAACGCGCCTCGGAATTCGCTGATTTCTCCAAACCTGAATGGGACAACACAGCGATCATTGAAGACATTCTGAAACTGCGTCATGAAGAAGCCCGCATGCTCGGTTATGCCAATTACGCGGAACTTTCCCTTGTCCCCAAAATGGCCGAGTCGTCGAAAGAGGTCCTCGACTTCTTGAATGATCTGGCGCAACGCGCCAAACCTTACGGTCAGCAAGACATGGAAGAGTTGCGTGACTTTGCACGTAAAGAACTCAGCATCAACGACCTGCAGGCCTGGGACACTGCTTATGTTTCAGAGAAGTTGCGTGAAAAGCGCTACTCATTTTCCGAACAAGAGGTCAAACAATATTTCCCTGAACCCAAAGTGCTGGAGGGATTATTCCGCGTCATTGAGACTCTGTTCTCGGTACACATCAAACCACAAGCGAACGTACCAACCTGGCACGCCGACGTGAAATTCTTCAATGTCGAAACCAACGATGGTCAATTGCTCGCTCAGTTCTATCTCGACCTCTATGCCCGCCCTGGTAAACGTGGTGGTGCCTGGATGGATGATGCGCGCACGCGCCGGCGCTTGAGCAATGGCCAGTTGCAAACCCCTATTGCCTTTCTGACCTG
This sequence comes from Betaproteobacteria bacterium, assembly GCA_025362735.1. Taxonomy (GTDB): domain Bacteria; phylum Pseudomonadota; class Gammaproteobacteria; order Burkholderiales; family Burkholderiaceae_D; genus JANYFL01. The sequence continues at coordinate 9,991 of JANYFL010000059.1, read as the reverse complement.
CAATTTTTCAGAACCAGTCAACGTTAATGGCGCACTACGCCCGGCGCTGTTCTCGCACGATGAAGTCATTACCCTGTTCCACGAATTCGGTCATGGCCTGCATCACATGCTGACGCGTATTGAAGACATGCCAGTCGCTGGCATCAACGGCGTCGAATGGGATGCCGTCGAACTGCCTTCGCAGTTCATGGAAAATTTCTGCTGGGAATGGGATGTGGTCAAACACATGACCTCTCATGTGGATTCGGGACAACCCTTGCCGAAGGAACTGTTCGACAAGATGCTTGCCGCCAAGAATTTCCAGGCCGGCATGCAAACTTTGCGACAGATCGAATTCTCGCTGTTCGATATGCGTCTGCATGACGCACCTGAGAATCGTCCTTCAGTCATGGCCCTGCTCAATGAAATCCGGCAGCAAGTCGCCGTCAATATTCCACCCGCCTACAATCGTTTCCAGAATCAGTTCACCCACATTTTTGCCGGTGGTTATGCCGCTGGCTATTTCAGCTACAAGTGGGCCGAAGTTCTCTCTGCGGACGCTTATGCACAGTTTGAGGAAGACGGCGTGCTCAATACGGAAACCGGCGCACGCTTCCGCGACGAAGTTTTGAGTGTAGGCGGCAGCCGTCCGGCAATGGAATCATTCAAATCATTTCGTGGCCGCCCCCCTTCGATTGATGCTTTGTTGCGGCATAATGGGATGTCTGTTCCGGCCTAAGTCTTCTCAGTCTTATTTCGCAAGGAGTCACGATCATGCGGCCTTTCAATCTGAATCTTTTTGCCGTCTCTATGTGTCTCGTCGCCATGCCACTGGCACAGGCGCAATACAAATATGAAGAACCCGGCAAAGGCATCACCTATAGCGACTTGCCGCCTCCGCCGAGCGCAAAGTTGCTAAAACTCAATAACACGACGGTTGCAGAATCGCGCTATAACAGCTTGCCCTATGAGCTGAAGCAGGCAGTCCTGAATTTCCCAGTTGTTTTTTACACTGCAGCCAGTTGTGGTGCTTGCGATGAAGCCCGTAACTATTTGCGCAATCGCGGTGTGCCGCATACGGAAAAAACCATCAAGACCACTGAAGATTTCGAAGCTCTTAAGCTGTTGTCTCCAAACGGCAACGTGCCAGTGTTGATGGTCGGCAAACGCAAGAGTGCAGGCTTTGCATCCACGGCATGGGGTGAAATGCTGACCGAAGCAGGCTATCCCGTCGCGTCCAAACTACCCCGCGACTATCAGTTCGCGGAAGCAGAAAGTGCAGCCCCTTCCAAACCAGCACAACTGCCCAGCAATACGAGCGGCTCTGCAGCTCCTCCTTCGAGTCAAGCTCCCTCTTCAGGATCAAGCAACAATGCCCCACCCGGATTCAGATTCTGATACCGATGGAATGATGGACGCTTCATCGACGAAAATCGATTTATCTCCAAATTTTTGTACCGTCGTTTCCGCAGACCTTACTGAACTCAGGTCTTGTTTTTCCGGGCGCTTGCTGATCGATGCCGATGCGATGGCCCCATTTCTGCTGGATTGGCGCAAGCGTTGGTGCGGCAAAGCGTTCGCCGTCGCGCAACCGGATACGGCCGAAGATGTCGCCAAGGTCGTACGTTGGTGTAGCGAAAGACGTATCGCCATCGTGCCGCAAGGTGGTAATACGGGACTATCCGGTGGATCCATCCCTGATCAGTCGGGTCATTCGATTGTTTTGTCGCTGACTCGTCTAAATCGTATTCGCGCGATTGACCCAGGCAACAACACGATGACCGTTGAAGCGGGCTGCATTCTCAACACCATTCAGGAAGCCGCACACGCCGAAAACCGGCTGTTCCCCCTGAGCCTGGCAGCCGAGGGCTCGTGCACCATCGGCGGCAATCTCTCCACCAACGCTGGTGGCACTGCCGTGCTGCGTTATGGCAATGCGCGTGAACTCTGTCTGGGTATTGAAGCCGTCACCCCACAGGGCGATTTATGGAATGGTCTGCGTGGCTTACGCAAGAACAATACCGGCTACGACCTGCGTGATCTTTTTATCGGCGCAGAAGGCACACTGGGTGTGATTACCGCCGCGGTGCTCAAGTTGTTTCCCTTACCCAAAGCGCAAGTCGTCAGTTTCGTTGCGCTCACATCTCCCTATCAGGCGCTGGCCCTGCTGGAACACGCTCAAGCGCGACTCGGCGCGAGCCTGACTGCATTCGAGTTGATCTCGGACATCTGCCTGCAACTGGTACTGCGACACTTTCCGGATGGTCAGGCTCCAATTAAAGGGGTTGCGCCCTGGTATGTCCTGATGGAAGTCTCAGACTTAATCAGCGAAACTCAGGCCAACGCAATCACACAAACCGTTCTGGAAGAGGGATTCGAGAGGCAACTCATCACAGACGCTGCCGTTTCGACTTCGCTGGCACAGGCACAGGGGCTTTGGTCACTCCGCGAAAACATTTCGGAAGCCCAGGCACTGGAAGGCAAAAATATCAAGCACGATATTGCCGTGCCCATCTCACGTATTGCCGAGTTCGCCGATACCACCAGCGCAGCAATCATCGCAGCCTTTCCAGGTGTTCGCATGGTGGTCTTCGGTCACTTGGGTGATGGCAACCTGCACTTCAATGTGTCACCTCCGATCGGGACATCGGGCGACGACTTTCTGCAACATCAGGACACCATCAACCGGATCACCCACGATGCCGTCGCGCGTTTCAACGGTTCGATCTCTGCCGAGCACGGTTTGGGCATCCTGCGTCGTGATGAAGCGGCACGCTACAAGTCGCCTGTTGAAATGAGTCTGATGCGTTCCATCAAACAAGCCCTGGATCCATTGGGCATCATGAACCCTGGCAAAGTTCTACGTCTATGACGCATATTTAAAGAGCCCTATTGATCAGCCATGAAACTAGCAGCCTGAAGTGCGCATTGATGTTTCAAGCGATCTCATAATTTCTCAAAAACGCATAAAACACCAATTACATCAATAACTTAGCATCTCATATCATCTCATTCCGTTTATAGAAACTTCTTGGAATCTTGATCGATTGGGGGTATCGTTGGGGGTATAAATTCAAGGATACCCCCAGATATGCTGTCTACACTAAAGGTCAAATCCGCCAAACCGGAAGCGCGCGCGTACAAGCTCGCCGACAGCGGTGGGCTGTATCTTCTTGTACAGCCCAACGGCTCTAAGCTGTGGCGCTACAAGTTCCGAGTCTGCGGCACAGAGGGACTGAAGGCGCTGGGCGCATTTCCCGAGATTGGTCTTGCAGAAGCACGCGGACTGCACACCGATGCCCGGAAGCTTGTAGTCCAGGGTATCAATCCCGTACAAGCCCGACGCGACGAAAAGATCGTCCAGGCGCAGGACCAATTGGAACGCGTCAATGGCGTATTCGCCACCGTCGTGGCGGATTGGAACGTAGCAACGGCTGCGGACCTGCGGCCATCCACAGTGAGGCAGCGCAAGCGCGAGATCGACAACGATCTGCTACCAACGCTCAAGAGTCGCCAGATCGGCAGCATCACACGCCTGGAACTCACCGCACTGCTCAAAGGCGTCGAGAAACGTGCGCCCGAAGTGGCGCGGAATCTGCGCAATCACTTGTGGGGAGTGTTCGAGTACGCCATCGATTCTGGTTTGATCGAGAGCAACCCGGTGCCACCCGTGCGCGTAATGAAGAAACGCAACCAGAAAAACCACCCGGCCCTGTCCGACAAGCAGATCGGCGATTTTCTGCGGACGTTGGATAACACGAGCAGGATTAACGAGGAAACGCGCATCGCCATGTTATTGGTGCTTCTGACTGCCTGCCGCAAGGCCGAAGTTATCGAAGGCAGATGGGATGAAGTGGATCTGGAAGGTGCACAGTGGGAAATTCCGGCTTCACGGATGAAGGCAAAGCGTGCGCATTGGATTCCGCTGTCCTCGCAGGCAGTAGCATTACTCACCCGCTTGCGCGCCGTCGTGCCAGCCGACAGAGAGTATCTGTTCCCGAACCGAGTGGACCCGCGCCGGCCGATGGCCAACCGCAGCTTGAATGCCTTGATGGAGCGACTGGGACTCAGCGGTGTAGGTACGCCGCACGGCATGCGAGCATCGTTCAGTACCTATTTCAATAGCACCGGTGGGAACATAGACGTGATCGAGCACTGCTTGGCACATGTGCCGGCAAACGCGGTACGCGCAGCCTACAACCGCCACGCGTACCAGGATGAGCGGCGCGCAATGCTCCAGCAGTGGGCGGACTATCTGGATCGGCTACGCCAGAAACGAGCGATTTCCGAGCACGAATCTATATGAATTCCGCAACCAAGCCGCGCTACAGCTTGTGCTGTCCGACAATGGGGCACGCCGGGTAGATGGGGCCGAGCATCAGCGTGTGTACCTTCGCTCTCGTTATGGCAACCCGAAGAATTTTGCGACTGCGATGGTATGGCGGTTCGTCACCCCACCACACGAATGACGAAACCATGTTCTGACCGTCGTGCCGTGCCTCGCGAACCACGATGACGCCATCGAACTGTTTTCCCTTTGCCCTGTGCACATTCATCACCTGCACGCCTGGCGGATCGTCGACACCGCCAAGAATCTGGTCCTGCGCGAGGGCCAGATCAAGCGCCTGGCGTGCGCCTGTGTACTGGCCGTCGCGCATCCATACCGCACCAAGCCCACCGCTGATTCGCTTGCCACGGTTGAAGGCGACCAGATAATCCAGGTTTTTCGCTGCTTCCGTCAAGTGCTCGTCGCCGGCCGCTCGCAATGCGATCTTGACGCGAGTCCAGTCCTTCGCCGGATCGCTTGAGAAGCCCTGCGCCCGCAGCCCATCCATAACACCCAGCACTCCCTGAACGAACTTCGCTCTCGGCACCTTGCCGGCCCGAACCGCCAACGCCCACACCTGCCACTGGTTCGCAGCGGCCAGTCCGTTGGCTCGCGTCGCCGTCGCCAGCAGATCAAGAGCCGTTGCGAGGTCTGACATCCGATCAAGCTCTTGTTTGGGTTCAAGGAGGAATGCCGCGAAGCGAGCCGTCAACATTGCTCCGGCCTCATCGAACGACAGCTTGTGTCGGACCGGTTTCGGTTCTGCGTTCAGCGCCGCCGAAATCTTGGCGGCCGATGTACCGGAATGCGTCAGGATGGCAATGTTCTTGCCGTACTTCCCGGTAGACTTCCTGATGGCCCGCTGAAGCATGCCGATGGACATGCGCATGACGGCGCTCAGCGTCCGCAGCTTCGGGTTGTAGGAAAAGGCGGAGACGCCAACGTATGGCGAACCGCGAACTTTGCCCAGTAAGATGTCCTGGCCAAAAGTGGCGATCTCGGTATTGCCGCTGCGGTGGTTCTGCGCACCGAGGTCGATCTCCAAAGGGTTCAGCGACTTCTTGATAGCGGCGATCCGCTCTGGACCAATACCGGGAAGGTGGTCGAATATCTGCTGCTCAAGGTCCGCCAGACAGATCACCTGTGCGGCAGGTGCCAGCAACTCAATGCAGCGCCAGGCATGTTCGTTGGTGTCCTGAGCCTCGTCCACAATGATCAATGGGTGGCGTTGCGTGATGAGGCGACGGACGTGCGCGCTGCGTTCAAGTAGCTGCGCCGCGTTGGACGGGAAGAGGTCGAAGGCAATCAACCCATCCTCCAGAAACAACCGCTCGCGCTCTTGCAGCCAGGCTTGCCATTCCGGGTTTTCTTGCTTGCGGTCCTTTGCCTTGATCGTCCCGTACTTAGCTTGCTCATCCTGTGGCAACAGGATGCGCAACGACTTCGGTGTACCAAGCAGATAGGCGTGCGCCGACAGCAACGTCCAGAAGAAGGAGTGGAAGGTCTGCATACTCAGCATGCCACGCTGCGCCTTCGGCACTTCCAGCCTTGTGGCCTCTCCCACGCGAGCGACGGCAGCCCTGGAGAAGCTCAAGAAGAGCACGGATTGACCGGATGTCAGACCATCGCCGATGCGCACGACTGCCTTCTTCAGGGCAATCGTTGTCTTGCCGCTTCCCGGTCCGCCGATGACGAGGGCGTGCCCCTTGCAATCAAGGAGCTGCTGGCGAAGGTCGCAAACCTCCATCGGGACCCCTTCGGTCAAGCTGCGGCAGCCGGTGGCACGACAGCGCCGATTGCTGCGGCCCCGGCCGGTTTCGCGGGCGCCGCAGCCACCGCGACTTCCACGAGAATGTCAGCCGGCTTCGGGAAGGCTGCATAAACCTGTTTGAGAAAGCCAGTCATCGTCGGTGGCAACTCTGCCACCGTGCAGCCTTCAAAGAGCCTGGCGGCCCAACCGGCACCCTTGCTGCTTTCTAGCGCGGACCGCGCCAGCTTCTTCAGGTCTGCATCGGTCGGGCGCGCAGCAGGAATCGTGAAGCCGCCGTTGTCACTGGATATTCGCAGGTCATCCAGGAACGCCCACAGCCGGTCAAGCGACACCTCGCTCACGATGAGCACCTCGAACCCGGTGTAGGCGTGCTCGCAATCTACGTCGAACGCGTCGGTGAACAATTTCTTCTTCTCCGGTGGGCGCGCGATGTAATCGTAGAACGAGAACGTCTTCAGGCCGAGGGCTTTGAAGAAGGTGCCGAACTTCGGCATCGCTCCCTCGCTCTCCGCGTCGAAGAACGCGGCCCCAGCGATGTCGAGCGGCTGTAGCGAGTTGTCGCCCTCCTCCAGCTTTCTGGCTGCCACAGGCAAGGCGTGAAACTCCGTTAGCCCTTCCACCACGATAGCTCCCTTGCCGAGCATGCATTCAGTCAAGCCACGCCTGGCAAATCGCTTGAAGTCATTGCCCTTCAAACCACCGGCATCCGACACCCTTTTGGCAGTGACACTGGAATCTGGTCCGCGCGAAAGCAGCAGAGTATGTTCGGGCTCGAAGCGTTCGATGACATACGGCGAGTGTGAGGTCGCGAACGCCTGCGTCGTATTATGCAAAAGGTAGTCCGCAATTCGCCGCTGCGTATGGGGCGGCACGGCGATTTCCGGCTCTTCCATCGCGAAGATGACCGACGCCGGCTTGAGTTCAGCGATGAACGACAGGAGGGCCAGAACCAGCACGTTCAATGTGCCCGTCCCGACTTGCTGAAACGGTACTGGTGTCTGATCCTTGGACATCGCGAGAAAGAACGCCATCGTTTTTCGCAGGTGCTCGCGAGTTAACTGCGACACGTGCAGCTTGGTGGTCCTGCCATCCACGTCGGATGCAATGTAGTGCCCGAGCCGTGCCTCGATTGACTCCAGTACTGGCTGTAGATGGGTCGCATCCTTCTCAATGTCCAGGTCCCGCAGCCGCTCGATCGCCTTCTCCCATAAACCAGCCCGTGATCCCCTGAGACGCAGGATGACATCAAGGAGCGAGCCGCGCTCCAGGCTCAAGGCGCGAGAGCCTGTGCGAACCGCACGCAGGTACAGGAACCCGAACAAGCGTTTAACATCCTTGCTGACCTTGTCTAGCTCCCCAGGCTCTGCATTAGGGCTGCGTGAATAGCACGTCTTCGCCTCGAATTCGTCCTCTTCAGGGTTGTATTCGGCCAACGTTTCCAGCCGCAGACAACTCACAACCAAGGGAGGATTCGCAGCGTCGACTTCTCCTTCATTGAGGAGCCGTTTTTCTACCGTGTGCCAAAATTCAAGGTGCTGGCCGCAACGGTTCTCAACCTCCGCGTTGATATCAGTAAGCACGACTTCGATCTGAATTGGGACGGGCGTCGGCTCCCCACCCTCAATCGCGCTGGGCGCAAGGTATCGAGCATTGTGAAAATCGAATTCTTCGACTGGCGGGAACTTGGATATTCGATCAGGCCCGAGCACTAAGTCCAAGGCTTCGCATATCGTGCTCTTGCCTACGTTGTTCGGCCCGACGATCAGGCAGTGCCCGTCGAAGTGCAGCTCGGCCCTCTTGATGCTACGAAAATTCGTGATCTTCAGTCGTACGACTTTCATTCTCTTGCGTGCCTTTTCATTTGGGAAACGTCAATTTATTCAACGAGTTTGACAACCATGAAAATGGTCCAAATTGGACACGCCATGCACCTCGATTGGCGACGCCTCGAATGCCTCGACACCTCGAACCCTTCTTTGGCGCAACTTATGGCGACTTTCTTCTTTGTATTTCCATTGTTACATTTTACGCTCAGTTTGTCTCCCAGAGGGAGACAAACTTGCCGCCGGATATCGCTCGTGTTATATTTACTGCGCATTACGTTTCTTTTAGGGGCGCAAATTGAGCGCAAAATATCACTTACAAACGAAGACGCTAGGCCCACGGGCAGCACAACTCTTCACTGAGCTGAATGAACTACGCCGGTCTACATTCACTCTGGCGGATGTAGGCTCGATCACCGGCCTGTCGGCTGCGGCGGCCCGCAATCTTGTGCACAAGGCCCAGCAGCGAGGCTTGGTGACGCGACTGAAGCCCGGTTTGTACAACCTCGTGCCCTTCGAACTCGGCCGGGCCACTGAGCACATCGACAGCCCGTACCTGATCGCGCGCGAACTGGCCGGTGCCGCGCCCTACTTCCTGTCGCACGGCACTGCGCTTGAACTGCACCGCATGGTGACGCAGCCGAACTTCACCGTGTATGTGTCATGTACGCGGCGCGTGCGTCCGCAGACGGTCGGCGGCTATGACTTTCGGTTTGTCCACATCACTGCAGAGCAAGAATTCGGGGTCACGAAGCATTGGATCGATAAGGAACGATTCGTGATGATCAGCGACATGGAGCGCACCATCATCGACGGGCTCCGACACCCGGCATTTGTCGGTGGCATTACCGAAGTCGCCAAGGGCTTGTGGATGAAGCGGGACGTACTGAAAGTCGAACGGCTGGTGGACTACGCACGACGCCTCGGCGTCGGCGCCGTCGTGCGTCGCCTCGGCTACCTGCTGGAACACTATGGCCTGGCCGATGCGTCGGCGCTGGAACCGTTGCACGGCATGCTGACGGCAACCTACCAGCGCCTTGATCCACTGCTCCCCGCCGAGGGGGCATTTCTCTCACGTTGGCGGCTCCGGCTCAACGTGACTCCCGAAGAACTGGACGCCGTGAGGCTTGGCTGATGATTCCACAACGCAACATTTCCATGATCTCGAACACGCTGGTGAGCGCTGGCGGGCGGCGCATCCCCGAGGCCGTCATCGAACGCGATTACGTGCTGGCCTGGTTCCTGACCGGTCTGGCCGGTCATCCCCTGCGCGAGGTGCTGGCCTTCAAAGGTGGCACAGCCTTGCGTCGCTGCTGGTTTGAGGACTATCGGTTTTCGGAAGACCTGGATTTCACTTTGATCCGTCCGATCACCTTCGAAGAGATCCTGGCGGGGTTGAACGAAATTTTCGCGGCGATTGAGGCCGCCTGCGGCCTGCAGATCGCGTTCGATCGCGAAGACCGCCACGGCCACCAGAACAGCCACACCTTCTACCTGCGCTATCAGGGGCCACTACCTGCCGCGAACGACGTGAAGGTTGATATCACGATCAACGAAGTCTTGTGCTTCCCGCTGCAAGATCGTCCGATTCATCGCATCTACGACAGCTTTGACGACTTACCCGAAGGGCCGACCGTGAAGGTCTACGACATCAAGGAAATCGTGGTTGAAAAGCTGCTGGCCTTGAGCGACCGGGCGCGCAATGAACCGCGCGACTTGTACGACCTCTGGTATCTGTTCGGCTCCACCGACTTGCGCGTTGCAGAAATGCGCGCCGAACTCAATGCCAAGTTGGCGCTGCGGCAACGCGTCGTCGCAGGCATGGAGCAGGCAATCGCCGCGAAGGAAGATCGTTTGCGGCGACTCTGGACTGCCCGCCTCGCGCACCAGATGAGCCAACTGCCACCATTCGATGACGTTTTTCGAGAAGTGCTGCGGGCGGTTCGCGCTGCCGACTTGCCGAAGGCGGGTGGCTGATCGGTAGCCCGCACAGCAAAGGAAGTCCCATGGCCGATTTGTCCTCCATAGAACGTCGCAAACTGGAACGGCTGCTCCGCATGGGTGGCGGCTACGTACTCGATTTTTCGGACC
>JANYFL010000050.1 GCA_025362735.1 Betaproteobacteria bacterium | reverse complement strand
TCTCCGCGCCCTCCGCGCCTCCGCGTGAGATTTGCGCTTTTACTTAGCAGCTGCTGGTGCAACCGCAGTGACACTCTTCGTTGCACCTGCAAAATCTCCCGCCATTCCCACGACCAGCTTGCCCGGCACCACATACTTGCGGAAAGCCGCATTGACTTCATCCAGCGTAATCGAATCACGCATTGTTTGTATCTCTCCCCAGTACAAGGGCGTTTTATTGCGCTCGACCAGATTGACCAAGGCACCGGAAAGCGTCCGATCCTGGGCACGCGCGAGCTGGGTTGAAGAGCGAATGGAATCCTTGGATCGTGTCAGTTCTTCCGCGGTAAATCCTTCCTTGAGTGCGCGTGCCAGTTCCTGATCGAACGCCGTCTGAACCGCATCCGCATTCTGTGGAGCAAAAATGGCGTAGGCATTCCACTCGCCGTGGGCATTGAATTGGCCACCACTGGTGTTGGCCCCCACACCATAACTCAAGCCCTGCTGCTCACGAATGCGATTCCACAAGCGCCCACTTGCTTCGCCGAAAATATGCGTAGCCAGACGCAAAGCCTGAAACTCGCGATCCTCCTCGCGCAGCGTGGTGGCCACTTCGACGAGCATGATAGCGTTCTGCTTATCCTTCACTTCGATCTTGATACGGGTCGGTTGCACGTCGACATAGGGATTGGGCACACGCACATATGCAGCCGGACTCTTCCAGTCAGCGAGCAACATGCCAATCTGCTGCTTGAGTGCGTTAGCATCGAAATCACCCACCGCAGAAACAATGGCATCAGATGTCCCGAAGAAACCGGCATAGAAGTTTTTCGCATCGTCCAGCGTCACTATGCGGGTGTCGGCCAAGCTTTCATCCAGAGTCGGCGTATAGCGCACATCCCCTTTAGGATAAGGATTGCCGTGGCGCGCCATGCGTTCTCCCAACAGAGCTTGTGGTTCGCTGCGACGACCTTCGAGCTCAGTGATCGACTGGGTGCGAAGCTGTTCAAACTCGGCCGCATCAAAGCGCGGCTGGCGCAATACTTCTGCTGCGAGCGCCAAAGCAGGTTGCAAGTGATCGCGATCCACCTCAAGTGAAAATGTTATGCCAGATGCACCACCGCCAACACTCCAGGTCGCCTGCAACTTCTCAAACTCTGCAGCCAGCTGTTCACGCGTCAAACGCTGTGTGCCGCGCGAGAGCATGGCCGCTGCGTACTGTCCGACTGTCGTCTTGTTAAACAGAGATTTCTCGTCGCCGAAATGCAAGCTGATGCGTAGCGACAGCTTCTGTCCACGCGTACGCTTTTCCAGCAACGCGTACTGGATGTTGGCTTCTTTGCTGATCAAGGTACGCTTGTTGATGTTCTCCGGCGAGACATCGAAGGCCTCGCCCTGAGCCATAGCCACCGTGCCCTTGAAGTCCTTCAGCATTGCAGCCGCATCAACTCGCTCCAGCGCGGGCGCGCGTAGCGGCTCGGGTGTCGGCAAGAAGGTTGCCAACGTCCGATTGGACGCAAGGAGATAACGCGTTGCGGCTTGATTCACATCGGCCAAGGTCATCGCATTGATGCGGTCGCGGCCGAGGAACGCCAGTCGCCAGTCGCCGATCGCTACATATTCGGACAGCGCTACGCCCACGCGCTGCGGATCACTAAAGGTCTGATCGAACTCACGCAGCCAGATGTTACGTGCGCGATCCAGTTCTTCCTGTGTGAAGGGTTGTGCCGCTGCCCCTTCAACTGTTTTCAGCAAGGCCTCACGCGCCGAATCGACCGACTGGCTGCTACTCAGTTCAGCACCAAAGAGAGTCATACCGGGCTCAGCTGTATCGAGGGTTTCTCCGAAAATATCCGCCGCCAGTTTTCCCTCGACCAGGGCTTTATGAAGGCGCAGATTGGGGCCGCCAAGGATCAGGGTCATTAACTCTACAGCCTGATAGTCGGCCGCCGCCGTGGCCGGTACGTGATAGCCGACCATGATGACTGGCGTATCTCCCACACGCCGCAGCACGACACTCCGTTCACCTTCCTGCACCGGTTCGAGCGTATAGGTCGGCTCGATGACACGCTTTGGTTTAGGAATCTTGCCGAAAGCTTTGGCAACGATAGCCAGAGTTTTGGCTTCGTCAAATTTTCCAGTGACGATCAGCACCGCATTATCGGGCTGGTAATACTTATGATAGAAAGCCTGCAGGCGCGGAATATCGACATTCTCGACATCGCTGCGCGCACCGATAGGCAGCTTGGCATAGTTGTGCCAGTCATAGGCCACGGCAAGCAACTTCTGATAGAGAATGCCACCAGGATTGTTCTCACGCGACTCCATTTCATTGCGTACAACGGTCATCTCGGAATCGAGATCTTTGCGAGCAATGAAAGAGTTGACCAGGGCATCGGCCACCCAGTTGACATAAAAATCGAGGTTGGCGTCGTTTTGAGAAAAACTGGCAAAGTAATTGGTGCGATCAAACGAAGTCGAACCGTTGTAGCGCAGACCACGACGGGTGAATTCTTTTGTTGGATCACGCGTGGTCGGCGTACCTTTAAACATCAGATGTTCCAGCAGATGTGCCATGCCGGTCTCGCCGTAATTTTCCATGCGAGAACCGACCTTCACGGTCAGATTAACGGTTGTGGTCGGCTTCGACGCATCCTGCAGCATCAGGACATGTAGACCATTGGGCAAAACATATTCGTTAATGCCTTCGACGCTATTGATTTTTTTTGCCGCTGCAGCCGTACTTGATGCAGCTTTTGACAGGGAGGGTGTCGATTGCTCTGCGTGAAGACTCGTTGTAAAAACAAGAACTACTGCAGCGAACAGATTGACCAAAGGACCAGCGTAGCGGGAAAACGACATATGATTCTCCAAACAATGAAGTTCATATGATAGTTGGGTTGGGAAATGGTTCGCGAAAGTCGCATTCTGGATTGAGCTATATCGATCAGGTTCCAGTTGCATTGCCGGTCTGATCCTGCCATGCTTTTCGCCTCGGTACGTTACCGGAGCAAACACTTTCCCGGTGTTTGCATGACCTACATTCAATGGAGGAAGACCACATGAAAAATATCTTAAAGATTATCGCTTTGGCCCTGGTCATGTTTGCACCGATCAGCTTACCCATTCAAGCCCTGGCTGAAACCTCGAATGCGTCCGTCTTTTTTGTCGCGCCTGCGGATGGCGCCACGGTATCCAGTCCCTTTACCGTGAAGTTTGGACTGACGGGTATGGAGGTTAAACCTGCAGGCGAGTTGATTCCCAATACCGGCCATCATCATGTCATCATCAACGGTGGGCCAGTTAAACAAGGCGAAGGCATTCCGATGGATGAAACCCATCGTCACTTCGGGAAAGGCCAAACCGAAACCGAACTCACATTGGCACCCGGTACCTATAAGCTGACGCTGCAATTCGCCGATGGTGCGCACCAGTCATACGGACCCGCTCTTTCGAAGACCATTACAGTCACGGTCAAATAAGCCAGCTTTCAAGACCAGTCCCCCATCAGGCGGGACTGGTTACAACTTGACCTGCTGGTTCAGTCTCAGTCGATAAACCGCTGCGACTTCAGTCCTTTACAATTCCAGCTTTCTTTCGCCCCGCCCTTACCGATTCCTTCATCATGGCCGTCAATCTTTTCCCTCCTGTGGCAGCAAATATTCTTCCGGTCTCCGGTGTTGAGCTCGGTTTTGCAGAAGCAGGGATTCGCAAGGCCAATCGACGCGATTTGATGTTGATGCGGCTCGCCCCCGGAAGCCGAGTGGCTGGGGTGTTCACGCAAAACAGTTTCGCCGCTGCACCGGTGCAGGTTTGTCGCCAGCATCTCAAATCGGGCGGAGCGATCCGGGCTTTGGTGGTCAATGCGGGGAATGCCAATTGCGGTACCGGCGAATCCGGCCTGACGGCTTCCCGCCGCACCTGTGCAGCCGTGGCCCAACTCGTCAGTTGCGCACCCGAACAGGTACTTCCTTTCTCTACCGGCGTCATTCTCGAGCCATTGCCGGTTGATCGCATTGAAGCTGCATTGCCAAACTGTGTGACTACGTTGGGTGAGAACCGCTGGACTGAGGCGGCTTCAGCCATCATGACGACCGATACCGTACCCAAGGCAGCGTCACGCCAGCTTACGATCAACGGCACGAAAATTACGGTCACGGGTATTGCCAAGGGCGTTGGCATGCTGCAGCCGAACATGGCGACGATGCTGACTTATATCGCAACTGATGCTTCGATTGCCCAACCGGTATTGCAAACGCTGGTCAAACAAGTGGCCGATGTTTCATTCAATCGCGTGACCGTGGATGGCGATACCTCGACCAATGATTCCTTCGTGTTGATTGCGACGGGGAAAGCGGGTAATGCCGAGATTGCTGACTTGAATTCGGCTGCAGCAGTTTTACTTAAAGCCGCCATCGTTGAAGTCGCTCAGGAACTCGCCCAAGCCATCGCCCGCGACGGTGAAGGCGCAACCAAATTCATCACAATTCACGTGAACGGCGCAGCGAATCACGACGAAGCCGTCAGGGTTGCCAAAGGCATAGCGCATTCGCCCCTGGTCAAGACGGCACTGTTTGCCTCCGACCCGAATCTGGGACGTCTGTTGATGGCGATTGGCAATGCGGGCATTGCCAATCTCGATACGCGTCTGATCCAGCTTTATCTGGGTGGCGTCCAGGTCATCGCCAATGGCGAGCGTGCGTCCAGTTACAAGGAAGAAGATGGCGCACGCGTGATGAAGCCGGAAGAAATCACCATTCGTGTTGAACTTGATCGCGGCAATGTCGGCACCACCGTCTGGACCTGTGACTTCTCCTATGAGTATGTGAAGATCAATGCAGAGTACCGGACTTGAATCGTTTTTCACGATTGCCAGTCCTACCCTTGTATAAGTAAAAAAATTCCGCAGCGAATAGGGAGTAGAGGATGAAAAGAGCGCAGCATTTGAAACTGGCGCAATGGTCACTGGCACTGTTCCTGATCGACTTCTTTTTCTTTTTGCTGACCAGTCTGTATCTGGGCGGTGATGCCCTCACTGGCCATGTCGAAGATGGTCGTTTTTTTCTGAATGATCATGGCATCGCCAACGAAGCGAGTGAGACCATCTTCCGTTTTAGTCAGATGCTGGAACTGAGCGTGCTGGCCTTGTTCATCGTGGCTATCGTCAGCCATTTCACGCTACCACGAGATTTACAACAGGGTCTGCGCGCACAAGCAGTGAAGCGCAGTTACTTCATTCTGTTGATGATGTTCATTTCTGGGCTTGCCTTCATTGGTCTGCAACGCGTGTTCAACCTTCATTATCATTATTGAAACGTTTCATGACCACGCCACTCGATTCCTTACTGACGCGTGCCGAGGCCTTGCTCGCGCGCATCGAACCTCTGTTGACCCCGGTATTGACCGATGCCGACTGGAATGCCACGGCATTTCGCTGGCGCAAGAAGCAGGGGCGCGGCTACTTGCAAGCAGTCAAGCAAGTCTCAAAGATCGACCTTGCCCATCTGCGAAATATCGAACGCCAAAAGCAAGCGATTGAACAGAACACACGCCAATTCGTTGCGGGTAAACCGGCGAACAATGTTCTGCTCACCGGTGCACGTGGCACGGGTAAATCATCGCTGATCAAAGCCTGTCTGAATCAATTTTCGACGCAAGGTTTAAGACTGATTGAAGTCGATAAAACTGATCTGGTTGATCTGCCCGATATCGTCGATCTGATCTCGGCAAGACCCGAACGCTTCATCATATTTTGTGATGACCTCTCTTTTGAAGAAGGCGAGTCCGGCTATAAAGCACTCAAGGTCGCGCTTGATGGTTCTATCTCGGCCGCGTCTGAAAACATGCTGATCTACGCGACCAGCAATCGCCGCCATCTGATGCCCGAACGCATGCGGGACAATCTTGGTTATCAGCATCTGACCGACGATGACGGCAATCTCGATCTGCATCCTGGCGAAACCGTCGAAGAAAAAATATCCCTTTCAGAACGTTTCGGTATTTGGCTCAGCTTCTATCCGTTTAAGCAAGACGAATATCTGGATATCGTCGGCGAATGGCTGAATTATTTCGGCTGTGACGCGACATCCATTGCTAGCGCGCGTGACGATGCCCTGCGCTGGGCACTCGAACGTGGCTCACGTTCCGGTCGCATTGCCTGGCAGTTTGCGCGGGACTGGGCAGGGAAGAGGTCTTGAGTTTTTTGGGTTAAACCTCTCAACACAGAGACACCGAGGCACGGAGGGTCACAGAGTAAAACCGAAAATACCCTGTCATTCTGAGCGCAGCGAAGAATCTCAGGTCGTGATGCCGTAACGGCCTGACTCTCAACCGCCACTTAAGATTCTTCGCTGCGCTCAGAATGACAATTTTTAGTTTGGCTGTCTGAGTACATCCATCAAACTTCAAAGAGCTTCCATTTTTTCTCCGTGTCCTTTGTGCCCTCTGTGGCAAAAGTTTTTTTGCATACCCCATGAATACCCAACCCATCGACGTCGCCGTCGGCGTCCTGATTCACCCCGACGGTACTTTCCTGATCGCCCAGCGCCCCAAAGGCAAACCGATGGCGGGCTACTGGGAATTCCCCGGTGGTAAGGTGGAGCCGGGCGAATCGATCTTCGATGCGCTGGTGCGTGAGTTCGTTGAAGAACTCGGCATCACGATTACCGAGGCGCATCCTTGGGCACAACGCGTTTTCGTCTACCCCCACGCCACGGTACGTCTACACTTCTGGCGCGCGACCGCATGGACAGGCGAACCACGTTCACTCGAAGGCCAGGCGTTTCAGTGGGAACAGGTCAATGACATCAAGACCGATCCCTGGCTACCCGGCGCCCTGCCCCTGAAACGCTGGCTGCAACTGCCAGCGATCTACGCGATTTCGAATGCAGCGGAGATGGGCATCCAAGCCTTTCTTCAACGTCTTGATGCGCGACTTGCCGATGGCAGTTTAAAAATGCTGCAACTCAGAGAAAAAGCACTCGACACGCCAGCGTTTGATCAATTGTTTAACGAAGTTCATGCCCGCACTCAAGAACACGGCGTGCGGCTGCTAATCAATAGCGATCATCGCGAACACTACTGGTACAAAGCTAATGGCGTGCACTGCACCAGCAAGCTGTTAATGTCATCCAGTCGCAAGCCAGACACCGAATGGTGTGGCGCTTCGTGTCATGACGCCTCTGAGATTGCTCGAGCAGGTGAACTCGATTTTGATTTTTCTGTACTGGGGCCGGTAAATGCGACAGCAACTCATCCGAATACCACACCATTTGGCTGGACAGGCTTTCGCATAGAATCAGCCGCAAACAAGATTCCTATCTATGCTATAGGCGGTTTAAAATTAACTGATGTAGCCGAGGCTTTAGGTGTTGGGGCTCAAGGTATTGCGGCTATAGGGGCAATCTGGATAAAAAATTAAAATGCAGATATTTTTGCGTAACCTCAATGTTTTTTTACCGTGCTACTGTCTTCTAGCATCATTCAGTTCCGGCCCTATCTACATTGTTATATCTTTATTAAAGAATTTCCAATATTTGGGCTCGCTGGTTTATTTATTACCAGCTGTTCCCTTGGTGTTTCTATGGTGGAAGTCTGGCCTAAATCCAAAAATCGTCGAGCCAAAGCGCCGAAGTCGATTTACGAGGGGGCATTGGCTTGTTGGAGGCACAAATATCGCCATATTTTTCTCAATACTCCTTCCATCTTTTATTGGAAGGATAATTGGAAAACCCGAGTTAGGAATGCTTACATGGTTTGCGCTTCCGGTAGTGGCATTTGGAATTCCTACCATCATCGCTGGTCTATATATGATTTGGAGTTCCGGTGGGCAGCTGACTGATTGATACCATCTAACGTCCAAGACTTGAGCCCGCCCCTTGCAGCGGCCCCAAAGGATTGTGATTCGTTTCCGTCTCGTGGACATTGGGTTGACCACTCCATTGTTTGAACACCACCTGGTCATCAATCACCACAATCAATGCGCTGAAGCGCCAGCCGGTAATCTCGACGTCCCGTTGAAAATTCAGAAAGTCGGTAAAGAAATTGCCGACCCGTTGCCGTTGGATTCGGTCTTGCTCCAAGAGATAGCCGAAGCATCGTTCCTCTGCGGTGTAACACTCGCGCATTCCCTTGGGTAGCGGGTCTGATGAAATGGTGTTTGTTGGCAAAACCCGCTTGACCACTTGCGAGTAATTGAGGATCTGGACGTTGGGTGTATGGGCCGGATCAAAGCCGAGGTCATGCAGACCTTGTAGCGAAGTGCGATAGGGTTCAATGCGGTCAAAACTGGTTTTTGCAGCCTGAAAGGATTCCCAGTGCGTAGCCGTTGCTTGCTTGCCATCGGGCAACAGACTGGTGCAGGCAGCGAGTGCCAGGATGACCAGTGCGGAAATAATTTTGCGAAGCATGATGTGCTCCTGCGTGCGAAACCTTTCCTTTCACTTGTTCAGACCTACAAACTGTAGGGAAGTTCGAGTCGCTAAATCAATCTAGCGTATTTCACTACAATTCTGCTTCACAAAAAAAGTTGATGGGATTAATCCTGTGACTGGAGGTAAGTCGCAAGCGCTTCCATATCTTCTTTGTCCAGATGCTCAATCACGCCATGCATGACTGGCGCACTGCGAACGGCCTTCTGAATCAATTGCAATTGTTTGAGCAGATATTGCCTATGCTGTCCCGCAAGTCGTGGGAATAGACCCTGCCCGGCTGCGGTCACACCATGACACGATGCGCACGCTGGAATTCCCCGTGGCGCAGAGCCTTCCTGATACAGCTTTCTGCCCTTCGCAATCAGGTCTCCGTTTCCTGAAACGCCTTTTGGGGGTGGCTGTTCAGAATAGTACTTCGCCATCGCGCCAATCAATTGTTCGTCCATGCTGCGGTTCGCCGGTCCCCACATATAGTGTTGTGCATCCGGTTCTGCACGCTCATGGGACCTAAACGCAGTGAGTTGATTTTCGAGATACAGAGACGGTTGCGCAGCCAATTTTGGAAACATGGGATCGCCCCCATTGCCCCCTGCGCCATGGCAGGAAGAACAAACTTTTGCTGCAATTTCGCGGGCCTGCTTCGGCGCATCAACGGGTTGTGCGCGGACTTGCTGAACGAGGCAACCGAGTATTGCGATTGCAGCTAGCTGACGCAGAATGATCGTAACCATGTTTCCACCTCAATCGAGAATTACTACTTCAGTAGGCTAGCCACAAATTGAGGAATAGCGTGTTGTTATCGTGGGCATGTCGGCCGTTTCCATCGTAATTGTTCGCCAGTCCAAAGTATTTCTTGTAGTCGGTGTACTGAAGCATGAGTCGCGCATTACTGATCGGCACATAGTTCAGTTCATAAATGTAGCCCGTGGTATTGGGCTTGCCGCTGACGCCCGCTTGACCTGTCCACAAGGTGTTATCCAACGAGCCAGTCACAGCGAAGTGACTGAGCGTGACGCCATATTGGCGACGATAGTAGTAAGTCGCCTTGGCCTTGAAGCTATTGAGTCGATCAGACGGATTATCCGTTCCGCCATTTGCGAACGTGGCATTCCACAACTGCTTTTCGCGAATGTATGAAACCTGACCGGTAATCGTATGCGGATCGGTAATGTATTGATATTGAGCGTCCAGCCCAAGGTCACGTAAGCGATCGGTGGGACCAACGGGGTTAGTATTGTCTGGATAGAGGTCGGCGACCATTCCAAAAGCTCCGAACTCAAGGGAGTTGGGGCCCCATTCCTTATTGTAGGCAAGCCGCCAGTAAGGGTTGTATCCCTTCAACACCACCCGGTCTGCTGCAGGTGTGCCTGTGCGAAGAAATGACAAAAAACCATCAGCTGTCCGGTACAAGGCAAACTCTGCATACAATGTTTTTTTCCAGAACGCATAGGTACTGATGCCCGCGACGGGAGCAGCTCCACCCTCGATCAGTGTTGCGGGTGGACCGAACTGTGTGGTCGCTGACCCGGCGAATGGGAATCCCCACGATGGCACGGTGTTCCAGACATCCTGCACGGTTGGATTGTTATGCAGCGTGACACCGTAGACCAAGTCCGGCTCTTTCGATCCAGCAGCCAAATACTGGCCGACGGCACGAATATCAGTGTTGTCTAAAGAACTGTGACTGCTTCGACTCCACAGGCCGGTCGTCGAATCTTGTTCGAGATTGGCCTGATGGTCATAAGTCCATTGAATAAAAGCACCAGCATAGTCGTTGATTTTGCCCGCGACGAATACACTCGCATCCTGGAGAACGATGTGATTGTTTTCCGGCGTAACGGAAAATCCTGTTGCCGGATCAGTATTGCTTTTCGTGTTTGTTCGGGAAATTTGCGCCATCGCCGCCAACGGAATGGTGCGTTGACCAATCGTATAGCCCGTCAGCTTGAACCAGCGCCCATACGGGGTCAGTTCTGGAAAACTGACATGACAAGCATCACAGTTCTGACCTGTTTGTCGCGCATAGGAAGGAACCGCAAAAGTAGCCTGCGGTATGAGTCCAATTAGAAGAGCGAACCCGATCAGGCCATTAAACACTCTTTTCATTGGAAACCTCGTTCTACGATTGGTCTGGCTTCAAGTTTAGGCAAGCTCTGGCAAATGGAATTTGATCCACCTCAAGAAAACCGAATAAATAATTACAGCCCGTTTAGGCTGAAAATATTTTTCTTATCAAGATTGAATCTGCTTTTCTTATAGCCCGCCTGGCATCGACTTGTCTGTACGATAACGTACACATAAGCCCTGTCAGCACTTGTATGTGCTTGGCTAGGACAACGGGTTCAGGTATTCAGTCGATATCCGACTGCCGTCTCGGTCAAAATAAATTTTGGTTGGGCGGCATCGTCTTCGAGTTTGGCACGCAGATGACCCATATAGACGCGCAAGTAGTGATTACTTTCTACATGTGTTGGACCCCAGACTTCACGCAGCAACTGTCGATGGGTCAGCACCTTTCCGGCATTGGTGACGAGCACCATCAACAGACGATATTCGATGGGCGTAAGATGCTGTTCGACCCCGGCCTTGGTGACAATTCGAGCGCTCATGTCAATGTGCACATCGCCGAAGCTAAAGCTGGATGTATCTCCCGCGATTGGTACCCGGCGACGTAAAGTCGCACGCACGCGCGCCAGCAATTCGCCGACACCAAAAGGTTTGGTCAGGTAGTCATCTGCTCCGGCATCAAGAGCTTTGATCTTGTCGGTTTCGTCGGAGCGAGCGGAGAGTACGATGACCGGTACAGTAGCCCAGGAACGCAGATCACGGATGAAATCGACCCCATCACCATCGGGCAAACCCAGGTCCAGGATGATGAGATCGGGTTTACGCGTACCAGCTTCGACCAATCCCTGCTTTAGCGTTTCGGCTTCATGCACATGCCAATTTTCGCTTTCCAGCGCAGCGCGAACGAAGCGACGAATCTGGGCTTCATCTTCAACAATGACGGCAACGGGTTTGTTTTCAGACATGGTTGAACTGTACAGGTTCGAAGACGAAAACCAAACGGCTTACACAGAGGGCTCGGAGAAAGGAAAATGAGGCGCAGAGAAATGCCTGTTTTTCTCTGTGCGTCCTCCGTGCCTCTGTGTCTCTGTGTTGAGGAGGCTCATTCCAACGTCACGACAGGCGGTTGGCCAAGCGGCAACGAAAACACAAAACGCGCACCTTTGCGATAGCTTGAATCTACCCCAATACGGCCCTGGTGTGCTTCGACAATGGCACGGCAAATCGCAAGCCCAAGACCGATACCGGGGACCGCCGATTCCTTTTCGCCGCGCGTGAACTTGTCGAACAATAAGTCTTCCTGACCGCTAATGAAGCGTGATGGAAGGCCAGGGCCGGTGTCCTGCACGGAAACCTCTAATTCCTTGCCCACTACTTCTGCCTCAATACGCACAACACTTCCAGGTGGTGTGTACTTGGCTGCGTTTTCAAGCAGGTTAACCAGCACGCGTTCAATGAGCACCGCATCGATTTCGATCAGTGGCAGGTGGCTCATAGGCGCCACCTCGACCTTGTGTGCACTCAGACTATGGCCACAAGCATGCAGCGCACTGCCAATCACTTCTTCAATCGGTTGCCATTGTTTGTTCAGTTCGATGTTTCCGCTCTGGATGCGTGCCATATCAAGCAGATTGGTGACCATGGCATTCATGCGTTGGGCTTCATTACGAATGGATTCCGCCAGGTCTTTTTGTTCGACAGTCGTATCGGCTTTCATGACCAGCATGTCGGACAAACCAGCCAGGGCGGCCAAAGGCGTACGCAGATCATGTGACAGCGCCGACAATAGAGAGTTGCGCAGACGCTCGGACTCCATGCTCACTTGCGTCTGCTGGGCGATCTCGACATAGTGAACCCGCTCCAATGCAATGGCGACCAGCAATGCAAAGGTATCAAGCTGACGCAGTTGCTCTGGGACCATCAGCAAGCGCTTGCGTGAGGGACGCAATGCGAGAACCCCGCGTATACGCATTGGCGCCTTCAGTGGCAAGCACAACCACGGACTGCCCGACAAGGTGTCCGTACCCGCACCGGCAGGTTTGTTTTGCGCTTGCGCCCATTGGGCAATAGCCGGTTCAAACTCGGGTTGACGTTTTAATTCTTCGGGCACGATCAACTGCTCGCGCTCACCAGGAAGCAAGACATGCACCTCGGCACGAAACGCATTGCCGATAAAGCGCGTGCTGATCTCGACCACATCTTCACTGCGCAGTGCGCTCGATAGCTCGCGCGAAAAAGCGTACAGCGATTGAGCCCGTTCTTCACGATATGAAGCCACGCGAACCTGATAACGCAGATTGGCGGTGAGCTGGCCGATGATGAACGCGACCGCAAACAGCACGAAAAAAGTCAAAAGATAATGCGTGTCGCTTACCGCAAAGGTGAAGCGTGGTGGCACGAAAAAGAAATCATAACTGGCTACGCTGAGCAAGGCCGCAAGCAAGGCCGGGTTGCGACCCCAGCGCATGGCAACCAGCGCTACTGTCAAGACGAACAGCATGGCGATGTTGGTCAGCTCCAGCACATGAAGCAGAGGCGTGGAGATCAGCGTCGTAAGGGCGCAGGCGAGCGCGCCCCAGACATAGGGCATACGACGCAGCAAGGATTTGGCTTCATTGCTCTCGGAGCGATCAGTATCGACCGTGGCCATACGTTGCGTTGGATGCCCTGGCTCAGCATTCTGCTCGCGGCTGAAACCAATGGCGATCAGATCCACCTCCGGCACGAGCCGCGCAATCCGTGTAGCCAAGTGGGGATTCCAGGGCCAGCGATGCAAGTACGCGCGCTGCTGCTGACGTCCAGCGACGATGCGCGAGACATTATTCGCACGCGCGTATTCGACGATGGCCTCAGCGGGATGATCACCAGAAAGAATGGCGGTGGTCGCGCCCAATTCCTGGGCCAGCTTCACGGTACGCAGGATGCGCTCACGCTCCGCTTCGGGCAGACGTTGCAAGCGCGGTGTTTCGACGTAAACCGCATGCCAGCCCACGTCAATCTGCTGAGCCAGCCGTGCCGCGCTGCGCACCACGCGCTCGCTACCCGCATCAGGGCCAATACAACATAGCAATGAAGAATCAGTCTGCCAGAGTTTTTTTATCGACTGTTCTTCGCGATATTCCTGCACATCGTCTTCCACGCGATCTGCCGTGCGCCGCAACGCGATTTCACGCAAGGCAATCAGGTTGCCTTTGCGGAAAAAATTATTCGCGGCTCGTTGCGCCTGCTCGGGAATATAGACCTTGCCTGCATGCAGACGCTTGAGAAGTTCGTCAGCAGGAATATCGACGAGAATGACTTCATCAGCCGAATCAAAAAAAGTATCGGGCACCGTCTCATGTACTTTGATACCGGTGATACCGCCCACCACATCGTTGAGACTTTCCAGATGCTGGACATTGAGTGCTGTAAAGACGTCAATGCCCGCTTCCAGCAACTCTTCTACGTCCTGCCAGCGTTTGGCATGGCGGGATCCCTGTGCGTTGCTATGAGCCAGCTCATCAACGACGATCAATGCGGGCTTGCGCGCCAAAGCAAGGTTGAGGTCGAACTCTTTGAGTGTGCGACCGTTGTAGGCAATCTCGGCCAGCGGGAGAACTTCCGGAGCGTCGGAGCCATTGAGCAGATCGGCGGTCTCGCTGCGCCCGTGTGTTTCAACAACACCAATCAGGACATCGCGCCCCTCTGACCTGAGCTTGCGAGCTGCAGACAGCATGGCGTAGGTTTTACCAACGCCCGCTGAAGAGCCGAAGTAAATACGCAGTTTGCCGCGTTGCGCCGCCTCTTCCTCGCGCTGCACGCGGGCGAGCAGCGCATCAGGGTCCGGGCGGTTGTCGTCGATAGGCGGCATGGCTTTGATTTAAACACATCCGTTTCAGCACAGAGGCACAAAGTTTAACGCCAGCTTGCTGAAGAAGAACATCCACCTATCAATCTCTTTCTATGCCTTTAAGTTGACAGGCTAACTCCGCCTGCCGTCAAGGTGTCATTGCTTCCAGAGCCAGATTCAATTTCAACACATTTACGCGTGGCATGCCGAACAGCCCGAATTGCGGTGGCTCGACAAATTCATCAACCAAATGCCTTACCGCTTCCGGGCTTATATTGCGCACCGCGGCCACGCGTGCTACCTGATACTGTGCTGCCGCGGGACTGATGTGAGGATCAAGGCCGCTAGCCGAAGCGGTCACCAGATCCTGTGGAACCAGGGCATCGCTCGGTACACCGGCTGCCTCGTTAGCCGCTTTGAGTGCGTCAATACGGCCTTTGACAGCATCAACCAATGCAGGATTGAGTGGGCCAAGATTGGAGCCGGATGAGGCTGAAGCGTTATTGGGCTGCGGGCTGGTCGCCGAAGGACGGCTCCAGAAATATTTCGGCTCCGCGAATGATTGACCGATCAGAGTAGAGCCCACCAGTTTTCCATCTCGTTCCACCAGACTACCTGCAGCCTGGGACGGAAAGACCAGCTTGCCAAACCCAGTCATCAAGAACGGATAGGCAAACCCGGTGAGGAGGATCAACAGCGAGAACAAGACGATCGCCGGTCGCAGGTTTTGTATAAGCGTTTGTTTCATTTTTATTCCTTAAACGAGATGCAAGGCGACCATGATCACGTCAATTAACTTGATGCCAATGAATGGAACGATGAGTCCGCCAAGACCATAGATCAACAAGTTACGCCTCAGTAAAATTGCCGCGCCAAGTGCGCGGTACTGCACGCCTTTCAGCGCCAAGGGAATGAGGGCAACAATGATGAGCGCGTTGAAGATCACCGCCGACAGAATCGCACTTTCCGGTGAATGCAGCCGCATCACATCCAGCACTTTGAGTTGCGGATAGGTCACTGCAAACGCAGCGGGGATGATGGCGAAATACTTGGCCACATCATTGGCGATACTGAAGGTGGTCAGTGAACCGCGCGTCATCAGCATCTGTTTGCCAATCTCGACGATCTCGATCAGCTTGGTCGGATTGGAATCCAGATCAACCATGTTGCCTGCTTCTTTTGCTGCCTGTGTGCCCGAATTCATCGCGACAGCCACATCAGCCTGTGCGAGTGCCGGTGCATCGTTCGTGCCGTCACCCGTCATCGCGACCAGGCGACCTTCGGCCTGGGTATCGCGGATCAACTTGAGTTTGGCTTCAGGGGTTGCCTCGGCGAGGTAGTCATCCACCCCTGCTTCAGCGGCGATGGCCGCGGCGGTCAGTTTGTTGTCACCGGTAATCATCACGGTGCGAATGCCCATTTTGCGCAGCTCGGCAAAACGTTGCTTGATGCCGGGCTTGACGATATCTTTCAGTTCCACCACGCCGAGCACTCGCGCCGAATCCACCACAACCAGTGGCGTACTGCCGCGTCGTGCGACTTCGTCAGCGATTTGTCCGACCGCACCCGGGAAAGTGCCGCGCATCGACTCGACATACTTTATGACCGCATCAAGCGCGCCTTTTCGAACTGCGCGCTTGGTGTCGCCTGAACCGATGTCGATGCCACTCATACGCGTTTGCGCGGTAAATGGAACCACAGTTGCGTCATCTGAAGCGATGACTGTACCGAACTTGCGCGCAGCCAGCACAACAATGCTGCGACCTTCCGGTGTCTCATCAGCCAACGATGCGAGTTGCGCGGCCTGCCCCAACTCTGCCTCGCTAACACCGGGGGCAGGAAGTAACGTCGAGGCCTGGCGATTACCCAGCGTGATCGTGCCAGTCTTGTCCAGCAGCAGTACGTCCACATCACCCGCCGCTTCCACCGCGCGGCCTGACTTGGCGATCACGTTGGCCAATAACATGCGGCCCATGCCGGCCACGCCGATCGCAGAAAGTAGCCCGCCAATGGTGGTTGGAATCAGGCAGACCAGCAGCGCGACCAGAACGGTAATCGTGACCGGGATTCCGGCTCCAGCAGCCTTCACCGAGAACATTGAATACGGCAACAGCGTGGCTGTAGCGAGCAAAAAGACAATGGTCAACACCACCAGCAGAATTGTCAGCGCAATTTCGTTAGGCGTTTTCTGGCGCTTGGCGCCTTCGACCATGGCGATCATGCGATCAAGAAATGACTCACCAGGATTAGCCGTAACCCGCACGACCAGCCAGTCAGACAACACGCGCGTGCCGCCCGTTACCGAGGAGAAATCGCCGCCTGCCTCACGAATAACCGGTGCAGATTCACCAGTGATGGCGCTTTCGTCGACCGAGGCCACGCCTTCGATGATTTCGCCATCTGCGGCAATAAATTCGTTGGCTTCAACCAGATAGACATCACCTCGCCGCAGCTCGGTTGCCTGAACCAGCGTGATAGCTGCGCCTCTTTTTGGGGAAGATAATTTCTTGGCGGCTACGCTTTTTTTCGCGCCGCGCAGCGATGCGGCCTGCGCCTTGCTGCGTCCTTCAGCGAGTGCCTCGGCGAAGTTGGCGAACAAGAGTGTGAACCAGAGCCAGATCGCGACGGCCAGGATAAACATGGAAGGGGCTTCACCCTTGCCAAAAATGGACTGCAACCACAACAGCGTCGTGAGTATGCTGCCGATGTAAACCACAAACATCACCGGGTTGCGCCATTGCACTTGCGGAGCGAGTTTTTTAAATGATTCAACAATGGCCGGACCAACCAGAGCCTTGTCAAAAAGAGCGAGCTTTTGGGATGTCATGATGAGTCTCTTACTTTCCGCCAAACAGTTGCAAATGTTCGATGACCGGGCCGAGTGCGAGTGCCGGGACATAGGTCAACGCTCCAATCAGTACGACTGTCGAAACCAGCAGCACGATGAACAGCACGCCGTGCGTCGGCATCGTTCCATCCGAGATCGGTACGCGTTTTTTGGAGGCTAACGATCCGGCCACAGCCAGCACCGGCACGATGACTCCGAAGCGGCCAAACCAGACCGCAACGCCGAGCAAGAGGTTGTAGAAAGGTGTATTGGCTGAGAGCCCTGCGAAAGCGCTGCCGTTGTTGTTGGCTGCAGAAGAGAAGGCGTAGAGAATTTCAGAGAAGCCATGGGCACCAGGGTTGGCCACTCCGGCTGTTCCTGCATCGACCAGTACCGCAATCGCGGTGCCAACCAGAACCAAAGCAGGTGTCACGAGAATGGCGAGGGAAACCATTTTCATGTCATAAGCTTCAATCTTCTTGCCGACATATTCCGGCGTGCGTCCGATCATCAGCCCGGCAATGAAAACGGCGACGATGGCATACATCAGCATGCCGTAAAGGCCAGAGCCGACGCCGCCAAATACAACTTCACCGAACTGGATCAGCCACATCGGGACGAAGCCACCGAGTGGCATGAAGGAGTCGTGCATAGCGTTGACCGCGCCACACGAGGCCGCAGTGGTAATGGCGGCAAAGAAGGCGGAGGCAACGGTGCCGAAGCGGGTTTCTTTGCCCTCCATATTGCCGACCGAACCATCTACTCCCAATGCCACGAGCTGTGGATTGGCATGCAGCTCCGACCAAATACCAACCGCCGCCATGACAACAAAAATCAACGTCATGGCGCCGATGACGGCCCAGCCCTGGCGCATGTCACCAACCATCTTGCCAAAGGTAAAACACAGCGCCGCCGGGATCAGGAAGATGGACAGCATCTGCAGGAAATTGACGAACGGTGTTGGATTCTCATAAGGATGAGCCGAATTGGCGTTGAAGAAACCGCCGCCATTGGTACCAACCATCTTGATGGATTCTTGCGAAGCAACCGGCCCCATCGCGAGCGTCTGCGTTGGGGTAGTTGCCGGTTCAGTGATGGCGTTCCCTTTCTCATCTTTCAGCGCCTGACCACTCGCGTCGAGCTTGGGATTATCGTAATGCGTCACTTCGAGCGTGGTGGCATCCTTGTATGCATCAAAATTCTGGATCACACCCTGCTGCATCAGCATGGCAGCAAAAGCGATGGACAGCGGCAACAGCAAATACAAGGTGATACGCGTGACATCGACCCAGAAGTTTCCAATTGCGCTAGTACTTTTGCGCGCAAAACCTCTGATCAGCGCGAAGGCGACCGCAATGCCTGTCGCAGCGGAGAAAAAATTTTGTACGGTCAACGCGGCCATCTGGGTCAGATAGCTCATCGTCGCTTCACCGCCGTAACCCTGCCAGTTGGTATTAGTGACGAAGGACACAGCGGTATTGAAGGATGAATCGGGAGTCACTGCTGTCATGGCGGCCGGGTTCAGTGGCAACACCGCCTGCAATCTCTGCAGCGCATAGACCACGAGCGCACCAAGTGCGTTGAATAGGATCAAGGTCACGGCGTAGCGCTGCCAACTCATGTCTTGCCGGGCGTCAATACCCGCCAGCTTGTAGAGTCCCCTTTCGGGAGCGGTCAGCCAGCCTTTGCCAACGCCTTCGGGTGTTGCCAAACGGACCATGAACAATCCGAGGGGATAGCCAAGGCCGAACAGCAAGGCGGCATATAGAGCCAGCATCCAGTAATCATGAGCGCTCATCAAAAGTCCTCCGCGCGCAACAGCGCATAGACCAGATAAGCGAGTAAACCGAGCGCGGCGATGGCGCCAATCCAGGTGAGCAGATTCATGCGCCCTCTCCTGGTTTTGAAATCGATTTGGTGCCTGAGACTTTGGGAACAGGTGGAACAGGGGCCAGGCTGGCGCAGACCGCAACAAAGCCGAGCAGCAGCCCGGCAAAAAGCAGGATCAGAAAAAGATAGAGTCCATCCACGATGCATCTCCGAAATGACGATGCCCGAACGATAGGCGTTCAGATATCAAAATCGGGAATAAAGATCGGGATGGGGTGTAAAGAAAGCGTAAAAACGGCTTAGAAAACCAAACCTAAAAGCCTTACACAAAGTTCCCAGAGAACAGCTAGAAGAACACAGAGGAAAAACTCAAGATTTTCTCTGTGCCCCTCTGTGTCTCTGTGTTGAGAGGTTATTGTTCAAATAACGTCGAGCAATTCCACATCAAATACCAGCGTCGCATTCGGCGGAATAACACCACCGGCACCGCGGGCACCGTAGCCCATTTCAGGTGGAATAATCAGGGTACGCTGACCGCCGACTTGCATACCAACCACGCCTTGATCCCAACCCTTGATGACCATGCCTGCGCCGAGTGGAAACTCGAAAGGGCTGTTCCGGTCACGCGAGCTGTCGAATTTTTTGCCTTTGTTGTCTTTGGCATTGGCATCAAACAGCCAACCCGTGTAATGCACGACGACGTCTTTGCCTTGCTCTGCAGTGGTACCGATGCCGGTGATGTGATCGATCTGTTGCATGGTCATGTTTGGAATGGTGATGGGTTTAGAGTGTTTCAGTGTCTTCTTGATCATCCGGGGGCGTGGCTTCTGGAATCGCATAGCGCTCCGTCGCCCAAGCACCGAGATCTACATTCTTGCAGCGTTCGGAACAAAACGGCCGAAAGCGATTTTCCGGCTTCCACTCCACATCGACACCGCAAGTTGGGCAAACTACGACGGTCATAGCACTTTATAAATTACACAGCACCAGATGAAAGGGAACGTCACCCTCAAAAGGCTTGGGTCGTAAATCAACTGCATCCTGGCTGGTGAAACGAATCCAGAGCATGTATTTGTTGGCGCTGATTTCCGGAATCGCGCCCAGTGATTCGTCGAGTGAAACCTGGAGCATTTGATACGACTTGCCCCCCAGCATTTGTTGGTAACCGCCTTGCGATGCCGTGATCTTGGCGCCGTGGCCGGATTCGCGCAGCAGATGCAGGACGATGCGGAAACAATCACGTAATGGCAACAACGGCGCAATCCAGTTTTCCAGGTCCTTGAGGCGCTGTTCGGCAGGACGATTCTGCCAGGCATGATAAGAGGGCAGATCGAATTCGCAAGTCCCACCGGGAATGATGGTGCGGCTGCGGATACTGGTCAGCCAGTCGTTATCGCGCAGGTGCTGCCCGGTTTTACCCGGGGCATTGATCAAGGCCGTTGTGGCCTTGCTAATTTCGTTCAGGATGGCTTCAAGTTTATTGGCTTCGATGGCTGGATTGCCACGAAACCCCATCAGAGTCTGGCGTTGCCGCTCCAGTTCCTGAAGCAGGTCAGACTTGAGATCGGCGCGCCCGGCAACGTCCAGTATTTCAAACAGCGTCACGAGAACAACATGATGCGCGAGGGCATCGGGCGGCTGCATGAAATAGTCGAGCTTTTCGAACAGATCTTCAAGACGCAGCAGAGTGCGAATGCGTTCGTTGAATGGATATTCGTAAAGAATCAAAATGGCTTCCAGCCGGATTAAGGCGATGAGGGGTACGATGAACGAAGATCTAAGAGTTCAGTTGAAGTTTTTGCGATTCTGAAGCAAGCCCGGCACAAATACAAATCAGAGCGCGGCACGTCCTACTGCTGAACGATAAATCGTCGCCAGGTCGCGATATTTACGATGCAGTGATTCCACGTCCTTGGCCAGATCGGCTTCGCTGCCATCATTGTCGATCACATCATCGCCCAGCTTCAACCGTTCGGCACGTCCGATCTGGGTGTCCATGATGGCACGCACCTGGGCTTCGCTGAGATTGCTGCGACGGCGCACGCGTTGTATCTGTTCCGCTTCAGAACAGTCCACCACCAGCGTCCGATGCGCGCTTTCTTTCCAGCGGCCCGATTCAAACAAGAGTGGTACGACCAGCATCACGTATTGCGACTCTGCAGCCTGTACGCGTCGATAGGATTCACTGCGAATCATCGGATGCAAAATGCCCTGCAGACGTTGGCGCGCATCCTCGTTACCAAAGACATGTTCGCGCATCCTGGTTCGATTCATTGCACCATTTGGGTCAATGAAGTCATTGCCGAACGCGCTGCGGATTGCAGGAATTGCCAAGCCCGCAGGAGCGGTCAATTCATGGGCAATGACATCGGTGTCGATGATTGAAATGCCGTGTTGCTCAAACAGCCGCGCAACGGTGGACTTGCCGCTGCCGATTCCACCTGTCAGGCCGATCACATAGGGCATCTTGAACCCGAGTATTACTGATACAAAGCCAGGTAAGACTGGACCAAACCTTCGCCATAAAGCATGGCGAACAAACCGGCAATCGCCAAGTAAGGACCAAATGGAATCGGGATGTCCTTGCCACGTTTTGCGGCAATCATCAGGGCAATACCGATCACTGCACCCGCGACAGATGACAAGAGAATCACCAGCGGCAACAATTTCCATCCCAGCCAGGCACCTACGGCAGACAGCAGCTTGAAGTCACCGTAGCCCATGCCTTCCTTCCCAGTCGCCAGTTTGAAAGCCCAGAAGACCAGCCATAGGCTCAAATAACCGACGACTGCACCGAGCACAGCCGACGATAAAGTAGTAAATCCAATTCCAGCCAGATTGACCAATAGTCCCAACCATATGAGCGGCAAGGTCAATCGATCAGGCAGTAATTGGGTATCAATATCGATGAAGGTTAGCGCGATCAGAAAGTACAAAAAAAGCAATGCGGGCAGGGCTGACCATGTCGGACCCAAGCTCGCCGCTACCAGAAAAGACAGCAAGCCGCTCAAGCCTTCAATAATCGGATAGCGGATGCCGATCGGAGTCTTGCAACTCGAACATCGTCCGCGCAAGAACAGATAACTGAGGATGGGAATGTTTTCAGCCGCCGTGATCTGATGGCCGCAAGCCATACAACGCGAACGCGGGGCAATCAGGTTGTAAGACTCTGCGGATGGAGTCTTGCCTGCATGCGCATCGAGAAAAGCCTGCTCTTCCTTTTGCAGCATGACCGGCACGCGCCGGATCACGACATTCAGAAAGCTGCCAATCAGCAATCCAAAAAAGCCGCAAATTCCGGCGAACAGCCACAGACCCTCGATTGGAAACGGCATCAGAACCGGCGCAACAGCAAAACGTGCATGCGATTCAAACGACCTGACCGAGCTTGAAGATCGGCAGATACATCGCTACCACCATGCCACCAACCAGTACACCCAGAATGACAATGATCAAAGGCTCCAGCAAGCTGGACAAGGCGTCAACGGCATCATCGACCTCGGCTTCGAAAAAGTCAGCGACCTTGCTCAGCATATTGTCGAGCGAACCGGATTCTTCACCGATCGCGACCATCTGCACCACCATGCTGGAAAAGACATTGGTGTTCTGCATCGCATTGGTCAAACTGACACCGGTACTGACATCGGACTGAATTTTCTTGGTGGCTTCAGCATAAACATAGTTGCCGGATGCCCCGCCCACCGAATCCAGCGCTTCGACCAGCGGTACGCCTGCGGCAAACATCGTAGATAAGGTTCGTGTCCAGCGTGCAATCGAAGACTTGCGCACGAGTTCACCAAATATGGGAGCGCGCAATAAAGCACGATCCATGAAAGCTTGTACTTTTTCAGATCGCTTCCATGCCTGGAGAAAGAAATAAATGCCACCGAATAGCAAGCCAAAAATGATGTACCAATAGGCGACAAAAAAGTCTGAAATGGCCATCACAAACAAGGTCGGCGCAGGAAGATCGGCGCCGAAACTACTGAACACGCTCTTGAAGGCCGGGATCACAAAAATCATGATAACCGCGGTTACAATAAAACCAACCGCAAGCACAGCCACTGGATAAAACAGGGCGGCTTTGATCTTGCTCTTGATGGCCTGAATTTTTTCCTTATAAGTCGCCAGGCGATCCAGCAAGGAATCCAGAATACCTGCTTGCTCACCGGCAGAAACGAGATTGCAAAACAGAGGGTCAAAATACAGCGGATATTTGCGGAAAGCCTGAGTCATGCTGGAACCGGTTTCGATATCGGTCCGAATGTCATTCAGCAATTTCGCCACGGAAGGATTGGCGTGCCCGCGCGCCACAATGTCAAAAGACTGAAGCAGCGGCACACCCGCCTTCATCATGGTTGCAAGCTGGCGCGTAAACAGTGTGATGTCTTTGTCAGTGATCTTGCGGCCACGGCTAAAGCTTTGCTTCTTGACTTTGCTAACCAGGATGCCTTGTTTACGCAAGGTCGCATTGACCAGGGCATCACCGGCTGCGCGCATTTCACCGCGGACTGACTTTCCGTTTCTATCCTTACCTTCCCAGACAAAAACGAACTCTTTCCCGGATTTTCTCTGCGCCAAGTTGGCTGTCGCCATGTTCAAATCTCCTGTGCTTCAGTACAGAACCATTGCCTAAACATTGGTAACGGCAAGAACTTCTTCAATCGAGGTTGCACCTTGTTTCACTTTCAACAAACCGGAACGGCGCAAGTCATTCACCCCCTCCAACTTGGCCTGGGCCGCAATCTGCAACGCGTTACCCCCTTCGAGAATGATGTTTTGCATGGCTTCGGTAATCGGCATCACCTGATAAATCCCCACTCGGCCCTTGTAGCCGCTGCCCTTGCAAATATCGCATCCGACCGGTTTGTAGAGTTGCCAGCCACCGTCAAGATCTTCTTCAGTGAATCCAGCATCAAGCAGAGCCTGGGTTGGAGCGCTATGCACTTCCTTGCAGGAACACAGCTTCCGGGCGAGACGCTGGGCGGTGATCAGAATCACGCTGGCCGCAATATTGAATGTGGGCACGCCCATATTCATAAGCCGCGTTAACGTGGTTGGAGCGTCGTTGGTGTGCAAAGTAGAAAACACCATATGTCCGGTCTGCGCTGCCTTGATCGCGATATCTGCAGTCTCCAGATCGCGGATTTCGCCCACCATGATGATGTCCGGATCCTGACGCAAGAAAGACTTCAATGCAGCGGCAAAGGTCAGACCCGCCCTGTCGTTCAGGTTGACCTGATTCACGCCTGCCAATTGCATTTCAGCCGGATCTTCAGCCGTTGAAAT
>JANYFL010000066.1 GCA_025362735.1 Betaproteobacteria bacterium | reverse complement strand
CCAGTGGTTACTACGCTAAATGGACAGCCATGCGTAAAATTTACGTGGCATCAATCAGCCTACGACGGTACTCGGTTGGCGCGTGGCACGGAAGGCTGCGGCCCCCAGCAGTACCAAAAAGAAGGCTGGTACGGATTTTATATCTATTTGCCGGATCCGGGTTATCCAAAAAATAAGACTGCCGGCATCGGCCAATTATTCGCGAGCAACTCGGCATGTAACTCCTGGGCGGCAATGTTCAACATGGTTAATACCGACCTGCGAGTATCGCACCGCGGGAACTGCGGCACGCCCACTGACGCTCTTGTGTATTCCAATTTTCCACGCAACCGCTGGGTCTCGATTGTTGCTCACTTCGTGGTTTCACATCTCAACGCCGGAAAGTTTGAAGTTTTCATCGACGGCGTAAGCAAGTATAACGCGACCGGAATCAATTTTGGCTACGATACCTGGACATCTGGTGATGCGCTCCAAGCGCCACATGCTCTCAATCCGAAATGGGGACAATATGATTATGACGCAGGCAATTTTACGGCGGGCGAGATAAGAACATCTTACTATACAAACGTCAATGAGATCGCCGGAAACCCAAGCGGAGCCCTCAGCTATATTTTAAACCCGGTTCCAGGTGCAATTGGACCGATCATTTATCCAGCAGAGTCGGCGGTCGTCGCAGGCGGCACCGTAATCGAAGCCACAAATGCTGGCTTCAACGGTACCGGCTATGCCAACTTTCCAACAACCGGCGGGACGCTTACATTCAATAACGTGAACGGGGGCTCGGGCGGTACCAAAACAGTAATCATTCGCTACGCTCTTGCTCTCCCTGCCCGCACCGGGCAGCTCGTAGTAAATGGCGTCGCGACGAACATCACTTTCGATAACACGGGGGGGCCATGGACGACATGGGCCACTAAAACCGTCACGGTGAATCTCAACGGTGGTACCGGTAACTCGATTCAGCTAAAGTCAACCGGACAGGACTACGGCAATATCGACGAGATTACCGTGCAGTGACGCAGAGCTGTTGCGCGTGATCTGGCGATAAGAAAGCGTGCTTCTGTTCGTTCGGGCGGAAGCACGCCACCAATGAAATGATTCGCCTATATAAGAAACGGCATACTTGTGAAATAAACGTGCCGCCAGCTCTATGAGGTGGAATAGAACAATTTCTTTCGGAGTATTCGTGATTCTCGCGGGTTTAGTGGTTCGACTTACCCGGACCAGACCCGAGGGAGCGTCGTCAACAGCGGCCCTGAGCATTCTGTCGGGCGCGCGAAGCGAAGCCTCCGGCAAACATGGTGGATCTCGCGGTCCGTCGATTGATCTCGGGCCCGAGAGAGACGCGTTCGACGACCGCGTTTTCGCCGCGCGCGTCACTCGCTGGAGAGCAACCGCTGATATTGATCTCAAAGGTAGGGTCCAAAAGGAAATCGAGGCTCTATTAACGTCGGGAAACGCCCGCAACCTTCTCAACTTACTTGCCCCGGATCTTCTAACGGAGCCGCTCGCCCTGAAGGCGCTGGAAAAGTGGGCTGAAGCGAAGCCGGCGGAAGCGATGGCGTGGTTGGAGTCTAGGAACCGATTCCAATCCAACGACGCGCTCGTCGAGACCGGTGTGGCGGTGTGGCTGCGGCGGGATATTGAAGGCTTGTGCAGCTATCTGGTCGCGTTGCCGGACCGCGGCTGGAAGCAGGGAGTCCTAGCCGCTGTCTGCCGCTCCGAACTGAGGCAGGATCTTCCTGAAGATGCTGCTCTGTGGTTGCTGCAATTGCCGGAAGGGGAGCGCCCCTTTGAACTCGAGGATGCCATTGCGCAGGGTTGGGGAAAGAAAGATTTCGGCGCGGCTGCTTCTTGGATTATGTCGCAAAGCGACCCAACTCTGCAGGACCGATTATTGGCCAATATGCTGGGAGGCTATGCACTACGAAATCCCGCCGGCGCTGCTGAGTTTGCGCAGAAAGTCTTCCTATCGGGCCAAGAGCTAGGCCGTGTGACCGATCTCATAGTCCCGGTTTGGGCGAGGGTGGATGTGCGAGCGGCTGCAGATTGGGTCGCTCAGCTGCCGGAGGCGGA